>NZ_JACBZJ010000001.1:1216518-1824777 GCF_013409305.1 Cellulomonas soli | reverse complement strand
ACGAGGACGGCACGGTCTCCATCACGAACTACGGCGACGGGTCCGGCTCGTACGAGGACGGCACGATCTCCATCACCAACTACGGCGACGGCGGCGGCACGATCGACGGCGAACCGGTCGACCTCAGCCCCATCACGCCCGTGACGGTCCTCGGCAGCTTCCCGTCCATGGGCACCATCGCCCCCGTCGAGTCCTGCGGGGCGACGCTCACGCTCGACGCCGGCGTGCTCTTCGACTTCGGCTCGGCCGAGCTGCGCGACGACGCGCAGAGCACGCTCGACTCCCTGGCGGACGCCCTGGCCGGCGCCGGCGTACCGGAGGGTTCCGTCGAGGGCCACACCGACTCGGTCTCGTCGGCCGACTTCAACCAGCAGCTCTCCGAGGACCGCGCGCAGGCCGTCGCGGATGCGCTGGTGGCGCGCGGGGTGACCACGAGCTTCGACGTCGTCGGCTGGGGCGAGGACAGGCCCGTCGCCCCGAACGAGCTCGCCGGGCAGGACAACCCGGCCGGCCGGGAGCTGAACCGCCGGGTCGAGATCGTGCTCCCCGACGGCAGCTGACGCCGCAGGCTCGCTACGGTGGACCGACGTCCGCGCTCACCAGGAGGTACCCCGTGGCCGACAAGCCCACCCGGCCCAGCCAGTCCGTCCTCACGCTCCTGATCGACACCGCTGCCACCATCGCGGCGGCGTGGGCCGTGCAGGAGGCCGTCGACCAGGCGTGGAAGGCGGCGCGCGGTCACAAGCCGCCGCGCGCCGACGACCCGAACGACGGCGGGCTGAAGGAGGCGCTGGCTGCGGCGGCCATTACCGGTGCCCTCGTCGCCGCGTCCCGGGTGCTCGCGACGCGCGGTGCGGTGCGCGTGGCCGGCCGGGTCGAACGGAAGCGCACCCGGCACCTGCGCTGAGCGGCTCACCGGCCGGGCGTCGGGTGCCGCCGACCCGTCCGCAGGCCGGAACGGCGGGCCCGACCCGCGACGCCCTGCCGCGTGCGTCAGTCCCGCTCGCCGGGCGTCGGCTCGTCGGGTTCGGCGCCGAACCCTTCGGGGTCGAGCACGACGCCTGCCCCCGCAGCGGCTTCCGCGGCGGCCCGGGCGCGGGCCATGTCGCGCGTGAGCTCGTCGACGACGAGGAGCTCGCCGCGCACCTTGCCGGTGCGGTAGCCCGCGCGGCCGACCATGTGCGCGGCGACCGGGGCGGTGAGCATCTGGAAGACGGCGACGAGCACGAGCGCCCACACCGCCCCGCCGGACCGCAGGCGCAGCGCGAGGCCGACGAGGACGAGCACGAGGCCGAGCACCTGGGGCTTGGTCGCGGCGTGCATGCGGGCGAGCAGGTCGGGGAACCGCAGGACGCCGACCCCGGCGGCGAGCGCGAAGAACGCGCCACCGAGCAGGCAGACCGCGGAGGCGACGTCGGCGACGGTCGTCCAGTCGTCGGTGGTCATCGTCCGCTCCCCTGCTGCTCGTCGGACTGCGGCCCGTCGGGCTGCTGCTGGTCGGGCTGCTCCTCGCCGGACTCCGGCCCGTCGGGGTGCTGCTCGTCCGGCCGCTGGCGACCGAGGGCCCAGGCCCGACGCCGTTCCTCGTTCTCGGCCTCGACGCGTCGACGTTCGGCCTCCTCGGCGGCGATCTCCTCGCGCGTGCGCACCCGGCCCTCCCCCTCGGGCTCCACGGAGGCGAACCGGGCGACGGTCACCGAGCCGACGAACCCGACGAGCGAGAGCACGACGAGCACGGGGACGACGTCGGCCCGGCGGTGCACGGCGGCGTAGAGCGCGACGCCGGCGATCATCATCGTGACGACGATGTCGAGCGCGATGGTCCGGTCGAGCATCGAGGGGCCCTTCTCGGCCCGGGCGATCGACAGCACGGTGCCGACGGTCAGCATCACGGCGCACACGAGCGCGACGACGGTCACGAGCCGGCCTCCGTTCCTCGTGGAGTCCCCGGTCGCGGGCCCGGGACGCCGGGCAGCAGGCCCGCGTCGGCCAGCTCGGCGGCCGAGGCGAACGCGCGCAGCACGCGCTCCTCCTGGTCCAGCACGTGGCGTCGCGCGTGCTCCACCCCGCCGGACTGCCGGACGTCGAGCACGTGCAGGTAGAGCATCCCGGTGAGTCGGTGCGCCTCGACGACGATCGAGCCGGGCACGAGCGAGCACAGCTCCGCGGTCATCGTCAGGTAGAGGTCGGAGTGGCTGCGCAGCTGCACGCCGATCACCGCCCCTCGGGGGGTGTACCCGGGGCGCAGGGCGATGAACGCGACCTCGAACGACGCCCTCACCAGGTCGATCCCGAACCGGGTGAACAGGTGCAGCACGGCGAACGGCCGGACGCGACCGTGGAACTCGATGGCCGCCATCCGCAGCCCGAGGGTGACGAGCACCGCGATCACGAGCCCGGCGAGCACGTTGCCGACGGACAGGTCCCCCCACAGCAGCACCCACACGGCGGTGAGCCAGACGATCGTGCCCCACTGGGTGCGCAGCCGGGCGCGGCGGGTGTGCAGCGTCATCCGTGCCCCCCCTCGTCGGTCTCGGCGACGTCGGCGGACTCCCCGGGCCCACGTTCGCCGTCGGGCAGGACCGCGTTCACGTACGGGTCGCGCTCCGCGAGAGCCTGCGCCGCGCGCGAGGTGTACGCGTACAGCGGGCCGGCGGCCAGGGTCAGCGCGAGGCCGAGGCTGACGAGCGCCGCGGTCGGCACGACCATGCCGACGGGCAGCCGGGCGGGCAGCGGGTCCTCGGGCGGGGTCTGCCAGAACGCCTTGTTCCACGCCTTGACCAGCGCGTACAGGGTGAGCAGCGAGGTGAGGACCGACCCGGCGACGAGCACGTACGCCAGCGCGGTGCCCGAGGCGACGCCCGCCTCGAGCAGCCCGACCTTGCCGAGGAACCCGGACAGCGGCGGGATGCCGGCCAGGTTCATCGCGGGCACGAAGAAGAGCACGGCCAGCAGCGGCGCGAACCGGGCCAGGCCGCCGAGGCGCTCGAGGGACGTCGACCCGCCCGCCCGTTCGACGAGCCCCACGACGAGGAACAGCGCGGTCTGCACGGTGATGTGGTGCGCGACGTAGTAGATCGCCGCGGTCATGCCGGCCTCGCTGGACAGGGCGATGCCGAACACCATGAAGCCGATGTGGCTGACCAGCGTGAACGACAGCAGACGTTTGATGTCGTCCTGCGCGACCGCGCCGAGGATGCCGATGAGCATGGTCGCCAGCGCCGCCCACATGAGCACGTCGTCCAGGCGTCCGCCGGGGAACAGCAGGGTCTGCGTGCGGATGATCGCGTAGACGCCGACCTTGGTGAGCAGGCCGGCGAACACGGCCGTGACGGGCGCCGGCGCGGTCGGGTAGGAGTCCGGCAGCCAGGCCGACAGCGGGAAGATCGCCGCCTTGATCGCGAACGCGAGCAGGAGCATGACCTGCAGCACGAGCTGCGTCCCGGGGTCGATCTCGGGCAGCCGGATCGCCAGCTGGGCCAGGTTCACCGTGCCGGTCGCGGCGTAGATCATCGCGATGGCGACGAGGAACAGCACGGAGGACAGCAGCGCGACGACCACGTAGATCGTGCCCGCGCGGATGCGCTCGCCCGTGCCGCCGAGCGTGAGCAGCACGTAGGAGGCGGCGAGCAGGATCTCGAACCCGACGTACAGGTTGAACAGGTCGCCGGACAGGAACGCGTTGGCCACCCCGGCGGTCAGCACCAGGTACGTCGGGTGGTAGATCGAGACGGGCGCCGACTCCTCGTCGTCCTCCTGGCTCTGCGCGAGCGAGTACAGGAGCACGCAGAGCGTGACCGCGCCGGAGATGGTGAGCATGAGGGCCGAGAGCCGGTCGGCCACCAGGTCGATGCCGACGGGCGCCGCCCAGCCGCCGATCTCGACGACGAGCGGCCCGTCGTCGGCGAGCACGAGCAGCGTGGCCGAGGCGAGCAGCGCGAGGCTCAGCACCGACACGCTCACGACGCGCTGCACGCGCGGGCGGCCGTACAGCGCGAGCGTGAGCCCGGCGCCGAGCAGGGGCAGCATGACGGGCAGCGGCACGACCCAGGTCATGTCGGTCATCGCTGCTCCACCTCCGTCCCGTGCCCGTCGTCCGTCTCGTCGCGCGCCAGCGCCGCCTCCTCGTCGAGCGACTCCACGACGCCCTCGGTGTCGGTGTCGACGAACGCGCGTTCGTCGAGCGCGGCCAGGCGCACGATGCGCCGGTCCTCGACGTCGTCCTGCACCTCGTCGTGGCCGTGAAGCTGCCAGGACCGGTAGGCCATGGCCAGCAGGAACGCGGTCATGCCGAGCGTGATGACGATCGCGGTGAGCACCATGGCCTGCGGCAGCGGGTCGCTCATCTCGCCCTCGGGCTCGACCCCCACGAGCGGTGGCCGGCCGGCTGCTCCTCCGGCGACGAGGAACAGCAGGTTCGCGCCGTTGCCGATGAGGATCACGCCGATGAGCACGCGCGACAGGCTGCGTTCGAGCAGCAGGTACACCCCGACCGTGAACAGCGCGGCGATCGTCACGACGAGGACGAGGTTCGGGCTCATGTCGATCATCGGGTCGCACCGCCGTCCGGTCGGCCGTCCGCGGAGACCCGGGCGGTCACGTCGGTCCGGTCGGCCGCGTGCTCGAGGTCGTCCTCACCGGCCTCGGCCCGCCGGTCGAGCTCGGCACCGAGGCTGCGCAGGATGTCGAGCACCAGCCCGACGACCACGAGATACACGCCGACGTCGAAGAACAGGCTGGTCACCAGGTGCACCGTGCCGATCAGCGGCACGTGCAGGTCGATCAGCCAGGACTGAAGCACGGACCCGCCCAGCACGAGCGCGAACAGGCCCACACCGACGGACAGGAACAGACCGAGCCCGAGCAGCACGCCGGGCTGCACGGGAGCGGCCTCACCGAGCTCGTACCGCCCGCCGGCCAGGTACCGGACGATCAGCGCGATGCCGGTGACCAGGCCCGCGGCGAACCCGCCGCCGGGGGCGTTGTGCCCGGAGAACAGCAGGTACACCGAGTAGACGATCATCGTGTGGAACAGCAGCCGGACGACGACCTCGAAGACCACGGACCGTCGTTGCGGGGCGAGCGTGCGGCCGGCGAGCAGCCACTCGCGCGCCTGCGCCCCGGAGGTCGCGGCCCCGGAGTCCATCGCGGCCTGCCGGGCCTCGGCGACGTCGCCCGGGCCCTGGTGGTGGCGCAGCGCGGCCATCGGGTCGTTCCCGGCGCCGGCCCACACGGCCCGGTCCTGCGGGGCGTCCTGCGCGCGGAAGATCGCGCCGCTGCGTCGGGACAGGAACACGAGCGAGGCGACCCCGGTGGCCGCCACGAGCAGCACCGAGATCTCGCCCATCGTGTCCCAGGCGCGGATGTCGACGAGCGTGACGTTGACGATGTTCGTGCCGCCGCCCCACTGCACGGCCTCCTGCGCGAAGTCCTCCGAGACGGGCGGGTGCACCCGGGCGCCGGGCACGACGAGCGCGATCCCGGCGACGGTCAGCCCGACCCCGAGCCCGACCGCCAGGCGCAGCCAGCGCGACCCGGCGAGCGGCCGGTCGGAGAAGTACGGGGGCAGCCGGCGCAGCACGAGGACGAACACGACGAGCGTGACCGTCTCGACGAGCACCTGGGTGAGCGCGAGGTCGGGTGCGCCGTGCAGCAGGAAGAGCCCGGCCACCGCGTAGCCGCCGATGCCGAGCAGGATCACGGCCTTGAGCCGTCGACGCGCGCGGGCGGCCAGGACGGCCGAGACGATCGCGACCCCGCCGAACACGACCTGCGCGGGCTGGTCCCACCACCGGGTCGGACCGATGCCGTCCCCGCCGACGATCAGGGCCGTGCCCACGCCGACGACGAAGACCACGAGGATCCCGCCCAGGTAGAGCGGCAGCGAGCCTCGCTGCGTGACGGCCGTGACGTCCGCGGCGACGTCGTCGAGGCGGCGCATGAACCGCCGGTACACGCGGTCGGCCTCGGGCCCGCGGTACCGCCCGGCCTGCAGGCGTTCGACCCGGTCCCGGACCAGGAAGAGCAGCAGACCGGCCGCCAGGATCAGCACGGTGAGCCCGAGCGTCGGCGTCAGGCCGGCCCAGAGCGCCAGGTGACCCGGCTCGCCCGTGGGCGACTGGTCGGCGTACGGCTGCAGGAGGTTCTCGCCGAGCCCGGGCAGCAGCGCCACCGCCAGCCCGAGCAGCGCCAGGACCATCGCCGGCCAGACCAGCAGCATCGAGGGGTGCGTGATCGGCGCGGGCTCCGCGGTGCCGTCGGGCAGGGGTGCGGACGCCGAGGGCACCGTGCCGTCCGCCATCGGTTGCACCGACTCGTGCGAGACGACGCGCTTGGTGGCGAACGCGCCCCACCACAGCCGCAACCCGTACGCGACGGTCAGCACCGAGCCGACCGCCACCGCGACCAGCAGGAACGTGCCGAGCCCGTCACCGAGGTGCGCGAGCGACTCGAGCGCCGCTTCCTTCGCGACGAAACCCGCGAACGGCGGCAGGCCGATCATCGAGGCCGTCGCCAGGGCACCGGCGGTCGCGGTCCACGGCAGCTCGCGTCCGACGCCGGAGAGCCGCCGCAGGTCACGGGTGCCGGTCGCCGCGTCGACCACGCCGACGACGAGGAACAGCGACGCCTTGAACATGGCGTGCGCGCCGAGCATCGCCAGACCGGCGAGCGCGGTCGCCTGCGTGCCCAGGCCGACCATGAGCACGATGAGCCCGAGCTGGCTGACCGTGCCGAACGCGAGCACGAGCTTGAGGTCGTGCTGGCGCAGGGCGCGGTACCCGCCGAGCAGCAGCGTGCCGACGCCGAGCGTCACCACGATCGCCCGCCACGCCGGGTCCTGCCCGTACGCGGGCGCGAACCGTGCGACCAGGTACACGCCGGCCTTCACCATCGCGGCGGCGTGCAGGTAGGCGCTGACCGGGGTCGGGGCGGCCATCGCCGCGGGCAGCCAGAAGTGGAACGGGATGAGCGCCGACTTGGTGGCCGCACCGGCCAGCAGGCAGACGATCGCGACGGTGACGAGCGTGGTGCCCTGCGGCGGGTCGGCGAGCAGCTCCGAGAGCCGGTAGGTGCCCGCAGCGTGCCCGAGCAGCACGAGCCCGACGAGCATGGTCAGGCCGCCCGCGGTGGTCACGACGATGGCCTGCATGGCCGCACGCCGGCTGGCCTTGCGGTCGAAGTAGTGGCCGATGAGCAGGTACGACGTCACCGTCGTCAGCTCCCAGAACACGAACATGAGCAGCACGTCGTCGGCGGAGACGAGCCCGAGCATCGCCCCGGCGAACGCGACGAACACCCCGCCGAACCGGCCCAGGCCCGAGGCGTGCGCGGAGAAGTACGCCGAGCAGTACAGGAGCACGAGCGCTCCGACGCCGCCGACCACGAGCACCATCAGCCAGGACAGCGTGTCCAGCCGGAAGCTCAGCTCGAGGCCCAGCTGCGGGATCCACTCGACGACCTCGGTCGGGCCGTTCCCGTGCTGCACCCGGGACGTCCACGTCAGCGCCCAGACCGCGGCGGACGCGGGTGCCAGCGCCAGGACCCAGAACGCCCGGCGCCCCATTAGCCGGACCAGCACGGGCGCGACGAGAGCGGCGAGCAGGTGAACGGCCAACAGGATCAGCACATCCGGCTCCGTCCTCGTCGGGGGGCGGGGGGTCGGTGAGGCAACCCTATCAATGAGATTCCCACGGCCTTCCCACGGCTGCGCCAACTCTCCCTCAGGCGCACGTCACGCGCCCGGTGCGACACCCGCGCCGGTTAGCGTGTGCGCGTGGATCTGCTGCGGGGTGTGTGCCTGGCGCTGGTGGTCGTCGCGACCGTCGGCGGTGTCGCCGTGTTCGTCCGCGGGGTGATGCGCATCGTCGCGACCGTGCGGATCGGCCGACCCGCGCCGGGCCGGTTCGCGCCGGTCGGGCCGCGGCTGGGCATGCTGCTGCGCGAGCTGATCGGGCACGGCCGGTTCCAGCACAAGCCCGCCGTGCGGGTCGCGCACTGGGCCGTGATGGTCTCGTTCCCGCTGCTGTTCCTCACCCTGGTCAGCGGGTACGGGCAGGTCGCCGACCCGTCCTACGGGCTGCCCGTGATCGGCCACCTGCCGCCCCTGGAGTGGGCGATCGAGGCCATCGCGTGGCTGTCCCTGTTCGGCATCATCGGGCTCATCCGGCTGCGGCTGCGGATCCGGCCGCGCGCCGACCGACCCGAGGCGGAGCAGCGCCGCTCCCGGTTCTTCGGCTCGAACCAGGCGCAGGCGTACTTCGTCGAGGCCACCGTGCTGCTGGTCGTCGCCGCCGCCCTGACCCTGCGGGGTCTGGAGTACGCGCTCGCCTCGCAGGACCCGGCGACCGAGCACCTGGCCAGCGCGTGGCACTTCCCGCTGACCGCCTGGTACGGCGGCCTCTGGTCCGGCGCGTCGACGTCCGTGCTGGAGACGGCGATCGTGGTGACCGCGACCGTGAAGATCCTCGTGTCGATGTCCTGGTTCGTCGTCGTCGGCCTGCAGCCCACGATGGGCGTCGCCTGGCACCGGTTCCTCGCCGTCGTCAACGTGTACGCGCGCCGCACCTCCGACGGCCGTCCCGCGCTCGGGCCGCTCATGCCGTTGGCCGGGCCGGACGGCTCGCCGATCGACCTGAACGCGCTCGAGGACCTGCCCGACGACGTGCGCCTGGGCGCCGGCGCGGTCGAGGACCTCACCTGGAAGGCCCTGCTCGACGTCTCCACCTGCACCGAGTGCGGCCGCTGCCAGGACCAGTGCCCCGCGTGGGCGACCGGCAAGCCGCTGAGCCCCAAGCTGTTCACGCTCGCCCTGCGCGACCACGCCGCCGCGACCGCCCCCTACCTGCAGGCCACCCGCGCCGGCAGCGGCGAGACCGAGCCGGACCCGCACGCGGGCATCGACCTGGTCGCCTCGGGCGTCATCGACCCCGACGTGCTGTGGGCCTGCACCACGTGCGGCGCGTGCGTGCAGCAGTGCCCCGTCGACATCGAGCACGTCGACACGATCCTCGACATCCGCCGCTACCAGGTGCTCATGGAGTCGGCGTTCCCCAACGAGCTCGGCGGCGCGTTCACCAAGCTCGAGCGCCAGGGCAACCCGTGGGGCCTGCCCGCGCGCGCCCGCCTCGACTGGGCCAAGGGCCTGGACTTCGAGGTGCCCGTGGTCGGCGCCGACGTCGAGTCCGCCGCGGACGTCGACTACCTGTTCTGGGTCGGCTGCGCCGGCGCCTACGAGGACCGTGCCAAGAAGACGACCCGCGCCGTGGCCGAGCTGCTGCACATCGCCGGGGTGTCGTTCGCGGTGCTCGGCGACGGCGAGACCTGCACCGGCGACCCCGCCCGCCGCGCCGGCAACGAGCTGCTCTACCAGATGCTCGCCGCGCAGAACGTGGAGACCCTGAACGAGGTCGGCGCGCAGCGCATCGTCGTCACCTGCGCGCACTGCTTCAACACGATCAGCCGCGAGTACCCGCAGGTCGGCGGCCGGTTCGAGGTCGTCCACCACACCGAGCTGCTCGACACGCTCGTGGCCGACGGCCGCCTGGTCCCCACGGCCGCACCCGAGGCCTCCACCACCACCGTGACCTACCACGACCCCTGCTACCTGGGCCGGCACAACCAGATCTACTCCCCGCCGCGCGAGCTGCTCGGAGCCCTGCCCGGCGTCGAGCTCGCCGAGATGCCCCGCAACAAGGAGATGTCCTTCTGCTGCGGCGCGGGCGGTGCACGCATGTGGATGGAGGAGTCCATCGGCACCCGCATCAGCACCACGCGCGCCGCCGAGGCCGTCGCCACCGGCGCCGACGTCATCGCGACCGCCTGCCCCTACTGCACGGTCATGCTCTCCGACGGCGTCGCCGCGGGCGCCGCTGCCGCAGCCTCACCGGCCGACCCGCGAGCGCAGGTCGGCGTCCCCGAGGTCGCCGACATCGCCGTCCTGCTCCTCGACCGGGTCCGACGGAGCTGACGGCCCCGCGGATCGTCGGCCCTACGCCGCGTCAGCTACCACCCGACGATCCGGCTCGATCAGGCGCCCTCGTCGAGCCAGGCCTGGAGCCGTTCCCGCGACCGGAGCGCGGCGGTCGACGGGGCACGGCGCCACGACGCGGCGCTGGCCCAGGGCAGCAGGGTCCGCGATCCGTCGGGGTGGTGCACGACCAGCTCGTGCAGGTGCACGAACGGCAGGAACATCCTGGACTCGATCTCGACCTGCCCCTGCGCACGGACCACGACCGCGCGCGCCCCGGCCGCCTGGTACCTGACCTTCCCGCCCCGGACGTACGCCCCCGAGAACGGCAGGGTGACCAGCCGCCACACACCGAGGGACACGAGCGCCGCAGCGATCACCAGCCCCGGCGACGGCACACCGGCGCCCCTGCCGACGAGGAGTCCGACGGCCACGAGTACGCCTCCCAGCACGGTTCCCCGACCGATCGCCGCCCACGACCTCATCCGGCGCGAGTCAGCGGGCGGGGTGGAGACCTCCGCGCCGTCCGGGGGGGTGGCGACCTGCGACCGATCGCGCAGTTCCGACCCCAGGACCGTCGTCGCGGCCATGAATCGATAGGTCGGACGGAGGGGCTCGACCTGGATCCCGAGCCCGGTGAGCAGGGCGACCAGCTCGTCCATCGTGCGACGCCGCGACACGGTGAACTTGCAGCGATCACCCGCCCGGTTGACCAGGCCCAGGCGACGTCCGCGAGCGCGCACCTCGACCACGTCCGACCACGGCTCGGACCACAGGGTCCCGCTCGGCACCCAGTCCTCTCGCCCGACCTCCCGCGCGAAGCCCCGACCCAGCACCCGCGCGAGGACGTGCCGCGGCTCGACGACGACCCCGTCCGCTGTGGCACGGAGCACGGCCTGCGGGATGGACAACGTCAGCACGACGTCGGAGACCCGCGCATACGTCCCGCCGTGCAGGGTCAGCTCTGCGGTACCGAGGCCTGGGCGTGTCATCGTGCATCGCCGCGAGCCGAGGCGCGCCGCGGGTGGAGTGCACTCCGGACCAGGTCGTGGCAGGCAGCCATCAAGAACCACAGCCCGAGCACGACGAGCGGCACGGCCACGAGCGCGTCGCCCTCCTCCTGGGCCAGCCACGCGCTCCCCGCGAGCGCGAGGACACCGAGCAGCGCGTCCCGCGCGGTGTCGGCCCGGGACCGCGACCTGGCGGACGTCCGCCCGCGTCGCCCGAGCAGCGGCGGGAACGCTCGCAACCGATCGAGACCCGGGTGCATCCGCCGCAGCAGGAAGCGCCTCGACGGGTACACCTCCTCGAAGGGCACGCCGAGCTCGTGCAGACGCGCCCTCAGCCGCATGGCCTGCCGCCCGGACCGCAGCGTGAACCGGCATGCACCCGACGTCCCCGCGACCACACCGAACGCCCGACCGCTGCACGCGACCGTGGGCGCCTCGGCCCACGGTGCCGACCACAGCTCCCACCGGTCCAGCGGCACCGGCACCCCCCGCTCGCGGGCAAGGGCACCGGTGAGCCAGGTCATCGCCCTGTAGCGCACCGACACCCGGACACCGTCGTCGGACAAGGTCAGCACCGCCAGCGACTTCGAGAGGGCGTAGTCGTGGTCGTCGACGCTGAACCAGGTCCCGCCGACGAACCGCTCGTCAGTGCTCAAGGACGGCTCGCACGTGACGCAGGGCGTAGGCCCGGCACCGGATCTCGACGACCTCGTCGCCGTCGACGCACTCGGCGACCGCCCACGCGCCATCAGCCCGGCTGCGCACGAAGCGCAACCCGCCCAACGGCACCGGGTACTCGATCCCTCCCGGCGCGTTCAGCCAGGACAGACGTCGGCCGTCGATCCGGAGCATGCCCCCGGGCGGATGGCAGTAGCGAAGGCGACCCACGATCGAGCCTTCGAGCTCGAGCACGTCGCCCCGTTCGGCGGCCCTGCCCAGACGCCGGGCGCGGACGAGCTCGTACAGCACGCCCGCGCAGGTCGAGGCCGCCACGCCGGCGGCCGTCATGACGAGCCAGCTCACGCGATCACCGCCAGCACGACCGACGAGGCGAACAGCAGGAGCCAGACCACGGCAGAACGCCGCTGGAACCTCGGGCGCGACACCTGGTGCGCGCGCTGAGGGGCCGCGTCCGGGTCGCCCGGCGCTGCCGAGGGCCGGTACACGAGGAACGGCACGGCCCCGGCGACCGCCACCAGGGCCAGCCCCAGGCGAACGGGATCCGATCCCGGCGCGAGCAGCCGCCCCAGCGCGAGCATCAGGACCCCACTCAGGACGAGCATGCCGCGCACCCTGAGACCGCGGACGGTCGCAGGCCGGGCGTCGATCTCGAAGTTCCAGCCGCTGTGATTGCGCAGGCTCACGACCGCCGCGACCAGCGGGAGGACCGCCATCGACTGCAGCACCTGACCCATGCCGTCCGACCTCTCCATCATCGCCACCCTGCTGCGCCTCCCTGCCGCTCGACCGGCGGGGGCGGCGTCGAGCGCGACCGCTTGTGCCAGGGGTGCTCACGCAACGAGATCCCGGCCCGACGCTGCTCGTCCTCGGTGAGCGCGACGCCGAGGCATTCGCTGTCCCAGACCTCGAGGACGAGATCGACCGGGCCCGTGAGGCCGATCTCGAGGCCAGCGGTGAACGGCCCGTACCCGAGCAGGTGCTCGACGTCCTTCGGCCCCCGCGACATCACGATGCCAGCGCCGCCGTTCTTCGACGGCACGGCCAGCAGGGCGTCGAGGGCACGGCGCCCGGGCTCGTCGAGAGGCTCGCTGCCGTAGGCGTCGATCAGCAGGTACGCCGGGGCGAAGGTCGCGACGACCGCCGCGATCGTCCGGCGCGTCGCCTCGAGCCCGAGGTCGGCGATCTCCGCGTACGCCCACTCGCAGCTACCGCGCTTCACGGCGTCACGCTACCGAGCCGCGCCCGCCTGGCGAGGCACAACGGGGAAGGTTCGCCACAGCGAGCATCGTCCACACCCGGGAGGCTCTCAGCGGGTGATGACGTCACGGGGAGATCGCCGTCTTCTCAGTCGGCCGACGGGCAGGAAGGTCAGGGTCGCGAACCACCACGTCCCCTCGACGAGCTCGACGTCGACCGCGTGGCCCCACAGCGACTCCGTCAGCTCGCCCAGGGCACCCCCGCGCATGGCGACGAGTCGGACGCCGGGACCGTCCTGACGAACCAGGACGACACTGCGATCGGCCACGAAGACCCGGCCCAGCTCGGCCCACGTGGCCGACCACACCGGGTTCGAGCCGGGAAGCACCCGTCCGGACAGGCCCGCCCGCGAGAGGAACCTGACCAGCGACACGACCCCCTGCGAACCGAGCCGGACCTCCACGCCCCACGAGGCCACGTGCAGCCGCGCGAACTGCGCCGTCACGTCCGCCTGGTGTCGGCCACGGAAGAAGAAGGTGGCCCCGACGGCGGGATCGATCAAGGACGCCCCCATCAGCGTCGAGCGCCGGCCGCGAGCATCAGCACCGCCCTCACGACCTGTGCGACCAGACGCGCGGGAGGCGAAGGTCGCGGCCGGCCGAGTCCTTCGCACGGACGAGCACGAGGAGGAGCGCTCCTGAACCGACCGCGGGAACCGCCCAGAGCGGTTCGAGATACGCCAGGACGGCGAAGATCCCGCCGCCGACGAACGAGGCGACGATTCCCCCCGTGACCAGCCGTCGCCTCACCACGCGAGCATCCTCCAGCGGCTCGACGACGGTGTCCACGCAGCCTTCCCTCACGGCGCCCTTGGCACGGCGCTGCCGATGACGTGCGCGAATGCAGCGGCACGCCGTCGCCCGCACCTCGATACTCATCGGGTGCGCACCCATCCTCAGCCCGCGGCTGGAAGCCGTTCGGCATGGCACCTGCTCACGCACCCGCGCGCGATCTGGACGGCACCCTCGCAGCCGCAGCGCGAGGCCGACCTTGGTGCCGTCCTCGCCGGGGGGTCCCGCACGGTGGCCTGCTTCCTGTCCGCTGACTTCGGCCCTTACCCCCGCCGGCTCCGACAGGGCGTCCTCCGCGTCGAGCTGCCGACCGCCGCCTGGAGACCCTTCTGGTCCCTGCGCCGTCAGGACCTCGCGCTCCCTGCCGACCTGGTCGTGGCGGGAGTGCGGGACGCCTCAGCCTCGGACCGGGGGCCCAAGGACTGGCTCTTCCAGGTCGTCGTCGCCCGATGCCCCGAGGGGACGCTCACGATGGCGGTCCCGACCGCGGACGTAGCCATGGTGACCCGATACCTCTCCGCCACCTGAAGGACCCGACGCTCATGGGAGCGTGGCGGAACACGGCGGCGCAGAGGGCTGTCGCCCCGCGTCGCCTCCGGCGGCCCGAACCACACCTGGGCCGGATCACCGGTCACACGCTCAGATCGACGACGTACGTCTGCGCCAGCCGCCCGAGCAGCGCGTGCGGGTGAGGCTCGCCCCAGGGCGTCCAGCCCGCATCCTCGTAGAGGCGCACCGCGGGTCGGTTGTCGAGGAGCACGTGCAGCGCCGCGGACCGGTGCCCGCGCCGCGCGAGGTCGGCGGTGAGAGCGTGCAGCAGGTGTCGGCCCAGCCCGTGTCCCTGGGCGGCCGGGGAGACGGCGAGCAGACCCACGACCGCAGCCTCGGCAGGGTCGCCCGGCAAGCCGCTGCCCGGCGGTGTGGCCAGGGCGAACCCGCGGATCCCACCGGGTCCGTCGTCGGCGACCACCCAGGCCTCGGCGCGGGAGAACTTCGGACGCGCACGCTCGACGACACCGTCGACGGCCGCGCCCTCCCGGGCGGTGAACGCGTCGAGCCACAGCGCGACGCAGGCAGTCAGGTCGGCGGCCTCGCCGGCGCGCAGCACGGGCGTCGACCGCTCGGACGAGCGTGCCGGGGTGGCGCCCCGGTCAGCTGCCGGCACGGTCCTCGACGCCGTTCACAGCACGGCGCGCGCGCACCCGGAACCCCCACCAGATGCCGCCGCCGACCGCCATGCCCGTGCCGAGCAGGCCGATGAGGACGGCGGCGAACACGCCCAGGATCGAGCCGAAGATGCCCGCGAAGAACGGGGCGAACGCCTGGTCGGGGGCGAGCAGGACCCGGGCGTGGTCGACGTCGGCGGACGGGACCGCCAGGACGTAGGTGCCGTCCTCGGGTGCGGTGAAGGCGGCGACGCTGCGCGCGGTCACGTCGCCCATCGTCGAGGTGGAGTCGACGCCCGGGGTGCCGTCGGCGACGACCGTCTCGCCCGACGGCGCCAGGAGGTGCACGTCGCCGACCAGGTCGCCCAGCCCGCCCGCCGTCGCCGGTTCGACGAGGTGCACGGCGTAACGCTCCCCCGCCACCAGGTCGACGGTCGTGGTGCCCGGGGCGTCGACCTCGGCGATGACCGAGGACCCCGGCTCGCCGCTGAAGGTGAGCACGCCGGAGCCCGCCGTGCGGAACAGCAGCACCGCGGTGCCCGCGCCGATGGCGAGCGCGATCAGGATCAGCACCGCACCCGACACGGTGAGCCACACGGGTCCGGTCAGCGAGGTCTTGCGCACGGCCACGGGCTGCGGGTTCACCATGACGCGCACAGTAGCGCTCGCGCAGGTCAGGACCCCAGGCCCCGGAGCTTGTGCTCGAGCAGGGCTCGCTCCCGGGTGTTCCCGCACAGCTCGACCGCGCGCGTGAGCTCGGTCCGCGCCTCCTCGGTCCGGCCGAGGCGTGCCAGCAGCTCACCGCGCACGCTCGGAAGCAGGTGGGAGCCCGCCAGCAGTGCGGAGCCGACAAGCTCGTCGACGAGGGCGAGCGCCGCTGCCGGACCCTGGGCCATCGAGACGGCCACGGCCCGGTTCAGCTCGACGACGGGCGAGGGTGCGAGCCGCCCGAGGGCCTCGTAGAGCAGGACGACCCGTTCCCAGTCGGTGGCCTCGACGGTCGGCGCGACCGCGTGGCACTCGGCGATGGCGGCCTGCAGCCCGTAGGCGCCGAGCCCGCACCCGACCCGTCCGGCCTGCACGAGGGCGGCCCGTCCGCGGCGGATCGCGTCGCGGTCCCAGCGGCGGCGGTCCTGGTCGGCGAGCAGCACGGGTGCGCCGTCGGGGCCGGTGCGGGCCGGGAACCGGGCGGCGGTCAGCTCGAGCAGGGCGAGCAGGCCGAGCACCTCGGGCTCGTCGGGCACCAGGTGGGCGAGCACGCGCGCCTGGCGGACGGCCTCGTGGGCGAGGTCGGGCCGGAGGAGGTCGTCGCCGGAGGTCGCGGTCGATCCCTCGGTGAAGGTCACGTAGACGACGCTCAGCACGGATCCGAGTCGCTCGTGCCAGGCCTCGCGCGGCGGCACCTCGAACGGCACCCGGGCGGCCTGCAGGGTCTTCTTGGCCCGGGTGATGCGGGCCTGCACGGTCGCGGTGGGCACCAGGAACGCGCGGGCGATCTCGTCGCTGGTCAGGCCGCCGACGACCCGCAGGGTCAGGGCCACGCGGGCCTCGGGCGAGAGCACGGGGTGGCAGGCGGTGAACATGAGCGCGAGGACGTCGTCGTCGATCCGGTCGGGGTCCCACAGCAGGTCGCCCGTGTCGACCGGCGCCGCCGCGCCCGTCGCGGCACCGCCCTCGTCCAGGTCGTGGGCGAGGGCGGTGTACCGCGCGTCGAGCGCCGAACGGCGGCGGAACGCGTCGATGGCGCGCCGCCGACCGACGGTCAGCAGCCAGCCGGCCGGGTTGTGGGGCACGCCGTCGCGCGGCCAGGTGACCAGGGCCTCGGCGAGCGCCTCCTGCGCGACGTCCTCGGCCAGCGCGAGGTCGCCGGTGTAGCGGGCGAGGCCGCCGACGATGCGGGCGGACTCCATCCGCCACACCGTGCCGACGGCCTCGCGCGCCTGGTTCACAGCTGGCCGGTGGCCTCGCGCCAGGCCCGCTCCTTCTGGATCCACTCGTTGTCCTGCGGGAACTCCTCGATGCTGGCGATCCGGCGGATCTCGGTCTTGATGCCCGGTCCGCTCATCGGCGCCCGCTTGGCCCACTCGACGGCCTCCTCGATCGAGGCCACGTCGAGGATCCAGAAGCCGCCGAACAGCTCCTTCGCCTCGCCGTAGGGTCCGTCGGTCACCACGGGCGGCTGCGACGTGAAGTCGACGACGACGCCCTTCGACGCGTCGTCGAGCCCCTCGGCGGCCACGAGCACGCCGGCGGTGATGAGCTCGTCGTTGTACCGGCCCATGGCGTCGAGCACCTCGGCGAAGTCGATGTCCTGGAACTCCTGGAGCGCCTCGTCGCCTGCGCGCATGATCAGCATGTACTTCACGGTCGTCTCCCCTTCGTCACCGGTCCGTTCGCTCGGACCCTCTCACCCCTGGGTCGAACGCGGGAGCCGTGGATCGACACGACACGGCGGGGAGCAAGGCGCGCGGCACGGGTGGCAGGGACCACTCCCCCCGTGGCGACGTCATCCGCACGGACCACACCGTGTGGGGCCCACGGATGACATCGGCACCGGCCGACGGCCGCCAGGGACGGATGCGCAGGTCAGAGCCCTGACGGCAGGCTCGGGTGCATGAGCGTGAAGCAGAAGGACAACCCTGGGACGACCCGGTGGGGCAGGGTGCGGCGGCGGTTGCGGTGGGTGCTCGGCGGGCTGCTGGCCCTCGTCGTGCTCACCGTCGTCGGCGTCAAGGCCACCGACGCGGTGATGACCGCGCGGGAGCGCGACGCGCACGCGGCGCCCGGCGAGCTGGTCGAGGTGGACGGGCACACGATGCACGTCGCGGTGAGCGGGTCCGGTGACACGACCGTCGTGCTGCTGCCGGGCCTCGGTACCGCCGCCCCGGTGCTCGACTTCGAACCGCTGACCCGCGAGCTGTCGACCTGGGCGACCGTCGCGGTCGTCGAGCCGTTCGGCTACGGGTGGAGCGACGCGACGGACGACCCGATGCTGCCGAGCGATGTCGCCGCCGACGTGCAGAAGGCCCTCGACGCCGCCGGGGTCGACGGGCCCGTGGTCATGGCCGCCCACTCCATCGGTGGGCTGTACGCCCAGGCCTTCGCCGACGCGTACCCGGAGCGGACGGTCGCCGTGGTCGGCCTCGATCCGACGATGCCGCGCACCGACGACGTCCTGCCCGCTTCCGAGAAGGAGGAGGACCCGTTCGCCGACCCGATCCCGGCCTCGATCGAGCTGCTGGCCCGCGGCGGCTGGGTCCGGGTCATGCAGGCGATCGGCGGCGACGACCCGCAGATGTTCAGCGGCGCGACGCAGGCCCAGGGGTACAGCGAGGAGAACCTCGCCCTGCAGACCACGGTCTCGAACTGGTCGGCGGTCAGCAGCAACGTCGTCTGGCAGGCCGCACACCTGGAGGAGGCGGTCGACGAGGTGCGCGACCTGACGTTCTCGCCGGACGTCCCGGTGCTCGTGTTCACGGCGGACCCCGCCGGCGAGCGCCCGGCGTGGCGGGACGCGGCGTCCACCGACTACCTGCGCGGGTCGGGCTGCGCGCGCGACGTCCCGCTGGTCGGTGAGCACTACGTGCACCACGAGCACGCTGCGGAGATCTCCGCCCAGATCGAGTCGTTCCTCGCGGAGTGCCTGGGCTAGCGGTCAGCCGCGCGGGAGCGTGAGGATCTCGGCCCCGTCGTCCGTGATGGCGATGGTGTGCTCGCTGTGCGCGGTCCGGCAGCCGGTGGCGGAGCGCAGGGTCCAGCCGTCGGCGTCGGTGACGAGCGTGTCGGTGTCGACCATGACCCACGGCTCCAGCGCGAGCAGCAGGCCCGGTCGCAGCGTGTAGCCGCGGCCGGGCCTGCCGGTGTTCGACACGTGCGGGTCCTGGTGCATGGTCGAGCCGATGCCGTGGCCGCCGAACTCGGTGTTGATCGGGTAGCCGGCCGCGCTGAGCACCGTGCCGATGGCGTGCGAGAGGTCGCCGATGCGCGCCCCGGGGCCGGCCGCGGCGATCCCCGCCTGCAGCGCGCGCTCGGTCGCGTCGATCAGCGCGACGCTCTCGGCAGGTCGGGAGGCGCCGACGACGAAGCTGATCGCCGAGTCGGCGGCGATCCCGTCGAGCGAGACGGCCAGGTCGAGGGTCAGCAGGTCGCCGTCGGCCAGCCGGTAGTCGTGCGGCAGGCCGTGCAGCACGGCGTCGTTGACGGACGTGCAGATGTAGTGCCCGAACGGGCCGCGGCCGAAGCTCGGCGCGTAGTCGACGTAGCAGGACTGCGCGCCGGCCCCGACGATCAGCTCGTGCGTCCAGCGGTCGATCTCGAGCAGGTTCGTGCCGACCGCGGTGCGGCTCTTCAGGGTCTGCAGGATGCCGCCGAGCAGGGCGCCGGTCGCCCGGGCCCGGTCCAGCTCGGCGGGGTTGAGGATCTCGATCATGCGGCCATCCTCTCCCGGCCGCTGCGCACGCCTGGAGCCGGCAGCCCTAGATCAGCGCGCGGCGCTCCACCTGCTCGAACGTCGCCGTCGCGTCGGCGCGGTGCTCCCACAGGCACACCTCGCCCGCGGCCAGCGTGGCCCGCACGTCGACGATCCGCTGGTTGCTCGACCCCCGGAACTGCAGGCCCGGGTCACGCAGCTCCTGCCGGAACCGGCCGTCGACGAGCACGTCGACCTCGGCCAGCAGCGCCCGCTTGTCCTCGCTGTCGGCCAGCAGCTCCTCGACCGTGTAGCCGGTCCAGGCCCACACGTCCTTGGCCTGCCCGTGCTCGCGGCGCAGACGCTGCACCAGGCGCAGGCACACGCCCGTGTTGAGGAACGGCTCACCGCCGAGCAGGGTCAGACCCTGCACGTACGGCTGGGCCAGGTCCGCCAGGATCGTGTCCTCGAGCTCGTCCGTGTACGGGCGGCCGTAGCGGAAGCTCCACGTGGCCTCGTTGAAGCAGCCCTCGCACGCGAACAGGCAGCCGGAGACGTACAGGCTGCACCGCACGCCCTCGCCGTCGACGAACTGGAACGGCTTGTAGTCGCCGACGTGGTCCTGGCTGACCTTCGCCGACAGCCACTCCCCGGGCTGCGGGTCGCGCACGTCAGGCCTCGACGGGCACGTCGGGCGACGGGACGAAGCCGACCGAGCCCTCCATGTGCTTGACGCGCGAGGAGATCTCCACGTGCCGGCCGTGCACCATCGGGCGGGCCTGCGGGTTGCCCAGGTAGCCGCACGTGCGCTTGACGACGTCGCAGGTCAGCGGGTCGGCGTTGCCGCACTCGGGGCACTCGAACCCGCGGGCCGTCGCGTCGAAGTCACCGAGGTAGCCGCACGCGTAGCAGCGGTCGATCGGCGTGTTCGTGCCCAGGTAGCCGACCCGGTCGTAGGCGTAGTCCCAGACCGCCTCGAGCGCCTTCGGGTTCTGCTGCAGCACGGGGTACTCGCAGTAGTGGATGAACCCGCCCGAGGCGTACGCCGGGTAGTCCATCTCGAAGTCGAGCTTCTCGAACGGCGTCGGGCTCTTGCGCACGTCGTAGTGGAAGGAGTTCGTGTAGTAGTCCTTGTCGGTGATGTCCGGCACCGAGCCGAACTTCTCCTTGTCGAGCCGGCAGAACCGGTCCGTGAGGGACTCGCTGGGCGTGGAGTAGACGCTGAACTGGTAGCGGTGCTCGCGCGTCCACGCCTTCGTGTGGTCGTGCAGGTGCTTGAGGATGTCGAGCGTGAAGGCCTTGGCCTCCGGGTCGCCCTCCCACTGCCCGCCGAAGAACGCCGCGGCGACCTCGTACAGGCCGATGTACCCGAGGGACACGGTCGCGCGGCCGTCCTTGAACAGCGCGTCGACCGGGTCGCCGGCGGTCAGCCGCTGACCGAACGCGCCGTACACGTAGAGGATCGGCGCGTTGGCGGGCGTGGCCTCCTTGCAGCGCTGGATGCGGAACAGCAGCGCGTCACGGGCGGTGCTCAGGCGCTCGTCGAGGATCGCCCAGAACCGCTCGGTGCTGCCCTGCGCCTCGAGGGCGATGCGCGGAAGGTTGAGCGTGACGACGCCCAGGTTCATCCGGCCCTCGGCGACGTCGTCGCCGTTCTCGTCGCGCCAGCCCTGCAGGAACGAGCGGCAGCCCATCGGCACCTTGAACGACCCGGTCAGCTCGACGATCTTGTCGTAGTTGAGGATGTCCGGGTACATGCGCTTGGTGGAGCACTCGATCGCGAGCTGCTTGATGTCGTAGTTCGGGTCCTCGGGGTCGAGGTTCAGCCCGCGCTTCAACGTGAAGATCAGCTTGGGGAAGATCGCGGTGCGCTTCTCCGAGCCGAGGCCGTCGATGCGGATGCGCAGGATCGCCTTCTGGATCTCGCGCTCGAACCAGCTGGTGCCCAGGCCGAAGCCGAGCGACGTGAACGGCGTCTGCCCGTTCGAGGTGAACAGCGTGTTGATCTCGTACTCGAGCGACTGCATCGCGTCGTAGATGTCCTTGCTGGTGCGCTCCTCGGCGTACGCACGGTGCTGGGACTCGTCGGCGATCCACCGGGCGGCCTCGGCCAGGTGCTTGTCGAAGTTGCGCATCGCGTAGGGCGCGAGCAGCTCGTCGATGCGGTTGGCGGAGCAGCCGCCGTACTGGCTGGAGGAGACGTTCGCGATGATCTGCGAGATCTGCGCGGTGGCCGTCCCGATGGAACGCGGCGGCTCGACCTCGGCGTTGCCGATCCGGAACCCGCGGCTGAGCATCGTCTGGAAGTCGATGAGGCAGCAGTTCGTCATCGGTGCGTAGGGGTGGTAGTCGAGGTCGTGGTAGTGCAGGTCGCCCTTCTGGTGGGCGTTCGCGACGTGCGGCGGGAGCATCTTCAGGCCGATCGCCTTGCCGACCGCGCCGGCGGTCAGGTCGCGCTGGGTGTTGAAGACGTCGGAGTCCTTGTTGGCGTTCTCGTTGACGACCGACTCGTCCTTGCCGATCAGCTTGCCGATCGAGTGGTTGATGTCGGTGGCCTTGCTGCGCGCGAAGTCCCGCTGGATGCGGTAGCTCATGTACGCCTCGGCGACCGCGTACTCGTGGCTCTCCAGCAGGGCGTGCTCGACGACGTTCTGGATCTCGTAGATCTTCACGTCGACGGGGAAGCGCTCGGCGATCTCGCGGTCGATGCGCTGCACGAGGTCGCGCAGGGTGCGGTGCGTGACGGGGGTCGTCTCGCCGTGCACCTCGACGAAGGCCTTGGTGAGGGCCGCGTAGATGCGCTCGTCGTCGAACGGCAGACGCCGGCCGTCACGCTTGGCGACCGTCACCGTCCGCACGGTCGTCGGGGGCGTCGTCGGACCCGTCGTCGTCGTCTCGTCGGTCCCCGTCAGCAGCGTCACGCGTACGTCTCCCCCTGTTGCCCGCCACGGCCTTGAGGGGCGTGCAACAACTAGATCTAGGTGTTCAAGTGCGTGCGCAACGCTAGATCTAGTGGCCTGGCGACCCTGGGCCCTTGGTCCCACCGAGCGCCCGACGCGCGCACGACACGCGGCACGACGGCCCAAGTTCCGCCCGCGGGTTCCGGCGTGTCGCACGCAGGCACGTCGGGTGCCGGAGGCCGCCCGGCGACTCCGGCGTGCGACGACAGCGGAACGCCCGAGGCACATTCAAGCATTTCTCAATATGCTGTAGCCACGACGATCGAGAGGACAGGCTTGTGGCGCACTGGGAGCGGGTCAGCGTCCCCCCGGACTCCCGAGGGGTCAACCGTCGTGAGCGGCAAGGCGGCTCCTACCTGCGCTACCACCCCGACCTGCTCCCCGCCGCCGCGCGACAGATGAGCGCAGAGGTGAACGAGCTCGTCGTCGACGCGAGCGCACGGGTCGCGGCGCTCGGTCAGCGCCTGCGGGACCGACCGCTCCGGCTGCTGTACGCCACGCTGCTGCGGTCCGAGAGCATCGCGTCGTCCTGGATCGAGGGGCTGCGCGACACCCCGCGGAACGTCATGGCCGCACGCGTCGACGACGTCGACGGGGCGAGCGGTACCTCGCGTGAGGTCGTGCGCAACCTCGACGCCATGGAGCAGCGCGTCGATGCCCTGGTGAAACCGGCGTGGACCCACCAGGACGTGCACGCCGTGCACGAGTCGCTGCTCGCGCACCGCAGTGACGGCCGCTACCGCAACCGCCAGGTGTACATCGGCGGCTCGTCGCCCCTCACCGCGCAGTACCTCGCACCCCCCGAGGATGAGGTCGTCGGCTATATGGACGACCTGCTGCGATTCGTGAACACGGCCGGTGATCCGCCGCTGGTCAAGGCCGCCCTGGTGCACGCCCAGTTCGAGACGATCCACCCCTACGAGGACGGCAACGGGCGCACCGGCCGGGTGCTGTTCCACGGGGTGCTGGCCCGAGCGGGCACCGTCGACCAGGGTGTCCTGCCGCTCTCGCTCGTGCTGCGAGACGACGTCGAGGGCTACGTGCGGGCGCTCACCGCATTCCGCCACGACGGGCGCGAGCCCGAGGCCGCAACCGAGGCCTTCCTCACGTTCTTCATGGACGCGGTGCTGCGCGCCGCCGACCTGGCCGACGAGACGATCGACGAGGTCGTGCGCATCACCGAGCACTGGCGCCCATACGTCGCCCGGCTGCGCACTGACTCCAAGGTGCACGACGTGCTGGACCTGCTGACGGAGCAGCCCGTGCTCACCCGTGGCTACATCAGCCAGCATCTGGGCGTCACGGCGCAGACGGCGATCAAGGCGCTGGCCGAGCTGGAGAAGGTCGGCATCGTCCAGCGGGCCGGCGGCCGGTACCGCCGCCAGCAGGTCTTCCAGGCGGGTGAGGTGCTCGCCCTCATGGACAGGTACGTGCCCGGCCCGCCCACCGTCCACGTGCCCCCTCCTCCCGTGGAGGTACCTGTCCGTCGGTACGGCGGCCCGCGGTGCGGGCACCAGCTGCCGCGCAAGGGCGTGCCGTGCACGCTCCCCGTCGGGCACCCCGGACCTCACCGGGCCGTCTGAGCCGTCAGCGGTGCGGGTCGGGCAGCCGCCAGACGGCGTTCCTGTCGCCGTCGCGACCCGCCGCGAGCGCCGGGCGGACCGGGTCGCGGCGCGCCCGGTAGTCGTTGACCGCGAGGGCACGGGAGATCGCGCCCAGCTGGGCGGTGTCGTCGAGCGCGCAAAGGTCCCAGGTGGTCGGGGCGTCGTGGTCGACCACGGTGCCGACCAGCGCGATGGTGCCGCCGGGTTCGCGGACGAGCTCGAGGACGCGCAGCTGCTGCGGCCAGTCGACGAGCGAAGCCGTGGTGATCTCCCAGAGGCCTTCGCCGCGTTCGCCGCGCGGGCCGGGTGCGGTGTGCCGCAGGGCGCTGTGGGCGTGCACGTGGCCGGCGCACCAGGCGACGACCCCGGGGTGCCGCAGCAGGAGGGCCAGCACGGCCTCGGCACCGTGGCGGGCGGGGGCACCGTCGGGCGCGTACAGGTTGGTGAGGGTCCACGACGGGTGGTGCGAGGTGACGATCACGTACCGCCCGCGCGCGGCGGTCAGCTGCTCGTCGAGCCAGGTCAGCTGGGCGTCGTCGACGGACCCCTGCCAGCCGCCGTGCGGGTTGACGGTGTCGAGCGCGATGACACGGACCTCGCCGACGTCACGGGCCCACGCGTCGCCGTGCCGGGCGACGACGGCACCGGCGCGCGGGTCGTCGTCGCGGGGGTCGCGCAGGCGGGCGGTGAACTCGCCGTCCTCGACGAACACGCGGTCCGGGTCGGCGGGGACGGGCACCGTCGGGGAGTCGGGGGTGTCGGTGTACCGGGCCGGGCCGAGCGGGGCGACGGCCTCGAGCACGACAAGCGGCGTCTGCCCGGGGGCAAGGTCGACCACGCGGGCGGCACCCGTGGCGCGGGCTCGGAGGGCCTCGTCGGGGGCGACGGTGCCCTGCAGCAGCGCGTCGTGGTTGCCGTGCACGGTGTGCCAGGGCAGCGGCGACCCGGGCGAGACGAGGTCGGCGCGCGCCGCCTCGACCAGCCCGGGGACCCGGGGGTAGCCGAACAGGGCGGTGGGCCGGTCGGTGGGCTCCCCCGCCGGGGCGCCGTCGGGGTGCCAGACGTGCGTCGACCAGTGGCCTGCGGTCAGGGCACCGACCCAGCTGCTGCGCCGCTCGTCGCCGCTGCGCGGGGACACCGTCCAGCCCGACATGAGCGCGTCGTACCAGGTCAGCTCGTTGCGTTGGGCGTTGTCGGTGACGTCGCCGGTGACCAGCACCGCGTCGAGCGGGCGGCCGGTGACGGGGGCACGGTCCACGCGGTGCAGTGCGTGCAGGGCGCGGGCGGCGACCTGCACGGTGAGGATCTCCTGCGGGCGGTACGTGCCGATGATCCCGAGCCGACCGGCGTACGGCGCGCCGGGGTCGCCGTGGTGGTCCAGGTGCTCCTGGCGGGCGGGCGACTCGGCGTCGCACAGGTGCAGGTCGGACAGGTGGGCGAACGCGGCGAGCGTGCGGCCCTGCGGGTGCGGTGGGGCACCGACGTACGGGTCGCCGTGCGTGGCGACGACCGGGGCCCAGCCGCCCTCGCCGGGCTCACCACGGACCAGTCGGCGCTCGACGGTCGTCGCGCCCGGGGTCTGGGCCGCAGCCGCACCCCGCTCGGTGGAGGACCCGCTCACTGGAGCACCACCGCGCCCGCGCCGTCGCGCACCCACAGCTCGACGGCGTCGCCGATGGCCAGGTCGGCCGCGTCGTCACCGAGCAGGTCGGCCAGCACCGGACCCTCCGCTGGGTGATCGACCCGCACCCGGGTCACCGCGCCGAGGAAGCTGACGCCGGAGACCCGCGCCACCTGGTCGCCGGCACCGCCAGCCCCTTCGCCAGGACCGCTGCCAACCCCGCCAGTGCCGGCGACGTCGCGCAGCGGCACGACACGGACCTGCTCGGGGCGGACGACCGCCCGCACGGGTCCGGCCTCGTGCTCGTCGCCCTTCGCCTGCACCGGCCGACCGAGCACGTGCCAGCGGCCGTCCTCCGCGCGGCGGGCGCCCAACCGGTTGACCGTGCCGACGAACCCGGCGACGAACGGCGAGGCCGGCTCGCGGTACAGGGTGCGCGGGGTGTCGATCTGCTCGAGCACGCCGTCGCGCATCACGGCGACCCGGTCGGCGACGGCCATCGCCTCGCCCTGGTCGTGCGTGACCAGCACGGTCGTGACGCCGACCTCGAGCTGCAGGCGCCGGATCTCGTCACGCAGGTGCTCACGGACCTGCGCGTCCAGGGCGGACAGCGGCTCGTCGAGCAGCAGCAGGCGCGGCTGGGTGGCGATCGCCCGGGCCAGGGCGACGCGTTGCTTCTGCCCGCCGGACATCTGGTGCGGGTACTTGTCGGCGTGCGCCTCGAGCCGGGTGGTGGCCAGCAGCCGGTCGACTGTCTCGGTGACCTCGGCCCGGCCGGCGCCGCGCACCTTGAGGCCGAACGCCACGTTGTCGCGCGCGCTCAGGTTCGGGAACAGCGAGTAGTCCTGGAACACCATGCCGAACCCGCGGCGGCGCGGGGGCACGCGCGTGACGTCCTCGCCGTCGACGAGGATCTGGCCGGCATCGGCCTGCTCGAACCCGGCCAGCAGGCGCAGCGCGGTGGTCTTGCCGCAGCCGGACGGTCCGAGCAGGCAGACGAGCTCGCCGGAGCGGACGGACAGGTCGAGCGAGGCGAGGGCGACGGTGCTGCCGAACGTCTTGCGGACGCCGGTCATCTCGATCGTGGCCATGGTGTGTCTCCGAGGGGGTCAGGGGTCTACAGGCCGGTGGTGCTCACGCCGAGGCCGCGGCGGCGCAGCAGCCGGACGACGGTGCCGAGCAGCAGGGCGGTCAGCAGCAGGACGGTGAGCGCGAGGGCCATGCCAGCCTGCGCCTCCTGCTTCTGGTAGACGACCAGGTAGGTGGGCAGGGTGTCCTTGAGCAGCAGCGAGGCGAACGCGAACTCGCCGAGCACGAGCGCGGTGGTCAGGCCGCCGGCGGCGACCATCGACGGCACGAGGTTCGGCAGCAGCACGCGCAGCAGCACGCGCGGGGTGGACGCCCCCAGGCTCTGCGCGGCCTCGACGAGCGTGCGGGCACCGATCGAGCGCAGGCCCGCGTCCAGCGCGCGGTAGGTGAACGGCATCGCCCAGATCGCGTAGAACGGCACGAGCGCGAACGTGCTGGACAGGAACCACGGCGCGAGCGGCCGGAACGTCGCGGCGACGCCGACGACGAGCGCGATCGGCGGCACGACCCACGGCAGCAGCGTCACCGCGGACAGCACGGGCCGCAGCCTCGGGGCGCGCACCTCGGCGACCACGGCCAGCGGCAGCAGCAGCGCGAGCGTGAGCGTGACGGTGGCCAGTGCGAGCAGCGCGGAGGTGCGGGCCGCCGACCACAGGGCGGGTTCGGCGAGCGCGTCGAGCAGCGGCCGCAGCGACCAGCCGCGCAGCAGGTCGTCCGGCCCGAGCAGCACGACCGGGACGTTCTGGAACGCGAACCGGGCCATCGCCAGCTGCGGCACCAGGAAGTACACCGCCACGACGCCGAGGAACGTCCACCGCACCACGCCGAGGACGCGTCGCCCCGGTGCGGCGGGCCGTGCCTCACGGGGGCGACCGACGAAGCGGGCGGCGCGTCGGGCTCCGCGTCCGGACGTCACGGTGGGCGTCGGCGCGTCGACGGCTGTGCCGTCCTGCTCGGTCCGGCGGGGTGTGTCGAGGCTCATGCCCGGCTCCATCGTGCGGCTCGGCGCTGCAGGGCCTGCACGAGCAGCAGCCCGGCCCCCAGCAGCGCGATCGTCCAGGTGACCAGCGCGTACCCGAGGTCCTGCTCGCCGGTGATGACGTTGCCCTGCAGCACGAAACGGATCTGCAGCGGCACGAGCTGCCCGGACGAGCTGAGCACGTACGCGGTCGCGTAGGCGCTGAACGCGTTGATGAACAGCAGCAGCATCCCGCCGAGCACGCTCGGGGCGAGCACCGGGCCCGCGACCGTGCGCCAGTAGCGGACGGGTCCGGCGCCGAGGACCGTCGCGGCCTCCTGCCAGGTGCTGCGCAGCCCCTCGACCGCCGGGCTGACCACCAGGAACATCAGCGGCACCTGGAAGTACAGGTAGACCAGCGCCATGCCGGCGGTCGTCGACAGCGAGAAGCCCGAGCCGACCAGGTCGACGCCGACGCCGAGCAGCGCCTTGGTGACGATGCCCTGCGTGCCGACCGCGGCGACGAATGCGAACGCGAGCGGCACGCCACCGAGCTGCGAGGCGACCGAGCTCCACGAGTCGAGCGCGGGTCGCAGCCACCGCGGCCGGGTCAGCCCGCGCATCGCGAGGGCGAGCGCCAGGCCGAGCACGCCGCCGAGCAGCGCGGTCACCGCGGACAGGGTCAGGGAGTTGACGAACGCGCTGCGGTACGGCCCGGACACCGCCCGCTCGAGCGCGGACAGGCCGAACGCGCCGCCCGGGGTGATCGAGCGGACCAGCACGGCGGCGGTCGGCCACAGCAGGAACACGCCGACGAACGCGAGGAACGGCACGAGGACCAGCCAGCCGCGCACCGCCCGGACCTGCGCAGCGACGCGGCGCACCACGGGTCCGGCGGCGGGCCCGCCCGCCCCGGCCCGGCGGACCGGGGCGGGGCGGACGGGGTCGAGCTGTCCTGCCGGGGTGGCAGCGGTCACTTGTCGGCGACCAGCGGACCCCACTGCTCGGCCAGCGTGGCCTTCGCAGCGTCGATCTGCTCCTGCGTCGGGAACTCGATCTTCGAGATCGTGTCGGCGTCGGGCAGGTTCTTCGCCAGGTCGGCGTCGACCTTGCCCTCCTCGACGAGCGTGGCGTAGCGGGCCGGGATGGCCCCGCCCTCGAGGTAGCCGAGCGCGCCGTCGTCACCGACGAGGTGCTCGAGGAACAGCCGCGCGGAGCACGGGTGCGCCGACTCGGTGACGACCGACTGCGCGTAGTACCCGCCGTACACGCCGTCCGTCGGGACGGTGACCTGCAGGTCGAAGCCCGCGTCCTTCAGCTGCGGCTCGATGCCCGGGAAGTTGTACGTCCAGTCGAGCGCGATCGGCACCTCGCCGGACAGCAGCGTGGCCTCGGTGACGTCGACCGACTGCAGGTTGCCCGACGCCTTGAGCCCGGCGAAGTACTCGATGCCCGGCATGATGTCGTCGAACGAGCCGCCGTTGGCGAGCGAGGCGGCCATGACGGCACCGAACGCGGCACCGGCCTCACGCGGGTCGCCGTTCAGCGTGACCTGGCCCTTGTACTGCGGGTCCTCCAGGTCGGCGAACGTCGTCGGCGCGTCCTTGACGATCGTGGTGTTCGTGGCGATGGCCATGACGCCGTAGTACGACGCGACCCAGCGACCCTCGGGGTCCTTGAGCGCGTCGGGGATCTCGTCCCAGACGGTCGGCTTGTAGGCCTCGGCGTAGCCCTCGTCGATCAGCTGCTGCGTGAACGAGGCGCCGACGTCGACGACCTCGGGCATGTCGGCCTGGCCGCGCAGCGTCTGGATCGCGGTGATCTCGTCAGCGGAGGACGCGTCGGGGTTCGCGACGGGCGCGTCGATCCCGTAGGTGTCGGTGAACGACTTGAGGATGCCGCCGTAGTTGGCCCAGGTGTCGGGCAGGGCGATGAGGTTGACGGTGCCCTCGTCCTTCGCGGCGGCGGCGATCTCGTCGACGGTCGTGCCGCAGGTCGTGGCGTCACCGGCGGTCGTCGTGCCCGTGTCGGACGCTGCCTCGCTGGAGGCGGAGCACGCCGAGAGCGTGAGCGCCAGGGCGGTGAGCGGGACGAGCAGGGGGAGCTTGCGCATCGCGGATGAGTCCCTCGGTCGGGTCGCAGGTCGCGCCGATCGGCGCACCAGGACAGAGGTACTCGCGCCGGGTGGCGCCGCGGGGTCACGACCGTGAACTCCCAGGGACGCGGCGGTGAAGACCTGGACGGGTGTCCGTCCCTCAGCTCCGGCGCAGGACCCAGGCCGACACGAGCGCGACGCCGCACCCGACGACGGCCCCGATCGCGGTCTCGATCGCCCGGTCGCCGATCAGCGCCCCGGCCGACGCGGTACCCGCCAGGGTGTTCATCAGCAGGGCCAGCGGGGTGATCGTGAGCATCGCCAGGCCGTAGTTGCGCACGACGAGCATCTCGGTGACGACCTGCAGCAGCACGACGACGAGCACGAGGACCCCGCCGGTCAGCCCGAACGAGAGCAGCACCGCCGCGACGAGCAGCCCGGCCGCCGTGCCCGCCACACGGTGGGCCGCGCGCAGCACCTGGCCGGGCGTGTCCGAGACGGACAGCGGGGCGACGGCCGCGACCATCGCCCACGCCGGGTGCCCGATGCCGACGAGCGTCGCGACCGATCCGGCGACCAGCACGGCGACGGCGTACCGCAGCGCGTGCCGTCGGACGGCAGGCTCGTCGACCAGCAGGCGCAGCCCGGACGGCGGCGACGGGAGCCGGTCACGTGCCCGCCGCCGCGCGCTCAGCGCCCCGGACAGCCCGACCAGCACCGCGAAGGCCGCCGAGCCACCGGCCACCAGGGCGGCCGCTGCGATGTCGGCCGGCGCGGCAGGCACCGACGCGCACGTGGCGACGGCGAACACCGCGAACAGCGGTCCGGCCGGCCGCCAGCCCACGGCATCGCCCACGAGCGAACCGGCCACCGCCACGAGCGCCGACGCCCCCACGACCGCCCACCGGGCGGTCCCGCCCGTGCCGAGCATCGCCGAGACCGCGGCGCCGCCCACCACGGCCACGGTCAACGTGATCGCCGCGGCCACCTGCATGTGCGCCCGACGCCGGTAGCCCGAGCTCCTCCCGTACACGGCCGCGAACGCGCCGAACGCCGCATAGACCGCCCACTGCGTCCGGCCCGTCGCCGTCAGCACGGTCAGCGGGACGGCCACGGCGATGCCCGTCCGGATCGCCACCCAGTGCGCCTCGGCGTGCGGCCCGACCCTCAGCAGCTCGCGCGGGTGGGGCAGGTGAGCGGTCACGGACACGCGGGAGGACCTCCAGGGTCAGGGGTGGACGAGGACTAGTTTACGCGTGAACGATCTCGCCGCCCATGACCCGAGGACCTTCGTGACCCACGACACGGACACCCCGCCCCCCGCAGGACGCGACGCCATCGACGCCATGCACGCCCGCTGGTCGACGCTGCGCCCCGACCTCGACCTCGAACCCATGGCCGTCGTCGGCCGGCTCCTGCGCCTGGTCCCCCTGCTCATGGCCCGCTGCGAGACGTTCCTCGAACCCCACGGCCTCAGCCGCGCCGAGTTCGACCTCCTCACCGCGCTGCGCCGCACCGACCGCCCGGTCAGCCCCGGCGAGCTCACCCGCCAGCTGCTGTTCACCGGCCCCGCCACCACCAAACGCCTGCGCCGCCTCGAGGACACCGGCTGGATCACTCGCCGCGCCAACCCCGACGACGCCCGCGGGTTCCTCATCGAACCCACCCCGGACGGCGCCCGCCGGTTCGACGCCCTGCTCCCCCGGTACGTGGCGTTCGAGGCGACCCTCATCGAGACCCTCGACCCGGCAGCCCGCGCCGACCTGGCCGACCACCTGCGCACGCTGCTCGTCGCGGTGGAGCCATGACCGTTCGCCGGTCGCCCGTCGGGAACACGAGCGGCCCGGGGGCGGTTGGACCTCACGGCGACGGCCGCCCCTCCGGGCCGCGTCACGGAGGAGGCGCCTGATGGCGATGCAGCACGGCGGGCCACCCCTGGCCACGTTCCGCCAGGACGCGTCCGTCAAGGGCCACCACCTGCGCACCGGCACGGTGCGTCGGGTGCTGCGCTTCGCCACCCCGTACCGGGCCGCACTGGCGGGGTTCCTCGTGCTCATCGCGCTCGACGCGGCCGCCGGCGCGGCGACGCCGCTGCTGGTGCGCCGGCTGATCGACGACGGCATCACGAACGGCGACCGCACCCTGGTCATCGGCATGGCGTTCGGCATCGCCGGCCTGGCGCTGGCCTCGGCGGTGCTGAGCGTGGGCGAGCGCTGGGTGTCCGCGCACGTCGGCGAGGGGCTGATCGCCGACCTGCGCACCGAGGTCTTCGACCACGTGCAGCGCATGCCGTTGGCGTTCTTCAGCCGGGCGCGCACGGGCGCACTCGTGCAGCGGCTCAACGGTGACGTGCTGGGTGCGCAGCAAGCGTTCACCTCGGTGCTGCAGAACACCGTGAGCAACGGGCTGACCATCGTGTTCGTGCTGGCCGCGATGCTGTCGATGTCGTGGCAGCTCACGCTGGTCTCGTTGGTGCTGGTGCCGGTGTTCGTGCTGCCCGCCCGGTGGTTCGGCCGCAGGATCGCGGCGATCACGCGCGAGAGCTACGCGCTCAACGCCGACGCCTCGCAGACCATGCAGGAGCGGTTCAACGTCGCCGGGGCGCACCTGGTGAAGATCTTCGGCGACCCGACGCGTGAGTCCGCGGCGTACGCCGAGCAGGTCGGGCGGGTGCGGGACATCGGGGTGCGGCGTGCCGTGTACTCGACGTGGTTCCGCGTCGGGCTGACCACGGTCGCGGCGGTGGCCACCGCCATCGTCTACGGCGTCGGCGGCGTCCTGGCGATCGAGGGTCAGCTGACCGTCGGTGTCGTCGTCGCGCTGACGGCGTACCTGGCCCGGCTGTACGGCCCGCTGACGGCGATGTCGAACGTGCAGGTGGACGTGATGACCGCGCTCGTCTCGTTCGAGCGCGTGCTCGAGGTGCTCGACCTGGAGCCGATGGTCGCCGAGAAGCCCGACGCGACGGACCTGCGCACCGACGTGGCTGAGCGCGGGGCGTCCGTCGAGCTGGACCACGTGGGCTTCCGGTACCCGTCCTCCGACGAGGTCTCGCTGGCGTCCCTGGAGGCGGCGGCCGCACTGCCCAACGACCCGGTCGCCGACACCCTGCTCGACGTGTCGTTCACCGTGCCCGCCGGGCACCTGGTCGCGCTCGTCGGCCCGTCCGGCGCCGGCAAGACGACGATCTCGCAGCTCGTGACCCGCATGTACGACCCGACGCGCGGCACGGTCCGCGTCGCCGGCACCGACCTGCGCGACGTCACGCACGAGTCCTTGCGCGCCACCGTCGGGGTGGTCAGCCAGGAGGCGCACCTGTTCCACGACACGATCGCCGCGAACCTGCGCTACGCCCGCCCCGAGGCCACCGACGCCGAGCTGGAGCAGGCGCTGCGGCAGGCACACGTGTGGGACCTGGTCGCCTCGCTGCCCGACGGCACGCAGACCGTCGTCGGCGACCGCGGCTACCGCCTCTCCGGCGGGGAGCGTCAGCGCCTGGCCATCGCCCGGCTGCTGCTCAAGGCCCCCGACCTGGTGGTCCTCGACGAGGCGACCGCCCACCTGGACTCCGAGTCGGAGGCCGCCGTGCAGGCTGCCCTCGACCAGGCGCTCGCCGGACGCACGTCACTGGTCATCGCGCACCGGCTGTCGACCATCCGCGCCGCCGACTCGATCGTGGTGCTCGACGGCGGACGCGTCGCCGAGCAGGGCACCCACACCGAGCTGCTGGCCCGCGGCGGCCTCTACGCCGACCTGTACCGCACCCAGTTCGGCGCGACGGCCTCCCCCACGGACGCCGCCGGCGCCACCGACGACACGGCCGAGGAGCCGGACGTCGACCTGGACGAGGCTCCGGGCATCGACCCCGCGACGGACACCCTGGTGGGCACCACGCCTTGACGCGGCGCCGGGCGCCCTATCCCACAACCAACCTGCTAAACATGCTAATTTGCATCGTCACTTAGCATGTTTAGCAGGTTGGTTGGAGCCTTGATGAAGTCCTTCGACGATCTCGACACGCTCGTCGGCGCGGTCCCGTTCGCGATCGTGAACGACCTGCGCACCATCGACACCGGCCGCGGGAGCGAGGCGCTCTACCGCGACAAGCTTCCCGCACTCCTCACGAGCCTCGCTGACCGAGCCAGGGTGGCGAGCATCGAGGCGTCGTCGGCGATCGAGGGTGTCGTCGTCGAGGATCGCGCCCGCGCCGCCGACATCGTCGCGGGGAAGGCCGACCAGCTCCGCGACCGGAGCGAGCAGGAGCTCGCCGGCTACAGGGCTGCGCTCGACTACCTGTACCAGGAGCAGTGGCGCCCGCTGAACGTCGGGCTGATCCTTCACCTGCATCGCCTGCTGTTCCAGTACACGCCCGTCCCCGGCGGACAACTGAAACAGGTCGAGAACCTCGTCGTCGACAAGATGCCCGACGGAACCAAGGTCAAGCGGTTCACGCCGGTGGCCGCCGCCCAGACGCCCTCCTACCTCGACGAGCTCATCAGGCGCTACCTCGCCGCGCAGGCCGCAGGACGCCACCACCCGGTGATCCTGACCGGGCTCTTCGTGCTGGATCTCCTGACCATCCACCCGTTCGTCGACGGGAACGGTCGGATCACCCGCGCACTGACCAACGCACTCCTGCACGACGCCGGCTACGACGTCACCCGGTACGTCTCGCTGGAGACCGCGATCGCCAGGTCCGCCGACGCCTACTACGCAGCGCTGCTGGCGTCGACCGGGCGGTGGCACGACGGCCAGCACGATCCGTGGCCCTGGTTGCGCTACTTCGTCGGGCTCGTCGCCGGCACCTACCAGGACTTCGCCACGCTGACGTCACGGGCCAGATCGGGCGGAAGCAAGCAGGACCGCGTCCGCGAGTACGTCCTGGACCACGCGCCGTCCACGTTCCAGATCGGAGACGTGCGGGCCGCGCTCCCGGGAGTCTCCGACCAGACGATCCGCATCGCCCTGGGCCTGCTGAAGGCGGAGGGGCGCATCGAACCGGACTCGCTCGGGCGAGGCGCCACCTGGAGCAAGCGCCCCTGACCGGCGGGCACGCGTGAGGTGGGCGCCCCTGCGGCGGCCCATCCGACGACTCGGTGATAGGCCGGACGATCTGGCGACGGGTCGCGGCTGCCTACTCGTCGCAGCGGTCGTCCCGCTGCTCGTCCTCGCCGCCGACCAGCTCGGCGAGCGGTGTCCCGCAGGCGTCGCCCTCCCAGGCCTCGAGCCCCTCGCGGACGGCGAACGCGGCGATGAGCAGCGCGGCGGCCGGGTCGGCCCACCACCAGCCGAGCGCGCTGTTGAGCACCAGCCCGACGAGCAGCACGGCCGACAGGGAGGCGCAGATCAGCGTCTGCCGTGAGTCGGCGACGGCCGAGGCGGACCCGAGCTCGAGGCCGGTGCGCCGCTCGAACCACGAGAACCCCGGCATGACGAGCAGGCTCACGGCGGCCAGCACGATCCCGACGGTGGAGTGCTCGGACGCCGACCCGGTGAGCAGCGCGCGGGCGGCCTCGACCGAGACGACCAGCGCGAGGCCGAAGAACGAGAACGCGATGACGCGCATGGCGGTCCGCTCGCGCGCCTCGGGGTCGGGTGCGGCGAACTGCCAGGCGACCGCGGCGGCCGAGAGCACCTCGACCACGGAGTCGAGCCCGAACCCGAGCAGTGCCGACGACGAGGCGATCCGCCCGGCCGTGAGGGCGACGACGGCCTCGACGACGTTGTAGGCGATGGTCGCCGTGACGACCCAGCGGATGCGTCGACGCAGGACGGTCCGGCGGGCGGGGGCGAGCGTGCTCACGCGTCCTGACGGTACACAGGGGGCACCTCGGCCGGCTCGAGCCGTCGGGACGTAGGTCATACCTGACGCGTCAGGTGATACGTCAGCGTTGGGAGTCGACAGCAGCGACCGGTGACGACGCCGGTCGACCGCCCTGTCCGTGACCCGCGCACGCGCGATCCAGGAGGACCCCGATGACCAAGTACGTGATCAACGGCGTGGACGGCCACTTCGGCTCGGCCGCCGCCGCGCTCGCCCTCGAGTCCGTCGCCCCCGAGGACCTCATCCTCACCAGCTGGGACGTCGAGGCGATCCGGCACTGGGAGGACAAGGGCGTCACCGTCCGCCAGGCCGACTACGACGACCTCGCCATGACGACCGCCGCGTTCGAGGGCGCGAACGTCGTCCTGCTCATCTCCACGATGAAGGTCGGACCCGTCCGCCAGCAGCAGCACCAGAACGCGATCGACGCCGCCGTCGCCGCCGGAGCGAGCCGGATCGTCTACACGTCGTACCTCGGCGCGGGCGACCCGGACGCCAGCTGGTACACCCTCACCGACCACCGGTACACCGAGAAGGCCATCCGCGAGTCCGGCCTGACCTGGAACTTCATGCGCGACAGCCAGTACCAGCAGGCCATCACGCAGATGCAGGCCGCCGCCGCGATCCAGACCGGCTTCTGGTACACCAACAGCGAGCCGGGCAAGATCAGCATGGTCCACCGCGACGACTGCGTGCGCTCCGCCGTGGCCCTGCTGCTCGGCAAGGGCGAGCCCGACACCGCGTACGACATCACCGGTCCCGAGCTCGTCTCGTTCCGCGAGTGCTACGAGCTGGTGGTCGAGCTGTCCGGCGCCGCCATCGAGTTCGTCGAGATCACCGACGAGCAGATGTACGACATGTTCCACGCCATGGGCGTGCCGCGCTGGGCCACCGACGACTTCTCCGCCTCGCCGTTCCCGTGGTGCAGCGAGGACATGGTCACCAACGGCTCCGGCATGCGCACCGGAGGCATGGCCGTGCTGTCCGACGCGGTCGAGCGGCTCACCGGCCGCGCGCCGATCTCCGTGCGCGACGCCATGAAGGCCGACTCCGCCGGCTGGCCCGCCGCCCCGACCCGCTGAGCGCTCGCCGGGGCGGCCACCGCATCGGCCGCCCCGGCGTACCGCCTACGCTCCTGGCCATGACCGACGACCGCCTGAGCGACACCCAGCGCGCGGCGTGGGTCGCCTACCTCGACCTGTCTCGGGTGTTCTTCACCGAGCTCGAGCGCGACCTGCAACGCGTCGCCTCGGTGTCCGTGGCCGAGTACGAGCTGCTCGCCCCGCTGCTCGCGCAGCACCCCGAGGGCCTGCGGCCCAGCCAGCTCGGCGCCGCCGCCGACTGGGACACCTCCCGCGTCTCCCACCAGCTGCGCCGCATGGAACGCCGTGGGCTGATCCAGCGCGTCCGGGACCCGGAGAACGCCCGCGCCAAGATCGTCGCGCTCACCGACCTCGGGCTGACCGCCGCCCGCGCCGCCGTGCCCGCGCTCGAGGGCAGCGTCCGCACGCTCCTGTTCGACCCGCTCGACGACCAGCAGACCGATGCGCTGCAGTCGCTGTCCCGGGCCGTGCTCGACGCCCTCGCGAGCCGTCGCTCCCAGGAGGCCGGCGCGGTCGTCGAGTTCCCGCGGATCTGACCGTCGGCTACGGCGTGACGCCGTCGATCTGGTCGCGCCGGGCCACCACGATCTGCCGGACCACCGCGTCCGGCAGCGGAACGGTCGGCTGGAAGCGGATCGTGCCCTTGTCGGTGCTCGTCCCGGGGACCTCCGTCACGGCGTCCGCCACCGCGGCCACCACCGTCGAGCTGTACGGGTACAGGCCGACGTGCTTCTTCGCGCGCATCACCGACAGCAGCGGCTTGCCGCGGTAGATCAGCGCGGGCATGCCGTAGCTCACGCCCTCCTCGGCGGACGGGACGACCTCCCGCGCGACCGCGTACACATGCCCGATGACCTCGGCGTCCGCCGGCTCGAGGTCGAGAAGGTAGCCCGCGACCGTGCCCTGCTCCGCCATCGTCCCCACCCCCGTGCTCGCGTCAGCCGCCGACAGCCACCGACGGCCGCGGGCGCCGTGCGCGCCCAGCCCAGGGTGGCAGGCACGCACGCCGCCCGCTACAGGTCCTCGGGGTCGACGAGGAAGCCCGACTCGTCCGCGATCTCCCCGCCGGCCAGCGCGTGCACCACCCGGGCGATGGCCTGCACCTGCGGCACCGCGCGACCGCGGGCCACCCGGTGCTCGAGCGAGGGTCGCTCCGCCTCGAGCTCCTCGATGAGCAGCGGCTCCCACCGGACCCGGTAGGCGACGACCTCGGCCTGCGCCCACGGCAGCTCGCGCATGATCGGCGGCACGACGTGCTCGACCCCGGCCTCGACGGCGACCATGCCGTCGACACCGAGATCCACCAGGACGCCGTACCCCTCGGGCATCGGCGGGTTCGCGCGCATGTACGCGTCGTACGCCTCGGACTCGGCGAGCACCCGACCGCGCAGCTCCTCGTCGCGCAGCCCGTGCTCGACCAGCGCGGCGCCCAGGCCGGACCCGCCCGGTTCGGGCATCCCGGGGTTGCGCAGGGCCGCACGCCCCGACCCGGGCATCGGGCCGTGCCACTCGGAGGCCGCCACCGAGAGCCGGGCCCGCGGGGCGACGCGCTGCACGGCCGCGAGCACCTGCTCGGGCTCGAGCCACCGCGCGGTCAGCACCGTGAGGTCGATCGCGCCGTCGGTGTCGGGGGTCAGCACGACGCCGTTCGTCCCGGTGCGGACCGCGCCGCCCAGCCGACGGGCGGCCGCGACGAGCCACTGCAGGACGCGCTCCTCCTCACGCACCGGCAGGCCGTCGGGGAACGCACGCTTGAGGCCGTCGCGGTCACCGCCCGGGAACGGCAGCGGGCCGCGCTCGACCGGGGCGTGCACGTCGTAGACGACAGCCGTCGACGTCGGCAGGCCCAGCGCCACCGTGTCCTCACGCTCGACGCGGTACGGCCCCACCAGGGTGGTCAGCCGCCCGACGCGCAACGCACGCACGGGCGCCACGGCCGCCACGGAACGGATGCCGAGGGCGGCCGTCAACGGGCGACGCTCGGTGCGCGCCGACGCGGTCGCGGCCTCGGGCAGCACGTCCTCCCAGCGGACCGAGGTGAACCGGCTCGCGGCGAGCACCTCGACCTCCTCGGCGGCGATGCCCTCGGGCAGGGCCAGCAGGTGCCGCGAGCGCAGACCCGGGTCGTCCGCGACGAGGCGCGGCAGCACAGGCTCGGTCACCGGCTCAGACCTCGGTCCGGTGGAAGCTCTGCCAGGAGCGCGAGGCCGTGGGCCCACGCTGGCCCTGGTACCGGGACCCGCTCGCGCCCGAGCCGTACGGCTGCTCGGCGGCGGACGAGAGCCGGAAGAAGCACATCTGGCCGATCTTCATGCCGGGCCACAGCAGGATCGGCAGCGTCGCGACGTTCGACAGCTCCAACGTCACGTGGCCCGTGAAGCCCGGGTCGATGAACCCGGCCGTCGAGTGCGTGAGCAGGCCGAGGCGGCCCAGCGAGGACTTGCCCTCGAGACGCGCGGCGATGTCGTCGGGCAGCGTGACCTGCTCGTACGTGGACCCGAGGACGAACTCACCGGGGTGCAGCACGAACGGCTCGTCACCGTCGACCTCGACCAGGCGGGTCAGCTCCGGCTGGTCCTTCGACGGGTCGATCACCGGGTACTTGTGGTTGTCGAACAGGCGGAAGTACCGGTCGAGGCGCACGTCGATGCTCGACGGCTGGATCATCGCCGGGTCGTACGGGGTCAGGGCCACGCGCCCCGAGTCGAGCTCGGTCCTGATGTCACGGTCGGAGAGCAGCACGGGGCAACCGTAGCCGCCGCACGGGGCCGCGCGCCCGGACCTCCCGACCCGACGGCGCGGCCTCCGGGTCCCCGTCACGCGCGACCTGCGGGGGTGTCCTCCTCCTCGATCCACAGCGCCCGGCGCGGGCACGCGCGCACGGCCCGGCGGGCGGCCGCGACCTGGTCGGGGAGCAGCCCACCGACGATCGGGTAGCCCCACTCGTCGAGGCCGACGGCGGTGCTGAGCCGGGCGCACATGCCGATGCCGTCGCACGCGACCGGGTCGACCCGCAGGCGTGCGCCGCTCATCGCCCGACCTCCGACTCGCCCGCCAGGCACGGCGCGCCGGCGGCGTGCGCGACGAGGTCCGCGCCGAACACCTGCACCGCCGAGGCCACTAGCCGGGTCACCCCGTCCGGGTGGTGGCACGCACCGCGCCCCTCGACGGCACCCCGCAGGGCGTGCAGCCGTTCGAGCGCACCGGCCGGCGCACGCCCGGCGGCCAGCCCGGCCAGCACCCCGGCCAGCGACGGCAGGCCGAACAGGCACGGGCCGCACTGCCGGGCGCTCATCGACGCCAGGTACTCCACGAGCGCCGCGGTCCGGGCGAGACCGCAGGCGTCGGCGGCCAGGGGAACGACCACGCCCGCGCCCAGGCCGAGGCCGACCGCCCGCAGCGCGGGCTCGTGCACCGCCACGTCACGCACCTGCGCCCAGGCGGCCCACTGCCCGCCGTACCCGCCGAGCAGCAGGGCCTGCGGCGGCGCGGCGACCGGCCACCCGGCACGGGCGAGGACGTCGGTGAACGTGTCGGTGCGGTCGACCTCGAGCACGTGCCGGCCGGTCGGGGAGACGACCGTGAGCAGCACGGTCGTCGGATCGGCCGCACCTCGGGCCAGCAGCGCGAGCCGCGCGAGCGTCTCGACGTTGTGCACGAGCGTGCGCGGGGCGTGCGGGTCGGTCACGGGCCGACGGGCGGTCGGCAGCGCGGGTCCGCCCGCGAGCGCCCGCGTGATCGCGCTGCCCTCGCCGGCCAGGTAGTGGTGCGGGCCGCTGACCACCTCGATCACGTGCCGGTCGACGCCCTGGCGTCGGCGTTCGTCGACGGCCAGGAGGGCCGCCCGGCGGGCGCCGTCGTCGTCGCCGTGCAACCACAGCACGGCACGGTCGGCGCCGAGCGCCTCGGCCAGCACCACGAGCCCGTCGAGCACGAGGTGCGGGCGCTGGCGCAGCAGGGTGCCGTCCTTGCCGCTGACCGGTTCGCTCTCCGCACCGTTGGCGACGACCGTCAGGGGGCCGTCGCCGCGCAGCGCGCGGCGCCACTTGAGCACGGCGGGGACGTGCCCGCCGCCGTGCCCGGTCAGCCCGGCGCCGCCGACGACGTCCAGGAGAGCAGGGCTGCCGCCCGGTCGGAAACCCAGGCGGTCGCGGTGGGCGGCGAGGTCCTCGGTCAGCACCGGTCCGGCACCCGCCGGATCGGCCGGGCCGAGCGGGGTCAGCGTCGTCGACCCGGAGAGCAGCAGCCGGGGCTCGGAGGCCCGTGGCAGCGCGGGGGTCGCAGGCAGGGCCGCGCGGGCCGCGCGGAGCGACCCGGTCGACGCGGCGTTCACCGAGGGCTCCGGGTCAGGTCGGCCGCGAGCTCAGCGACCCGGTCCGCCGACGTACGGGCGCCGTACCGGGTCACCGCGAGCGCGAGCACCCCCAGCCCGGTCGACACGTACAGCACCTGCAGTGCGGCGACGTCCGAGCCGGCCAGCACGCTGTGCGCCCACACCAGCACGAACGAGACCGCGGCGACCTTGTGCACCGGCCACCACACCCTCGCCGCGAACCGGCCGGCGAACCGCGCGGTCAGGCCCGTGACCAGCCCGGACCACAGCGCGAGCAGCCCGAGCGTGACCGCCACCGGCCGGTACCCCGACGCCATGGGCAGCAGCGCGCCCGCCCACCCGACGTGCGCCCACGGGTCGAGCGCGAGCACCACGACGTGCAGCACCGTGAACACCAGCGTGAACGTGGCGAGCGACGCGTGCATCGCCAGCCGCGCGGACGGCGACGGGCGACGCAGACCACGCGCCCACGGGTGCACCTGCACCAGGCCGGTGACGACGAGCGCGAGCAGCAGCACGTACGACGCGACCCCGCCGGCCCGGCCGAGCACCCAGGTGCCCTGCTCGGCGCGGCCGGTGTCGATCACCAGGCGCCCGACCGCGGCCACCGACACGACGGCGGCGATCACGAGCACCACCCTGACGACCCGCTCACGCACGGCCGCACCTCCAGACGACGACGGGGTCCAGCGCGGACGAGGTGCCGACCGTGCCGTCCGCGGTGACCCACGCGGCGGCGAGCCCACGGTCCTCGGCCTGCTCCCGCACGGCCTGCGCACCGGACAGGAACAGGGCCTTGCTCCACACCTCGGCCCACGCGGGGTCGCTCGCGACGACCGTGACAGCCGCGAGCCCACGGCCGCCCGGACGGGCCGTTCGGGGGTCGACGAGGTGGTGCACGGGCGTGCCGTCGACGGTCCAGCGCCGGCGCCGGGTCGAGGACGTCGCGCACGCCATGGCGGGCGGCGGGCCGGACGGCGCCTGCGTCCCGGCGTCCTCCGCGCGCGGCAGCGCCAGCACGAGCACGGGGTCCTCCCCGCCGAGCGGGTCCTCGACGCCGACCTTCCACGCCCCGCCGTCGGGCCCGGCCCCCGCGAGCGCGAGGTCTCCCCCGGCGTCGACCAGGTGCCCGGCACCCGCACCCGCGAGCGCATCCGCGGCCCACCGCACGGCCAGACCCTTGCCGATCCCGCCGAGGTCGACCGCCCACCCGCCCAGGTGCACCAGGTGCAGCCCGGCCTCCACGACCACCTGCGGCTCCCACCGCGTTCCCACCCAGGACGTGTCCGGCTCGGCGGGCCGCAGCACCGCCCCGGTCGGGCTGGAGCCGACGACCGGGCGTGGCGCATGGTCCGCGAACTCCAGTGCGCCGTCGTCGCCCCACGCCTGCAACGTGCGCAGGACCCGCGGGTCGAACAGGCCGTCGGTCGCCCGGTGCGCCTGCGCCGCGGCGTCGATCGCGGCAGCCAGCTCGGCCGGCACCGCGTGCCACGCGTCGGGGGCGAGGTTCGCGCGGGACAGCGCGCTCGTCGCCTCGAACCGGGTGCAGTGCGTCGCGACGGCCCGCACCACCTGCTCGGCACGGTCGAGCCGCGCGTCGGCAGTCGGACCCGGTCGCACGACCGAGAGCCGGATCGCGCTGGCCATCGACGCGAACGTGCGGTCCACGGTCGGGGCGGGTGCGGCCTCGGAGACGGGTGCGGCCTCGGGGGCGGCGACGGCGTTCATCCCGACGCCCGGGTGGTCGTGTCCACCGGCGGCGGTGGTGCCGGTACCGGTGCAGCCGCCGGGGCCGCCGGAGCGGGCGCGGGGGCGGGGGCAGCCGGGGCGGCTGCGGGCGCGGAGGCTGCGGCGGGAGCGCCGATCGACCCTGCGGAGGCCGCACCTCCCGTGCCCGCCGCGGCCTGCGCAGCGGCGTCGGCCGCACGCTGCTCGAGCGTCGCCCGGAGCTCGGCCACCCGCGTCTGAGCTGCGACCACCTGGGCGGCGAGCTCGTCGAGGGTCGGCCCGGAGCCGTTCCCGGGGCCCTCCCCCGAGGAGGCAGCCGCCTCAGGAAGGACGGTCTCGGGCGCCGGGGCTGCGGCCGATCCCGTGGCGGGCACGGCGACCGGCGCTGTGACCGGTGCTGAGACCGGAGCCGCCGGAGCCGCAGCCGTCGTGCCGGTGCTCTCCGCGGCGGGGTCGTGGGCCTGCGCCCAGGTGACGGTCCCGCCCAGCACCCCGGCGGCCAGCGGCACCAGGGCGAGCGCCACCAGTCCTCGCCGACCGCCCGCGTGCTCAGTCATCGCTGCTGCTCTCGCCACCGTGGTCGTCACCCGGCTCGGCCGCGTCGCCACCGTGGTCGTCGCCCGGCTCGAGGGCGTCGTTCCCGTGGTCGTCGCCCGGCTCGACCCCGTCGTTCCCGTGGTCGTCGGACGATGCAGCGCTCGCCCCGCTGGTCGACGACGCGGCCGCGGCCCCGGAGCCGGCGGAGGACGAGGACGAGGACGAGGACGAGGACGACCCTCCGGTGCCGCGGTCCTCGCCCGAGACGTGACCCGCCGTCGGTGAGGCCGTGGGCGCGGTCGCGTCGACCTGGGCCTGCAGCCCGTCGACCTCGGCGAGCAGGTCCTGCAGCGAGCCCGCCAGCCGCGCGGCCTCGGCGTCGCTCGCGCCGGACGCCGAGCCGGAGCCGGTGGTCGAGGTCGAGGTCGACGTGGGCGTCGACCCGGCCGGGGTCGATGTCGACGTGGCCGCGAAGGCGGCGACCCCCGAGCCGACGACGACGAGCGCGGCGGCGGACGCCAGGACGGTACGGCTCTTCCAGTTCATGGTCGGCTCCTCGGTCAGGTGCTCGACGCGTGTGCGCCGATGACCCCACCGTCGCCGGGCCGGGGTGAGGGCGGCACCAACGCCCGGCTAAGCCTCCGTTAAGGCCGCGCGGGCAGCACGAACGTCAGCCGCGTCCCGGGACCGGCGCCTGCGCCCGCGCCCGTACCCGCGCCCATACCTGTGCCCGCCCCGGTGCCGACCTGGAAGGTCCCCCCGGCGCGTTCGGCCGTGCGGCGTGCGACGTCCAGGCCGAGACCCGTCGAGCCGCTGCCGCTGGCCCCGCGGTCCGCGAGCTCGTCGTCGGCGAGCCCCGGGCCCTCGTCGGCGACGGTCACCGTCACCGTCTCGCCGGACCGTGCGACGGCGATCGCGAAGGGCGTCCCCTCGGGCGTGTGCCGGAACACGTTGTCGACCAGCACGTCGAGCGCGGCGCCCAGGTCGGCCGCGGTGAGGCCCACGGGCGCCGGTCCGGACGGCAGGTGGACCTGCAGGTCGCGGCCGGCGTGCGCGGCGAGCACACCCCAGAAGCGTGCGCGGTCGCGCACCACCTCGGCGGCGTCGCAGCGCGGGGGCACGGCGGGGCGTTCGTCGCGGGCCGTGCGGATCACGGTGTCGACCGCCTCGACCAGGTCGTCGACGTGCCGGGTCATCCGCTCGCGCTCGTCGGGGTCGTCGAGCGTCTCGACATCGAGGCGCAGCGCGGTGATCGGGGTCCGCACCCGGTGCGAGAGGTCGGCGACCAGCTCGCGCTCGTCGGCGAGCAGCCCGACGACGCGCTCACCCAGCCCGTTGAGGACCCGGCCGACGGAGGCGACCTCGGGCGGCCCGGAGGGTTCGACGCGTGCGGTCAGGTCGCCTGCCCCGAGCCGGTCGGCGACCGAGGCCAGGTCCTGCACGGACCGGGAGAGCCGCACGGCGATCCGGTCGCCGACGAGTGCGGTGCCGCCGAGCAGCACGGCCCCGACGACGGCCAGGACGGCCCATGACCGTGCGACGCCGTCGGTCAGCTCGGCCTGCGGGACGAAGGTGCGCACGACCGCGACCCCGCCCGTGCCGCCGACGGGCAGCAGCACCTCGACGCCGTCGGTCGTGCGGGCGGTGAAGGCACGGCCCAGCGCGGCGAGCTCGACCGAGTCCGTGCGGGCCACCTGCGCGCCGACGACCGCGCCGCCGGGCAGGAACACGGTGGTGGACAGGTGCCCGTCGTTCGCGGTGAGCAGGGCGGCCTGCAGCAGGGCGTCGTCCTGCGTGGCGCCTCCGGCGAACACCGCGACGGTCTGCGCGTCCTGCCGGGCGGCGGCGAGCGCGCGTTCCTCGGCGAGCGAGCGCGCGAGGAGGCCGAGCGGCACGAGGAACGCGACGAGCACGACGGAGGCCATCGCCAGCCCGTACCGGACGAGGAGCCTCCTCATGCCGGCGGTTGCAGCTTGACGCCCACACCGCGCACGCGGTGCAGGTAGACGGGGTGCTCGGCGCTCTCGCCGAGCTTGCGGCGCAGCCAGTGCAGGTGCACGTCGACGGTCTTGTCGGCCCCGCCGTAGGGCTGGTTCCACACCTGGGCGAGCAGCTCGCGCTTGGCGACGACCTCCCCGCTGCGTTCGGCGAGGTACAGCAGGAGGTCGAACTCCTTGGGGCTGAGCACGAGCGGCTCACCGTCGAGCAGGGCGGTCCTCGTGCGCCCGTCGACGACCAGCCCGCCGACGGTGACCTCGCTGGACGGTCGCGCGGTCTCGACGCGTCGCAGCACGGCGCGGATCCGGGCCTCGAGCTGGTCGGGTGCGTAGGGCTTGACGAGGTAGTCGTCGGCACCGGCGTCGAGCAGCGCGACGATCCCCTCGCCCTCGTCCCGGGCGCTGACGACGATGACGGGGACGTCGCTGACGGCGCGGATCATGGCGAGCAGCGCGGCGCCGTCGAGGTCGGGCAGCCCGAGGTCCAGCAGCACCACGTCCGGGCGGTGCGCGAGCAGGCTCTGCAGCCCCGTCATGGCGTCGGGGGCGGTCATGGTGGAGTGGGAGCGCGCGGCGAGGGCACGCACGAGAGCGGTCCGGATCGTCGCGTCGTCCTCGATGATGAGCACGTCGGCCACACCCGTGACGGTAGGCCATCGCTCCGCGCACCCGCCCCTGCGCGGGGGCGTCCGGGTGGACCTTGTCGTCGCCTTGTCCTTGCCTTAACGCTCCGGTGGCGGCGGTGCGTCACGATGGTGCCGTGAGCGACCCCGGGCACGCCGACGGACCCCGAGCCGGGCGGGGGCGCGCCGGGCAGGGGTTGGCCGGGCGTCGCGCGGTCGTCGCGGTCGCGCTGTGGGTCGTGGCGGCCACCGTCGCCGTGCTGGTCGCGTGGCGTGCGGTGGCGGCGGTCGAGGCGGACGCCGCCCGCACGGGGGTGCTGTCCGCGTCGGAGGTGACCGCCCAGCTCGCGCAGGCGCAGGCCGGTGCGACCGCGTCGACGGGGTCCCCGTCGAGCACGCCGTCGGCGGCCGGCACCGGCACGCCCGTCCCCGATCCGACGACGGGCACGACCGCGTCGTCGTCCCCGGACACCCCGACCACGGCCGCCCCGGAGCCCCCGGCGCAGACGCCGCAGACGGTCCGCTCGTGGGCGGTCGCCGGCGGGACGGTCGCGGCGTCGTGCCAGGGCGCGACGGTCGCCCTGCTGTATGCGACGCCGCTGGACGGCTGGGCCGTCGAGGTCGGCTCGTCGGGGCCCGAGCACGTCGAGGTCGAGCTCACCCGTGAGGGGGCCGAGACGAAGGTGGAGGTCCGCTGCGAGGGCGGCGTGCCCGTGCAGCAGGTCGAGGAGCGGACGGCCGGCCAGAGCTCGTCGGACGACTGAGACCGGCTCAGCGCGGAGCGACGACGACCAGCTGGTCCGCAGGGGCGGGCCGGGCGAGCAGGAACCCCTGCACGCGGTCGCAGCCGAGCTCACGCACGGTCGCGAGCTGCTCGGTGGTCTCGACGCCCTCGGCGACCACGGTCATCCCGAACGCGTGTGCGGCGTGCACCACGAGGGCGACGAGCTCGCGGGATCCCGGTGCTGTCGAGGCGATCAGGCTCCGGTCGATCTTGAGCTTGCTGGCGGGCAGGTGCTGCAGCTGCCCGATCGAGGTGTAGCCGGTGCCGAAGTCGTCGATGCTGATGTCGACGCCCAGGTCCCGCAGCGCGGTCATCTGCGCGCGGGCCGAGGGGCGGTCGACGAGCACGGTCTCGGTGATCTCGAGCACGAGCAGGCGGGCCGGCAGGCCGGCCACGGCGAGCGCGTGCTCGACGTCCGGGACGATCTCGGGGGTGCTCAGGTGCCGCCCGGAGATGTTGACGGCGACACGCAGCTCGGGGGCGCCGGCGGGGCGTTCGCGCAACCAGGTCGCGGCCTGCACGGCGGCGGTACGCAGGCACCAGCGGCCGAGGTCGCAGATGAGCGTGGACTGCTCGGCGACGGGGATGAACCCGGACGGCGGGACCATGCCGTGACCGTGGCGTTCCCACCGGGCGAGCGCCTCGTAGCCGGTGACCGCGCCCGTGCTCAGGTCGACGAGCGCCTGGTAGTGCAGCACGAACTCCCCGGCCGCGAGGCCGTTGCGGATGGCGTTCTCGAGCTCGGCGCGTTCGCGCATGCGGACCCGGAGCACGTCGTCGTACGCGACGACCCGGCCGCGCCCGTCGCCACGGGCCTGGGCGGCGGCGACCTCGGCCTCCTGGAGCAGCCGGTCGGGGTCGGTGTCGCCGACGCGGGAGACGGTGACGCCGACGCTCGCGGTGACCCGCACCTCCCGGTCGCCGACCTGCACGGGCAGCTGCACGGCCTCGAGCACCCGGACGGCGAGGCCGACGAGCTCCACATCGGAGCCGGGCACCTCGACGAGCACGGCGAGCTCGTCCCCGCCGACGCGTCCGACGAGGTCCCCGGGCCGGGCGGTCCGGCGGATGCGGCGGGCGACGGTGCGCAGCACGGCGTCGCCGGTGCCGTGGCCGTAGCGGTCGTTGACGGCGCGGAAGTGGTCGAGGCTGACGAGCAGGAGGCCGACGCCCTGGCCGGTGGGTCCGACGCGGTCGAGCGCTCCGGCGGTCTCGTCGAGCACGGTCGCCCGGTTCGCGATGCCGGTGAGGGCGTCGTGCGCGACCTGGTGGGCGAGGACGTCCTGCACCTGCACGCGGCGGGAGGCCTCGGCGCGGGCCTCGAGCACGGCGAGGTAGAGGCGGGTGAGGGTGAGGCTGACGAGCAGGAGGTTGGCGACCTTGACCTGCCATCCGTCGACGTCGATCCCGGTCACGAGCTCGGCGGCCTCGAGCATCGGGGCGACGAGCACGGCGGCGGCGAGCCCGATCATCCGCCGCCGGGAGAAGCGCCGTTCGGTGAGCACGGGTTCGGACAGGTCGCGCATCGACGGGTCGAGCGCGGCGGCGCCGAGCAGCAGGTAGGCGCAGAAGAACAGCATGTCCGGCCAGGACCCGTCGGCGTACGTGGTCCTGGCGAGCACGGTGTAGACGACGTCGGCGGCGAAGAGCGAGGCGAGCGAGCCCATGAGCAGGCGGTAGGACACCGAGCGCAGGCCGGGGCCGGAGGCGAGCCGCACGAGGGTCGCCACGATCACGACGTCGGCCGCAGGGTAGGCGAGGGCGAGCAGCCGTTGGCCGGTGCCGGTCGCCTCGGCGTACGCGCCCGCGACGAACACCCAGGCGACCAGGCCGACGGCGACGGCGACGATCAGGGCGTCGACGAGCGAGGCGAGGTCCCGTCCGACCCGGCGGGCGCGGATGAGCACGAGGAGGCCGGCGATCAGCAGCGGGTACGCGGCGAGGTACGCCCAGTCGGCGGGTGACGGGTAGGGCTCGACGTGCAGCAGGTCGAGGTAGACCGAGTAGAGGAAGTCCCCGACGACGAAGAGCAGCAGCCCGGCCGCGAGCAGGTACCAGGCGGCGGGCGCGCGGGGGCGGTGTGTGCGGACCCCGACCACGGTGCCGACGACGCCGAGCAGGCCGACGACGACGAAGAGCACGTCCTTCGGGAGGCCGTCGGGCGCGACGGACCACAGCGCCACCAGCACGGCGGCGCACACGAGGTATCCGGCCCGCCTTCGGTGCACACCGGGTATGTCGACACCCACACCCCGATCCTGAGGCCGACGGCCGGTCGCCACCCTCGGGCGGGCGACTTTCACCCGTCGTCGCCGGGACGCTTGCGACATGCCGGGCGGCCCGTCGGCCGACCTGTCTTGGACGTCTGACCAGCACAGATACCGCCGTCACTCGTCCGGAGATGCTTGTCATGTATCCATTGACCTGCGTCAGGGGCACCTTTACGGTGTCCCCGACGACGCAGGTCGTCCCCCGTGCTTCCGACAGAGAGGCAGGACAGACATGACACTTCCCACCCACGCACGAGCCGCGGCCGCCGTCGCCGTCGGGCTCGTGCTCGCCTCCACCACGACGACCGTCGCGCTCGCCGCGGTCGCCGCACCCGGGGCTGCACCCGGAACCCTCCCCGCCGCAGCGCCGGCAGCCGTGGCACCCGCCGCGCCGGCCGACCCCGGCACCACCGACCGGCTCATCGTGAAGTACCGCGGCCAGACGCCCGGGTCCACACCCGGCGCGACCGTGCAGACCGTGCGCGGCAACCGCATCGAGGACGCCGCCGCGCCCTACGGCGCCGGCGCCGAGCACGTGCGCGACACCACGCAGGGCGCCCAGGTCTGGTCCCTCGGCAAGGACCTGGCCGTCACCGACGTGCAGGCGATCGCCGCGCAGGTCGCCGCCGACCCCACCGTCGAGTACGCCGAGCCCGACCGGCTCCTGCAGCCGCTCGCCGCCGCACCCGACGACACCCGCTGGGCCGACCAGTGGGACCTGAAGACCACCGCGGTCGGCCTCGACGTCCTCACCGCCTGGGACACCACGCGCGGCGCCGGCGTCAACGTCGCCGTGATCGACACCGGCTACCGCCCGCACGCGGACGTCGCGGCGAACATCGTCGGCGGCTACGACCTCATCTCCGACACGACCGTCTCCAACGACGGCAACGGCCGCGACACCGACGCGTCCGACCCCGGCGACTGGACCACCACCAACCAGTGCGCCAGCGGCTGGACCGCCACGAACTCCAGCTGGCACGGCACGCACGTGGCCGGCACGATCGCCGCCGTCACCGGCAACGGGCTCGGCGTCGCCGGCATCGCCCCCGCCGCGAAGGTCGTGCCCGTGCGCGTCCTCGGCCGCTGCGGCGGCTACACCTCGGACATCGCCGACGCCATGGTCTGGGCCTCGGGCGGCACCGTCAGCGGCGTGCCCGCGAACGCCAACCCGGCACGCGTCCTGAACCTCTCGCTCGGCGGCTCCGGCACGTGCGACACGACCAGCCAGAACGCCATCACCGCCGCCCGCGCCAACGGTGCGGTCGTCGTGGTCGCCGCCGGCAACTCCAACACCAACGTCTCCGGCTCGAGCCCCGCGAACTGCTCGGGCGTCGTCGCCGTGGCCGCCTACGGCCCGACCGGGGCCCGCGCGTACTACTCGAACTACGGCACGCTCGTCGACCTCGCCGCACCCGGCGGCGACACCTCGGGCGGCAGCAGCAACGGCATCCTGTCGACCCTCAACACCGGCACCACCACCCCCGGGTCCGACACGTACGCCTACTACCAGGGCACCTCGATGGCCACGCCGCACGTCGCCGCCGTCGCCGCGCTCATGATCTCCGCCAACCCCTCGCTCACGCCCGACCAGGTGGAGACCCTGCTCAAGTCGAGCGCCCAGCCGTTCGTCGCGACCTGCACCAGCTGCGGCGCCGGCATGCTCGACGCCGCCACCGCGGTCGCCGCCGCGGTCGGGGGCACGACGCCCACACCCACACCGACGCCCACCCCGACGACCCCGGCCGGCACCATCGTCGAGTCCGAGGCGAACAACTCGCGGGCGACGGCCGACCCGGCCACCCGACCCTCGACGTTCACCGGCACGATCGGCTCCAGCTCGGACACCGACTACGTCTCGGTGCCCGTCCCCGCGGGGGCGACGCTCACGGTGACGCTCACCGCCGGGGTCTCCACCGCCGACTACGACCTGTACCTGTACAACTCCTCCGGCACGCGCATCGCCACCAGCACGTACGGCGCCGGGCAGGTCGACACCGTCACCTACACGAACAGCGGAACCGCGAGCGCGACCTACTACGCCCGCGTCCTCTACTACTCCGGTGCCACCGGCACGACCGGCACCTACACGCTCGCGATCAGCTGACCCGGGCGCACACCCGCCAGACCTGGACGCCCGCCCCTGTGCCGACGGGGGCGGGCGTCCGGCTGCCCGACGGATCCGCGAGTGGACGCGACGACGCCGGTCGATACGCGCGAGCAGCACCGCCGTCGCGCACAGTGGAGAGCCAAGGGCTGTAGCCCCCGGCCGCCGACTACACTTGACAGATCGAATCGGGGGCAGGAGAGGCGAATATGCCGCAGGACATGCCACCGGTCGTCTACGTACCCTGTTCGGGCGACTAGGCGACCAACGACCTTCGGGTGTCACTTCGCACGACCAAGGACGGCCGGATCGCGCTCCTGGCTTACACGGCACTCGATCGACTCCGAGCGGGCGCTGGCTCGGTGCCTTGGGCGCTGCTCTCCATCGCTCAATTGCAGAAGGTTCATGATGTCTCACCGTACGACGTCATCTATCTGGACGTCCGCATCCCCGAAGAGCATCGGGGCACGTTCGGATGAGCGATAGTTTCGAAGTAAATTACGCCGAACTCGAGGCAATCATCAGCCGCCTTGGATATGCTTCGGACGATCTTGGCGGCGCGAGGCGTACCGCACCCACAGACGCACCCGCAGGTGTCGGTGGTGCAGCCGCCGCAGCGATGGTCGCGCATCTGCTCCGCAGCGCGTCGACCCTGTGCCAGGGACTTGAAGGCGCAATTGCCGGGGTCACGCAGACGCGAGATGACTACCGTCTTGTCGATCAGCGGGTGGCTGATCGCGGCGTTCGCATCATGGAGCCGCAGTGACATCACTGACGACGCGCATCGATGCTGACCCTGCAGGGCTTCGAGCGGTGGCAACGTGGCTACGGGACCACCTTGGCGGCGCCGGGAGCATGGCTGAGACTGCGCTCGACTACTGCCGCACAGATCGTGGGGAGTGGACGGGCGCTGCGGCTGAGGCATTCCGCGCGCACGTCGGCGAAATCGCCGCCTATACCCAGGATATCGGCACCTCCGCGCACGCGGCCGCTGCGGGTTTGGAGGCTTGCGCGGCCGAGGTGGAACGGGCCCTAGTTGAGGTGTCCGCGCTGCGCTCCAGCGCGAAGAGCGCAGGCCTAGCCGTTACCCCCACAGCAATAGTGGCACCCGCCTCCACGGGGCCGACGCCGCAACTGCCAGGTGCTGTTGCTTCAGCGGCCGATCGTGCCCTATTTGCATCTGAGGCCAGCGCCCGAGCACGAGCCTTGACGCTGGCCGATGCGTTCGCCGTCGCCTGCACGTCGATGGACGCCGTCTCGGTGCGTCTGGCAACGGCTGCGGCTAACCTCGAACAGGTTCGCGCGAGCGTGGAGCTCCTGTCGGTGCCCGTGATCGACCTAGCAGCCGGCGCATTCATCTCGGCACGCGTCGAGCAAGGCGTGGCGTCTCTCTATGGGCAAGCGCGATGGCTCCGCGACAGCGCAGACCTCTTGGAGGCCAACACGCGCCTACCCGGGGCGAGTTCCTTCCCAAGTCAGCTCTACGACGATCTCGACGAAGCTGCCCGCCTACGGACCCAGTCCCTCACGGCCGTGGACGATGCCGCTCGCCTGGCCCGAGCAGGGCGGATCGTTGGTCCGGTCGTCGGATTGCTCGTGACAGGCGTCTCCATCAAGACCGACATCGATGCTGGCGAGAGCGAGGAGCAGGCAGTCACATCGAACGTCGCTGGGCTCGGCGCCTCGATCGCGGCGGGCGCCGCCACCGGTGCGGTCTTGGGGACATTCTTTCCCGGCCTCGGCAACGTTGCCGGCGCAATCATCGGAGCGGCCGTCGGCACCGTGGCCGGGATCATCACGTCAGGGATGGTTGACAGCCTCTTCGAGAATGGGCCGGATGTCGGCATGGCAGCGGAGAGCGGCTGGAATGACCTCGTGAGCACGGGCACGGCAGTCGTCGATCTGGCGACGGCAGGCGCTGAGGCAACCGGTGACGCGCTTGACGCGGTCGGCGACGGCCTGACGGATGCCTGGAAGGGACTCTTCGGATGATCGGTACGCCGCCCTCGCGAGGCGCCGACCCCAACGGTCCGTCGCGGCCGGACGCGGCCGACAGGGCCGAGCTGAACCGTCGTCTGGACTCCCAGGCGCGCGATGCCCGTCGACTCGAGGTGCCCGTCGCGTGCGTGATCGCCACGTTGGGACTTCTCGTCGTCGCCGGCGGGACGGCACACCCGGCGCTGCTCACCGTGGGCGCGTGGCTCCTCGCGCTCTCGGCCGTCATTCTCTGGGGGCGCTCGACCCGGAACAGGGTCGAGCGAGGCACGGGCCCGCGCGGACCGTCACCACGACTGACCTTGCTCGACGGCGAGCCTGCGACGGCGATCACCGCCCCTGCCCTCCGGCTGGCCGGAACGCTCACGCTCTGGCTGCTTCTGGCCCTACCTCTCCTCGGAGGCGGTCTGACCCTGTTGCTCGGAGGTGCCATCGGGGCCGGGGTACTGCTCGCCGGAGCCGGCGCCTTCTGGCTCGTCCCGGTCGCGCTCACCGCCGCGGGGCGCATCTGCGCAGGAGGAGTCTGGCTGACCCCCTCGGCGGTCGTGGTCCGAGACCACGGGCTGGAGTCACGGATCGTGTGGTCAGGGCTGGCAACGGTGGCGGGCGGCGAGGATCCGAGTGTCCGCCAGGGGGTCGTCCTGCTTCGTGCGAGTGCCACGGCGGGCGGCATTCATCGTCGGCGCTCCCGACCGTGGCCGATCTCGGTCCAGACGGCCGGACCGTCGATCGCGGTGATCGACGCGCGATGGTTGTCGGTCGACGCCCCTGCGCTGGCCGGCGCCATCCGGCACTACCAGCGCTCTGGGACCGCTTCGGAACTCGGCTCTCCTGCGAGCCTCCGGACCCTTGAGCGGTTCACCCCCAGCTGATCGGCGTCGACATTCTGCTCAGTCTGGCGTCTCCATTCTGCTCAGTTCGGCCTCTGACCTGCACGTTCGTCGGTGGTACCGGGAAGCCCGCAGAACCGGTCCCGATCAGCCCGCGACCTCGGCGTCGTGCACGCAGATGGCGATCTGCACGCGGTTCTCGGTGCCGAGCTTGTCGAAGAGCCGCCCGATGTGGGTCTTGACCGTGGCGACGCCCATGAACAGCTCGGCGGCGATCTCGGCGTTGCTCAGGCCGCGCCCGACGGCGAGGGCGACGTCGTGCTCACGTGCGGTCAGGCCTGCGAGGCGGCGGCGGGCGTCCTGGCGTCGGGTGTCGTCGGGCTGACGGGCGACCGCGGCGACGAGCTGGTCGGTGACGGACGGCGAGAGCGTGGAGCGCCCCTCGGCGGCCAGGTGCACGGCGGCCACGAGGTCGGCGGGTGCGGTGTCCTTGAGCAGGAACCCGGCGGCGCCGCGGCGCAGCGCGGTGAGCACCAGGTCGTCGGTGTCGAACGTGGTCAGGACGACGACCTTGACGTCGCTCGTGGCGGCGCGGATCGCCTCGAGCGCGGCGAGGCCGTCACGCCGGGGCATCCGGATGTCCATGAGGACGACGTCGGGCCGCAGCCGCAGGACCAGCTCGGTGGCCTCCAGGCCGTCGGCCGCCTCGCCGACGATCTCGATGCTGCGGTCGCCGCCGAGGATGAGCCGCAGGCCGGTGCGGACGAGGGTGTCGTCGTCGGCGAGCACGACGCGCACGGTCGGGGTCGGCTCCGGGGTCAGCTCTGCCACGGCAGCCAGGCTCTCACGACGAACACGTGGCCCGGCCGGTGCCCGTAGGTGAGCTCACCCCCGGCGAGGCGAGCCCGCTCGACGAGCCCGGTCAGGCCCATGCCCGCCCCCGGCACCGCGGGTGCCGCCTCCGGCAGGCCGTCGCCCGGGTCGGTGACGGGCAGCGGGTTGCTCACCTCGATGACGAGCCGGTCGCCGGGCGTGCCGCTCAGCCGCAGGCGTGCAGGACGGCCGGGCGCGTGCTTGCGCACGTTGGTCAGCGCCTCCTGCACGATCCGGTAGGCGTTGCGCCCGACGGGGCCGGGCAGGTCGGCGGCCGCATCGCCGACCGTGTCCTCGACATCGAGCCGCGTGCCCGTCGCCCGGAACTCCGCGAGCAGCTCGAGCAGGTCGCACAGCGTCGGCTGCGGCCGGTCCGGCTCGAGCCCGCCGACCGGGTCGCGCAGCACCCCCAGCACCTGCCGCAGCTCGGTCAGGGCCCGGTGCGCGTTGTCGCGCACAACAGTCGCCGCCTCCGCCGTCTCCTCGCGCGTCAGGTCCGTCCGGTACGCCAACGCCCCCGCGTGCATCGCCACCAGCGAGATCCGGTGCGCCAGCACGTCGTGCATCTCGCGCGCGATCCGGCTGCGCTCCGTCAGCCGGGCCCGGTCCTCCAGCCCCAACCGCTCCCGGTTCGCCGCCTCCACCTGCGCCCGCAACGACGCCAGCAGGTCCCGACGCCCCCCGATGTACGCGCCCGTCGCCACGCAGAACGCGTACGCCAACAGGTCGCCACCGACGACCAGGCTCCAGTGCATCGGCTCGAGCGTCACCGAGATGCGGTCGTACACCAGCCCCGAGGCCGTCCACACCGCGCCGACCACCGCGATCTGCTTCCACCGCCGGTGGGTCGCGTGCGAGATCACCATGATCCCCGCGGCCGCCAACCCCAACGACGAGAAGCCCGCCGTCACCGCCGCCAGCAGCGCCAAGGGGAACGGCCACCGGCGACGCCAGGGCAGCAGCACGATCGTCGCCAGGCCCAGCACGACGTCCACGACGATCTGGCCGGGCGTCGGTCGGGGCGGGTCGACGACCATGATCGCGAACGCCCCGGCACCCAGCAGGCACGCCAGCAGCAACCGCCACGTCGTGCCCCACACCGCACGGCCACGTCCCCGACGCGCACCGGAGGCAGGCGGGGCGAGCGAGGCGACGGACGCCGGGGCGGTGGGCATGGCGCCAGGCTAGGGTCCACCGACCCGCGGGCGGCTCCCGCGCAGGTCCCCTGCCGTGTCCGACCAAAGTCGGGGCGTGCCGGGCGCCGGGCCTACAGCTTCTTGCCCGGGTTGAGGATGCACGTCGGGTCGAGGACGGCCTTGATGCCGCGCTGCAGGGCCCGGACCGTGCCGCCGAGCTCCCCCTCGTGCCCGGAGCCTCCGACCGAAGCGTCGCACGGCCTCCTGACCAGCGAACCACTCCCGCCAGCGACCCGGCCGAGGCCACAACAACGACCCGGTAGCGAGGCGCCCACCAGCGGCGCCCGCGCCACTGATCCACCGCGAGCGAGCCGGCACCGAGAACTCGGCCGTCTGCATCCGGGTGGTGTGAGATCGGGGCGGACCGACCGCCGATGCTCGAGCCGCTATGGGACGAGGACGAGTGCCGACGCCACCGCAAGGGCGATCGCGAGGTCGAGCGTCGCGGGCTGCGTCCACCATGACGGCAGCGCAGAACCCACGTCCGCGAACTGACGCTTCCGCCTGTCGTCGACCTCGTTCAGCCCGGCGCGGATCGACCATGCAACGGCGATCGCGCCGACCAGGTATGCCGGAGCGAGCACGGCCGAGTAGAGGCTCACGCTCGGTGCGGCGAGCGCAAGAACCAGCAGCGCCAGGACGCTCAGTCCGATCGCCGCAAGGACGAGCAGGCCGCTGGTCGCAAGCATGAGAGCGCGTCTCGCCGCGGGGTCGGGCCTCGGCCCGAATGCGGCACCGACCGCGGTGCGCACCCGCGTCGAGTCCCCGTGACCCGCGACCTTGGTTGTCGCCTGCGCAACCACGACGACGATCCACCACCACGGGCTGCGGCTGGTCAACGCGCGGTACCTCATACGAAGAGCCCCACGGCTGCGCTCAGCATGGCTCGCCGCGGCGGGCGACTGCGATCACGTCACGCGGTAACTCCGGCCGGTATGCGACAGGCACGATGCTGATCCTTCCAGCGAGGACCACGTCCTCGCAGCCCAGGAGTCAACCGAGCCCGGGGCGGTCCCGTTCGCCGTGGTGGTTCGCCTGGGTGTCACGCACCGAGGTCGGCCCCATCGACTAGGTGTGGCTTGCCGCTTCGCCGCTCTAGTTGCGCAGGGTGGTTGCCGGGTTGATGCGGGCGGCCCGCAGCGCTGGGTACAGGGATGCGAGTGCTCCGACCGCCAGGCCGGCGGCGGGTGCGAGAAGCAGCAGGGTTCGGGCGAGGACCGGCTCCCAACCGTTCGACTTCGCCAGCGTGACGAGGGCCAGCTCGCCGGCGATGGTGCCGACGATCGCGCCGGCGAGGCCCAGGGCGGCCCCTTCGAGGAGGAACTGCACCAGGACGTGCCGCCGGGCTGCGCCGAGAGAGCGGCGGAGCCCGATCTCGCCTGAGCGTTGGGCGACCGACATCAGCATCGAGTTCATGATGCCGATTGCGCCGATGATGAGGGAGAGCGCGGCTGCGCCGTAGGCGAGGGTGTTCAGGGAGGTCTGCACGCTCCCGCGCAGGGCTGCAGGCTCGGGTGGCACCAGGACGCCGAGCCGCCCGGGGTTGTCCGGTCGTACGGCGACGGGAAGCTGGTTGGCGACCTGTGAGGCGGTGCCGAGCTCCACGCGGACGATGGCGGACATCTGCATCGGTGGAGCGGGGGTGTTGCCGGGTTCGATGGGGGCGGTGGTGGTGACGATCACCGCCCCGCTGAGCTCGGTGGCTGTACCGGCGTCGGCGAGGATCCCGATGACGAGGGTGTCGATGGAGCCGATGCGGATGGCGGTTCCCGAGCGCGTGGCCGGGACGCCGAGGCTCTTGGCGGCTGCGGCGCCGAGGACGGCGACGGGTTGGTCGAGGTTCGCGATCGTGGCGTCGGGTAGGCGTCCCGATGCGAGGGTGGCGCCCACGGCGTCGAGGAGTCCCGGGTCGACGACCAGGACCGGCAGAGTGCTGGGTTCGGCTGCGCTGGATGCGGCGACGTCGAAGTTGCCGGCCTCCCACAGTCGGCCGCCTGCGACGACACCCCCGATCTGGGCGATGCGCGTCTCGAAGTCGTCGGGCATGGCCGCATCGGTGGCGGTATCGGCTTGGGTGTCTCGGATGCGCAGCTGGGTTGCTGTCAGCTCGTCGAAGGTCTGGTTGATCTGTGAGCTGACGGTCTGGGACCACCCGACGGTGACCAGGAAGACCGCGATGCCGAGGGCGACGCCGATGGCCGTGATGAGGGACCGTCCTGGGCGGCGAGAGATCGCGGCGACGCTGTGGCGCGTGATGAGCGCCCAGTCGGCCCCGTGGCGCCGTGAGCGCGTGCTCACGGCTGGACTCGCCCGTCGCGCAGGTGGATCTGCTGGCCCGCTCGTGCCGCCGTGCTGAGGTCGTGGGTGACCATCACCAGCGCGACCCCACCGGCCACGATGGCGTCGAAGAGGCGCAGCACGTCGGCGGCGGATGCGTCGTCGAGGTTGCCGGTCGGTTCGTCGGCGAGGAGCACCAGGGGGCGACGCACCAGGGCTCGCGCGATCGCCGCCCGTTGTTTCTCTCCGCCGGACAAGGTGGTGACGGCCATGTCTCGTCGGTGGGTCAGGCCCACCTGCTCCAGCAGCGCGTCGATGTGGTGCGTGCGCTCGCGACGGGGGCGGCGGCGGTAGGTCAGGCCGAGCTCGACGTTCTCGGCGACGGTGAGATACGGCACGAGGTGGAACGCCTGGAAGACGAAGCCGAAGGTGCTCGCGCGCAGCTCATCGATCTCGCGCGCCGGCAGTGCACCGGTGTCGCGTCCGTTGAGGAGGTAGCGGCCGCCGGTGAGCGACTCGAGCAGTCCGAGGACGTTGAGCAGGGTCGACTTGCCGGACCCGGATCGTCCCGTGATGGCCAGCGACGTGCCGGCTCTGACCTGGAGGCTGATGCCGTTCAGCGCCCGAACCCTCGAGTCCCCGGCGCCAAAGGCACGGGCTGCGTCTTGCAGCTCGAGCAGCGGCGGATCACTGCTCACCGATGACCACCTCGTCGCCGATGGTGAGGTGGCCGTCGAGGACCGAGAGGGCGACGTAGCCCTCGGCCGAGGCGGTCACCGACACGGTGACCTGCTCCGTCGTCGGGGCGGCCATCGCACTCGAGGCGGGGGTCGCTCGCTGGACGTACATCGTTCCTGTGGTGTCTTCGAAGACGGCGGACACCGGCACGACCAGGTCGTATGGCTCGGCCTGGCCGACCGTGATCGTGAACTGCCCTGCCTGCCCGTAGAAGTCGGCGGTCACCGGTGCCGGCAGGTCGAGCGCAACAGGGTAGGTCGGGGTGCCGTTCGCGTCGACGGAGGCTTGATCTGGGAGCTGCGGCAAGGGAAGGGTGATGGTCCACGCGTCGCGGCTGATCGTCACGGGCGTGCCGGCGGCGATTGCTGCGCGTTGGGCCGCACTGAACGCGATCGTGAACCTGTCTCCCGTGAGGGTCAGGCGCAGCGCGGGTTGGGTGTCGATGACGGCACCGACGGCTCCGATGCTGACGACTCGCGCCGCGGCTGGCACGAACAGCAGCTCACCTCGGGCGGCGATGGCCGTCGGTGCGGGGCTCGGTGTCGGTGTCGGGGCGGCGGTCTCGGCCGGTGGTGCCGTGGCCGACGGGTCGGCTTCGTCGGCTGCCGCACGCTGATACGCCGCTGTGGTGACCTGGGCCGTGGTGACCGTCGGGGTCGCGGTGCTGGTCGTGGTGGCTCCGTCGCCGGATGCGGTGGTGGGGGTCAGTGCCGCTGTGGCGGATGAGACGGGCTTGTAGCCGGCTCGCCGGTAGAGGCTCTCCAGGCCCCGTGCCGTGGCGGTGCCGAACGTGCCGTCGACGGTGGTCTTGATGCCGCAGTCGTTCAGGGCCTGCTGGAGCTGGCTGACGTCGGGCCCGCTGTCGCCGACCGTCAGGTCCCGGTAGGCCGGCAGAGTTCCGCCGAGCGCGATCACCGGGCGTCCGCTGACCTCGATCAGCGCGTCGCACAGCTGGACGTCCGCTCCTGCTGCGACCGGTGCGGCGGTCACGACAGCACTCATCCCGGCGGGTGCGGCCACGGACACGGTCAGCTCGGCGCCGGTGGAGAAGGTACCCGTGCCCGTGTACTGCGTCGTCAGCGGTCGAGACTCGACCGGGGCGGTGAGCACGCTCTGCGGGACGTCGACCGTGACGTGCTCGTCGGGCGAGTGGAGCAGCATGCCCCCGGCGACGCCTGCTGCGACCAGCAGAACTGCGACCGCGGAGGTGGCAATCGCTCGTGTGGCGCGCACGTCAGCTCGTCGCTCGCGTGGCCGCGTCGTCCTGCAGCTGCAGCCACTCGGTGACGATCCCGGGGTACTTGTCGAGCTCGGTCTGCGTCAGCTCGGCGCGAGTCTTCGACCAGGTGCGCAGCAGCCCTGACTCGTGCTGGCAGGTGGCCGACGCGACTGCCACCGGGATCTCAGCAGCGGTGGGCAGGTCCGTGGCGAACCGTTCGTCGTTGTTCGCGTCCATCGGCGTGGCGTAGTCGAACCCCGCCTGCGCCATGCACGTGCTCCACTTCTGGTTCGCGGCCTTGACCTCGGGGTTCTCGGCGACTTCGTCACTGACCGCCAGCAGGATGTCGGCCGCGACGTTGACGATCCTGTCCTGCTGCGCCCACTGAGGGGTCACGCTGTCCTTGGCCTTGCCCGAGCACGAGTCGGGGTCGTAGGTGGCGATCACCGTGCCGTCCTTGTCGGCGACCTCGGTGTCGGCTTCCCCGAACAGTGCAGGGTCGTACCCCTCTGCCCGGGTGGCCGCTGCCGCGCCGGCCGCCGGCTGGTTCTGGACCCAGCTCGCTGGGTGAAAGCCGTACTGCGCGGCGGCCTCGGGGTCGGTCACCGAGTAGGTGTACTGGGCATCTGCAGCGCCCCTCCGCTGAGGGAAGGCGTCGCCGGCCTGGTAGGTGAAGCCCGCCTGAGCCATGCACTCGGACACGACCTCCTCGAGGGAGGCAGTGATGAGGGACTGCTGGGTCGCATCGGGGAACATGATCGGGTCCAGCGGGTTGGCGTAGGCCCCGGCGATGAGGGACGAGTCGCTCACCTGCGCCGTGTTCTCGGGCTGCGGGCTCTCGCTCGAGCAACCGGCGGCCAGCGTGGCGACAGCGACCAGCAGCACGGCAGCGACGAGGGATGCTCGGCGGGTCATGGCAGAACCTCCAGGTGGCGGCGACGCGAACGCGTCACTTCACCTGTTCATCCGGGCGACGGTCCCCCGATCACAGGCCGGCGTGTGCCCTGTGTCACATCAGCCGGCGTCGGTCCATGTCGAGCTGAGGAACGTCGTGAAGTACCCGACGCGCGGGGCAGACAGCTGCTGATCCGTGACCACACCGGGGTAGGCGAAGAGCACGCCCTCGCGCCCGAGCAGCGCCCCGGTCGTCGTGTCCACGATGAGGACCTCGAGTGTCTGAGTGTTCTCGTCCCACACGGAGAACGCCCTGCCTGCGCGACCCGCACGATCGGTCACGTCGCCCAGGTCGCGAACATCGTCGAACTGGGCCAGTGCGGTCCACAGGGAGGCCGCCAGATCGGGCGGGACGACCCACGTGCCGAACAGGTCGACGATCCGACCGGTCAGCACCACGGATGGGCGCGTGGGGTCCGTGGCCACGTCCTCGCTGCCGCGCAGCAGCAGGTCGGTGAGCTCCGCCGGGTCGCGGGGCAGCTGCTGGGCCCACAACGCCCCGCGCCCCTCGCTCGATCCCAGGTCGTCACGGGTGACGTCGCCGTCCCGGTCGGCCCCGACCTGCTGGCCGGACTCGTCGAACCGAGCTGCGGTCGCGACCTCCCGCACACGCACCTGCCCGTCCGCGTACAGCCACGAGTCCTGATGGGTGGGCCGGATCGTCAACGTCACCTCGCCGCCGACCTCGATCTCCAGCCGCCACTGGTCGGCGACAACGTGCTGCGCCGTGGCCGACGGGCTGTGCGGTGCCGGTTCGCTCACCTGTGCGCTCGCCGCGATCGCCAAGAGCTCAGCCCGCGCCGGAGCCCCCGAGGTCGGTGCCAGCGATGCGGGATCCACATCGGAGAAGGCGAGGATCGGCGCGACGGCGGCTGCCGGTGCCGGGCGAGAGATCACCACGCCGGTGATCGCCGCCAGAACCGCCAGACAGGCCGCCACCAGGCCCAGGGGCCTTCGGCGGTGTCGCACGGGCAGCGCGGCGACAGGGCGCTGGGGTGCGGCCGGTGTGGAGACCAGCTCCTCGGACATGACGCGCTCGAGCATCGCCTCCGCCCAGCCATCGTGGGGCTCGTCCGCGGGGCGCCGATCCGGGGGGTGCGTCGCGCCAAGGCCGAGCTCGGAGGCCAGTCGTCGCAGGGCCAGGGCGTCGTCGTCGGCGGGGGTCACGGCGTGCCCCCGAGCGAGACAGCGGCCTCGCCGTCCACGAGTCTCGCCTCGAGGCGGCGACGTGCACGCGAGAGCCGAGTCGTCATCGCGCTCATGCTGCACCCGAGGACGGCGGCGGCATCCGCGGGGCTCAAACCCTCCACACCGACGAGCATGAGCACCTCCCGGTCGTCGGGGCTGAGGTCACGAAGCACGGTCGCGGCGTACGTCGAGGCCACGACGACGTCCGCGACGTCCTGACCAACGATCGGCGCACCAACCTCCACCAGCCGACGTTGCAGAGCGTTGTCACGAGTGCGTCGCGCACGCGCGTGGGACGCCTTGTGGCGGGCCACGACGAAGACCCAGGCCCGTCGATGGTCCTCATCCTCCGGCAGGTGGTCCCGTCGCCGCCAAGCCACCGTGAAGGTCTCAGCGACGACGTCGTCGGCCGCGTCCTGTCCAACGACGCGCACAGCCCACCGCCTCACCTCAGGGGCCAGCCGGGTGAAGAACACACGAAACGCCGCCGCGTCGATGACCGCCCCCCGCCTTCCGCTGCCCTCCAGCTCGTCACACCACCTCATCCCGATGGGGACGCGCGGATCACCTCGTCGCAGTGTGACGCATGTCACGAGGCGAGGGCGTGACGGCCCTCGCCTCGTGACATGTCGATCAGTAGTGGTTCTGGTGCGACCGGCACCGGTCCCAGTTGTCGGTCGACCAGTTGCGGAACCCTCGCTGTGACGTCGTGTAGTGCGTGATGAGGTCGCCCGTGCCGCTGCTGCCGGTCCAGAACGAGATCGAGTCCGTGTTGTAGTTGTAGTAGACCGACGCGGTCGTGAACGTGTGGTTCGCCTGAAGCTGGTAGCTGTACTTCGAACCGGTCGCGTCGGCCCCAGTCCAGAAGCAGACGTAACTGGCCGTGCACGACGGCGCGGCCGATGCCGGTGTCGCCATCGCAACCGCGCCCCCCACGAGGGCCGTCGCGGCAACGAGAGCCGAGACCGCTCGACGTGCGCGCGACGGCTTGCCCATCTTGATGGACATGCTGTTCCTCCTGCTTGATCGCTCATGCGTCGATTGACGCTCTTTGACGAGGCCCCGTCGTCTATACGTCAGCGAATCGCACCAGATTGTCACGCACGATCACACATGTGACCCATGTCACATGTGACAGGGGTGATCTCAGGCTCCGTCCGAGGATGGGCCAGCGTGACTTACTCCACACGTAACCGAGCCAACTCGTCGCGCGAGCAGCGGCACCCCGGGAGGATGAAAGGCACGTCTGCCGGTCCCAGCCGTTCGCCCAGCCAGGCGGCGAGGATAGTCGGGCGCTGATCTTGCTGGATCCCGCGGTCGAGCAGTCGCCGCGACACCCCTCGCCCGAAGCCGAGTTCGACGCGCTCTATCGGGCCACTCGAGGTGAGCTCACGTGGTTCGCCACACAACGCACCGACCCGTGCACTGCGCAGGACGTCATCTCCGAGGTCTTTCTGGTCGCCTGGCGACGGTGGGGGGAGATCCCGGTCGGCGACTCGCGTCGTCGTGCTTGGCTCTACGGCGTCGCGAAGAACTTGCTCCAGCAGCAGCGTGACCAGCGCGACCGCTCGAACCGGCTCACAGTCCGGCTCAGCGCTCAGCCGGAGGACATGACCGGAGACCCAGCGAGCCGAATCGTGGACGAGGTGGCAGTCGCAGGGCTACTTGCGACCCTGACGCCGCAACAGCGTGCGGTCATTGAGCTGGTCGTCCTGGCTGGTTGCACATCAACGGAGGCGGCGGCGGTCCTCGGGTGTTCCATCACCACGGTGACAAGCCGGCTCGCCCGCGCAAGAACTCGCCTACGAACGGCGATGAACGCCGAAGAAATGGGTCGCACATCGCGGCACTCAGCGTCCTAACCCCGGACGGCCCACACCGACGACTGGCCCTGCGTCGGCACGTCCGAAGGGACGACCTCCCCATACTGCGTGAGCCGTTCGCCGCTCTCCCTCACTTCTAGGTCCATCGGTCCTCCTCGGCGGCACTCGAGGCATCGTCGCCTGCCACTCAGGTCAGGAGCGTGACGAGAAGACCGCGACTCCTTCACCCGTTCAGCCTCGGACATTTCGGCTGACCTGCAGTTTCCACGCGGACGGGCACAACAGATGCCTTCCGACGCACCACGGTCGGTCACTTCCGGATCGGCTAACGGAGCAATGACTGGGACCGACCTTCAGGCGCTCCTTGCGGAACCGCTCACGCCGAGATCGGGGGCGGAGTCCACGCCCGAGGTGCCGCTCACACGTTCGGTGACGTACTCCATGACCGTGGCCGCCACCCCCTCGCGATAGGGCAGCCCGGCGGCGGCGAAGACCTCGCGTGCGTCGCGGGCGAACTCCCCCACCCCCTGCACCACAGCGGCCCGAAGCGAGTCGAGGTCCGGTGTCGTCGCGTACGTCAGCAGGTGCGCCTGCTTCTCGGCCGGGACGCAGTGCTTCACCTTGGACTCCCAGCCGCCCCAGTCGAGGGTGTCGTACCGGCTGAGCAGCAGGTCGGCGTGCGCCTGGCGCAGGAACTCGAGGTTCTTGAGGATCTTGAAGACGTCGCCGCGCAGCAGGTACTTGATGAGCATCTCGGCGTGGAACCAGTAGGTGTCGAAGCACCGGTTCGGGTCGGGCCGGGCGTCGTCCGTCCGCAGCCCTCGGTCCAGGAGCTGGCCGACCCGTCCGTCGCGGTCGAAGACGAGGTTCTCGCGGGTTGCCGACTTGAGGTGCTGACGGCACCACCAGTCGTCGACGTGATCGGCGTTGAGCATGAAGAAGTCGAGCTGGTGCAGGGCTTGGCCGACGCGCACCAGGGTGCCGAAGTTCTTGAAGACCGGCGAGTTGTAGTTCTCCGGCCAGGAGATCAGCAGCTCGTCGCACGCGCCCGCCACGAGCGCCGGCACGTCGGCCGCGACCGCCTCGAAGTCGACGTCGTCGATGAGGAAGACGACGTCGTAGTCGGACAGCTCGTCCCACCCGCCTCGCCCGACCGACCCGTAGAACCAGCCGCCGTGCACGCGCGGGTCCTCGGCCAGTGCAGCGACGAGGCGGTCCAGGACAGCGGTGAGATCGGCGTGCACGGTTCCTCCGAGGGTCGACGGTGACCGTCCGATCGTAGGGACCGGCATCGCTCCTGACCTGCGAATTCGCCGGACGACCTGCCGTTCGGCACACCTCAGCCCGGCGGCGGCACCACACGCTTGACGAGCAGTCGAGTCCGCGCCGCGGCGGTTCCCGTCAGATGACGAGGCGGTCGGCTCGTTCCGAACCAGTCGTGCAGCACCACGGACGCGTCACGCGCGTCCGTACGAGACGGCCAGTCGTCGACGGTGCGGCCCGCCAGGTTCGCGGTCTCCAGAAGTCGATGGATGTCGATCGCGTCCGACTTCGCGAACCGACCCTTGTACGCGAGTGCCTTCATCACGATTGCCGCTGCCACGTCCGGCAGCAGCAGCACAGCCCAGATCTCCGTCCGATCCGTGAGCACGGCAGCGATCTCGACCTCGGTCGGTGGCTCCATCAGCGCTGTGTGCAGCCCTGGTACCTCGTCCACCACGAGGGGCCCGTGCTGCTGACTGGTGACGAGCCTGCCCTCGTACGAGGGGGCCAGCACGTCGATCACCAGCTCACGCTCGCCGTCGATCCGCACGAACCTGTTGCCTTGCACCTGGACGTACCCGGCACCCACGAGCGCCTGCAGCAGCCGCTCGTCACCGCAGACGTCGAACGGCACACCGAGGTCGGCGTCGGCGGTCTCCCGAGCGGGGGCGAGCCCGTCGGCACCGTGATGGTGCACGAGCAGCGTCACGGCCAGTCCCCCGACCAACCGGTACTGCACGCCGAGGGCGGAGGTGATGTGAGCGATGTCCGCCGCCGCCAGCCACCCGGCATCTGTCGCTCGTGACGCCGACTGCAGTGTCAGGGCGCTCACGCGGACGCCTCTGCGACAAGCTTGCTCTGCAGGTGGTTCGCGGCGTCGACATCACCGTCCTGCATCAAGGTCAGCCAGACCCTCCACGAGTCGGCGACAACCAACCCGTGACGTTCGCTCGTCGACGTCAACGCCCGCGGGTCGTCCGGAACGGCGATGGTGACGGTGGCCTCGACCGAGGTCACCGGTGTGCACCCGGCGTCCTCCAGGTCGACGAGCCGGTCCGTCCAGATGGTCGTGCGGGTGGGGCGCGCCCACGGCGCGATGACGTCTGCGGCGACCTGGCCTGTGACGGCGTATCGCACACGCGCGTCCGACAGGAGGCGGGCGATGCTCTGCGTCGCCGGGACCGGATCGTCGAGCGTCAGCCAGGTGGACGACAGCCGCGGGCGCGGATACCGCTCGACCAGCCACTGCGCCGCGTCGCGCTGCGACGTCACGGTCCACCCGCGGGCGCGGCGTTCCACGAGGCCGGAGAGCTGATTGAGAGCCTGGGATGCACGGGCCTGTGTGACGCCCACCTCGGCCGCCAGCGTCGTCTGGCTTCGCGGCTCGGTCTCGCGCAGCATCTCCAGCAGCAGCGAGTACGTCCCCCACGGCGTCCGCCCGCGCCGCCGGGCCTCGCCAGGGCGAGCCTCGGCCGACGCGTCGCCGGCGTCGATGGTGTGCTCGACGTCGTCCGCGTCGATGAGGGTGCCTCGCACCGGGCCGCGATCGGGGGCGATGAGGACGGACACACGCTCCACACGTGCGACCTCCAGTGCCGCCGGAGATGCCGCCTCGACAACGAGGAGATCAGCGCCGTCGCGCGAGAGGGGCCGACCTCTGTGGTCGTTCTTCTGCTGTGAGAGGTGGCGGCGGATCCGCGAAGGATGCAGCACGCTGAGCGTCTGCACCTCGTACGCGGTCGCGGAGAAGCCCGGTCCGGCCAGGACTACGTCGCCGTGCACGCTGGTGCCCGCGAGTGTCGCCGCCTTGATGTCGTGCGCACGCCACAGCGCCACCCACACATCGTCTATAAGCATTGTCGGACTCCTTCTGATAATGCTTATAGTGCCGCTCGCGCGCCCGACCACGCAACCGAGGGCTGACGTCACACCACGACGAGCACTTCACCATGGCTGACGAGCACCAGCGCACGCCGCCACCGCAGGCCGTCGGTCACGCCGTCCTTGCCCATCGCCAGCCTCATCACCTGAGCACCGACGCAGCAACGACCAGCAGCACGCCACCGGTCACGAGCTGCACCATCTGCCGGTGCCAGGCCGCCGCGTCACGGATCGGGACGGGGACGGCGGCACGCGCGCGGACCATCACACGCGGAAGGCGCACCCTGTCGGCGCGGCTCGGCCGCCATCGCCACCCCAACATCGCGCCGCCCACCGTCAGGACTGCGACCCCGGCGGCAAGCCCAGGTTCGGCCCGGACGGCCCACACCGTGCACGCGCCGGCCACGGTCACCAGGCCCGGGCTGACCCACCAAGTCGCCGCCGACACCCGCCGCATCGTGGCGTCGCTGGGAACCTGCGAGACCGACCTGACGACACCCCCGCTGATGACCAGCACCGCGCCGGCCAGCAGCACGAGCAGAAGGATCCATGCGAACCAGTCGGGCGCGTCGCTCAGCACGGGCCCGCGCCTGCCTGGTCGACGGCCGCGGCACGGCGCGCGACATCGGCGTCACGCGCTCCTGAGCCGTGAACCATCACCGCACACCCGCGTAGATCCAGAACGCCACGCACTGCAGCCCTATCGAGGCGTAGATCAGCACGTTGCGCCGCGTCACCCACGGATCGGCGGGCGGGATCGCGCGACTGCCCGCGTAGGTCGGAGCGGTTGAGGCGGGCCGCTCCGGCGAGAACCTCAGGACGACGCCTGCGAGGGCAAGGGACCCGAGGCACATGGCGGTCGCGAGCAGCGTCCGGTACATGAGGCCGGTCGCCAGCGCCGAGCAGATCAGCGCCGTCGAGGGAATGCGCCATGCGGTCCGCGCGACGAGTTCCGAGCGCCCCGGATCGACGACGATCCCACCGGTGCAGACCAGGCAGACGACCAGTGCTGCCACCACGATCGTGGGCGCCACGATGGCGATCCAGTCCGACGGCACCTCAGGACCCGAGGGCTCGAGCGAGCACGATCACGAGCGCCGCACCCCCGACTGTCACGGCCCAGCCCTGCCACGTCCGCGGGCCGAGGCCCCACCCGATGCGCTTCGGCCCGAACCACGGTCCGCTCCCCATGTCATCCCCCTGGCGCGAGCACTGCCGTCCGTCGCAGGCTGCGCGGCGGATCATCCCCTGACCAGGGAACCTACTCCGAGCAGAGCCGGGGCAATGGTGCCCTTCGGGCGGCGACTACTGCGGTGCCTCCCCAGGTCACACCCCCAGGTACCGCCCCGGCCGGTGGTTGAGCGCGAGCACCAGGTTGACCACCACGGCCCCGATGAGCGAGAGCCCCACGGTCCGCCAGTCGGCGACGGTGGCGGCGAACAGCACGGTGACCAGGTCGAGCCCCATCTGCACGTAGCCGGCGCGCCAGCCGCGGCGCTCCTGGGCGAGAAGCGCGACGACGGTGTAGCCGCCCAGGCTGGCGCGGTGCCGGACGAGCACGAGCAGGCCGATGCCGACGAGCAGGTTGCCGACGACCACGGCATACAGCGGGTCGGGGTCGAGCCCGGGCAGGGCGTGCGGCTGCAGGGCGGAGAACGCGGACACGAGCCCGACCGACAGCAGCGACCGCAGCGTGAACTGCCACCCCTTGCGCACGAGGGCGAGCACCAGGAACGGGGCGTTGACGGCCAGGAACAGCACGCCGAACGGCAGGTCGACGGCGTGCCGCAGCAGCAAGCCGAGGCCGGCGGTGCCGCCGGTGACGGCACCGCCGATGTCGAGCAGGTGCACGCCGAGGGAGACGACGAACGTGCCGGTGAGCAGTCCTGCGACGTCCTCGACGCGGCTGTGCCGGAGCGCGTCGGGATCTGCGGCCGGTGCGTCGGCGGGCACGGCCGGGGCAGCCGGGACGCCGGGTCGACCAGGGGTCTCGACGGCGCGGGCGGGAGCGAGGGTCACGTGCGCGATGGTTCCGGCTGTCCACAGGTGTGCACAACCATGTGGGTAACAACTGCGCAGTCTGCTCGATGATTCGGCGCAGATGCGTCAGACTGCACAGCATGACGACGCTCGATCCCCTCGACGCCAGGATCCTCCTGGCGCTCGACGACGAGCCCGACGCCCCGGCGGTCGTCCTGGCCCGCACCCTCGGCATCTCCCGCAACACGGTGCACGCCCGCTTGCAGCGGCTCGCGCGCGAGGGGGCGCTCGAACCGTTCAGCCGCCGCGTCCCGCCGGCGGCGCTGGGGTTCGACCTGGTCGCGTTCATCTCGCTGCAGATCGACCAGGCCGCCGGTGAGGCCGCGTCGCGAGGGCTGGCCGCGATCCCCGAGATCGTCGAGATGCATGCCACGACCGGCGACGGGGACGTGCTGGCGCGCGTGGTCGCCCGGGACACGCAGGACCTCTACCGGATCGCGAACGCGATGCTCGCGATCGACGGCGTGGTGCGGGCGGCGACGTCGGTCTCGCTCGCCCAGGTGATGCCGTACCGGACCCGGCAGCTGCTTGAGCAGGCCACCCGAGGGGCCCCGGAACAGCCCGCCACCTGAGTGTTCGCCAGGCACAACGTCAGGCACTATGCTCGGCAACGTGAGTGCGTGGGAGCGCTCTCGCACCGCACCCGCCGCACGTAGGCACAGGCGCCCAGCACCGCTGCGGGCCGCCGCCCCACGCGTGGCTGCTCTCTCCCTGTGGAACCACCCGGAAGGCTTGGGCATGCGTTACGGCCACTTCGACGACGAGGCACGCGAGTACGTCATCACGACGCCGCACACCCCGTACCCGTGGATCAACTACCTCGGCTCGGAGCAGTTCTTCTCGCTGCTGTCCCACCAGGCCGGCGGGTACTCGTTCTACCGCGACGCCAAGATGCGTCGCCTGACGCGGTACCGCTACAACAACATCCCCGCCGACGCGGGCGGCCGGTACCTGTACGTCAACGACGGCGGCGACGTCTGGACCCCGTCGTGGCTGCCGGTCAAGGCCGGGCTGGACCACTTCGAGGCGCGGCACGGCCTGGGCTACTCGCGGATCGTGGGCGAGCGCAACGGCCTGTCGGTCGAGACGCTGTTCTTCGTGCCCATGGGCGAGACCGCCGAGGTGCAGAAGGTCACCGTCACGAACACCTCGACGGAGCTGAAGTCCGCGACCCTGTTCTCGTTCGTCGAGTTCTGCCTGTGGAACGCCCAGGACGACCAGACGAACTACCAGCGCAACCTCTCCATCGGCGAGGTCGAGGTCGAGCAGGACAGCCCCTACGGCTCGGCGATCTACCACAAGACCGAGTACCGCGAGCGCCGCGACCACTACGCCGTGTTCGCCGTGAACGCCCACGCCGCCGGTTTCGACACCGACCGCGACTCGTTCGTCGGCGCCTACAACGGCCTGGGTGAGGCGACCGTGCCGTTCTCCGGCAAGTCCGCCAACTCGGTGGCCTCCGGCTGGTACCCGATCGGCTCGCACTCCCTCGAGGTGTCGCTGCAGCCGGGCGAGTCGCAGACCTTCACGTTCGTGCTCGGCTACGTCGAGAACCCGGACGAGGAGAAGTGGGCGGACGACGACCACCAGCTCGTCAACAAGGAGCGTGCGCACGCCCTGCTGAGCCGTTTCGCGACCACCGAGCAGACCGACGCCGCGTTCGAGAAGCTGCGCGAGCACTGGACGGGTCTGCTGTCGACCTACTCGGTCACCAGCACCGACGAGAAGCTCGACCGGATGGTCAACATCTGGAACCAGTACCAGTGCATGGTCACGTTCAACATGTCGCGCTCGGCGTCGTTCTTCGAGACGGGCATCGGCCGCGGCATGGGCTTCCGCGACTCGAACCAGGACCTGCTGGGCTTCGTGCACCTGATCCCCGAGCGTGCCCGTGAGCGCATCCTCGACATCGCCGCCACGCAGTTCCCCGACGGCTCGGCGTACCACCAGTACCAGCCGCTGACGAAGCGCGGGAACAACGACATCGGCTCGGGCTTCAACGACGACCCGCTGTGGCTGATCGCCGGCGTCGCCGCGTACATCAAGGAGTCGGGCGACTTCTCGATCCTCGACGAGCAGGTGCCGTTCGACAACGACGAGTCGCTCGCCGAGTCGCTGTTCGAGCACCTCACGCGTTCGTTCCGCTTCACGGTGGACAACCTCGGCCCGCACGGCCTGCCGCTCATCGGCCGCGCCGACTGGAACGACTGCCTGAACCTCAACTGCTTCTCCACCACGCCGGGCGAGTCGTTCCAGACGACCGAGAACCAGGCCGGTGGCGTCGCGGAGTCGGTGTTCATCGCCGCGCAGTTCGTCCTCTACGGCGCCGAGTACGCCGAGCTGGCCGACCGCCGTGGCCTGACCGAGGTCGCCGCTCAGGCCCGTGCGGCCGTCGAGGCGATGCGCGAGGCCGTCCTCACGCACGGCTGGGACGGCGACTGGTTCCTGCGCGCGTACGACTTCTACGGCAACAAGATCGGCACCGACGAGCACCCCGAGGGCAAGATCTGGATCGAGCCGCAGGGCTTCGCGGTCATGGCCGGCATCGGTGTGGGCAACGGCCCCGACGACGCCGACGCCCCCGCGGTGAAGGCGCTCGCCTCGGTCAACGAGATGCTCGCGACCGACCACGGCATGGTGCTCCAGTACCCCGCGTACACGACGTACCAGATCGAGCTCGGTGAGGTCTCCACGTACCCGCCCGGGTACAAGGAGAACGGTGGCATCTTCTGCCACAACAACCCGTGGGTCATCATCGGCGAGACGGTCGTCGGCAACGGCGCCCGCGCGTTCGACTACTACAAGCGGATCACCCCGGCGTACCGCGAGGACATCTCCGACGTGCACCGGCTCGAGCCGTACGTGTACGCGCAGATGATCGCCGGCAAGGAGGCCGTCCGGCACGGCGAGGCCAAGAACTCGTGGCTGACCGGTACCGCGGCGTGGAACTTCGTCACCGTGTCGCAGTACCTGCTCGGTGTCCGCCCGGACTACGACGGCCTGGTCGTCGACCCGCAGATCGGCCCGGAGGTCCCCTCGTTCACGGTGACCCGTGTGGCGCGCGGTGCGACGTACGAGATCGTCGTGACGAACTCCGGTACGCCGGGTGCGCGCGGCAGCCTCGTGGTCGACGGCACCCCGGTCGAGGGCAACCACGTGCCGTACGCACCGGCCGGGTCCACGGTCCGCGTCGAGGTCACCCTCTGACCTGCGGGTCGGTCCAGGGTCCATGACGCACGCACAGCACGCGCGCACGGGCTCGACGGTGGCGGCTGCGGTCGCCACCGTCGGGCGCGTCGTGCACACCACGTCCCCCGTCACCGACGCGACCGCCGACCCCCGCGTGCTCACGCTGCGCTCGAACCGCTGGGAGCTCGACGTGCTGCCCGCGACCGGGGCCTCGCTGGCCGCCGGTCGCATCCGCACGGCCGACGGGACGTGGCGCGACCTGCTGCGTCCGACCCCGCGCACCCGCCTCGGCGACCCCGAGAAGTGCGCGAGCTTCCCCATGGTGCCGTGGTCGAACCGCATCCGCGGCGGGCGCCTGCCGTTCGCGGGCGGCACGTGGCAGCTGCAGCGCAACGGCGCCGACGGCACCGCGATCCACGGCGCCGTCCGGTACGCCGAGTGGACGGTCGTGGAGCGCACGGCCTCCGCCGTCGAGCTCGAGCTCGACACGAGCGACCTGGTCGGCGTGAACTTCCCGTGGCGGTTCGTCTCCCGCCTGCGCTACGCGCTCGAGGGCGACGCCCTGGTCGTCACGACGAGCATCCGCAACGCCGACACCACGCCGTTCCCCGCCGGGTTCGGCCACCACCCGTACCTGCAGCGCACCCTGGCACCTGTCGGGTCCGGTCACGGCCTCGGCGGCACGCCCGCCGCGCTGCTCGGCGACGGCCCCGTGCTCGACGTGCCCGCGCACCGCGGCTACGGCCTGGTCGACGCGATGGCCGCCGGCCCCGCCGGCGACGTGCCCCGCCGCGCCGACTTCCGCAGCCCGCACGCCCTGGGGCACGCGTTCATCGACGACGTCCTCACCGACCTCGAGCCCGGCCGCCCGATCCGCATCACCTACGACGACCCGGCGGTCACCGTCGACGTCGAGGTCGACCCGGTCTACTCGCACCTGGTGCTCTACTCCCCGCGCCGGCGCGGCTACTTCGCCGTCGAGCCCGTCACGAACGTCAACGGCGGCTTCGCGCTGCACGAGGCGGGCGTGCCCGGCACCGGCGTGTTCGTCCTGGCCCCCGGCGAGGAACGCACCGGCTCGTTCACGCTCCGCGTCACGGGCTGACGCCGGGGCTCAGCCAGCATCGAGCGCCGCCTGGCACGTCGCCCTCAGTTGCGCGATCGGTGCCTGAATCGTCGCTCGGACGATCTGCGCGTCGAGGCGGTAGTAGTGATGCCCGATCAGGTCGCGCATCCGCGCGATGTCGGACCACGGCACGTCCGGGTGGTCGTTCCGCAACGACGGCGGGAGTGCCTTCACGGCCTCTCCGATCGTCATGATGCGGTACTGGATGGCGTCGAGCGCGACGAGGGCGATCTCGTCCCCCGGGTCGTGTGCACGCAGCACCACGTCCGCACGATCGATGGCATCGATCGCTTCGAGGATGTCCTGCAGGCGCTGCTGGGGTGTGCGGCTCACAGCGGGACTGCCTCTGCGAGGGCGGCGGTCGCGACGTGCGGTGCGAGCGCCTGCCGGGGTGCGATGTCGACCCGCTCGCCGAGAAACTCCTCGAGCTCGTCCTGCAGGGCCGCGACGGGCAGGAGCCCCCGGGTGCGCACGTCGAGGTCGACGAGGAGGTCGATGTCGGAGTCGGGCCCGTCCTCGCCGCGCGCCACCGACCCGAACACCTGCAGGTTCGTGGCGCCGTGCCGGTGGGCCGTGCGCAGGATGCGGTCGCGGTGGTCACGGAGCTTCGACATGCGTATGCCGCGCACGTCGAGGCGACGCGGTGAGGGGACGACTGTGAGCTCCAGCCGGGCGCCGGCCGCGGCCAGGATCCGGTCGAGCGTCTCGATCGACGGCGAGCTGGCGCCCGACTCGTAACGCGAGATGGCCGGCTGGGATGTGCCGGCGCGCTCCGCGAGCGCGAGCTGGCTCAGCCCCACCTGCTCGCGGGCCGTGCGGATGAGAGCGGCCGCGTCCATGGACGGACCATACCGGTACCAGTATGACCACACCAGGTCGAGCGACGGTCACTCGGGGACGAGGAACCACGCGGACTCGCCCTCGCCCTGCTGGGCTACCTTGACGATCGTGTCGACCGGCGCCTCGAGGTCGGCCACGTGCACGCGCACCGGGTCGGCGCCCTCGGGGCAGTCGGTCCGCACCATGACGGGGATCGGGCCGTCCGCGTCGGTCACGATCGACACCTTCTCGGCGTCCTCGCACAGCACCAGCAGGTCGTAGCCGCCGGTGTCCAGGCTGACCGCGAACTGGCCCTGCCCCTCGCCACCGTTGCAGCCCTGCAGCACGGCGTCCTCGAGCCGGGGCAGGCTCTCGTCGGCGCATCGCGCCGCGAGACCGTCGCCGCCGAGCCCGTCGAGCGGGTCGGACGCGGTGCAGCCCGCCACGCAGAGCGTCGTCACCGCCACCGCCGTGGCGACCACCCATCGACCGCGTCCTGACATCCTGTCCACCCGTCGTCGGGAGTGAGGTGGCAGAGCCCTGTCACCAGGCCGGACGCTATCGCGCGACGCACCTCGGCGCGGGCGATTCGCCTGGTCCTTTCAGGCGCCCGGAGCTGACTTCACACGAGGTCGAGCGCGGCGGAGGCCGCCAGGAGCTCCTCGACGACCGCGGTGACCGCCGCGCCGGGCTGGGTGCGGGTGGCACGGTGGCGGGCGACGAGGCGGCGTGCGCCGAGACCGGGGACGGTCGCCACCGCCAGCCCGTCGGGCAGCTCGCCCTGCAGCGCCAGCGCCGGGAGCATCGCGACGCCCTGGCCGGCGGCGACCAGGGCGAGGGCGACGTCGAAGTCGTAGAAGACGTGGCGGGTGCGCAGCGGGCCGACGGCGCCGGCGATGCGGCGCAGGGCTCTGTCCCCCGCCGTGCCCTCGACCGAGGCCAGCCAGGTGGCCTCGCGCAGGTCGGATAGCTGTGCGGGTGCCGCGACCGAGGCGGGGAGCACGAGCCGCCACGGTTCCTCCAGCAGCACCACGTCGCGCTGCCCGCGCGGTGCGGTGGTGTCGGCGTCGGCGTCGCGCTCGAGCAGCACCACGTCGACGTCGCCCTCGCGCAGCCGGCGCAGCGACTCGGTCTTGTCGCGCTCCTCGACGACGAGGTTGATCCCGGGGTACCGGCGGGCGACGGCACCGATCGTCGGGCCGACGACCGCGCGGATCGCCGTCTGGAACGCGGCGACCGTCACCGTGCCGGAGACCTCGCCCTCCAGGGCGGCCAGCTGCTTGCTCGCCGCCACCAGCTCGGCCTCGATGCGTTCAGCCGCGTCCGCGAGCACCCGCCCCGCGGCGGTGAGGGTCGCCCCGCGCGGGCCGCGGTCCAGCACCGTGACGCCTTCCTCGGCCTCGAGGCGGGCGATCTGCTGCGACACGGCGGACGGGGTCACCCGCAGCTCGTCGGCGGCCGCGAGCACGCCGCCTGCCCGGTGCACGGCGAGCAGGAAGGCCAGGCGGCGCGGATCTGCGGACATACCGGTCAGCGTATCGGAGCATTCAGTTCTGCTTGACCCCGGGAGCAGCAGAGTTCGATTGTGCTGAAGGTGTCGGCGCGCGACGATCGGGGCGTCGGGCATCGCGGCCCGGCACCGCTCGACCAACCCACCGCGTCCGTCCGACCGACCGTCCGAACCGCCAGGAGCCCGCCGTGCACACCGTCGTCACCGCCCTCGGCTGGGTCGGTGCCGTGCTCTGCCTGGCCGCCTACCTGCTGGTCAGCACCGGCCGGTGGCAGGCGAGCTCCGGCCGGTACCAGCTCGCGAACGTCGTCAGCGGCGTGCTCATGGGCACGATCGCCGCGGTCGGGGGCGTGTGGCCGTCCGCGGTGACCAACGCGGTGTGGGCCGTCGTCGGGCTGATCACCTGCCTCGCGCTGCTGCGCACCCGGCACCGTCGCTCCGCCGCCCGACCGGCACCCGCTGTCGTGGCCGATGCCCGCCCCCGACGCACGACCGCCGCCCAGCCGAGCGGGGCCAAGGGCAACGACTGGACCGTCCGGGTCGCGGATCGACGCGCGCACGACGTGGACGCCGCCTGACCTGATCGGGTCTCTGCCCGATCGACGCACCCACCGATCGACCTCAGCCCGCGCCCCACCGGACGACCGTGGTGGTCGCAGCCCGATCAGGCGGGACGAGCGTCCGCCACGCGACCAGGTCGCCCGCGCACAGCACGCCGCCGAAGCTGCCCGGGACGACCACGCCGACCAGGTCCCCGCTCACCAGGTCGAGCACGTACACCGGCTCGTCCGGCGTGGTTCCCGATCCATCGGCCGAGGTCCAGATCAGCCGGTCGCCGCACAACGCCAGCGAGGTCGACCGACCCGAGGACGGCAGCGCGACGCTCGTCACCGTGGAGGCCGCCAGGTCGGCCACCTGCACGCTCCCGCCGGTATCGGTCGGGGACGTGACCACGAAGGCGAGCCGGTCCCCGTCGGCCACGAGCGACCCGACCGAGGCGCCCGCCGGACCCGTGTACGCCAGGACGGGCGACGACCCGCCCTCGCCGTCGGCCCGCGCGACCCCGAACGTCCCGTCCGGCCCGGTGCGCGCCACGTACAGGCCGCCGTCGCCGATCGCCGGCTGCGCGGCGCCGGGCACCTCGAGCCGAATCGGCTCCTCACCCGCGACGTCACGCGAGACCACCCCGCGGCTCGACGCCCAGTAGACGCGCTCGCCGGCCACCAGGAGCGAACCCGCCTCACCGCCCGCTCCCGCGTCCTCCGCGCGGGCGACCAGGGTCGTCGCGCCGTCACCGGTCCGCGCGAAGATCCGCCACGGGTCCACACCCACCTGCGTGCTCGGCGTCTCCGCCCACGCCACGACATCACCGTCCGCCGACGCGTCGTAGACCTGCCGCGGGTGCTCGTCCTCCAGCACGTCCTGCGAGCTCGGCCAGGCCCGGAACTCCCCGTCGACGAGCGTGCCGATCACGGACGGCTCCGACAACCACGCGCCACCGTCGTACTGGTCAGCCGGGGCCCGCGAGACGACGAGCGACCCGTCGGCGAGCAGGGCGAGCGCCCCGAGGCTCGAGCCGTCCCCCGGGGCGGGCGACGTGGACAGCCTCACCAGGTCGACGCCCTCCGCCGCGAGCCGGGCCGAGGACAGCGACACGTCCCGCGCGACGACGACCGTGCCGTCGACCCAGGTCAGGGCGCCAGGCTGGGCCGTCGCGTCCACCCCCGACGGCAGACCCGCGGCGTCGGTCGGCGACACCGCCGACGAGGGCGGACCGGGCCGTTCGACCGCGCATCCCGAGGCGGTGAGTGCCGTGGCCACCACCAGCGCGGCGACCCGTCGACTCGCCCTCATCGCAGGTCGAGCGTGAGCGTGAAGCCCCACTCGTGCACGCGCGCCTGCCGGAACCCGAGCCGCTCGTAGAACGCGAGCGCCCCGCCGTTGCGACCGTCGACCCCCAGGTGCAGACCGGGCACCCCCCGCTCGCGCAGCTCGTCGACCAACCGCCCGATCAGCCGCCGCCCCCAGCCCTGGCCCTGCAGGCGCGGCAGCAGGTCGACGTGCAGGTGCGCCGGGAACTCCTCGTACAGCGGGTCCGGCGTCGGCCGCCACGCGTGCAGGCGCTCGACCAGCACGTGGTCCTCGGTGCCGTCCCCCGGGTCCGCCATCGGCGGGTGCTGGACCCGGAGCGCCGGCCACCACCGCCGCTCCATCCACTCCTCGAACGGCACGGTGTCCGCCGTCGCCACGACGTAGCCGCCCACGCCGTCCTCGTCCGCGACCACGAACGTCAGCCCCGGGTCGGCGACCGGGTACGGACCGCAGTACACGTGCGCCAGCAGGTCCGGGTTCCGGTACCGCGCACTCGCGTCCCCGCCGGCCGCACCCGTCAGCAGGCAGAGCCGGTACATGCCCGGCAGGTCCGACGGGTGGAACGGGCGCAGCGCAGCAGCCATGCCGACGACCCTGCCACGACCGCCGGGCCGGTGGGCCGGTTCTGTGCGGCTCGCGTCCGTTCGCCGGGCTCGCCCCGGCCGGGTGCGGGACACGCATCGCGAGCCCACGCCGGGCGGGTATGCTGTCGGGGCCGACATCGGCCGGACGCGCTCCCCACCAGGTGCGCAACCAGCGGATCGAGGGTTGTGCGGGTGTAGTTCAATGGCAGAACTCGACCTTCCCAAGGTCGTAGCGCGGGTTCGATTCCCGTCACCCGCTCCACAGTCTCTGCAGGTCAAGGCCTGCCCCTCACGCGACGTGCCGCGTCGCCACCAAGGTTGCACGTGGACCTACGAGGCCGAACGACCCAGCCCCCTCATCAAGGGGCGCGACGCTGCTCGCCGTCGACGCACACGAGCCCAGGACGCCGCCCGAGTCCGCTGGCCCACCACCGCGAAGGACCGTCGACCCCACCGCGGCATCCCCGCTACACCAGACGGCGGGACCCTGGGTCTCGAGGTGTAGCCGCGGCAGGCAAGGGCTCCCGTGGCGAGCGCGTCGCGCGGTAGCGCAGCAGGATGTCTAGCCGTAGCTTTGGTTGCCGTCCATGCGTAGCGTTGATGGATGTCCGGCTGTAGCGGAGATGGGCTCCGGGGCCGGCGGCGCCCGGCGCCGAGGGTTCCAAACCCCCGTCGCGCACGACGAGAGTCGCACCCGGACGGCGTAGCCCCAGGTCACGGTCCGGCCACACCGGCACCGATCGGGACACGGAAGCCCATCGTTCCGATCACGGGCGCCCACTTCCGACCCGCGACGATCGCCCCGCTCCCTACTGTCGGCCCAGGACGCCATGACGGACACAGGGGGCAACGATGAGGATCAGCCACAGCAGGATGACCGGTCTCGCGGGCGCGGCGATCGTGGTGGCGGTGGCCCTGGCCGGCTGCTCCGCGAGCGGCAGCGAGGACCAGGACACCGGCTACAGCCAGCCCGCACCGGAGGACGTCGAGGCGCCCTACCCGGACCCTGAGTCCTCAGGGGAGGCGGACCAGGTCGGGATGACCGACCCGGCAGCGGACGCCCTCTCGACGTTCGCGCTCGACATCGACACCGGCTCCTACACGCGCTTCCGCGACGCGGTGTCCAACGGGGGCTACGTCGAGCCGAGCGAGGTCCGCACCGAGGAGTTCATCAACTACTTCGCGCAGGACTACCCCGCGCCCGAGCGTGGGCTCGGGGTCAGCATCGACGCCACCGCGCTGCCCTTCCGGCCCGACCACCAGCTGGTCCGGGTGGGCATCAGCAGCGCGCCGGCCGACCGCGCCGACCGCGCCGACGCCGACCTCGCACTCGTCGTCGACTGCTCGGGGTCGATGGGCGAGGCCGGCAAGATGGAGACGACCAAGGCGGCCCTGCGGACGCTGGTGACCTCGCTGGAGCGCACCGACCGCGTGGCCATGGTGTGCTACTCGACCGAGGCCTCCGTGGCTCTCGAGCCGACGCCGGTGTCCGAGCGAGAGGCCATCCTCTCGGCCATCGACGAGCTCCGGCCCCAGAACTCGACGAACGCCGCCGCCGGGCTCGCGCTCGGCTACGACCTGGCCATGTCGATGCGCACCGAGGGCCGCATGACCCGCGTGATCCTCATCAGCGACGGGGTCGCGAACGTCGGCGAGACCGACTCCGAGGGGATCCTGGATCGGATCAGCACCGAGGCCAAGTCCGGGATCAACCTCATCTCGGTCGGCGTCGGCATCACGACCTACAACGACCAGCTGCTCGAACAGCTCGCCGACCAGGGCGACGGCTGGCACGTCTACGTCGACACCGACGCGGAGGCCGAGCGGGTGTTCGCGACAGGGCTCACCGGCTCGCTCGTCGTGGCCGCCACCGACGCGAAGGCCCAGGTCGAGTTCGACCCCGCCCAGGTCTCCGGCTACCGGCTCCTGGGCTACGAGAACCGCGCCGTCGCCGACGAGGACTTCCGCAACGACGCCATCGACGGCGGCGAGATCTTCGCGGGCCACACCACCACCGCGCTCTACGAGGTCACCCTCCGCGAGGACCGGTCCGACGAGTCGTTCGTGACGGCGACCGTGCGCTACCTCGACGACTCAGGCCGGGCCGTCGAGGCATCCGGCACCTTGGCCGGGTCCGACTGCGCGTCGACGCCCCGCGAGGCGTCGCCCCGCCTGCGCCAGGACCTCGTCATCGCCATGCTGACCGATCGGCTCGTCGGCGGGCCGTGGTCCGAGCAGGTCAGCACCGCCGACCTCCGCGCCGAGGCCGCCACCCTGCCCGAGGCGCTCGACGGGGACGCCGACGTGACGCAGCTCGTCGACCTCGTGACCCGGGCGACCACCTGAGCGGGCATGCGCCGCCGCGAACGCTGACGCCTGCACCGACCGTGGTCGACACACCTCTCGGTTCGGGTCGCTCAGGCGCTCGTCACGAACCGTGCCAGGACGCGACCGGTAGCCGTGTCGAGTGCGACGACTCGCCCGTCCGGGGCCCAGACCGTGACTCGCTGCGGGCCGACCCGAAGTCCCGCCGAGCCAGCACCCGGAAGCAGCACCTCCCAGGGATTCCCCGCGAGGCCGATCACTCCCGCACGGTCGCCCTGCACGAGCAGCCCGCGCGGCGTCTGCGAGGCGAAGCCCCACTCGGCTCCGCCCGCCACGGCCTGGATCGGCTCGGCCACCGGCTGGCTCATGGCCGCGCCCCCGTACGGATACTGGCGCCGCACGACGGAGCCGGCCCCGTCCGTGCTCGCGTGGACCGTGACCAGCTGGCCCGCAGCACTCAAGGCAGTCGAGGTCACCGGTGCGAGCGGCAGCTCCACGATGTCTCGACCTCGAAGCAGCATGTCCGTCGAGGTCCACCGCCACAGGTGCAGCCCAGGCGGCAGCTCACCGCTGCCGTCCGCACGGATCACCGCCGCGAACTGGGACGGCGAGCGCGCGAGGTCGACGACCACCTCCCAGGGTCCGAGACGCTGCCGCCAGAGCTCTCGGGCCGCCCCGCTGCTCGTGGTGTCGAGCAGGACGATCCCCCTCGAGTCGCAGGCGAGCAGGCCCGCACCACCGAAGGAGGAGGCCGTCCTCTGCAGGCGCAACGTCAACCACCGGCCGACCCTCCGGGTGACGAGGTCGAGACGGTAGAACTCGGTGAGCGCGTCCCCGCGGACGGCGAGCAGGGCCGCCGCGCCGTGGTCTGCCAGCACGACCTGATGGGCCGGGACGTCCCAGCGCGCAAGGGTCTGGCCCGCCGGGCCGGCGAGCCGAACTCCGTGGTCGCCTAGGGCCAGGAGGACACCCGCAGAGGTGATCGCGGCGTCGAGCACCGGGATCTGCCCAGCACCCGCCACGGTGACCGATGGCGCCACGCCCGGTCGGTTCGGGGGCACGACGGGGCGTGGAAGGTCCGCCGCGGCGAGCGGGTCGGCGCGGCCCGCCAGCGCGTTGACGAGCCGCTTGCGGTCCGGACCGGTGAGATCCGAGAGCAGCCGCGGCTCTCGGACGAGCAGCCGCAGCGCCTGGGCGGTGAGGCGACGGTCGGCAGCAGGATCGGTCACGACCCAGGCGCCGAGGGTCTCCACGAACCGCAACCTGCTCGGCGCGTCGTCCGTCACCGGACGTCGGAGAAGCCCGTCGGCGGCCTCGACCGCGCCGTCACCCGGCATGTGGGTCACGGCCAGGGCGAACATCTCGGCCGCATCGGCACCGCCGAGGGCGCACGCGCTGGCGAGGTCCGACCGCACCTCGTCGCGCAGGCCCGGCTCCGGCCAGGCAGCCCTGACCGCGCCGGCGGGGTCGCTCGTCGCACGGCAGAACGCCACCCACTCCCGGCGCCACGCCGCTCGGTCCTCAGCGGGCAGACGCCCGACCGCCGCGGCGAACGCACCACGGCTCCGCGCCAGGTCGATGGCACGCTCCCGCTCCCCTGCCCGCCACCACAAGCGGACGGCGGTCTCGACCGGAAGCCCTCTCTCCTGGGCGAGTGTCGCCGCCAGTGCGGGCTGCTCGTGGCGCTCGAGCAGGCGCACGGCGTCCGCCACGGAACCCAGCAGGTCGGCGTGGACGAACGCCGCCTCCTCGACACGCGCGTCGGCCTCGAGCCGCTCGGCAGCCTGCTGGTACAGGGCCCGCAGATGGCCGTCGACCGTCGCGCCACCCACGCCCAGCGCTCGTCCAGGACCCTGCGGGCCGGTGCGTGGACTCAACCTGCCGGCTCGCGGGGCCGGCATCCGCAGGCTCAGCCTGCCGCCGTCACCGGTGAGCGCGATGGCCCGACGCAGTGCGGCGTCGAAGTTGCGGCGTTCGAAGTCCTCGGTGAGCTCGCGCAGGTAGCGGGCGTGCCGCCGGGTCACCAGGCCACCGGTCGGCGATCGCAGCACGAGCTCGGCGAGGCGGTTGCGGCGCGGCACCGCACCACCGGACTCCTGTCGCCCTCGCCCCCCTCGTCCCCGCCCCTGCGCCTCGGCCGAGCGTCGCGCGAGCTCGGCGGCCACGGCGGTGGCACGTGAGTCACGCCCGACCCGCGCCAGACGGGACAGGTCCACCGCGGGCGGGGACGGTGTGGCCACGATCTTGGCCTCGGGCGCCACCGCGCGCTCCAGCGGGACCAGGCGCTCGACCGGCAGCGCAGCCAGGTCCACCCATCCCACCAAGGGGACGCGAGGCAGCTCGTCGAGCGCCGCCTGGTGCGCCACCCCGTGCCAGGTCCACCGCAGGCGGCCGTCGGCGTCCCGGCCGAGCGGCAGGCCGGGCGCGGACTCGGCGCGCCACAGGCGGCCCACGGCCAGTCGGAGCGCCCATCTGCCGTCGGGCAGGAGATGCAGCGTGGAGCCGGGTTCCCAGGCGCGCAGCACCCGTGCTCGCGCGGCGCCCGGTCCGATCGTCGGCGCGTCGATCACGAGCACGTCGGCCGGTGTCGATCCCCACCAGGGCGGCCGGGGGCTCATCCCAGGCTCCCTGAGAAGACGCCCAGCCGCGTGCTTGCGAGGAGGTCGTGGATCTCGACACGACCGTCGTCGAGGTCGCGAGCAAGGATCGGCAACGAGGGGTGCACGGACAGGCGCTGGACCTCGCCGGACAGCCCCGTGAGCGTGCGGGTGCCGCCGGGCCCGACGAGCCGCAGCAGCAGCCCGGCGGCCGACCGCACCACCAGGTGCGGCACGGCGGAGAGCGTGACCAACCCGACCGGCTCGTCGCCGGACGCCACGCGCAACTCATGACGACCGTTGCTGGGCCCGACCAGAACCCAGCGACCCGGGTCCGCCTGTGCGGCGACCCATCCACCGCCGCCCACCGCTGGCGCATCGGCCGAGACATCCCCGAGCACGCCATGGCGCGTCCACAGGCACGCCGGTTGACGCCCGACCTCGGTCACGGAGTCCGGACCCGTGGGAGTGACCAGCACGGTGGCCGCCGCCGGCACGACATCGAGAGACGGATCGACCAGGTACCAACCGGAAGGGACTCGGATCCACAGAGACCCGCCCGCGTGGTGCACCGCCTGCAATGGCCCGGCGACGATCTCGGCGAGATCCGCGGAGGACAACCCCCACACCTCTCGCGGGAAGGTGACCCCGTGCCAGTCGCCGAGGCGCCTGCCGACGACCGAGACCTTCACCACGGCTCCGTGCTGGTGCACGACGATCATGCGACGCCCGCTGACGGACGCCGCGATCACAGCACCGGAGAAGCGGTGCACACGCACCCGCGCTGGTCGTGCCCCCGCACCGGTGTCGGCGGTGACGACATCGCCCTCCCCCACCCCACGACCGACCAGCTTCCGAGAGGTCCCCGTGAAACCTGCGCTCCTGAGAAATGGGACAGCTGCGCTGTCCTGCGGGTCGCTGCCGGCCGCCGGGATGCGCCGGAAGCCCTCGCCGCGGAGCACCCGCACGCCGACGGGATGGGGCGGCAGCGGCAGGTGGACGCCCTCACCGGCCAGCACGACCCTCGCCGCGACGACTCCGGCATCGTCCCAGTCGGCCTCGTCGGCCGTGAGCACCCGGCGGCTGGGCAGACCGCTCCCGCGCAGGCCTGCGGCCAGCCCGGGGGCGAGCAGGAACCACGCCCGGTCGGCGGACTCGTGGCGGGCGCGAACCTCGTCCGGGGTCGGCTCGGAGGCCCTCCGCGCGCTCAGCCACGTGCGGAGCAGCTCGGGCAGCTCGCCGCCGTGCCACCTGTCGGCCGGCTCGCCGAGCACGCCCAGCTCGAGATCGGCACCCTGGCTGCGAGCCCTCCGGTGCAGGACCACCAGGGCGGCGAGCTGGACCAGACGCGCAGCTCCGGCTTGAGCGGGACCGACGTCCACGACCACCTTCGTGGTGCCGGTCGGCGGGGCCTGCCGGTAGGCGGTGTCGAGGTGCAGGAGCTCACGCGAGGCTGCGCGACGCAGGAACTCCTCCGGGAGCTCCTCGGCCAGCAGCCACTCCGAGACCAGCAGTCTTTCGGGGATGCCGCGGGTGCTCAGACCCGCCAGGCCGGCGGGCTCTCCGGTGGCCGACTCGGCGTCTCCGTGGCGCGAGACGAGCTCGTCGAGCCGGTGCAGCATGGGCATGACACCCGAGAGCACCGCCGGGGTGAGCGCCGCGAACGCCGCAGCCCAGCCGTGCAGCGGCGAGGGCAGCTCGGCCCGACCCGTCCACCGGATGCCTTCCACGACGTCACTCCCCGATCCACGCGCGCAGGGTCGGCCCGTCGACCGTACGGCCGGGCATCGGCATCCCGACCAGTGCATCAGGCAGCACGATGACGAGCGCAGCCCCCAGCAGGAGGGCCCGTGCCTGGGCCGCGAGGATGTCAGTCGGAACGGTCGGACGCCGCTCGGTGGGAACGAGGACACCTGCCTCCCAGCCGAGATACCGCGCGCCCGCGCACCACGGCAGGTCCTCGGTGTCGCCGAGCACGACAAGACGGTCGAGATCACCGTCGGCACGGCGGCCGGCCGCACGCAGGCCGGCCGAGCCCGCGTCGACCCGGGCCGAGGTCGCTCGCGCGAGCGCGTGGGACGCCCTGCCGGTGGCGGTCACAGCGGCCGGGGTCAGCGGCGGCTCTCGGCGCACCCACGCGATCGGCACCGCTGCCGGCACGGCGCTCGGGACGGTGCTCGGACGCTGAGAGGCGCTCAACCCTGGACCGCGTCCACCAGCCGGGTGCGGATCTCGGCGAGGTGGTCGGGAAGGTGAGCGGGGTCGAAGGCGCTGTCGATCTCGCGCAGGGTCGCCTCGAACCGCAGGCGTTGCTCGGATCCGGCCGGCAGCTCCCCTTCGCGGGCGAGCAGGTCGCTCCCGGTCCGCGCCAGCCGGTCGGCACGGGCTGCCGGTCCGCGGGCGAAGTCCTCCGCGGCGCCCAGCAGGCTCGAGCTGCGCCCCTGGGCGAGCACGTCGGCGAGGACCTCCCTGATCGTGGCCTGCGCATCGGCGGTGGGGGCCACGAGAGGAAGCACCCACAGGTCGGCGACTGTCGCGTGGTCGCGATCGTCGAGAACGGCCGCAGCCGCCACGAGCCGTTGGGTGCGCACCGCCCGTCGATCACTGAGGGCCACTCCGGCGGAGCGCATCTGCCGCACCGCCGAGGCGAGATCGCCCTGCACGCCGCTGAGATCGCAGCGCAGCGCGGAGTGTCCGAGGCGGTCCAGGGCAGCCAGGACGACCGGGCCGTCGGGGGCAGCCCCGGCCGCTGATGGTCCCGGCTCTGGGACGGCATGCGAGCGGGACGCCGCCCAGCCCGACTCGAGCAGCTCCTCCAGCCGGGCATCGGGTACCGGTTCGACGAAGACCCGCGCGAGGAACCGGTCGGCGAACGCAGCGAGTGCGGGGTCCTCCGGGAGGCTGTTCGAGGCGCCCACGCACACTCGGAGCGGCACGCGCATGGCCGTGCGCCCCCGCCGGAACGTGCGCTCGTTGAGGATGCTCAGCAGGGTGTTGAGGATCGCGGTCGAACCGAGGAAGACCTCGTCGAGGAACGCCACCTCGGCCTCGGGGAGCATCCCCGCCGTCTCGATCTCGACGACGCCCTCGCGCAGCCGACGCAGGTCCACCGGCCCGAAGATCTCGTTCGGCTCGGTGAACCGCCCCAGCAGGTACTCGAAGTAGCGACCGCCCATCCGCTCGGCCACGAGGCGGACGACCTGCGACTTGGCCGTCCCGGGCGGGCCGATCACCAGCAGGTGCTCGCCGGCGACCGCGCACAGCGCGACGACCTCCGCGAGGACGTCGCGATCGACCAGGTTCTCCCGGGCGCTCGCCACGGCCAGTCGCACCGTCTCCGCGTCGTGCATGGCCGCGCCCCCTGACGTCCCTCGATGCCCGCCCACCTGGCCGGACGTGACGGATTCTAGGGTCAGCGGCACTCGCCGAAGGGGCAGATCGGGGTGGCGCGCGCAGGACGGCGGGTCGCCAGGTCGCGCAGGCGCCCCGCCGTCCGAGGTTCCGGACTACACGCGCTCGGCGAGCCAGTCCGCCTGCCGCACCCACTGGTGCAGCTGCCCGCCCTCGTGCCCGTTGAACTCGTAGACCTCGATCGAACGGTCCGCGGAGCCGTAGGCGTTGAAGGCGGCGAAGACGGTCGAGGGCAGCACGACGTCGTCCATGAGCGCGACCGAGAAGATCGCGGGCGCCTGCGCGTGCGGTGCGAGCACGGCGCCGTCGAACAGCGCGAGGGTGCGGAACACGTCCTCGATGCGGTCGCGGTGCACGGACAGGTAGGTGCGCAGCTCGGTGAACGGGGGCAGCGGGGTGGCCTGCGCGGAGCGCCGGAAGTGGCACAGGTAGGGGACGTCGGGCATGGCGGCTGCGAGCGGCTCGTCGAGCATGCCGGAGATGCTCGCGGCGGCCAGCGTGATCCCGCCGCCCTGGCTGCCGCCGGTGACGGCGATGCGATCGACGTCGACGAAGGGCAACGTGCGCACGGCGTCGAGGAGCCGCACGGCGTCGGTGTAGAGGCGTCGGTAGTAGTAGGTCGACGGGTCCTCGATGCCGCGCGTCATGAACCCGGACGACGAGGGCCCGGAGCCGTGCGGGTCCGGGGTGTCGCCGCCGTTGCCCCAGCCGGACCCCTGCCCGCGGGTGTCCATGACGACGTGCACGTAGCCGGCGAGCGCCCACTGGAGCCGCTCGCCGGGCAGGCCGCGTCCGCCGCCGTAGCCGACGTACTCGACGACGACGGGCAGGCGTCCCTCGCGCCGGGGACGTGTCACCCAGGCGCGGATGGGGTCGCCCGCGAAGCCGGGGAACGTGAGGTCCTCGACGACGAGCTCGGTGACCGGCGTCCGCGCCGGGACCAGGGTGGGGCCGTCCGCCTGCGCGGCGCGCGACTGCGCGACGGTGTCGGTCCAGAAGTCGACGAGTCCGTCCGGTGCCTCGAGGGCCGGTCGGTACTCGCGCAGCTCGGGCAGGGGCATGTCGGTCAGGGCCACGGATACCTCCGGTCGGCGCGATCGCGGCGTCACCGACGGTGGTGGCGCGCGGGCCCGGCGATCGGCGCGTCCGCGCGCACGACCCCGGACCACGCGCCAGCATAGAGCCCCGACTGGTAACGTTTCCAGAGTGCTCGGCGAGCCGCGCAGCAGCGCTGCCGCCCGACGCCCATCCGGCAGATCCGCAACGACGCGAGAGGCTCTTCCGTGGCCCCAGAGACGCAGGTCCACCGCACCGAGGCCGAGGCGGTCGTCGCACCGCCCGCACCGGCCGACGTGCTCGCCGCCCTCACCCCCGAGGAGAAGCTGGCGTTCCTCCACCAGCGGGTCCCCGCCGTCGAGCGGCTGGGCCTCGGCGCCTTCACCACCGGGACCGAGGCGTTGCACGGGCTCGCCTGGCTCGGCGAGGCCACGAGCTTCGCCCAGCCGGTCGGCATGGCGTGCTCGTGGGACCCGCGGCTGCTCGCGCAGGTGGGCCGCGTCGTCGGCACCGAGGTGCGCGCCAAGCGCGTCGTCGACCCGCGCGCCGGGCTCAACGTGTGGGCGCCCGTCGTCAACCTGACCCGGCACCCGCTGTGGGGTCGCACCGAGGAGGGCTACTCCGAGGACCCCGACCTGACCGGCGTGCTGGCCACCGGCTACTGCGCGGGCCTGCGCGGCGACGACCCCGACGTCTGGCTCACGGTGCCGACGCTCAAGCACTACCTCGCGTACGGCAACGAGGTCGACCGCTCGGCTGCCAGCTCACACCTGCCGCCCCAGACCCTGCGCGAGCACGAGCTGCCCGCGTTCCGCGCCGCGCTGCAGGCGGGCGTGGTCGGCGCCGTGATGCCGTCGTACAACCAGGTCAACGGCCGACCGAACCACGTCGCGCGCGAGCTGCTCGACGAGCTGCGGTCCTGGACGCCCGGGTCGGTGGCCGTCGTCTCCGACGCGCAGGCTCCCTCGAGCATCGTCGAGATCGAGCGCTACCACCCCGACCACGTCAGCGCGCACGCCGCGGCGCTGCGCTCGGGGGTCGACTCCTACACCGAGAACGCCGACGACCCGCGGCTCACGATCGAGCGGTTCACGGCTGCCCTCGAGGCCGGGCTCGTGACCTGGGCGGACATCGACCTGGCGGTGCTGCGCGTGCTCGAGCTGCGCGCGAAGACCGGCGAGCTGTCCGGCACGGACCCGTACCGGGTGAGCGCCGACGCGCTCGACGCACCGGCGCACCGGGCGCTCGCCCGCGAGGTCGCGCGCCGCGGGGTCGTCGTGCTGGCCAACGCCGAGGGTGCCCTGCCGCTGACCACACCGCAGGTCATCGCGCTCGTCGGGCCCTTCGCGGACGTGACCCTGCGCGACTGGTACTCCGGCACGCTGCTCTACGGCACGACGCTCGCCGACGGCGTGCGCGAGCGCTACCCGGACGCCGAGCTGCGCGTGGTCGACGGGATCGACCGGGTCGCCCTGCGCGACGTCTCGACCGGGCGCTACCTCGCGGTCGACACCACCGCGGGCGACGCCGCGGTCACCGCCGGTGCGCTCACGCCGGGCTCGACGTTCGCGCTCACCGACTGGGGGCAGGACGTCGTCACGCTGCGCAGCGACGACACGGGCGCATTCCTGGGTGGGGGCGGCGCGTTCGTGCGCGCCGACGCGCAGGAGGTCGACGGCTGGGTCGTGCACGAGCTGTTCGTCATCCACCGCCACGAGGACGGCACGGCCACGTTCCGGCACCGCGCGAGCGGCCGCTGGCTGCGCGTGCAGCGGCACACCGGCGTGCTCGTCGCCGACGGCGAGGAGGCCACGGCCACCCGCTTCGACCTCGAGGTGCGTCGCGACGGCGCCGCCGAGATCGAGCAGGCCTGCGCCGGGGCCGACACCGTGCTCGTCGCCGTCGGCAACGACCCGCACATCGCCGGACGCGAGACCGAGGACCGCCCAGACCTGGACCTGCCGCCCACCGCGCGACGCGCGTTCGACGCCGCCGCGCGTCGCAGCCGGCCCGTCCTCGTGGTCGTCTCCAGCTACCCGTACGCGATCGAGGACGAGACGAGCCGCGCGTCCGCGGTCGTCTGGAGCTCGCACGCCGGTCAGGAGCTCGGGCACGGCGTGCTCGACGTGCTCTCCGGGGACGTCGAGCCGTCCGGGCGCCTGGCACAGACCTGGTGGCGGCGTGTCGAGGACGCCGGCGACCTGCTCGACTACGACGTGGTCGGCAGCGGGCAGACCTATCGGTACAACGCCGCGACGCCGCTGTTCGCCTTCGGGCACGGCCTGTCGTACACGCAGGTCACGCACGAGTCGCTCGAGCTCACGGCCACGGACGCCGAGGCGCCCGCGGTCACCGGAGCGCACACGCCCGCGCGCACGCCGCTGCTCGCCGACCCCTCGCTCCTCGACGACACCGTGCTCGCGGCCGACGAGGGCGACCCGGCGGAGGTCCGCGCCCGCATCACGGTGACCAACACGGGCCCGCGACCGGTCGACGAGCTCGTGGCCCTCTACGTGCAGGCGCCCGACGACGTGCCCGTGCCCGCACCCCGCAGCCGCCTGGTCAGCTGGACCCGCGTGCACCTCGCCCCCGGCGAGCGTCAGGTCGTCGAGCTGCCGGTGCCGCTGGGCACCCTCGCCGTGTGGGACGTCGCCGCGCGGGCACCGCACCCGACCGGCGGCCCCGAGGTCCCCGGGGCGTTCGTCGTCCAGCCCGGCACGTACCGGTTCGTCACGGGCGCCCACGCCGACGACGAGGCGGCCGTCGCCGTGCTCACCGTGCGCGGGCCCTGGGCCCCCGTGCAGGACGGCACCCTGCTCGACGCCTCCGCGTTCCACGCGGTCTCGGGGGTCGTCACGTCCGACCGTGACCGCGAGGCCGGCGCATGCGTCGAGGTCGTGCGCGACCGCGAGGACGGCTGGGCCCGGTACCACCGGGTGCACGTGGGCTCGCCGGTCTCCGCCGTGCGGGTGCGCGTCGCCTCCCGCGCGTGGCCCTCGCCGCAGCCGGCGCTCGTCCGGGTCGAGGCCCGGCCCGCCGGTCAGGAGGGGTGGACCGCGCTGGCCGCCCCTGTCGAGGTGCCCGCCGGCGACCCCTACACGTGGCACGACGTCGTCGTGCCACTCACCGGACCCGTCGCCGTCGGCGACGTTCTGGACCTGCGCCTGCAGCTGGGCGGCGCAGCCCGGGTGGCGGAGGCGGGGCTCGTGTAGCGCCGTTCGGGCGGCGCCCACCGCGCCGCCACCCCGCACGCACCTGTGCCCCGGCCTCCACGCGGGAGGGCCGGGGCACAGGTGCGTGCGGGGACGATGCGGCCGATGCTGCTGCGAGACCGGTGCCGCCGCCGGACGTCATTGCCGCGATGCTCGGACCCGAGAAGATGCGGCGGCACGGTCGGGCACTCCATGCTGCAACCAGACCCAGCTCTCGCTCCGCCTCGCGCCACCAGCGCGATCAGCCACAACAGCTAGACGCGCTTGAACTTCACGGTCTGGGCATAGGACCAGTAGGTGCTGTTGGTCAGGGCCGGGTTGCGCGAGATCGTCAAGACGTAGTCCCCGGACAGGGCGGGGATGGTCTTGGACGTCGACCCCGTCAGCTGACCGCTGTCGACGACCTGCCCGCTGGAGCGGGCCAACGACCACAACAACGTCGCGGGCCCGGAGACCCCCGGTTGCATCGTCAAGACCACCGAGGTGTCAGCCGGCACGCTGAACCGGTAGTTGTCGCTGGAGAGCGTGGTCTCCAGCTGCCCGGCACCCGGAGTGCTCGAAGTGTTCTGCAGGGTCTTCTCCACCCCCGGCACGGACAGATCCACGTCGAAGGACTGCGCCAACGCCTCGGAGAACCCATACAACGTGAAGTCATAGGGCCCACTGAGCGTCCCGGACAGCAACGTCGCCAACCCCGAGACCCGGAACACGTAGTCCCCACCCGGCAACGACTTGTCCATCGTCGGATAGGTGGCCGCCACATCAGCGACCGACCACACGACCTGACCGTCAGGACCCACCAGCTCCACCCGGGCGTGAGAGGACGAGGAGGCCCCGACAGGCTGAGTCCAGTCCATCAACACCCGCTGCCCACCGGCCGGCACCGTGAACCGGTACTCATCGACCGAGGCCCGCGTCTCCAGGTTCACCGCCCCCGCACCCAACCCCCGCGCACTGACCTTGCGGACATCGGCCAGATCCAACCCGAACGACTGCGCCGCCGGCACCGCCATGAACTTCACGGTCTGGGCATAGGACCAGTAGGTGCTGTTGGTCAGGGCCGGGTTGCGCGAGATCGTCAAGACGTAGTCCCCGGACAGGGCGGGGATGGTCTTGGACGTCGACCCCGTCAGCTGACCGCTGTCGACGACCTGCCCGCTGGAGCGGGCCAACGACCACAACAACGTCGCGGGCCCGGAGACCCCCGGTTGCATCGTCAAGACCACCGAGGTGTCAGCCGGCACGCTGAACCGGTAGTTGTCGCTGGAGAGCGTGGTCTCCAGCTGCCCGGCACCCGGAGTGCTCGAAGTGTTCTGCAGGGTCTTCTCCACCCCCGGCACGGACAGATCCACGTCGAAGGACTGCGCCAACGCCTCGGAGAACCCATACAACGTGAAGTCATAGGGCCCACTGAGCGTCCCGGACAGCAACGTCGCCAACCCCGAGACCCGGAACACGTAGTCCCCACCCGGCAACGACTTGTCCATCGTCGGATAGGTGGCCGCCACATCAGCGACCGACCACACGACCTGACCGTCAGGACCCACCAGCTCCACCCGGGCGTGAGAGGACGAGGAGGCCCCGACAGGCTGAGTCCAGTCCATCAACACCCGCTGCCCACCGGCCGGCACCGTGAACCGGTACTCATCGACCGAGGCCCGCGTCTCCAGGTTCACCGCCCCCGCACCCAACCCCCGCGCACTGACCTTGCGGACATCGGCCAGATCCAACCCGAACGACTGCGCCGCCGGCACCGCCATGAACTTCACGGTCTGGGCATAGGACCAGTAGGTGCTGTTGGTCAGGGCCGGGTTGCGCGAGATCGTCAAGACGTAGTCCCCGGACAGGGCGGGGATGGTCTTGGACGTCGACCCCGTCAGCTGACCGCTGTCGACGACCTGCCCGCTGGAGCGGGCCAACGACCACAACAACGTCGCGGGCCCGGAGACCCCCGGTTGCATCGTCAAGACCACCGAGGTGTCAGCCGGCACGCTGAACCGGTAGTTGTCGCTGGAGAGCGTGGTCTCCAGCTGCCCGGCACCCGGAGTGCTCGAAGTGTTCTGCAGGGTCTTCTCCACCCCCGGCACGGACAGATCCACGTCGAAGGACTGCGCCAACGCCTCGGAGAACCCATACAACGTGAAGTCATAGGGCCCACTGAGCGTCCCGGACAGCAACGTCGCCAACCCCGAGACCCGGAACACGTAGTCCCCACCCGGCAACGACTTGTCCATCGTCGGATAGGTGGCCGCCACATCAGCGACCGACCACACGACCTGACCGTCAGGACCCACCAGCTCCACCCGGGCGTGAGAGGACGAGGAGGCCCCGACAGGCTGAGTCCAGTCCATCAACACCCGCTGCCCACCGGCCGGCACCGTGAACCGGTACTCATCGACCGAGGCCCGCGTCTCCAGGTTCACCGCCCCCGCACCCAACCCCCGCGCACTGACCTTGCGGACATCGGCCAGATCCAACCCGAACGACTGCGCCGCCGGCACCGCCATGAACTTCACGGTCTGGGCATAGGACCAGTAGGTGCTGTTGGTCAGGGCCGGGTTGCGCGAGATCGTCAAGACGTAGTCCCCGGACAGGGCGGGGATGGTCTTGGACGTCGACCCCGTCAGCTGACCGCTGTCGACGACCTGCCCGCTGGAGCGGGCCAACGACCACAACAACGTCGCGGGCCCGGAGACCCCCGGTTGCATCGTCAAGACCACCGAGGTGTCAGCCGGCACGCTGAACCGGTAGTTGTCGCTGGAGAGCGTGGTCTCCAGCTGCCCGGCACCCGGAGTGCTCGAAGTGTTCTGCAGGGTCTTCTCCACCCCCGGCACGGACAGATCCACGTCGAAGGACTGCGCCAACGCCTCGGAGAACCCATACAACGTGAAGTCATAGGGCCCACTGAGCGTCCCGGACAGCAACGTCGCCAACCCCGAGACCCGGAACACGTAGTCCCCACCCGGCAACGACTTGTCCATCGTCGGATAGGTGGCCGCCACATCAGCGACCGACCACACGACCTGACCGTCAGGACCCACCAGCTCCACCCGGGCGTGAGAGGACGAGGAGGCCCCGACAGGCTGAGTCCAGTCCATCAACACCCGCTGCCCACCGGCCGGCACCGTGAACCGGTACTCATCGACCGAGGCCCGCGTCTCCAGGTTCACCGCCCCCGCACCCAACCCCCGCGCACTGACCTTGCGGACATCGGCCAGATCCAACCCGAACGACTGCGCCGCCGGCACCGCCATGAACTTCACGGTCTGGGCATAGGACCAGTAGGTGCTGTTGGTCAGGGCCGGGTTGCGCGAGATCGTCAAGACGTAGTCCCCGGACAGGGCGGGGATGGTCTTGGACGTCGACCCCGTCAGCTGACCGCTGTCGACGACCTGCCCGCTGGAGCGGGCCAACGACCACAACAACGTCGCGGGCCCGGAGACCCCCGGTTGCATCGTCAAGACCACCGAGGTGTCAGCCGGCACGCTGAACCGGTAGTTGTCGCTGGAGAGCGTGGTCTCCAGCTGCCCGGCACCCGGAGTGCTCGAAGTGTTCTGCAGGGTCTTCTCCACCCCCGGCACGGACAGATCCACGTCGAAGGACTGCGCCAACGCCTCGGAGAACCCATACAACGTGAAGTCATAGGGCCCACTGAGCGTCCCGGACAGCAACGTCGCCAACCCCGAGACCCGGAACACGTAGTCCCCACCCGGCAACGACTTGTCCATCGTCGGATAGGTGGCCGCCACATCAGCGACCGACCACACGACCTGACCGTCAGGACCCACCAGCTCCACCCGGGCGTGAGAGGACGAGGAGGCCCCGACAGGCTGAGTCCAGTCCATCAACACCCGCTGCCCACCGGCCGGCACCGTGAACCGGTACTCATCGACCGAGGCCCGCGTCTCCAGGTTCACCGCCCCCGCACCCAACCCCCGCGCACTGACCTTGCGGACATCGGCCAGATCCAACCCGAACGACTGCGCCGCCGGCACCGCCATGAACTTCACGGTCTGGGCATAGGACCAGTAGGTGCTGTTGGTCAGGGCCGGGTTGCGCGAGATCGTCAAGACGTAGTCCCCGGACAGGGCGGGGATGGTCTTGGACGTCGACCCCGTCAGCTGACCGCTGTCGACGACCTGCCCGCTGGAGCGGGCCAACGACCACAACAACGTCGCGGGCCCGGAGACCCCCGGTTGCATCGTCAAGACCACCGAGGTGTCAGCCGGCACGCTGAACCGGTAGTTGTCGCTGGAGAGCGTGGTCTCCAGCTGCCCGGCACCCGGAGTGCTCGAAGTGTTCTGCAGGGTCTTCTCCACCCCCGGCACGGACAGATCCACGTCGAAGGACTGCGCCAACGCCTCGGAGAACCCATACAACGTGAAGTCATAGGGCCCACTGAGCGTCCCGGACAGCAACGTCGCCAACCCCGAGACCCGGAACACGTAGTCCCCACCCGGCAACGACTTGTCCATCGTCGGATAGGTGGCCGCCACATCAGCGACCGACCACACGACCTGACCGTCAGGACCCACCAGCTCCACCCGGGCGTGAGAGGACGAGGAGGCCCCGACAGGCTGAGTCCAGTCCATCAACACCCGCTGCCCACCGGCCGGCACCGTGAACCGGTACTCATCGACCGAGGCCCGCGTCTCCAGGTTCACCGCCCCCGCACCCAACCCCCGCGCACTGACCTTGCGGACATCGGCCAGATCCAACCCGAACGACTGCGCCGCCGGCACCGCCATGAACTTCACGGTCTGGGCATAGGACCAGTAGGTGCTGTTGGTCAGGGCCGGGTTGCGCGAGATCGTCAAGACGTAGTCCCCGGACAGGGCGGGGATGGTCTTGGACGTCGACCCCGTCAGCTGACCGCTGTCGACGACCTGCCCGCTGGAGCGGGCCAACGACCACAACAACGTCGCGGGCCCGGAGACCCCCGGTTGCATCGTCAAGACCACCGAGGTGTCAGCCGGCACGCTGAACCGGTAGTTGTCGCTGGAGAGCGTGGTCTCCAGCTGCCCGGCACCCGGAGTGCTCGAAGTGTTCTGCAGGGTCTTCTCCACCCCCGGCACGGACAGATCCACGTCGAAGGACTGCGCCAACGCCTCGGAGAACCCATACAACGTGAAGTCATAGGGCCCACTGAGCGTCCCGGACAGCAACGTCGCCAACCCCGAGACCCGGAACACGTAGTCCCCACCCGGCAACGACTTGTCCATCGTCGGATAGGTGGCCGCCACATCAGCGACCGACCACACGACCTGACCGTCAGGACCCACCAGCTCCACCCGGGCGTGAGAGGACGAGGAGGCCCCGACAGGCTGAGTCCAGTCCATCAACACCCGCTGCCCACCGGCCGGCACCGTGAACCGGTACTCATCGACCGAGGCCCGCGTCTCCAGGTTCACCGCCCCCGCACCCAACCCCCGCGCACTGACCTTGCGGACATCGGCCAGATCCAACCCGAACGACTGCGCCGCCGGCACCAGAACAAGGGCGAGGTCGTAGGCCCAGTAGGACGGTGTGGCGGAGCCGTCCGCGTACACGTCGACGCAGGCGGGGCCGGAGATACCAGCTAGACGCACTGCTTCGCCGCGACGGCCCGACCTTGAGGCGAAGCTGCCGTCGAGAGATCGCACGGTCCAGGCGACCGGGTAGCCGATGCGGGACGCGTCCAAGACGACGGCTGACCCTGCCGCAAGGGTGAAGCAGTAACGGTCGGACGAGCCGGCACCTTCGAGAACCCCCGTGCCGCTGGCCTGCGAATTCGTAGCGGTGTGATACTCGCGGCCAGACTCCAGCTGGATGTCGAACAGCTGGAAGGGCACGCGCTCAAGGTCAATGCTCAAGCTGGCAACACCGAACCAGGCGACATCAGACCCGCCCTTGAGACGCAGTTGGCCCACGACATCGCGGGCAGAGTGCGGGGACGAGAAGGCGACGTCGACGACCGATGCGGTTGACCCGTCACCGAGCGTGACCTCAGAGGTAGAGGCGGGATCGATCGTTCCCTTGACGACCTGACTGCCGAGCACGAGTTCCACCTGGGCATCCGTCGCCATGGGTGTAGCCGTGACGATCCGTGCGCGCAGATCGATTGTGCGGTGGCCCGGCATGTCGTTGAGGTACCAGGAGTAGTGATCGCCACCCGCAAAGGTGCCGGCGAAGTTCAGCCCTTGGGCGGTGGATCGGATGCGGCCAGGGAAGAAGTTGGGCGGGACGTCGCCACTGAAGCGGACCTCCAGGGGGTCCTCACCGATGCTGACGTCGTCGAGGCTTACACCGAAGGTGTCGGCGCCGGCCAGGCTCGTCGCGTAGGAGGTGTCTCCTGAAGTCGCGACGTCGAGGATGCAGTCGTCGAGCCCCAGCCCTGGAGCGACTCCGGCTTGCGTGCACACGGCCAGTGCCGAGGCGTATGCGGCTTCGGACAGGCTTCCTAGAGTCGTCACGCTGCGCGGGTAGGAGCGATCCACGTAGTTCGCAGGACCCTTCCCAGCGGGGTACGTGAAGAGGGATGAGTCCTCGGTGACGCGCCAGGAGTCGCCGAAGACGCCGTACAGACGCTGGAGATAGAGGGTGTCGGAGACGCCGAAGTTCAGGCTGGGGGTGACGTCCACTCCGTTGGCCGAGACGAGGTCGTCTCGCGGGTTGCCGTCGAAGTCGCCCAGCATGCCGGTGGTCTGCCCCGCCCACGCCTTGGGGATCCGCAGTCGGAAGTCTCCCCGACCACCCGCGCGCGGCGTCCAGCCGATGAGCGCTTGGTCGGCGTAGTCATCGAAGGCGGTGAGGAGTTGGATCTCGCCAGCGTGCTTAGACAGCAAGGTCCCGTCGCCCAGGTAGAGGAGAGCTCCCTCGGGTAGATCCAGTGCCACCCCGTCTAGCAGCGCGCTTCCATCTGGCCCAAACTCGAACACCTGATCACCAGTCTGCACAGCGAGGGAACCGACGCTGGACATGTCGTTCGTTGCTGGCACGGTCCTCATCTGGATGTTCAGGCCGCTTATGGCGTGCTCAAGTAGCGTGTACTCGCCGACGCCGTGGAAGTCGTAGTTGAGCCCGTCGAGGGTCACAAGGCGCGGATCCGCGCGAACCGCAGCCGGGCTCTGTCCGAGGCCCGCTGCCACGGACTCTTCCTCAGTCATCCCCAATTTCTGGAGCTCTTCGGGCGTCAAATCCATATGGAGAGCAGCGAGAAACGCGACTAGGGCAGCAGCGTTTGCCACTTCCAAGCAAGTAAGCGCTTCAGGCGTCACAGATCCGCTACCGGGCTTCTGCGTGAATATGTTGACGTTCTTGAGGCAGATATCGTTCTTAACGTCTTCGAATACCGCTGCGCGAGTGCCGCGGGCAGCAAGATTCAAGGCAGGTACAAGGTAGCGCGACAGAAGATACCGAACCACAGCGGCAGACCCTGCAGTGGCACCCGCGCCCGTCCCTACGACCAAGGGCCAGTTGACCGGGTCCGAAGCGTCTACCGAGGTGTCAGATGACGACGCCGGGGGGGCCATCTCCGACACCGGCCGACCCGCCACCGTCGGCTCGGTGACCGGCACTGACTCCACCCCTGGAATCTCCTCCTTCACTTCCGTTTTGTTGGCGTACTTCGTACGCTTCTCCCCGTCGCGGCACTCACCGTCATCGATCTTCGAGACCACAGCGACGCCGCCCGCTCCCCCCTTCACCTGATACTCGTCGTACACGGGGTGGGAGGATTTGGCAGATTCGCACTTGTAGACGACTCGAAAATTGTCCGCGTACCCGGTCAAGTCCGCTGCCCGGGCCCCGCTCCAGCCAGCGGCCTTCATCGCCATGACGTACGTCAGGGTCTGCACTTCTGCGGCCGCTTCACCTCCGTTCCAGGAGCCCTTCAGCTCGATGACCTGCACGTCATTCGACGCCGGCGCAGATGTGTCGGCGCCGATGAGCGCCACGTCGGGCCGGTAGCCGACCGTGAAAGTCTTGAGGGGGGCACCGTCTTCGCCGATGGCACCGGCGTCGGTGGCGAGGAGATTGCGAAGACCATCCGCAGACAATCCCGACATCTTTTCGAGCACCTTGCTCGGCAGACGCATCTCCCACTGGATCCGGCCGTGCACCACTCCTGTGCCGCTCGGGTCCGAAGCGAAGTTGAGCCAGCGCACGAGGCGCGCCTCAGCGATGCTCTCGAAGTAGTCGTTGCTGGAGCTCGCCCCGTAGCACTCGTTCGACAGGTACACGTTGAAACTGAGTAGCTTCTTGTAGGCGTCGCTCAGGCATGTGTTGAAGCCGCGAGACCTGATCCAGGAGCCATTGATGCAGCGCATGCCGGGCTGGTTCGTGGTCTCCGGCAACTCCGGACACGTCGAGACCGCACCCGGAGGCGTCTCCGATGATGCACTCGACGGGGCCGTCGGCAGTGTTGGCGTCGCGCTTGCCACCGCGGGCGAGATCAGGGAAGCCATGAGGGCGAGAGTCGCCACCACCGCAGTACCGCGCAGCCAGCGCAACACAGCCGAATTAGTCATAATGTCCGTTTCCCCCTGCGCGGTTGCATGACTCCTGTCGGGACACTATCGGCTGGTGCTAGCCTCCCGCGTGTGCCATTCGTGCGAATCGATGACGCTCTGCCCGCGCCGCAGGCCTACCTCCGCGCGGGACTCGCCCGCCCCCAGAGCGGTCCCGGGATCCTTCCGCTGTCTGCCGGCAACGCGGTGGGCTCCCGCGCCGGGGCCGACCGGATGCTCGACCGACCCGCTCCGCCGACCGTCGGTTCCCAGTCCATGACGGTGCTCGACGAGGCCGGCGCGCCCTGCGCGGTCGTGTCGGTCCCGTCTGGTCAGTTCCTCAGCTACCCGGCCCTGGCCGACCCGACGGCCGGTGAGGCGCTCGGTGTGCGGCGCGCACCCAACGGGATGCCGATCGTGCTCCGCGGGCAGAGGCAGCCCGGTCATGGCCTGCCGGCCCCGGTACCGGTGGACGTGGAGACGGCGCGCGTCGTGACGGTCGATCTGTCGGTGATCCTGGCCGGAGTGGACCCCGCGCTCTTCGCCCCGGACGACGCCTTGTTCGTCAGCGCGGCCCTGGCCATCGAGATGGCCGTCATGCTCGGCGAACGCGAGCAGTCCGGAGAACTGTTCCCCGAACGCGGTTACCGCCCGTGGGACCGCAGCATCCCCGTGCCGGTCGACCACCTGGTGCTGCGCATGTACGCCCAGATCGTCAGCGACGTACGGCTGCACTACTCCACGGAGCTCGACCGCACCGACCTGCTGTGCGCAGCCACCGCGATCATCTACGACGCACCGCTCTACACGACCAAGCCCGAGGCCTACAAGGTCCTCAAGAACGGCCTCAAGGTCATCAAGTACGGCCCGACCCGCAACAAGGCCGCCCGCCGACCGACCTCTGGCCCACCGGTCACCTCGGCCCCCGCACCCGCCGCCCCGGCTCGCGCGTCAGCCCGGCCGGCCCCGGCCGATCCCGCCGAGGCAGCGGCTGCTCTGCGCGACGCCTACACCCGCGGCGAACCCTTCGACCAGATCGGACCCGTCCTCCTCGAGGCCGCCGGCGGTGCCCCCGACGCACTCGCCGAGGCCATCACCGAGATCCTCGAGGCCGTCCACGACGACCTCGACCCGACCTGGCGGATCGCCCTGCTCGACCGCGCCGAGCACCTCGCGCCCGCCCTGCGGCAGGCGGACGCCTCACGCGCGGGGCTGCTCACCGCCCTGGCCCAGCTGAACAGCATGCGCACCGCCGACCCCGCGCGGCAGCGCCAGGCCGACGCGGCGCTCCAGGCGTACGGGCAGTGGGCGCACTGGCCGGACGACGCCCCCGAGGAGGTCCTCGACGACCTCGAGGACGGCGACGACGACCCGTCCACGCTCGCCTGGTACCGGGTGTTCCTCACCATGGCCGGCGTGCCCGGCGCGCAGATCGACCAGGAGCTGGCCGACGTCACCGCTGGACGTTCTTTGCCTTCCCGCGAGCGGATCGAGGAGCTGCGCCCCTCCGAGGGCTGAGCCGCCTCGCGGCCCCGCGGCGCACGCCTACCGCGGGGCGCTGGGATCCGGAACGAGACACCCCCGGGCACGGCGACGCCCCCGCCGCGAAGGACCAGGTCCTCCGTCGACGAGGGCGTCGTCGTTCAGATCAGCCGAGCTCGGCTGCGACTGCCTTCCGCGCGTCGTCCTGCGCCTGGGCGTTCGTCATGTCGAACTCGAGCACCTTGTCGTAGCCCAGACCGGAGGCCTGCGTCTGCATCTCGCTGAGCAGCGAGTTGAACTCGGCCTCGTCCTTGGCGAAGACCATCTGCCACGAGTACTGGACGATGATCGCCTTGACCTGGTTGCGGAGCGCCTCGATCTCGGAGGAGTCCGCCGGCGCCGCGAAGCTCGCACCGGGGGCCACGAGCAGCTGGTCGTTGGACCGCAGGTACTCCATCGTGGTCGTCGCGCCGTCCATGTGGGCCGACCAGTCCTCACTCAGCGGGGTCTGGACCAGCGCCTGGTACGTCGGCCACGTCTTGTAGTTGAACGAGAACCCGGTGGCCGGGTCGACGTCCGCTGCGACGACGGTCGTCGTGTTGAGCGCGGAGGCACCCGCGACGTACTCGCCGCCACCCCACTCCTCAGGAACCGCGGCGTCACCCTCGAGGGCCATCTGCTGGCCCAGCTCGGTCAGCTCCGGCTCGTTCGAGGCGTTGAGCTCCCACGTCAGGCCCTCCGGACCGGCCGTGCCGGCCGTCTGGTTGGCGTTGGCGTAGACACCCTCTGCGGAGTACAGCCAGTCGATGAACGCGGCGATGCGCTCCGGGTCCTCGGCCTGCGAGCCGATGACCATCTCGGTCTTGGCCCCGTAGGCCTCGGCACCGTAGGAGAAGATCTCCTGGTCGTCGATCGGGACGAGCTCGAAGCCCTTGCCCGCGGCCGTGTTCTCCGCCGTGTTGAAGGCGGTCTGGCCCAGCCACGGCCACCAGGAGAACAGCACCTGACCGTTCTGGAACTTCGAGAACAGGGTGTCGTAGTTCTGCGTGGTGGACTCCGGGTCGACCAGGCCCATCTGGTTGGCGTCGAAGTAGAACTTCAGGCTGCGGATGTACTCCGAGTCGCTGTCGAGCAGGCTCTGGTAGTCCGACCCGTCAGCCTTCGCCAGGACGAAACCGAGCTCGTCGTAGCCGTAGAAGCACGCCGGCTGCTTGGCGGTGACCATCATGTTGCCGTCCCAGTCCTTGAACAGGGAGAGGGCGTAGACGGGCTCGCCGTTGTCGGCCGTGGGGTTGGCGTCCTGCATCTTCTTCAGGACGGGGAGCAGGTCCTCGAGCGTGCCCAGCTCGGGGTAGCCCTGGTCGGCGTACAGGTCCCACCGCACGAACGGCCCGAACGTGGGGTCGATGCCCTCGGACGGCTCGGTCGGCTTGATCGACGACACCGAGGTCGGGATGCCGTACAGGCCGCCCAGGCTCTCGTTCGCGTGCTGCACCGCGGTGTCGTACGCCGCGACGTTCGTCATGGCGCCGTAGTACGGCGTCATGTCGGCCGCCAGACCACCCTCGACGAGCTCGTCGAGCTTGGTGCCGCGGTCGACGATGATGAGGTCGCCCAGGTCACCCGCCGAGACGCGCGTGTTGTAGAGGGTGTCTCCACCACCGGCCACGTTCGGCGCGATGATGTTGAGCTTCATGTTGAACTTGTCCTCGACGATCTTGGCGAACCAGCCCTCCTGGACGCCCATGTAGTTCGCGAGGCTGTCGAACACGTCGATCGTGATCGGCTCCGACCACTCCTCGGGGAACTCGGTGACGACCTTCGCCTCGGCGTCTGGCTCGGAACCTGTGCATCCGGCGAGCATCGTCGCGGCCACGACGGCGACGGCGACGACCGGCATCTTTCTGACAAGCTTCATTGCTGTCCTTTCCGGGGGTTCTGCGACGTCAGCCCTTGACGGCGCCGAGCATGATGCCCTTCACGAAGAAACGCTGGAACAGGGGGTAGATGAAGATGATCGGCAGCACGACGATCACCGACACGGTCATGCGGATCGACGTCGGCGTCTGCGTCGTGGCCGCCGAGGCGACCAGGCCGATGTTGCCGTCGGCGTTCTGAGCCGCCTGCGCGAGGCTGCTGGCCTGGTTGATGAACATGTAGAGCAGGTACTGCAGCGTGTAGAGCGACTGGTCGGTGACGTAGATCAACGTGTCCTGGAACGAGTTCCACTGCGCGACCGCGGCGAAGATCGCGACCGTGGCGAGGATCGGCGTCATGCTCGGCAGGTAGATCCGGAAGAAGACCTGCACGATGTTCGCGCCGTCGACCTCGGCCGCCTCCTGCATCTCCCGTGGGAGCCCTTCCACGTACGTCTTCACGAGGATGATGAAGAACGGCTGCACCACGAGCGGCAGGATGTAGACCAGGAAGTTGTTCGTCAGGCCCAGGTTCTTCATGACGATGAAGACCGGGATCAGGCCCGCGCTGAAGTACATCGTGGTGACCGTGAAGCGGTACCAGAACAGCCGGCCCCACATCCGCTCCTGGGTGAACATGAACCCGAGGAACGCCGAGGCGAACACCGTGGCCGAGGTGCCGATCACGGTGCGGGCGATCGTCACGGCGGCGGCCGTCGACAGCCCGTTGATCGAGAACACCTCGCGGAAGTTCGCCAGGTGCAGCCCGGTCGGCCACAGACGCACGTTGCCGAGCGCCGAGACGTCGTTGGCGCTGATCGAGTTGATGACCAGGTAGTAGAACGGGTACGCGCAGATCAGCGCGACGAGCACGAACCCGGCCGTGTTGAGCGCCGTGAAGAGCACGTCGCCGACGGTGCGCGAGGCACGCGTGCCGCGCCTGGCGGTGGTGACGAGGGTGGTCATGGGTCGCTCCTCCTCAGACGATGGACTCGCCGCGCACGCGCTTGGCGATCCCGTTGACGGCGAACAGCAGGGCGACCGAGACCAGGCTCTTGAGCATGCCCACGGCGGTGGCGAGCGAGAGGCTGTTGCCTGTCATGCCGATGTTGTAGACGTAGAGGTCCAGCACCTGCAGATGCTCTTTGTTGAACGCGTTCTGGAACACGTAGTACTGCTCCATGCCGTTGTTCAGCAGGTTCGCGATCGAGAGCAGCAGCAGGACGATGTACGTCGGCATGAGCTGCGGGACGGTGATGTACCGCATGAGCTGGAAGCGTCCGGCGCCGTCGATCCGCGCCGACTCGTACAGCGACTGGTCGATACCCGAGATCGCGGCGAGGTAGATGATCGCGCCCCACCCGAGGGTCTTCCACACGCTCCAGGCGGCCATCGAGAGCCACACGTGCTGGTCGCTGTCGAGGAACTTCAGGGGCGCCGTCACGAGACCGGAGTCGACGAGCACGTCGTTGACGAGGCCGCTCGAGGAGAACAGCGAGAACGCGATGACGTACACCAGCACCCAGGAGATGAAGTTGGGCAGCGTGGTGAGGGTCTGCACGGCGTTCTTGAACCAGGGCGCCTTGACCTCGTTCAGCATCACCGCGAATCCCAGCGGGAGCACCGAGGCGGCGATACCGAGGAAGCTGATCGCCAGGGTGTTGAGCAGCACCTGGCCGATCTGCGCGAGCTGCGTCGGGGAGCTGACGAGCATCTGGAACCACTGCAGGCCGACGAACTCGCTCCCGGACAGGCCGAGCGCGGGCTTGTAGTCGTACAGCGAGTAGACCCAGCCGAACAGCGGGAAGTACGAGAACAGGAAGATCAGCACCAGGAACGGCGCGATGCACAGGAGCATCACCATGGACTTGCGTCGTGGCGGGTTGCTCGGCCTGGGGCCGGTGATCGGCGGCGTGCTCTCGGGTGCTGCGTGGGGTGCGCGCACCTGGACCGCGGTCACGACCGGCCGTCCTGCTGAGGGGCACCGACCGGGGTCGTGCGTACCGGGGTGTGCATCCTGTCTCCCTTGACGGACGGCGGAGGCAGCTTCGGTGCGTGCCTCCGGACGGGGGTCAGCATGCACTGGAAACGTTGCCACCGTCAATGCCGGAGTCAACGTGATTTCTCCTGCCCGCGTAGCGTCGAGCCATGTGCCGCAACATCACCACCCTGCGAGGGCTCGAGCCGCCCGCCACGGCTGACGAGATCGAGGCCGCCGCCGTGCAGTACGTCCGCAAGGTCACGGGCATCACCAAGGTCACCGACACGACCCGCGAGGCGTTCGACGCCGCGGTCGCCGCGGTGACGGCCGCGACCGCCCAGGCGCTCGCCGACCTGCCCGAGCGCCGCAACCCGCCCAGCACGGTGCCGCCGCTGCGTCGCGAGGACGTCGCGGCACGCGTCGCCGCCCGGCTGGCCGCGCGCGAGGAGCACGAACGCCTGCACGAGCTGGGCGTGCCGCACAGCCACTGACCGGGCGCGCCTCAGGGAGACGTGCCCGGCACCGCCAGGCGGGCGCGACCGGCGTCCGGGCGGACGAGGGTCAGGCGCCCGGCGCGACCGGCCCCGAGCTGGCCCGGACGACGAGCGACGGCGGGATCAGGTGGTGCTCCGGCTGGTGCCCGCCGATGAGCGCGACGAGCGACTCGATCGACGTGCGTCCGAGCGTCACGAAGTCCTGCCGCACGGTCGTCAGCGCCGGGACCAGGAAGTCCGCCCCTGCCATGTCGTCGAAGCCCACCACGGACATGTCCCCCGGCACGTCGACGCCGGCCTGCGCGAGCGCCGCGAGCACGCCCACCGCCATGAGGTCGTTGCCCACGAACAGGGCCGTCGGCCGATCGGCGCGGCTCAGCACCTCCTGCGTGAGCCGGTAGCCGCTCGCCGCGGTGAAGTCGCCCTCCAGCTGGTCCTCCGGGAGGCCGGCGTCGCGCATGGTGTCGGCCCAGCCGCTCTGCCGGGCCTGCGCGTCGAACGCGTCGAGACGTCCGGTGAGGTGCACGACCCGGCGGTGGCCCTGGTCGAGCAGGTGCTGCGTGGCCAGCCGTGCGCCCACCCGCTGGTCGATCTCGACCGAGCTGACGGACGGCAGGTCGAGGTCACCGGACCGGACCACGGTGACGGGCAGGCGAGCTGCCATGCGCTCGACGACGGCCGGCTCGAGCGGGTGGTCCGCCACGATCGCGACACCCTCGACCGCCTGGTCGGCCAACCGGTCCACGAGCTCGGACAGGCGCGCGATCGCACCGTGCTGCCAGCTCGCCAGGCTCACCCAGTACCCCGCGGCCTGCGCGGCACCGTCGACACCGCGCAGGATCGAGGACAGCTCGAAGACCTCGGAACCGGCGATGACGACGCCGATGGTCGTCGACCGCCCGCTCTTCAGCGCGCGGGCCAGGTCGTTGCGCCGGTAGCCGAGCCGGTCGATGGCCTCCTGCACGCGTTGGCGCGTCTCCTCGCTGACCACGTCGGGATCGTTGAGGACACGGCTGACGGTGACGAGCCCCACGCCCGCCGCGTGCGCCACGTCGACCATGCTCGGCGCCTTCGCGCGCTTGCGCTGCTGCATCCTGTCCCGCTCCTCGTCGCCACGCACCATCGCCGGGGCGGCGGCAGGATCGCCCTGCCCTCTTCGCCCCCTCAGCCCGCGTGGCGCGCGAACACCCCCCTGAACAGGAAAGCACTCGCGTAGGCACCCACGGAGAACGCCACGGTCACCAGGACCACGAGGAACGTGGGGAACACGATCGTCACGGCCACCACTGTCACCGGGATCAGGACGATACCGAAGGTACGCACCGGTTCCGCTGCAGGCAGCAGCAGCGCGTTGCGCACGGTCCGCCGCACACCCGTGTCGAACTGCGCGACCAGGGCCATCCCGAAGAGGAACGCCGCGAGCAGGTAGGCGCTCGCGAGGAACGCGATCGTCGCCGCCGCGGCCCCGATCGAGCTGCCCGACGACAACCAGAACACCCCGCTGAACAGGAGCACGCCGGCCGGCACCACGAGCGCGAGGTAGACGAGCGTCGCCCGCCGGACGTTGGCGCGCAACGCCAGCAGGTAGTCCTTGAGGGGGCGCCCGCGCTCGTCGTCGGAGTAGCGGATCGTCACCTCGTAGAGCGCCGAGGTGGCGACGCCGATCGTGACCACGGGCAGGCACGTCAGCAGGTACAGCACGTTGAGCGCGACGAACGTCAGGAACGACGTGATGCCCTGGATGTTCCGGGAGTTGGGGTCGATCCGCACGGCGTCCACCTCCTCCCGGCGGCCTGGGGGTGTGCCGCGCGCGCCCTCATCATCCCTGGTCCTGCTCGCGCACGGTCCACGCCTGCAGCGGCGCCGGCTCGTCGGTGGGGACCGCGACGACGAGGTGGCCGCCCGGGGGGACCGTCGTCGGCTCCGTCGCGGCGGGCCCACTGACCACGACCGGCACGTCGCCGTGGTTGAGCACGAACAGGTGGTCCTGTGCGGCACCGCGGCGGCGGACGACCTCGACCGCCGTCGGCGCGGGGGTCGCCAGCACCGGCCGCACGTCGGCGAGCGCGACCTGCGCGGCCACGAACCGGTCCAGGTCGCTCTCGTCGAGCTGCGCCGAGACGTACACCGCGACTCCGGCGCCCGTGCGGTGCTCGGTCACGGCGGGGCGCCCGTCGAGCACGCCGCCCGCGTAGGTGCGGACCGTCTCGGCACCCGTCAGGTGCACGAGCTCGGACCACACGGACGCACGGCTGCCGTCGTCGAGCACGAGCTCCTCGTCGCGCGCCAGGGGGCGCACCTGCTCGACCCGCACGCCCAGCAGGTCGCGCAGCCGACCGGGGTAGCCGCCGGTGGTCACGCGCATCGACGCGTCGGCGATGCCCGTCAGGTGGTGCACCACGAGCCGCCCGCCCTGCTCACGGACGTAGCGCTCGAGCCAGGCCACCGTCTGGTCGTCCATCGCGTAGAGCGCGGGCACGACGAGCAGGCGGTAGCGGGACAGGTCGCCGCCCGGCGGGACGAAGTCGACGGGCAGCCCGAGCCGGTACAGCGCGCGGTGCGTGCGCCGCAGCGTGTCGGGGTAGGACAACCGGTCCGAGGGCAGGCCGTCCGTCTCGAGCGCCCACCACCCGTCCGCGTGCCACAGCACCGCGACGTCGGTGGCGACCACGGGCCCTTCGGCAGGCGGGACGGCGACCGCGGCGAGCTCGCGCAGGGTCGAGCCGAGCCCGGTCGCGGCCCGGAAGGTCTCGGAGTCCGCGCCGGCGTGCGGCACGAGCGCGCTGTGCCAGGTCTCGGCACCCGCGGTCGAGGCCCGCCACTGGAAGAACAGGGCGCCCTGCGAGCCGCGGGCCACGTACGCCAGCGAGCTGCGGACCATCCGGTCGGGTGCCTTGGGCACGCTCGTGCCGTCGACGGTGATCGCGGCGGCCGACTGCTCCATGAGCAGCCAGGGGCGTCCCTGCGACCACGAGCGCGTCAGGTCCGCCGCGTACGCCACGTGCGCCTCGCCGTCCGGACCGGCCGTGTCGAAGTAGTGGTCGATGCTGACCAGGTCCTGCTCGCGGGCCCACGACCACTGCTCCCAGTGGTTCCACGACGGGAGCATGAGGTTGGTCGTCACCGGCAGCGTCGACCCGGATGCGTGGATCTCGTCGCGCTGCTCGGTGAAGCACGCGAGCAGCTCGTCGGAGACGAACCGGCGGAAGTCCAGCGCGTGCCCGGGGTTGTGCAGGTACTGCGTGGTGCGCGGCGGCAGCACCTGCTCCCACGCGGTGTACCGCAGCGACCAGAAGGCGGTGCCCCAGGCGTCGTTCATGGTGGCCAGGTCGCCGTACCGCCCCTGCAGCCAGCGGCGGAACGACGCCGCGACGTGGTCGCACCAGCAGACCGTGCCGTACTCGTTGTGCACGTGCCAGCCGACCACCGCCGGGTGCGACCCGTACCGCTCGGCCAGCGCCCGGGCCACCCGACGCGAGGCGTCCCGGTACGACGGGGCCGACAGGCAGTAGGTGTCGCGGCTGCCGTGCCAGCGCTGCACGCCGTCGGGGCCCACGGGCAGACCGTCCGGGTGCGCGAGCGTGAACCACGGCGGCGGGGAGGCGGTCGGCGTCGCGAGCAGCACGTCGATGCCGTTCGCGTGCAGCAGCTCGAGGACGTCGTCCAACCAGCCGAAGTCCCACACGCCTTCCTCGGGCTCGAGCCACGACCAGGAGAAGACGCCGACGGTCACCGTGGTCACGCCGGCCTGGCGCATCAGCTCGACGTCCTCGAGCCACGTCTCGCGCGACCACTGCTCGGGGTTGTAGTCGCCGCCGAAGAGCAGACCGCGCTCCGGGACGAAGGGCTTGGGGGTGCGGGCATCGGTCACGGCTGGTCGTCTCCTTCGTCGGTGACCTGGCGGACGTGCTGGACATCGGTGAACGGGACGGGCGCCGAGCCGCTCGGACCCTGTGCGACGAGGGCGAGCAGCACGCCGACGAACCCGCCGACGTGCTCGGTGGCCAGCCGCAGGTGCGGCACGGCGGCGTGCTCGACGAAGACCCCGTCGGCCACCACGCCCGCACGGTACGTGCGCCCGTCGGTGCGCAGCTCGAGCCGCACGGGTCCGTGCACCGGGCGACGGCTCAGCTCGTGCGTCCCGTCGGCGTCGACGAGCTCGGTCACGACGTGCGCACCGGCCGGACCGGGCTCGACGCGCAGGGCGAGGTGCGCGTCCTGGTGCTGGTACGCGGCCAGGCCGGTCGGACCGGGCAGCCGGTCGGCGTCGACGGTCGCCGCGAACGTGCACGCGTGGGTGTCCTGCCGCCGCCCGGTCAGGGCGGGGAGGCCCCGCGAGGTGAGCGGGTCGGGGCGGGGCGCGAGCAGGTGGGTGGTCCCGGAGCGGGTGTGCTCGACCGGTCCGCGTAGGCCGACCCATTCGAGGTCGTCCTCGGGCACCGGGCCGATCGCCGTCTCGACGCCCGGCACCGGGGCGAGTGCGCCTGTGCCCGGGGCGAAGACCGGCCCTTCGTCCTCCCACGCCGCGGGCACCAGGAAGGTCTCGCGGCCGAGCACGTGGCCGCCGTCGAACGGTCGGATGCCGAGGACGACGCCCCACGTGCGTCCGTCCGGGCCGTCGACGAGGTCCGCATGGCCCACCGCCTGCACGTCGGCCGTGGCACCGAGGTGGCGGTGGGTCAGCAGCGGGCTGCGGGGGTCGGTCGTCCACGGTCCCGTCACGGCGGGTGCGGTCGCGGCGGTGACGGCGTGGTGACGGGCCGTGCCGCCCTCGGCGGCGAGCAGGTGGTAGCGGCCGTCGCGCTCGAACAGGCGCGGGCCCTCGACCCACGCGCCGCCCAGCGCACCGTGCCAGAGCACGTGCTCGGGTCCGACGAGCCGACCGGTGGCCCGGTCGAGCTCGCGCAGGAACAGCTCGCCGGGGCCGGACCCGGGTGTACGGGAGTCGCGACACGCCGTGAACCAGCACCGGCCGTCACGGTCGAGGAACAGCGCGGGGTCGAAGCCCTCGGTGTCCAGCAGCTGCGGCTCGGACCACGGACCGGCGGGGTCGGTCGCGGTGCACAGGTACGTCTCGGCGCCCTTCCGGTCGCGTGCGACGGTGAAGACGACGTGCAGCACGCCGTCGAGGCACCGGACGGTCGGCGCCCACACGCCGTCGGAGACCTCGAGGCCGTCGAGCACCGGCGCGCCCGGGCTGGTGAGCACGTGCCCGGCGGGCTGCCAGTGCACCAGGTCGGTGCTGACGTGCACCGGAAGCCCGGGCCAGTAGGTGAACGACGAGGTCACGAGCACGAACTGCGTGCCGTCGAAGCAGATCGAGGGGTCGGGATGACACCCCGGCAGGACGGGCAGGACAGGTCCGGGGGTGGTCGGGCCGTGGTGCGATGGCACGGGCTCTCCGTTCTCGACGACATCGGCGAACCCTGATGGTAACGTTGCCACCACGCCTGCGGAACACTCCTGGACCACGGGTGTCCGACACCGCGCACGTCGATGACGACGGGCGCGCCGCCCCGGAGGTGCACCCCGGATGAAGTTCACCGATGGCTACTGGCTGCTGCGCAAGGGCCTGGGAGTGCTCCACCCGCGGCACGTCGTCGACGTCGAGGCGGGCGACGGCACGCTGGACGTCTACGCCTCCACCGCCGCGGTGCGCGAGCGCGGCGACACCCTCAACCGTCCGCTGGTGACCGTGCACCTCGACTCCCCGCTCGAGGGCGTCGTCGCGGTGACCATCGAGCACCACGTCGGTGGGGTCGACCGCGGGCCGCGCTTCACGCTCGCGACCCAGGACGTCGACGCCAAGGTGCTGCTGCCGCAGCAGACCGGCGCCCCCTACGCCGAGCTGCAGACCGGCCCGCTCCTCGCCCGCGTGGCCACCGAGGGTCCGTGGTCGCTCGAGTTCGAGCTGGACGGACGCGTGCTCACCTCCTCCGGCGCACGGTCGGTCGGCCTGGTCAGCGACGAGCAGGGCAACAGCTGGGTGCACGAACGCCTCACGCTCGGCGTCCGCGAGCACGTCTACGGGCTCGGCGAGCGGTTCGGCACGTTCGCCAAGAACGGCCAGAGCGTCGACATCTGGAACGCCGACGGCGGCACCGCCAGCGAGCAGGCGTACAAGAACGTGCCGTTCTACCTCTCCGACGCGGGTTACGGCGTCTTCGTCGACCACCCCGGCGAGGTCTCGTTCGAGGTCGGCTCCGAGGTCGTCTCGGCCACGCAGTTCTCCGTGCCCGGCCAGCGCCTGCGCTACCTGCTCATCGCCGGCCCGACGCCCAAGGACGTGCTGCGCCGCTACACCGCGCTCACCGGTCGCCCGCCGCGCGTGCCGCAGTGGTCGTACGGCCTGTGGCTGTCCACGTCGTTCACCACGTCGTACGACGAGGCGACCGTGATGTCGTTCATCGACGGCATGGCGGAGCGGGACCTGCCGTTGTCGGTGTTCCACTTCGACTGCTTCTGGATGCGGCAGTTCCACTGGTGCGACTTCGTGTGGGACCCGGCCACGTTCCCCGACCCGGTCGGGATGCTGGAGCGCCTGCACGAGCGTGACCTGAAGGTCTGCGTGTGGATCAACCCGTACATCGCGCAGCGTTCGCACCTGTTCGCCGAGGGCAAGGACCTGGGTTACCTGGTCAAGCGGGCCGACGGGTCGGTGTGGCAGTGGGACCTGTGGCAGGCCGGCATGGGTCTGGTCGACTTCACGAACCCTGACGCGGTGGCCTGGTACCAGGGCAAGCTCAAGGTGCTGCTCGACCAGGGCGTGGACTGCTTCAAGACCGACTTCGGCGAGCGCATCCCCACCGACGTCGTCTGGCACGACGGCTCCGACCCCGAGCGCATGCACAACTACTACACGCACCTGTACAACGAGGCCGTGTTCGACCTGCTCAAGGCCGAGCGCGGCGAGGGCCAGGCGGTGCTGTTCGCCCGCTCGGCGACCGCGGGTGGCCAGCAGTTCCCCGTGCACTGGGGCGGCGACTGCGAGTCCTCGTTCGCGGCCATGAGCGAGTCGCTGCGCGGCGGCCTCTCGCTCGCCTCGTCGGGCTTCGGGTACTGGAGCCACGACATCGGCGGCTTCGAGGGCACACCCGACCCGGCGGTGTTCAAGCGGTGGCTCGCGTTCGGGCTGCTGTCCTCCCACTCACGGCTGCACGGGTCGGACTCCTACCGGGTGCCGTGGGCCTTCGACGAGGAGGCCGTCGACGTCACCCGCCGGTTCACGCACCTCAAGCTGCAGCTCATGCCCTACCTGGCGGCCACCGGCGAGACGGCCCACACGACCGGCATCCCCGTGATGCGACCGATGTTCCTGGAGTTCCCCGACGACCCGGGCACCGCAGGCGTCGGCACGCAGTACATGCTCGGCGACAGCCTGCTCGTGGCGCCCGTCATGCGCGCCGACGGCGAGGTCGACACCTACCTGCCGGAAGGCACGTGGACCTCGCTGCTCACCGGCGAGCAGGTCGTCGGACCGCGCTGGGTGCACGAGACGCACGGGTTCGACTCGCTGCCGTTGTACGTGCGCCCCGGCACGGTGCTCGCCACCGGCGAACGCGACGACACCCCCGACCGCGACCTGCGCGAGGGCCTCGTGCTGCGGCTGTTCGACCTGCCGGACGGGCACGTGTCGACGTGCGTCGTGCCCGACCCGACGGGCACCGCACCCGCCACGATCGTCGTGCGGCGCACCGGCGACCGCGTCGAGCTGCGGGCCGAGGCCGCACGGGGCTGGTCGGCGGCCGTCGGTCTCGGCACGCCCGTCCGTGCCGAGGGCGACCTGCTCGTGCTGGACTGGCCCTCGGGCGACTGACCCGGGCGCCCGCCGCTCACCGCACACGCACCGCCAGGGAGCACCGATGCCCGCTCGTCCTCTCGTGCTGCTCGACGACCGCCCGGGGGTGGCGTGGACCGAGGGCTACCCGTTGGGCAACGGCCGCACCGGGCTGCTGACCTGGGGCGACCCCGACGTCGACGTCCTGCAGCTCACGGACGACCGGCTCTGGTCCGGCACCGGCCCCGAGTCGGGCCGCCGGGCGGACGCGCAGGCGGACCCGGCGACGTTCCGGGCGCTGCGGGCGGCGGCGCTCACCGGCGACCTCGGTGAGGCCGAACGGCTCAGCGACGCCATGCAGGTCGGGCACGTGCAGGCGTTCCAGCCGCTCGCCGACGTGCACGTCGCGCTCGGCCGTCACCACGGCGCGGGCTACCGACGGCAGCTCGACCTGCGCGAGGGCATCGCCTCATGGCGCACGGCCGATGGCGTCGCGCAGGAGTCGTTCGTCTCCGCACCGGACCAGGTCGTCGCGGTGCGTTGGACCTCACCCGAGCCGTTGCGGCTCACCGTCCGGCTCGACTCGCCGCACGCGCTCGTGTCGCGGCTGGTCGACCGGGACCTGCTCGGGCAGGTACGGCTGCCCGCGGACGTGCCTGCGCACCTGCGCGGCGACCTCACCGCCGGCGGCCCGGGACGCTCGCTGCTCGGCAGCGTCGGGGTCCGGGTGCTGGTCGGCGACGTGCTCGACGCCGGCGACGAGCACCTGGTCGTGCACGGCACCGAGGTCGTCCTCCTCCTGGCGACCGGCGCCCACCTCGAGATCCCGAGCGAGGTGCCGAGCACCGCCGACGACCTCGACCCCGCACCCGACACCGCGCTGACCCGGCTGGCGGTCGCGGCGGGCCGCACCTGGGACGAGCTGCGGGCCCGGCACGTCGCCGACCACGCCCCGCTCATGGACCGGGTCCACCTCGAGCTCGGGACCGACGGTGCCACGGACCCGGATGCCGACCTCGACCCCGAGTCTGGCGCTGACGCTGGGACCGTCGCCGAGCGGACGACTGCGGGCCGCCTGGCGGACTGGTCCGCCGGGCACCGCGACCCCGCCCTCCTGACGACCCTCGTGCAGTACGGCCGCTACCTGCTGCTCGCCTCCTCCCGCCCCGGCACCCGCGCGACCACGCTGCAGGGCATCTGGAACGGCGAGATCCGACCGCCGTGGAACAGCGACTACACGCTCAACATCAACACCCAGATGAACTACTGGCCCGTCGAGACGCTCGCCCTGCCCGAGTGCCTCGAGCCCCTCGTCGGACTCGTCCGCCTGCTCTCGGTCACCGGCGCCGGGGTGGCCCGCGACGTGTACGACGCGGACGGGTGGGTGGCCCACCACAACGCGGACGGGTGGGGCTTCGCGCACCAGGAGGGGCACGGCGACGGCGGGGTCTCCTGGAGCGCCTTCGCTCTCGCGGGCGTCTGGCTCTCGCGCGCCCTGTGGGAGCACCACGCGTTCGGCGGCGACACCGCGACGCTGCGCGAGCACTGGCCGCTGCTGCGCGGAGCCGTGGCCTTCGCGAGCTCGTGGGTGGTCCCGGCACCGGGAGGCGGCACGACGACCGCCCCGTCGAGCTCGCCGGAGAACACGTTCATCGGCCCGGACGGCTCGGTCCGGGCCCTCCTGCCCGGGTCGACCATCGACCTGGCCCTGCTGCACGAGCTCGCGCAGACCGTCCGCGACTGCCGGGCCGTGCTGCCCGAGCTGGCGGACGACGCGCTGCTCGACACCTTCCTCGAGCAGGTCGCCGGCCTGCCGACCGAGCGGCTGCTGCCCGACGGTCGGCTCGCCGAGTGGTCGCTCGACGTGCCCGAGGCCGAACCGACCCACCGGCACCAGTCGCACCTCTACGGCCTGTACCCCGGCGACCGCATCACCCTGCAGGGCACGCCCGCGCTCGCCCTGGGGGCCGCGCTCAGCCTGGACGCGCGCGGCGACCTCAGCACCGGCTGGTCGCTCGCCTGGCGGGTCGCCCTGTGGGCCCGCCTGGGCCGCGGCGACCGTGTGGGCGACCTGATCGACCGCTACCTCACGCCCGTCCCGGCCACCGACGACGGCGCGAGCCACGCCGGCGGCGTCTACCCGAACCTGTGGTGCGCCCACCCGCCGTTCCAGATCGACGGCAGCTTCGGCGTCGCCGCCGGGGTCGTCGAGGCGATCCTGCAGTCGCACCGCACGCAGGACGGCGTGCGCGTGCTCGACCTGCTGCCCGCACTCCCCCGCGTCGCTACCAGCGGCACCGTGCGCGGGCTGCGAGCGCGCGGCGGACTCGTCGTCGACCTCACGTGGGACCGCGGCGCGGTCACCGAGATCACGCTCGCCACCACCGGGGCCACGCCGCCGCGCGAGGTGCTGCTCGTCGAGCGGGACCAGCAGCTGCGGGTGCACGTGGGCGCGATGCCGCTGCACCTGGGACCCCTGGCCGGCCCCGCGGCCTGACCCACGGGCGGCTCACAGGCTCCGCCCACCGTTCTTCGAGGTCGGCCCACCAGAGTCATCCATGCACGGGGAACGCGGCGGGCCGAGGTGAGGGACGGTCCGCCGGGGATCCGTGCGGTACGACCGACCGTCCCGTCGTGCACGGTCGTCTCTCCTGGGAGCCCGAGTGAGTCGGGCGGCAGGGCCTGCCCCCTTCGGTCCCCCGTCGAAGGGGGCGGGCCCGAGCGGTCGCGCACGCCGCGACCCCGCGGGCCGAGGTGCCCCGCAGAACCCGACCGGCCGGTGAGCCGACGGGGATCAGCGCAGGATCGGTGCGACGAGCGCTGCGGCGACCAGCAGAGAACCCGCTCGGGCCCCGCTGCCGAACGCGCTAGCGGTCGAGGTCGCGCCGACCGTGGCGTCCCGCCGCTCGACGGCCGGACGGCTCCGCCTGACGCTGCCGTCCGCGAGCGCGGCGACCGACGCGCGGTCCGCCGCGATCTCCCGCAGCCGCCCCAGGTCGGACTGCGTGTAGTGCACCCCGACCGGTTCGCCGGTGCCGGCGAACACCAGGGCGGCGTCGTCGTCGGGCGCGGGCGGCAGGGGCAGCGAGAGCAGCAGCCGGCGGGTGACGAGGTCGGCCAGGTGGTAGCGGGCGCCGAGCGCGAGCTCGTCGAGCACGGGCACGCGCTCGGTCGCGATGCGCAGCCGCGGGGAGCGCAGGCCGCGGGTGAGGACGAGGCCTCGGCTGTCCGCGACGACGACCTCCGGACGGGCGACGGCGTGGGCCTGGGCCTGCTGGCGCAGCGTGAGCTCGGGCGCCGTGGTGACGACGACGGCGCCGAGACGCCAGCAGGCGTAGGCGACGGCGGTGCGTTCCGGCCCGGGCTCGACGATCAGCGAGACGCGGTCGCCGTGCCGGACGCCGACGGCGTGCAGCCCGGAGGCGATCTGCACGGACCGGTGCGCGAGGATCTTCCAGCCGACGTCGGTGCGGCGCCGACCGGAGGCGCGGCCGGGTGCGTGATCGATCGCGCGGGTCGCCAGGTCGCGCCACACGGGTTCGACCGCGGGTGGGCTCGTGACCTCGCTGCTCACCATGTCGGTTCCCCGTCTGCCTCGTCGTCCGGCGACCGGCCGTGCCCGGTGCGTCCGGGGACCAGTCTTCGGGAGGGCGGCTGCCGGGTCGTCACCCCTGGGGATCGACCCGCGTACTGCGGTGGGTGCACGCGGGTGCGTCGAGGGGTGGAGCCCGACCCTGACTCATTGCGTGATTGCGCAACCATTGACTACCGTGCGGACGTGCTCCGCGCCCTCTCGCACCCCGTCTACCGGCGGCTCTTCCTGGCCCAGGTCGTGGCGCTCGCCGGCACCGGGCTGGCCACCGTCGCGCTCGGGCTGCTCGCCTACGACCTCGCCGGGGCGCACGCGGGCGGGGTGCTCGGCACGGCGCTCGCCATCAAGATGGTCGCGTACGTCGTGGTCGCGCCCATCGCCTCGGCCGTCGTCGCCCGGCTGCCGCGCCGACGCGTCATGGTCGGGGCCGACGTGCTGCGCTGCGCGGTCGCCGCGGCCCTGCCGTTCGTCGGCGACGTGTGGCAGGTCTACGTGCTGATCTTCGTGCTGCAGGCCGCCTCGGCGACCTTCACCCCGACCTTCCAGTCCGTCATCCCGGACGTCCTGCCCGACGAGGACGACTACACCGCGGCGCTGTCGCTGTCCCGGCTCGCGTACGACCTCGAGTCGGTGCTCTCCCCCGTGCTGGCCGCCGCGCTGCTGCTCGTCGTGCCCGCCGCCAGCCTGTTCGCAGGCACGTCGATCGGGTTCGCCGGCTCGGCGCTCCTCGTGCTCTCCGTCGCCGTCCCGCGCACGGGCGCCGGCACCCCCGACGGCGCGACCGACGAGCAGACGGGTGAGGACGAACCGTTCGCCGTGCGCGTCCGCCGTGGCGCACGCCTGTTCACCCGGACCCCCGCGCTGCGCCCGGTCCTGGCGCTCAACCTCGCCGTGGCGGCTGCCGGCGCGTTCGTCATCGTGCAGACCGTCGTCATCGTGCGCAGCAGCTTCGGGCAGGGCGACGGCACGGTCGCGCTCGTGCTCGCCGCCAACGGCGCCGGGTCGATGGCCGGCGCGTTCGCCCTGCCCCGCGTGCTCCGACGGGTCGACGAACGGCGCGTCATGCTCACCGGCGCCGCGCTGCTGACGGGTGCGACCGCCCTCGTCCCGCTCGCCCTCGGGCTCTCGGACACGCGCGCAGGGCTGCTCGTCGTCTCCGGGCTGTGGGTCGTCGTCGGTCTGGGATGGGCAGCGGCGGAGACACCCGTCGGTCGCCTCATCCGCCGGTCCGTCCCCGGGCGCGACCTGCCCGCCGCGTTCGCCGGGCAGTTCTCCCTGTCCCACGCGTGCTGGCTGGTGACGTACCCCCTCGCCGGATGGCTCGGCGCCGCGGGGCTCGGGCGCGCCGCACTCGTGCTCGCGGCCGTCGCCGCAGCCGCCGGGATCGCGGCGGCCGCGCTGTGGCCCCGCACGGACACCTCGCACGAGCGCCCGTCGGCGGGCTCGGCCCCGTCCGCGCCCGCCGACCCCTCCCTGCCCCTGCCGCAGAATGGTGCGACGATCGGAGCCACCACCGGTACCGGCGACGCGAGGGCTGAGGCATCAGCACAGGGGTGAGCACGCAGGTGAGCACAGAGGTCGGGCGCGAGCAGGCAGCACCGGGCGTCCCGGTGGCCACCCCGTCACCCGCGGACCGGCGGGATCCCGCCGTCCTGCCGCGGCGGGCCGAGTTGGCCCGCTCGGTCGAGGTGCTCCGCCTGCTCGCCGACCCGACCCGGCTGGCCGTGCTCGCCCTGCTCGACGGCACCGAGCTGTCCGTCACGGCCATCGCCCACGCCGTCGACCGACCGGTGCCAGCCGTGTCCCAGCACCTGGCCAAGCTGCGCGCCGGCCGGCTCGTCACCACCCGCAGGGACGGCACGACCGTGCACTACACGCAGGCCAACGAGCACGTCGCCGCGCTCGTCGCCAACGTGCTGCACCACGCCGAGCACACGCTGTACGACGTCCCACCGCACCACCGCTGACCCGCCACCGGGCGGGTCGGGGCCACCCGCGAGAGGATGTGCCGCACGGTCAGGGCTCGTCACCGAACGCCCGTGACCGCGGTGGACGAGTTCGCCCGGGGGCCGCGAGCTCGCCGATCCGCCTCCGAACGGCCTCCGCCGAGGGGGGACCACCGTGCCGAGCGACCCGAACGACCCGAACGCCGCCGAGGTCCCACCACCCGTCCCGCCACCCCCGCCGGCGGGTGCGACCTCACCGGGCGGCGCCGCGACGCCACCGGCGGCAGCAGGTCAGCCGTACGGGCCCGTGCCCGGCACCGGTCAGCCGGTCGGCAGCCCGGACGCGCAGCAGCCCGGCGCACCGTACGGGCGACCACCCGCCGGCGCCCCGGCACCCCCCGTCGGCGTCGATCCAGGGATCGAGTCCGACCGGTCGTTCGTCGCGACCTGGCTGCTCGCCTGGTTCCTGGGCATCTTCGGCGTCGACCGGTTCTACCTCGGCAAGGTCGGCACCGGCCTGCTCAAGCTCATCACGCTCGGCGGTCTCGGGCTGTGGGCGTTCATCGACCTCGTGCTGACGCTCGCCGGTGGGCAGCGGGACAAGGAAGGACGACGCCTCGCAGGCTACGACCGGTACAAGGCGACCGCCTGGATCATCACCGGCGTCGTGGTCGTGCTCGGTGCGATCAGCTCGGCGATCACCACCGCCATGACCGCCGACGTCGTCGACCAGGTCGCCGATGCGCCGGCCGTCGAGGCCCCTGCGGAGGACACGCCCGCCACCGAGGACGACAGCGCGGACCCCTCCCCGACGCAGGAGACGACCGTCACCGTGCAGGGGTGGGCCGACGAGACGTTCGGCACCTTCGCGCCCCAGACCCAGACCGGCACGGGCGACAACCTCGTGGCACTGCCGGTCGGGGCCACGGTCGCGGTCGTCACCGCGACGCACGACGGTCAGGCGAACTTCGCGATCTCAGCGCTCGACGCGCAGAACCAGTCGACGGGCGAGCTCCTGGTGAACACCATCGGCCCGTACCAGGGGTCCACCGTGCTCGGATCGCTCGGGCTCGCCGAACCCACGACGCTGCAGGTGACGGCAGACGGGGCCTGGTCCATCACGGTCGCACCGCTGTCCACGGCGCCGATGCTCGCGCCTGCCGGGACCGGTGACGCCGTCTTCCTCTACGACGGCCCGGCCGGCGCGCTCACGGTCACGCACGACGGCGACGGGAACTTCGTGGTCGTCGAGGACACCGGCTCGTTCCTCGAGCTCGGGCTGCTGGTCAACGAGATCGGCCCCTACTCCGGCACGGTTCCGCTCAGCGCGGGTCCCTCGGTGCTCTCGGTGAAGGCCACGGGAAGCTGGACGACGGCGCTCGGCTGACCACCGAGGCCCGCGCTGCCCGGTCCCGCGCCCTGTGCCGGGCCGTGACCTGCTTGGATGGTGCCGCTGGGGGCACCTGCACGTCGTGCCCCTCCGTCCGCCCAACGAGAGGAACACATCGTGTCGAACGACCCGTACGCCGCCGAGGGTGCTCAGCCGCTGCCCCCCACGCCGCCGGCACCGCCCGCCGGCGCCTACGGGGTGCCGCCGCAGAGCGCACCGGTCGCCGCCTCGGCCTACGGCTACGCGCCCGTGGGCAACGAGTCCACCAAGTCGTTCATCGCCACGTGGCTGCTCGCGTACTTCCTCGGCACGTTCGGGATCGACCGGTTCTACCTGGGCAAGATCGGCACCGGAGTCCTCAAGCTCATCACGCTCGGCGGCTTCGGCATCTGGTCGCTGGTCGACGTGATCCTGGTGCTCGTCGGCGCGCAGAAGGACAAGGAGGGTCGCACGCTGCAGGGCTACGACCAGCACAAGAAGACGGCCTGGATCGTGACGATCATCCTGTTCGTGCTGGGGATCGGCAGCTCGGCCCTCAACCTGGCCAACTCGGCCAACGACCTCTCGCAGGCCGCCACGGTCATCTCGGTCGAGGCCAGCACCCTCGTCTGACCCGCTCGCACGACGAACCCCGGACGGTGATCCGTCCGGGGTTCGTCGTGTCCGGGGCGACTCGCGTCCACGGCGGTTCGTGCCCGTGCGCGGGTCGTGCCCGCCCGCGGTCCGGGTCAGAGCACGCGGGCGAGCCCGTCCAGCGCGGCGAACGGGTCCGGCCCGGCAGCGATCAGCACGGTCGTGGCCGCGCCGGCCGCGTGCCGGGCGTCGATCGACGCACGCGCCTCGGCAGGCGTGCCCACCACGGCGAGCCGGTCGACCCACACGTCCGGCAGGGCCTCCGCGAAGGCTGCCCGGTCGGCCGACGCCGCACGCAGGGCCGCGAACTCCGCGGCGAACGGCAGCGGCGTCAGGTGCGGGGCCCAGTCGGGTTCGCCGATCCACTCCAGCGCGGGTCGCACGGTGGCGCGCGCACGGTCGGCGTCGTCGTCCACGCAGGCCACGTCGTAGGTGACGACGTGCCGCCCGGGCCCGTCACCGAGGTGCCCGAGCGTCGCGGCGATGTACTCAGGGGTCGCCGGCTCCGCGAGCACGACGCCGTCGGTGACCCGACCGGCCAGCGCGAGCGACTTCGGCCCCCGCACGCCGGCGAGCACGAGCGGCGGCTGCGGCGCCGGGTTGTCCAGCCGCACGTCGGCCAGGTGCACGTAGCGGCCGTCGAGGGTGACGGCCTCCCCGCGCAGCAGCCCGTGCAGCGCCGTGGCCTGCTCGTCGAGCAGCGTCAGGGGGCTGGCGGGCCAGACGCCGAGCTGCCGCATCCACCCGGGCATCCCGTGCCCGATGCCGGCGACGACCCGGCCGGGGAACAGCTCGGCGAGCGTGTTGAGCTCCATCGCCGTGTACGCGACCTGGCGGGCACCGGTCGGCAGGATCCCGATGCCGACGACGATCCGTGGCGTCACGGCGAGGGTCGCGGCGGCCTGCGCGAACCCGCCACGGAACCCGAGGTCCTCGACGACCCACAGCTCGTCGAACCCGAGCTCGTCCGCACGCTGCGCGAACCGCAGCACGTCCGCGGCGGGCAGGTCGCGGGGCAGCATGACGCCGATCGACCCGGTGCGAGTGGAAGGGGTCGCGGAGGTGTTCTTGCTGGTGGCGGGCGTCATCGTCGGCATCCTCGTCCGGGCATGGATCCAACCTACGGGTCGCGACCGACCCCCGGGCCCGAACGGTGGGACCAGTCGAGGAGGGCGCGCGACGTGCGACCGCGGACGGCGCCGGAGCCGTCCAGCCCGCGGGTCACGCAGGACCGCATCCGCACAGGTAGGGCAGGCTGACCCCCGTGACCGACCTGCTCTCGTCCCCCGACGTGAGCCTCGTGCGCGACGGTGACGCCGGGATCGACCTCGCCGACGTGCGCGCCCGCGCGGAGCAGCTGCTCGCCGACCGCGGCGTCACGTACGGCGCCGACCCCGACGACGACCAGCTGCGTGCGCAGCCGTGGCGGCTCGACCCGGCGCCCGTCGTCGTCGACGAGCCCGAGTGGGCACGGCTCGACGCGGCGCTCACGCAGCGGGCCGTGCTGCTCGACGCGGTCCTGCGGGACGTCTACGGCGAGCGCCGCCTGCTGACCGACACGCTGCTGCCGCCGACCGTCGTGCTCGCCCACCCCGGCTTCCTGCGGGCCGTCGACGGTCTGCGGCTGCCCGGTCGGCGCGAGCTCGTGCTCACGGCCACCGACGTGTGCCGGGACGGTGACGGCCGGTGGACCGCGGTGGCCGACCGCACCCAGGCGCCGTCGGGCGCCGGCTACGCCATGGAGGACCGCCGGGTCGTCGCCCAGGTCCTGTCGGGGGTGTACCGGCAGACGTCGATCCAACGGCTCGGCCCGTTCTTCCATGCGCTGCGGCTCGCGCTGCACGACGCCGCACCGCCCGGTGTCGAGGACGAGCCGCGCGCCGTGCTGCTCAGCCCGGGCGCCTGGTCCGAGACGGCCTTCGACCAGGCGTACCTGGCGTCCCTGCTCGGTCTGCCGCTCGTCGAGGGCACGGACCTGCTGGTGCGCGAGGGTCGGCTGTGGATGCGCGGGATCGACGGGCTCGAGGCGGTCGACGTCGTGCTGCGTCGGGTCGACGCCGAGTGGTGCGACCCGCTCGACCTGCGGATCGGCTCGCGCCTGGGCGTGCCCGGGTTCGTCCGGGCGGTCCGGGCCGGCACGGTCAGCGTCGTGAACCCGCTCGGCGCGTCCGTGCTGGAGAGCCCCGCGCTGCACGCCTACCTGCCGCGACTGGCCCGCGAGGTGCTGGCCGACGACCTGCTGCTCGACTCCGCACCGACCTGGTGGTGCGGCACCCCGGAGGGGCTGCGGGCGGTGCGTGACCGGATCGACCGGCTCGTGCTGCTGCCGACCGACCACGTCGGCGGGGCGGTCACCGGGTGGACGCTCTCGGCGGCGGAACGGGCGGACCTCGCCGCGCGGATCGAGGCCGAGCCGTGGCGGTGGGTCGGCCAGGAGCCCCTGCAGGCCGGCGCGTCGTCGGACGGCGCCGCGGATCCGAGCAGCGGGGCACCGCGCGCCGCGGTCCTGCGCACCTTCGCGGTCGCGCACGACGAGACCTACACCGTGATGGCCGGCGGCCTCGCACGCGTGGTCGAGGGCACCGCCGGGCCCGGTGCGCACGCGACCGACGGCCCCGTCGTGCGCACCCCGGTCGCCGCGTCCCTCGTCTCGAACGCGACCGGCGCTGTCGCCAAGGACGTGTGGGTCCTCGCCCGGGCGTTCGACGACACCCACGAGCCCGACGACGCCGACCTCGGCACCTCCGGCCCGGAGCGCGCCCGGGCGGGCGACGGACCGAACCGCGCGACGTCCGGCATCTCGCCGCGCACCGCCGAGAACCTGTTCTGGATCGGTCGGTATGCCGAGCGCGCCGAGGGCCAGACGCGCACGCTGCGCCTCCTCGTCGACCGCTGGGACGACGAGCACCGCAACCTGCGGACCACCGGCGGCCGCGCCCTGACGGCCCTGGTCACCGCGCTCGTGCCCGAGGAGCTGCGCCGCGAGGGCAGGCCCGACCTGCGCGCGCTCACCCTCGACCCGCAGACCGAGGACTCCGTGCTGGCCTGCGTGCGCGGGCTCTCGCGCGCGTCCAGCGCGGTGCGCGACCAGCTCTCGTCCGACACCTGGGGGCCGCTGACCCGGATCGAGCGGACGCTGCGCGACGAGCGCGGTCGTCGGCCCGTCGAGCAGCCGCTCAACCTGGGCCCGACGGTCGACCGGCTCGCCGCCGTCGCGGAGCGCGCCGCCCTCACCGCCGGGCTGCGGCCCGTCCTGGACCGGGCGCTCGAAGGGCTGCTCGCCCTGTCCGGCATCACCGCCGAGAGCCAGGTGCGCGACGTCGGCTGGCGGTTCTCCGACGCCGGCCGCCGGCTCGAACGAGCGCAGCGGATCGTGGAGACCCTCGCCGCCACACTCGTGCCGACGCGGGCGCCGACGGTCGAACGGCTCGTGCTCGAAGGGGTCGCGGCCGCGCACGAGTCGGCCATCACCTACCGGCGTCGACACCAGGCAGGTCCGCGCGTCGACACACTGCTCGCCCTGCTGCTGCAGGACGCGGACAACCCGCGCTCCCTCGCGTTCCAGCTCGACCGGCTGCGCGAGGACCTCGCCGCGATCCCCGCCCCCCGGCTGCCCGCCGACCAGCGCGACCACCTCGTCACGGGCGTCACGGACCTGGTCGCGGAGCTCGACGTGCGGGTGCTGGCCGAGGCGGTCGGCGAGCCGGGCGGCCCGCAGGCCGGCACCCGGCTGCGGCTCGCGGAGACGCTCGAGTCGATGCGCTGGCGCCTGGTGGCCGCCGGCGACGAGATCGAACGCCTGCACTTCGTGCACCTGGCACCCAGCCGGGCGTTCGCCGACGTCTGGGGGTCGGCATGAGCACGGACACGGCCGGCACGAGCACCGGACGCGAGTACGACCTGGTGCACCGGACGACGTACACGTACACCGCGCCGGTCACCGACTCGTACGGGAGGACCGTCACGACGCCGCGCGAGCTGCCCGACCAGCACGTCGTCGCCACGTCGTTGACCGTCGAGCCGACGCCGTCGGACACCACGGAGCACGTCGACTGGTTCGGCAACCGGACCACCTACTTCGGGGTGACCGTGCCGCACGAGCAGCTCGTCGTCACCTCGCGCTCCCGGCTCGTCGTCTCCCGGCGTGCGGCGTCCGTCGACGCCCTGCCGGCCGTGGGCTGGGAGGACGTCGCCCGCGGTGTCGCGGACGGCGACCTGTCGGACGTGAAGACCGACGCCGCAGGTCTGAGGTCGCTGCGCGAGGCCGTGCTGCCGTCACGGCACGTCGTGCCGTCCGACCAAGTGCGGGCGTGGGCCGAGCCGTCGTTCACGCCGGGGGCGCCGCTCGCCGAGGTGCTCGCGGACCTCGCGCACCGGATCCGCACCGAGATGACCTACCGCTCCGGCTCGACGACGGTCGGCACGACGCAGGTCGAGCTGCTCGAGCAGCGCACCGGTGTGTGCCAGGACTTCGCGCACCTGATGATCGCCGCCCTGCGCGCGCACGGCCTGCCCGCGCGGTACGGCAGCGGGTACATCGAGACGCGCCCGCCGGCCGGCCGCGAGAAGCTGCGCGGCGCCGACGCGTCGCACGCCTGGGTCTCCGCGTGGGTGCCGGGCGCGGGCTGGGTCGAGGTCGACCCGACGAACGACCAGTTCGTCGACGACCGGTACGTGGTGCTGGGCTGGGGTCGCGACTACGGGGACGTGCCCCCGCTGCGCGGCGTGATCTTCTCCGAGGGCTCGGGCTCGCAGCTGACCGTCGAGGTCGACCTGGTGCCCGCCGGGCTGGTGCCGTTCTCCTGATCGGCGGGCGGGATCACCGGGTGGTCGCCGCGGCCCGTGCCGCCAGCTCGTCGGGGGTGACCACGAACCCGCCGCCGTCGACGACCGTGCCGCCGACGGCCCGCTGCAGCGCGGCCGTCGCCCGGGCGACCGCGGGCGCCACGCGGGCGCGGGCGATCTGGTGCAGGTGCGAGGTGTGCTCCTGCTCGAGCTCGACCGGTTCGGTCGGCACCCACGTCACGCGGTAGACCCAGGGGCCGTAGTCGCGCCAGCTGAGGCCGGCGAGCGCGACGGGCATGTCGGTCGACCGGGAGGTCGCCACGCGCACCGCACCGTCGTACTCGTAGGTCCCGACGACGGCCGCGGGGCGCGCCGCGGGGGCGGTCCCGGGCGGGGCGGGCACGTCGACCGCGGCGGTGCGCGCACCGCTGAGGGCGGGGCGGACGAGCGGCAGCAGGTCGTCCGCGGGCACGAGCTGCGCGGACCAGAGCGTGAGGTCGACCGCGGCCCCCGGGTCGGGTGCCACGACGCGCGAGCGGTCCGCGGGCAGGATGACCCCGCCGGCCCGGCGCGCCGCGGCGGTGAACCAGCCGAGGGCGAGGTCGAGGGACGGCCCGGCCGGCGGCTCGGCCACGGGGTCGGTCACGGGGTCGGCCACGGGGTCGGTCGGGGCGTCGCTCGAGGGGTCGTTCGCGGGGTCGGCCGGAGAGGGGACGAGCGTGTAGAGGTCGTGGTCGCGGGCCGGCATCCCGGCACTGCCCGCCACCTGGGCGTCGACGGTCACGGGTCCGCTGAGCGCGAGCGCGTCGTCGAGCCGCAGCAGCCCCGGGAGCGGGGGTGCGACGTCCACCACGGACCCACGGAACCGCGCACCGCGGGTAGGGCGCGCGCGTGCGGGTGGCTGCTCGGACGGGACCGGGTGGCGCACCCAGTCCGCAGCCGGGAACCAGGCCGTGGCGAGCGGGGCGACGTCGGTGCCTGCCGGGAGGGCGAGCACGTGACGATCGTCGAGGTCGGCCGGGAGAGCAGCGTTCGCCAGGCTCATGCCCGCGGACGGTACACGGCGTCGTCCACGAACAGGTTTCGGTGTCGTGTCGCGAGAGACCTGCACGTTGTCCACAACGCCGTCCACAGTGTGGAGAGCGCGGGTGACGATCTGCCCACAGGCCTGTGGACAACTTCTGTGGACGTGCCTGCGATCCCCGTCACAGCGACGACCCGAGGACGTCAGCCGCGCACGTCGTGCAGGTGGTGGACCGCGTCGTGCAGGAAGTACTGGCCGAGCGTCCGGACCGTGAAGACCGACCCGTTCGACCGCCTCCCGGACCGCTCCCACTGGTCGTCGCCGACGCCCGCGAACCGTGCGGCCGTGGCCTCGGCGGCGTCCGCCAGCTCGTCGGCGACCGCCGCCGGGTCCTGCAGGTCGTACCGTTCGGCGAGCGCCGTGGCGTCCTGGTCCCAGTTGTCGAACAGCGGGTCGTCCTCGTCGAGCATGAGCGCCAGGCGCGTGTCGAACACGCGCATGACGTCCCGCACGTGCGCGCCGTACTCGAGCGCGGACCACGTCGTCGGGGCCGGACGCACGCGGGCGTCGGGGCGGTGCAGCACGGACACCCAGCGGGGCACCAGGTCGCGCACGGTCCCGGCGATCTCCGGGCCGTCGACGTCGGCCGCCGCGAAGCCGCACTCCGAGCAACGACGCTCGAGCACCCAGGTCCAGTCCTTGGTGTCGCTGTCGGCCGGGACGGGTTCCGTGTCGCTCGTCATGCGAGGGAACGCTACCTGCCGCGCCGCGGCGGGCACAGGGTGGCCGCGACAGGTCGGGCCCACGGGTTCGGCCCGCGGTCCGCTACCGTCCTCTCGCCGGCGGTGTCCGGTATGCGCACGATGTCCGGCCCTGGTGGCCGGCGGAGACGGAGGATCGGTCTCGGGAACGACGACCCAGTGGGTGGCACGCGTCGAGGCGGAGTCCCGCGCTCGACTCGAGGCGGTGGCGGCCCTCCAGGAGGACCTGGCGAGCGCCCGGGGCACCGGGACGAGCGCGGACCGCTCCGCGACCGTCACGGTGGGCACCACGGGTGCCCTCGTCGACGTCCGGTTCGCCGAGGGTGCCAACCGCCTGACGCCCGAGCAGCTGCGCGACGTCGTGCTCGAGGCCGCGGCGCGCGCGCAGCAGGACGTCGCCGCGACCGTCGCGCGCCTGACCGAGGACCTGCCGGGTGCGGCCGACATCCGCGACCTCGTCGCCGGCCAGGTGCCGGAGCGGACGCGCACGGCGCTGCGCACCGAGCTCGAGCGTCGGCGGCAGGAGCAGGCATGACCCAGGTCCGCGTCGAGCTCGACGCGCTGCGCCGCGCGGCCTCCGAGCACCAGGCGATCGCCGACAGCTACGCGGCGGTCGAGTCCCAGCGGCTCGCGGCGGACCTGCCGCGAGGTTCCCTCGGCAAGCTGCCGCAGGCCGACGAGGTCCAGGCGGCGTTCGATGCCCGCTACCAAGGGCTCGGCGAGGCGCTGGCGGCGCTGCAGGAGATCTACCGGAACATCGGCGACGGCCTGGTGGCCACCGCTGACGGCTACGCCACCGGGGACGACTCGGTGTCCGCGCTGCTCACCCAGCTGCAGGCGAGGCTCTGATGGGGGTCGGCACCGCGGTCTCCGTGTGGGACAAGATCAACGGCTGGATGTCGCCCCTCGACGGCATGATCGACTCGCTCATGCGGCCGCTCGTCTCGCCGCTCGCGGACATGTTCGACTGGGTCACCGGCTCGTCGGACGAGGTCCGCTCGACCGCCCAGCGCTGGCGTGACCTCGCGGCGACGATCGACCAGCTCGCGACGCACCACAGGGACGTCATCGCGCCGCTCGGCTCGGCATGGGAGGGCGAGGCGCACGACGCGTTCCAGGCGTCGATGACCGAGCTGCTCGCCGCTGTCGAGCAGCTCGCCGACGGCAGCGTCGAGACCGCCGAGTTCCTCGAGGACGCTGCGATGGAGGTCGAGCTCGCCGAGGAGCTGGTGGCGACGATCATCCAGGAGCTCATCGAGTGGGCGCTGCTCACGCTGGCCGTCAGCGCCGCGCTGAGCCTGGTGACGCTCGGGGCCTCGGCGGTCGCCGGGAGTGCGGCTGCCGCGGCCGAGGCCGCCGTGGCCGGTTCGCGCATCGCCGCGGTGCTGGCCCGGCTGGTGCCGCTGCTGCAGCGGCTCGCCACGCTGCTGCAGGCCGTGAACAAGATGTCGTTCTTCTCGCGCGAGGGCTTCCTCATCAAGACGCTGCTGGTCAAGGGCGTGGTGCTCAAGCCGGTGGTGCGCACCCTGACCGGGCTGAGCGGCGCTCCCGTCCCGGAGGCGGCGAGCACGCTCCTGAAGGGTGTGCGGGACATCGCCGTGGACGAGGTGGACGACCGGATCGACGGTCGCACGGGCATCCAGACGCCGTGGCGCGCACGGCTGGGTGGCACCGGCGACCACTGGGTCCCGGACGGCTCGCCGCTGCGCGAGGCGATCGACACGATCGACGACACGCTCGAGCGGGTCGACGCGGCGATCCCGGCGGCGCCGTTCGAGGACTGACGCCGTCCCGGGACCGGGACTCAGCCCTGGCGGCGGAGCACCTTCGCCGCCAGGGAGACCCCTGCCACGAGCAGCACGAGCCACGTGACACCGAGCACGAGGACGCCGAGCAGCGCGCCGACGACGAACCCGACCGGGCCGCCGACGAGCGAGCCGAGCAGACCGAGACCGCCGACCACGACGACGACGGCCACGGCCCAGACGGCGATCTCGGCGAGGCCCTGGCCCATGTCGCGGGCCAGCTGCTTGCCCACACCGGCGGTGGTGGGAGGGGTTCCGGGCCGGTCGTCACGCGGTGTGCTCATGGTCCGGGGACGCTACCACCGGCCCCCGGCAGGCCCTGCGTGCGGCCGTCAGCACGGGCCTTTCCGCACGGTCGTGCTAATTTCTGCGGGTGACGGGGACGGCGACCAAGGGGCAGCGCACGCGCGACGCGATCCTCACGCAGGCCGTCGCCACCACCGTGCGCGTCGGCCTCGGCGGCCTGACCCTCGGCGACCTGGCCACCTGCGCAGGCATGTCGAAGAGCGGCCTCTACGCCCACTTCGGCTCCAAGGAGCAGCTCCAGCTGGCCGTGCTCGACGCCGCAGCCGAGGAGTTCGCCACCACCGTGGTCCGCCCCGCCCTGCGCGCCCCACGTGGTGAGCCCCGGATCCGCGACCTGGTCGACCGGTGGCTCGCCTGCGGCACCGGACGCGGCCCCGGCGGCTGCGTCATCGTCAAGGCCGGCACCGAGCTCGACGACCAGCCGGGCCCGGTGCGCGACCGGCTCCGCGAGCTGCACCTCGAGCTGGCCCGCACGATCGCCCGGATCGTCGCCGGCGGCGTCACCGAGGGACAGCTGCGGCCCGACGTCGACACCGCACAGTTCGCGTTCGACCTCTACGGCGTGATGCTCGCGTTCTTCCACACCCACCGACTGCTGGACGACCCGCACGCGGAAGCACGCGCCCGCACCGCGGTCGACGCCCTGCTCGCCGCCGCCCGCACCCCCTCCCCCGAGACCTCGGAGACCACCCGATGAGCTTCGCCCACCCGCCCGTGACCACCCGCAGCCGCCGCGCACGCCTGGCGTCCACAGCGCGCCTGCTCACGCTGCGCACCCGGTTCGGTGTGCTCGACCGGCTCGCCCCGCGCCGCGGCGCCGCCCTCGCCATGGACGTGTGGTGCACGCTGCCCGGCAACGCCGGCCGACGCCGCGACCTGCGCACCACGCCCGGCGAGGTAACCCAGGTCCCGGTGCCCCGCGGCGGCCGAGTCGTCGTCGAGACCTGGGGAGAGGGCCCGACCGTCTACCTCGTGCACGGCTGGGGCGGCTGGCGCGGCCAGCTCGGCGCCTTCGTCGAGCCGCTCGTCGCGAGCGGCCACCGGGTCGTCGCGTTCGACGCCCCCGGGCACGGCGACTCCGAACCCGGGGGCATGGGCCCGGGCCGCGGGAACCTCATGGAGATGATCGAGTCGTTCACCGCGGTGGCCGACCGGTTCGGCCCTGCCGAGGCCGTCGTCGCGCACTCGCTCGGCTGCACGAGCGCGTCGATGGTCGTGCACTTCGGCCTGCCGACGCAGCAGCTCGTGCTCGTCGCCCCGAACCACGACTTCGTCGAGATCACCTACGACTTCGCCGCCCTGCTCGGCTTCGGCGAGCGGACCCGGGTGCCGCTGCAGCAGGACATGGAGGCCTTCTGCGGGCGCCCGCTGTCCGACTTCGACCTCGTGCCGCTCGGCACCGACGGCAGCATGCCGCCGACGCTCGTCGTGCACGACCGTCGCGACAAGGAGACCCCCTACGAGGTCGGCGCGCGCATCGCCCAGGCCTGGCCGGGCGCGGTCCTGCGCACCACGGAAGGCCTCGGGCACCAGCGGATCCTGGCCGACGCCGACGTGGTCGCCGCCGTCGTGGCACAGGTCGGCGAGGGCGCCCGGGTGCGCTGAGCGGCCCGACCCACCGCTGGTGACCTGCCCCTATCCGGGCAGGTCACCAGCGGGTCACGGCAGATCACCAGGTGTCGTCGGGCTCCTCGACCTCGAGCACGACGGGCAGCTGGTCGCGCGAACCAGCCCGGGCACCGGCGCCCAGCGGCACCGCCACCCGGCGGTCGTCGTCCTCGAACCCGGGGGCGATCAGGCCACCGCCCGCGCGTCGACGCTTCTCCTTGCCACCACCGGCACCGCCACCACCGCCGGGCATCATCCCGGACGAGGACCCCGTCGAGCGCCCGCCGGCCGCGCCCGTGGCGGTCGTGGTCGATGCGCTGCCCTCGACCAACGACGACCCCGACGTCCCGCGCAGCGTGGTGCTCGCCGTGGAGGCGGACCGGCCACCGCCGAGAACACCCGACGACCCGCCGGACGACAGACCGGACGTGCCGCCGGCCCCGGACACGCCGAGGAGACCACCGGTGGAACCCAACCGGCTCAACCCTGTCGACCCGAGCGCCGTGACGCCGGCCGCGAGCCCGCCCGCCAGGGCACTGTCGGCACTCCCGCTCCCGATGCCCGACCCTGACAGACCCAGACCCGCCCCGCCGACCGTGGACCCGGGCAGTGCGCCCGGCAGCCCGGTCCGGACCGTCCCGGGCACGGTGCCGCCGGTCAGGTGACCGTCCGCGGAGGTGGACCCACCGCTCGTCGACGACCCGGGCACCGTGGGGTCGAGCGCCGTCGAGCCCGGGGTCAACGGGGTGCTGATGATCGACCCGGTACCGATGGGGGTGGACGTCAGCGGCGTCGTGGTACTGCTCGTGCTCGTGTTCGTCGAGCCGATCGTGGCGACGGAAGCGACCGACCGTCGGGTCGAGCCGCTCGTGGAGGTGCCCGACACGGTCGACTCCGTCGAGTCGTTCACGGTCGGATCGCCAACGTTCGGCAGTTCGGACCACGAGGTACCGCTCACCACGACGGCCGACGCCGCCTCCAGGTCGCTCTTCAGCGTCTGCAGGGCACTGCCCGCCGCAGCCTCGCGCTCCTTGGCGTTCTCTGCGGTCCAATACACCGCAGCCGCGTCCCCGGCGAGCGTCCCGACCCCGGGCACGGCCACCTTGGCAGCGGTCACCGCGACGGCCTGCCACCCGTCCAGCCCACCCTCCGGGAGTGCGTGATAGGCGTTCCGGGCCGATATGAGCGCCTCGCGGGCCTGGCTGACGGAGGCGGACACCACCGCGAACTGGTCGGAGAGAGCGACGCCCTGCGTGGCCAGGGAGGCGAGCGACTCCGCGGCGACGTCCTCGACCTGCCCCGACACGCCCAGGTCGGCCGCGATCGGGCGCAGGCCGGCGGCGTGATCCTCCACCGATCGGCTCAGTGCCTTGATGCGGTCCACGTAGTCCCACAGCGCCGCGAGGTCGGCGTCGAGGGTGCGGGCGAGGTCGTCGGCCTTCTTCGTCACGTCAGGCTCCTGTGCTGGGGTGGTCAACAGATGTGGGCAGGTCATGGGCAAGACGACGACGTCGGGCGATCACCAGGGCCGTCACGACCCCCGCAAGGACCACGGCCAGGACACCCACCCCGGCCACGAGCAGACCGCCGCCCCCGCTGTCGGCCTCAACCGCCGGACTCGAGGGCGCATCCGACGCGCCCTGCGTGGCCGTCACCGACGGGGTCGGCGTCACCACCTCACGTGCCGCGTCCACATCGGCCGGCGAGGGCGAGCCGTCCTCGCTCAGCAGCGGGTTCACGTCCGGGTACTGGGTCGGGTCGTTGGCCAGCATGTGACGCACGTTCACCGTCCCGTACCCCCACAGGTCCACCCACCCCAGCTCGTGATCCTCCGAGCCGGTGTTACGGATCAAGGACTGCAGGATCTGGTTCGCCGTCGCCTGCGGATACGCCGACCACACCAACGCCAACACCCCCGAGGTGTACGCCGTGGCACCCGACGTGCCCGACTTCAACTCATACACGGACCAGTCGGCCTCGGACGTCAAGGCCCGGATGTCCACTCCCGGAGCAATCACATCGACGAAGTCCGCGCTGACCACCAGATCCGAGACCTGACCATCCACCCGACCGGCAGCCACACCCACCACCCCGTTGTAGGAGATCGGGTAGGTCGGAAGAGACGGCCCACTGGCGTTCGGAGCGGCGGCCACGACGATCACGTCGTGCGCCAAGGCGTACGCGATGTCCCCCGGCGCCACGTCCGCCATGACGCTCTCAGATCCCCACGAGGCATTGATGATGTCGGCGCCGTCGTCGACGGCCTGACGGATCGCGTCACCACTCGTGTAGCCGCTGTCTTGGACGCACGCCGGGGCGAGGGACCGGTAGAACAGGAGCCTGACCCCGGGGGCGACGCCCTGCACCCCCCGTTGACCGTTCGCGCCCACACCATTGCCGACGATCAGCGAGGTCATCGAGGTGCCATGCAGCGCGGACTCGTCGGTCACGGCCGCCGGCAGCAGGTCACCCCCCCTCTCGAGGGCGCAGTACGACGGCTCATGGACGGTCAGGTCAGCACCCTGCAGCTCGGGGACGGCCGGGTTGATGCCCTCGTCGATCACCGCGACGGTGACACCCTCACCGGTGGTCGTCTGGTGGGCCTGCTCGATCCCCGTCGCCGTGTAGTACCACAAGCCCTCATCGGACAAGTCGTCGGCTGCCACAGCCGCGGACGCGCCCACCGTCAACGAGGCAGCACAGGTCAGCGCCAGCACACCCCCGACCATCGCCCACCGCGAGCGCACCGGAGGCGCGAGGGTGCGGGCGAGGTCATCGGCCTTCTTCGTCACTTCAGGCTCCCGTGCTGGGGTTGTCAACGGATGTCGGCAGGTCATGGGCAAGACGACGGCGTCGGGCGATCACCACGGCCGTCACGACCCCCGCAAGGACCACGGCCAGGAGGCCCACCCCGGCGACCAGCAGGCCGGCACCCCCACCACCCTCGGCCTCCGCAACCGGGCTCGAAGGTGCGTCCGCCGCCGACTCAGACTCCGTCGCCGACGGGCTCGGCACCGGCGCCGCCGCCTCACGCGCCGCGTCCACATCGGCCGAAGACGGAGAACCCTCCTCGCTCAGCAGCGGGTTCACGTCCGGGTACTGGGTCGGGTCGTTGGCCAGCATGTGACGCACGTTCACCGTCCCGTACCCCCACAGGTCCACCCACCCCAGCTCGTGATCCTCCGAGCCGGTGTTACGGATCAAGGACTGCAGGATCTGGTTCGCCGTCGCCTGCGGATACGCCGACCACACCAACGCCAACACCCCCGAGGTGTACGCCGTGGCACCCGAGGACCCCGACTCCACCGCATACACCGACCAGTCACCCTGCGGCGTCAACGCCCGGATGTCCTCACCCGGAGCAATCACATCGACATAGTCCGCACTGACCACCAGATCCGAGACCTGACCATCCGCCCGACCAGCCGCCACACCCACCACCCCGTTGTACGCAACCGGGTACACCGGCAAGCCAACACCACCAGTGTTCGGGGACGACGCCACCACGATCACCCCGTGCGCCAGGGCATACGCGATGTCGTCCGACGGGAGCGCTAGTTCCTGGAGATCGCTCGACTCCGACATGCTGATGATGTCGGCGCCGTCATCCACAGCCTGCCGCACGCGGGTGGTGCGCTCCGGGTCGGAGAAGCACGGGCCCTGGCCGGACATGTCACCGTAGAAGAGGAGTCTGACGCCCGGCGCAAGACCCTGCACCCCCCGCTGACCGTTCGCCCCCGCGCCGTTGCCGACGATCAGTGACGCCATCGACGTGCCGTGGAACGCGGCTTCGTCAGTGCTGGCGGCAGGCAGGGGATCACCACCCGCCTCGAGTGCGCAGTACCCCGGCTCTGTCACCGTCAGATCAGCGCCCTGCAGCTCGGGCGCCGCAGGGTTGATCGCCGAGTCGATCACCGCGACGGTGACACCCTCACCGGTGGTCGTCTGGTGGGCCTGCTCGATCCCCGTCGCCGTGTAGTACCACAGGCCCTCATCGGACAGGTCGTCAGCCGCCACAGCCGGACCGGCTGCGACCGTCAGCACCGAGAGGGACGTCGCGGTCAGCACCGCGACGCGCAGGGATCGACGTGCCATCAGTAACCCGAGCGCGCAGCCACCGCGGAGAGCGAGTCCGCCACAGCCTCGTCCTGCGCCGTCAGGTGGGCCGCCGTGCCCTCCAGCGCCTCGGCCTGGGCCTCGACGGTGTCGTGCATCGCGACCAGTCCCGACTGGAGCTGTGCCAGCGCGGTCCCCAGGGTCTTGAGATACGCACCGACGGGCGAGGCCGCCGACCACTGCGCGGCATCCTGCTCGCCCATCAGGTTCTCGAGCTCCTGCTGGGCGCGGGCGTAGAACTTGGCGTTCTCGCGCAGGCGCCGCACGCGCCTGTCGAGCACGTCCTGGTCGAGTCGAACCTCGCTCACAAGATCCCTTTCGATCGGGGAGAACCCACGGGTCGGTGGACGGTGGACGTGCCCGGACCGTGTGCCCGTGCACGAGAGGCCGCCCCACCCCCGTGGTGCGTGATCGCGACGCTATCGGGGGTGGGGCGGGTGGTTCACCAGCGGGCGGCGTTGGCCTTCTCGGTGGACTGGTAGTCCTCACCGGAGGACTGCACCGCGCGACCGATGTCGGAGAGCAGACCCTTCATGTCGCTCAGCGCCGCGGTCCACTTGGCCTTCGCAGCCTCGTAGGAGGAGGCAGCCTCACCCGACCAGTTCGCCCGCAACGGCGCCAACGACTGGTCCAGGTCACCCAGACGCGCCTCGATCTGGTTGGCACCACCAGCGATGTCCGAGGCAGCCGTGGCCAGCCCGGAGAAGTTGACCTTCAGATCACCCATCGTCATCTCTCCCTTGCTCAACCCAGCCGACCGGACAACCGCGAGAACGACGAGGACTGCGTGTCATCAGCAGCCGTGTACGTCGACTGCGAGGACAGCAGGTTCGCCTCGAACTCGTTGAGCGCCGCCACGATCTTCGAGGCGTCCTCACGCCAGCGCGTCATCAACGAGGTGAACGCGACCGCGCCCTGCCCCTGCCACTGCGCACCCAGACCCGACAGCTTGCCCTCCAACGAGGCCAGCTCACGCTGCAGGTCCGCACGACCCGCAGACACCGCATCCGCACCCGCCTTCAGCGCACCATCCGCCGCAGAAACCTCACCAGCCACGTCCACCCCCAGATCCGGGAAGCCCGGGAACGTCCCGGGCGCACCGCACGCTACCGGACCAGGTCCCGAAACGGACAACTCGGACACCTGTCCTCGTTCACGCAGGTCAGAGCGACCGCCCGTGCAAAACCCTCCTCACCGGCCGCGCTCGGCGAGGAGGACCCGAACGGGTCACGAGTCCGTCGCGCGGGGGTCGGCAGCCGATCGGACGCAGGATCCGGCGTCCGAGGATCTGACATCGCGTGCGATCATGTCAGGATGCCGAAGATCATCGGGGGGTCGCTCCACGAGCACCGCGAGCAGACGCGCCAGAAGCTGTACGCCGCGCTCTCCGCGCTCATGGCCGAGCGCGGGTTCGACGCCATCACCCTCGCCGAGATCGCCCAGGTCGCCGGCGTCGGCCGCACCGCGGTGTACAACCACTTCCCCGACAAGGAGTCGATGCTCCTCGGCTTCATCACCCACGAGACCGAGCAGTACGCCGCGACGCTGCAGCGCTCGCTCGACGACATCGAGGACCCGGTCGACCAGCTCAGCACCTACGTCCGCCAGCAGGCCCAGCTCAAGCGCGTCTACCACGTGGCCCCCGGGCCCGAGCTGCGCTCCGTGCTCTCCCGCGGCGCCCAGCAGCGCGTGCGCGAGCACGTCGTCATCGTCGAGATGATCCTGCGCCGCATCCTGGCCGCCGGGATCGCCTCGGGCGCGTTCCCCGAGCAGGATCTCGAGGTCACCGTCCCGCTGGTCAACGCGTGCCTGTCCGGCCGCGGCGTGCCCGACGACGGCGCCGACCGCGAGCGCGCCATCGAGCAGACCGAGGCGTTCGTGCTCCGCGCGGTCGGCGCAGCCGCGCCCGTCCCCGCGTGAACGGTCCGCGCCCGAGGCGCCACGGCGAGAGCCGACCGTCCCGCCAGCACGACCGCCAGACCGACCGCCGGCAGGACAGCCGCGAGGGCACGCGCCCCGCTCGGCCGGCGTCCGCCGGTCGGCCCGCGCCCGGCGACGACCGTCGGCCCCGGCGCGACACCCGCGACGCCCCGCACCGCCCCGGACCCCGACCGACCCGCGTCGAGCTGACGTTCCTGCCCGGGCTCGGCGACGTCCTGCAGGAGGAGATCGCCGCGACCCTGCGCCCCGAACGTCCGGCGCAGCCCGTCCGCGGGCGGGAGGACGCGCTGGTCGTCGAGCACCGCGGGCCGCTCACCGACGTCCTCACGCTACGCACCGCCGTCGCCGCGTTCGTGTCGCTGCACTTCGACGTGCCGCGCCCCCGATCGCTGACCTCGGGCGACCACCTGGGCCGCATCGTCGACGCGGTGTACGCCTCGCTACGCGCCCGTGGCTCGTCGACCTTCCGGTTCGAGGCCGCCGGGCGCGACTCCGTCGCCTTCGCCAAGCTCGCCGCGGCCCTCACCGAGGCGACCGGCCTGCGCCACGACGACACCGGCGGCGAGCTCGTGCTCAAGGTGCGCCGCGGCGCGGCGCGCAGCAGCGACGGCCGGAACCCCGGCGGCGGCCGGCCCGCGGCCGACGTCGACCCCGGCTGGGACGTGCTCGTCCGCATCGGACCGCGACCCCTGTCCGCGCGCACCTGGCGCGTGCGCGACTACCCGGGCGCGGCCAACGCGACGATCGCGGCCGCCATGTCCCGACTCGGCGGGATCCACGCCGAGGACCGGGTCCTCAACCTCATGAGCGGCTCGGGCACGCTGCTGATCGAACGCCTGCTCGCCGGGCCCGCCGCCCTGGCCGTGGGCGTCGACGTGGACCCCGACTCGACCGCCATGGCCACCGAGAATGCCGCCGCGGCCGGCCTCGCGCGACGTGCCACGTGGGTCACCGCCGACGTCCGCTCCCTGCCGCCCGAGCTCGACGGACCGTTCGACCTCGTGCTCGCCGACCCCCCGTGGGGCACGCTGCACGGCTCGCACTCCACGGCCGTCGAGGTGCACACCGGGCTGCTGCACGCCGCCTACGACCGCACCGCCCCCGGCAGCCGGCTCGTCGTGCTCACGCACGAGATCGCCGTGATGGAGAAGGTGCTGCGCGACCAGGCCGCGCGCTGGACCGTCCGCACCGAGCAGCGCGTGTTCGCCAAGGGTCACCACCCGCGCATCTACGTGCTGGACCGCACGTGAGCGGCACCGATGGCCCGGCCGGGTCGGCCGGGCCGGACGCCCCGCTGGCGCTGACCCGACCCTCCGGGCACGCACGACCGCCGTGGCGCGAGACGGCCGGCAGCGGGACGGTGCTCGCGTTCGTCGTCCTGGCGGTCGCGCTCACCGGTGCGGGCCTGTGGATCTGCGTGCGCTGCGTCAGCGCCGCGCTCTGACCGTCCGGCGCGTCGCCCCTCGAAGGACGTCCGGCTCGCGGTCCGAGGGCCGCGGACCACGCCGACCAGACGTCACAGGATGCTCGAGATCGTCACGACCCCGGCGGTCGCGAAGAAGCAGACGGTGATCGCCGCGAGCAGGCCGCCGTAGAAGCGCCAGTCGTGCCGCACGTCCTGCTCCGCCCGGTGCACCCGGTCGGGTGCCGGCAGCGGGCGGGCGAGCCAGGCTGCGGCGTGCTGCTGCGAGCAGAACCCGCGGCGCCAGTGCAGCTCCTTGGGGCCCACGTCGCTCTCCAGGTCGAGCGAGCACCATCCGGGCGGGTGCACCGACATGCGTGTGCCGCAGTAGGTGCACTCGAGGTGGCCGTCGTCGCCCGCCATGGGCCCAGCGTGCACCGCGGTCGCGGCGTGCGCACGAGCACACGCGTCCTCGACGCGGAGATCACCCGCTCGCCCCGGGCCGGAGCGCGCCACCCGCACGCGTGCGGGTCGTGTTGACTTGGCCCGTGAACCCCAGCAGCGTCCGTCTTCCCAAGGTCCGCGCGTCCGAGCTCGTCGGGCGCGGCTGGTTGAACACCGGCGGCAAGGACGTGAGCCTGGCCGACCTGCGCGGCAAGATGGTGATCCTCGACTTCTGGACGTTCTGCTGCGTCAACTGCCTGCACGTGCTCGACGAGCTGCGCGAGCTCGAGGCGGCCCACCGTGACGTGCTCGTGGTCGTCGGGGTGCACTCCCCCAAGTTCGTCCACGAGGCCGACCCGGTGGCGCTGGCCGCGGCGGTCGAGCGGTACGAGGTGCACCACCCGGTGCTGGACGACCCCGAGCTGGTGACCTGGTCGGCGTACACCGCGCGGGCATGGCCCACGCTCGTCGTGATCGACCCCGAGGGGTACGTCGTGGCGCAGATGGCCGGCGAGGGGCACCGGCACAACGTCGAGGTCCTCGTGCGGGACCTCGTCGCGGAGCACGAGGCGAAGGGCACGCTGCACCGCGGCGACGGCCCGTACGTGCCTCCGGAGCCGGTCGCGTCGACCCTGCGCTTCCCGGCGAAGGCGGTGGCGCTGCCCGACGGGCACCTGCTCGTCGCGGACGCCGGCCACCACCGCGTGGTCGAGCTGGCGGCGGACGGTGAGACGCTGCTGCGGGCGTTCGGCTCGGGCGCGCGCGGGTCCGTGGACGGCGGCCCGGACGAGGCGCGGTTCAGCGAGCCGAACGGTCTGTGCCTGGTGCCGGACGAGGCACGCGAGCGGCTCGGCTACGACGTGCTGGTGGCCGACACGGTGAACCACGCGCTGCGCGGGATCCGGCTGTCCGACGGTCAGGTCACGACCGTCGCGGGCACGGGCGAGCAGTTCATGGTGGGTGCGGCCGACAACGTGCGGTCGGCAGCAGGTGGTCCGCCCGTGCAGGCCGACGTCCGGGTGGGCTTCACCGCGCCGGCGCGCGACGTGCGGCTCTCCTCGCCGTGGGACGTCGCCTGGTCGGCCGGGCTCGGCGCGTTCGTGGTGGCCATGGCCGGTCACCACACGCTGTGGACGTTCGACGGCGAGCACGGGACGGTCACCCACCTGGCCGGGACGATGAACGAGGGTCTGGTCGACGGGGACCCGGCGCAGGCCTGGTTCGCCCAGCCGTCCGGCCTGGCGGTCGCACCCGACGGGCAGGTGTGGATCGCCGACTCCGAGACCTCGGCCCTGCGCCGGCTCGACCCCGCTGACCGGCACCTGCACGCGGCGGTCGGCACGGGCCTGTTCGACTTCGGTCACCGCGACGGCACGGCTGACCAGGCCCTGTTCCAGCACCCGTTGGGCGTCGCGGCGCTGCCGGACGGCTCGGTGCTCGTCGCCGACACCTACAACGGGGCGGTCCGCCGGTACGTCCCGCCCGCACCGGGCTCGCCCACCGGCACGCCCGGCGAGGTGAGCACGGTCGCGACCGGGCTGGCCGAGCCGTCGGGCCTGGTCGTGCTGACCGGGTCGGGCGGCGACGGCCTCGTCGTCCTCGTCGTGGAGTCCGCGGCGCACCGGCTGACGCGCCTGGCCCTGCCGGCCGGCCTGGTCGGCGAGGTGCTCGACGCGGGCGCGCACCGCACGAAGCGGCCCGTGACCGACATCGCCGCGGGCGAGCTGCGCCTGGACGTGGTGTTCACCCCGGCCGCCGGGCAGAAGTACGACGACCGGTACGGGCCCTCGACCCGCCTGCAGGTCTCCTCGACGCCGCCCGAGCTGCTGCTCGACGGCGCCGGGGACGCCGTGCCGCTGACCCGCACGCTGCGCATCAACCCGGAGGTCGCCGAGGGCGTGCTGCACGTGACCGCGCACGCGGCCAGCTGCGACGCGGACCCGGCGATCGAGTACCCGGCGTGCCACCTCAACGCGCAGGACTGGGGCGTGCCGGTCCGGGTCGTGCCCGACGCACCGACGACCCTGACGCTGCCGCTGCACGGCTGACCGTCGCGGGCCCGGCCCGGCCCGGCTCGGCGAGGTCCGGCACGGCCGCTGCGCCGTCAGGAGGCGCCGATCACCGCCACCGCAGCCAGCGCCTGCAGGGCGGTCGTGACGACCTCGCCCTGCGCGGCCGTGGACGAGGCACCGACCTCGAGCACCCACCGCTCGTGCGCGACGGTCAGCACCGCCGAGTCCTGGCCGGGCTCGGTGGGGCTGCCCCCGCGCGCGACGGCCGAGGCCTGGTCGTCGAACGCGGCATCCGGACGCCGCATGAGGACCGCCCAGGCGGAACCGCCGAGCGTCTGGGTCGCCACGGCGGCCAGGGCGCACAGGCGCGGCACCGCGGACGGCTGCGCGGCGGCGATCGCGTTGGCCCCCGAGACGAGCACGCGCTCGGCCGTGACGGCGGGGTCGGCGCCGGCCGGCGCGAGGTTGGCCCGCGCGCGGGCACGGGCCCGCTTCGCGCGGTACTGGGCGGCGTCGGCCCGGCGGAACAGGTGCCGTGCGGAGACCGCGCCGGTCACCGCGGTGGAGGAGATGCCGTAGGAGATCGCTGCGCCGTGCGGCAGCGGGAACGCCGACACGATCGCGTGCATGGTCTCGGCCACGTCCGCCCGCGTGTGCTTGACGGTCACGAGGCTGAACTCGTCGCCACCGATGCGTGCGGCCGTGGTGCCCGGCAGCGCGTCGGCGACCCGGCGGATGACGTCGGCCACCGAACGCAGCAGGTCGTCGCCGACGTCGTGACCGAGCTCGTCGTTGACGCGCTTGAGGCCGTCGACGTCGCACATGACGATGCAGGTCTCGAACCCGGACTCGAGCGCGGCGTCGGCGGCGTCGTCGGCGATGCGCCGGTTCGCCAGCCCGGTGAGCGGGTCGTCGGCGACGAGGTGGCGGATCTGCTCGCCCAGGTCGACGCGGGCGATGGCACCCGAGACGAGCGCGGCGGCGACCTCCGCGCGGGCGACGTCCTCCTCGTCGAACGGCGGCAGGTCCGGACCGCGCAGCGCCGACAGCTGGCCCCACACGGTGCCGTTCACCACGAGCGGTGTGCCGAGCGAGGACGTCAGCCCGAGGTCGCGCAGCGTCGCGACCTCGACCGGGTCGCCGAGCGAGGGGTCGTCACGCCTCGCGGGGGTGCCGTCGGGGTGGGCGACGTGCGCCGTCCAGCTCTCCCGGTGACGCAGCAGGCGCCGCATCGCCGGCCGCTCGTCGGCGCGCAGCGAGCGGCGGGTGAGCCACAGCGAGCGCGCGTCGGTCGCCTCGGGCTCGGTGGCGAGGGTGCGGCAGGTGTCCTGCTCGATGCGGCCGATCGAGGCGCGTGCCGCGGGCAGCAGGGCGACGGACTGGACGACCGCGACCTCGACGACGTCCTCGAGCGTGCGGCACTCGTCGAGGCGGTGCGCGAGCAGAGCGAAGGCGGACGCGCCGAGGGGTCTCGCCGCGGGGACGTCGTCCTCGGGGGAGTCGTCGGGTCCGGTCGTCGACACCTGCACATCATCGACCCTCAGGGGCCTCCGGGACGACCTCGAGCGAGGGTGAGGACCGGACTTCACCAGGTCAGAGCGCGTTCCGGCGTCCGGTTCGCACCGGTACGCCCGACCCTCGGGGCGCCAACGAAGGGTGGGGCGGCTTCCCGCTCAGCCACCCGCCGGGTGCTGCAGGCCGAGGTCGGCGAACATCGCCCGGTTGAGCTCGAAGGCGAGCCGCGCCTCCTCGACGACGACGGTGCGGGTGCCCGCGTCGAACGGGAGGGCGTCGAGACGCTCGCGGTAGACGTCCTTGAACGGCTTGAGCCGGTGGATCTGCGGGAAGTCGTAGAACGCGACGCCGTCGTCCTCGAACCCGTAGTGCCGCTGCATCATGCGGCGCAGGATCTGCCCGCCGGAGAGGTCGCCGAGGTACCGGGTGTAGGCGTGCGCGGCGTAGTGCGGCACGGAGTCGTCGATCTCGTCGAGGCGCGCGACGTAGGCGACGGTCGCCGGCAGGGGCGTGACGTGGTCGGCCCAGTCCTGGCCGAGCAGGTACGCCAGGTCCTGCTCGATCGCGGGGACGCGGGTGAGCTCGGGGAAGACGAGGGTCGAGCCGAGCAGGTCCCCCACGACGCGGTCGCTCACGGCTTCGAGCGCGCGGTAGACCGACAGCTGCTGGACCGCGAGCGCGGTGTAGGCGGACCGGTCGAGGTGCCCGGCGACGAGGGCCTCCATGAACGGCATGCGCTCGGCGGCGCCGTGCTGCTCGCGGGTGCCGGCGCGGAGAGCGGCCGACAGGGGTTCGTCGGCGGCGCTGGGTGTGCTCATCCGGGGGTTCCTCCGTCGCACCGCCTGACGACGGCTCATGGGGTGTGTCGTCAGAAAGGTGGAACTGACGCGCTGTCAGCAAAGCATAGCGGGGCAACTAAGGCTTGCCTATCCTCGGGGTCGCACTCGCCGCCGCGACCGAACGGCAGGGTCCGGCCGATCCGAGACGGTTTCGTGCATCCGGAACGACCCTCGTGGCGGAAGTAGGGGTGTCAGGACACGCAGCCCGCTCGACGGGCCCGCTCAGGAGGACACCATGCGCACTCGCCCGATCGCCGGCACCGCCGCCGGCCTGCTCGCCCTCGCGGGCCTCGCCCTCGCCGCCACCCCCGCCTCCGCGGCCACCTCCACCGCCCGGCTGTCCGTGCTGCACGCCGTGCCCGGCCTGGTCGTCGACGTCTGGGTGAACGGCGAACGCACGCTCGACGACTTCGACCCCGGCGAGCTCGCCGGTCCGCTCGACCTGGCGGCCGGCACCTACACCGTCGCGATCACCGCGTCCGACGCCGCCGATGCCGGCTCCCCCGCGATCGGCCCCGTCGACCTCACGCTCGCCGCCGGCACCAGCTACACGGCCGTCGCGCACCTCGACGCCGCCGGCACCCCGACCGCCACCCTCTTCACCGACGACACCTCGGCCACCGCCGCCGGGCAGGGCCGGCTGACCGTCCGCCACGTCGCCGCCGCACCGGCCGTGGACGTCCTCGCCGGGGGCACCGCCGTCATCACCGGACTGGCCAACCCGGGCGAGAAGGTCCTCGACCTGCCCGCCGGCACCGTCTCCGCCAGCGTCGTCGCGGCCGGCACCACCACGCCGGCACTCCTCGGCCCGGCCGACGTCCCGGTTCGCGAGGGCGTGAGCACCATCGTCTACGCCTGGGGCGACCCCGCGGCCACCCCGTCGACCCTCGCCCTGGCGACCCAGACGATCGAGGGCCTGCACTCCTCGCCCACGGGCATCGATGCCGGCCAGGTCGGCCTCGCCGCCGACCAGGGACTCGGGCAGGGCCTCGGGCAGGGCGCGGACGAGGGCGCGTGGCAGGGAATGAGCCAGGGCAGCCTGCTGGGGGTAGCCGCCCTCATCGGGCTCGCCGTCGCCGGCGCCGGCGGGTACGCCCTCGCCCGTCGCCGCCAGGCGACCATGCCGAGCGGGCAGCGCTGACCGGGCACCCCCCGGCACGGATCGACGCACCCGCCCGGCACGCCGCGACCCGGGGAGGCCATCGTGAACGGTGAGCGTCCCCGGGCCGCGGCCCGCCTGCTGCACCCGAGCCTGCTGGTCCCGGCCTTGCTGGTCCCGACGCTTCTGGGTTCCGCCCTGCTCGTCGGCTGCACCCCCGGCCCGCAGCACGACGCGCGCACCACGTCCGCAGGACCGACCGCGCCGGGCCCGCTGTCCGGACCGAGCCCGGCCGGGTCCACGAGCCCCGCACCGACGACGACCACGAGTGCCACGACCCTCCCCCAAGCTGACGTGCCGGTCCGACGCAGCGACCTCGGCTCCCTGACCGCCGAACCGGAGCCCGCCGCACCGGCCCGGCTGCAGGTCCCCGAGCTCGGCCTCGACATGCCGGTCGACCCGGTCGGGGTGCTGACCGACGGCACCATGCAGGTCCCCCAGGACGCGGACCGTGCCGGCTGGTACCGGTACGGGGCCGCACCGGACTCACCCGCCGGCAGCACGCTGCTGGCCGCCCACGTCGACTCCACGACCACCGGCATCGGACCGTTCGCCCGCCTGCGGGAGGCGACCGTGGGCACCGCGGTGCAGCTGACGACGAGCGACGGCCGGACCCACGCGTACCGGGTCGTGCGGCTCGAGCAGATCGGCAAGGACGGGGCGCCCCTGGAGCAGTGGTTCGCCCGCGACGGTCGGCCCCTGCTCGTCCTCGTCACCTGTGGCGGGGCGTTCCGGCGGGACATCGGGCACTATACGGACAACGTCGTCGTCACCGCCGAGCCCGTCGGATCGGGGTGACGGGCCGTGCTGCGAGCCACCGTCGTCCTGCGGCGGGCCACCGGTGAGGAGGCGAGCGTGAGCCCACCTCTCCTCGCGCGCGGCGGCGACGAGGGTCGCGAACCGGACCGCGACGGCGACGGTGTGGAGGAGCTCGGCGCGGCGTTCGCGGCCGGCGACGAGGCAGCCGTCGCCGAGGCGTACCGCCGGTGGGGAGCGCTCGTGCACACCGTCGCGCTGCGCTCGCTGGGGTCGAGGTCCGACGCCGAGGACGTCACGCAGCAGGTCTTCACGGACGCCTGGCGCTCACGGCACCGGTTCGACCCCACGCGATCCCGGCTGCCCGCCTGGTTGCTCGGCATCACCCGGCACGCCGTCGCCGACGCGCACGAGCGGCGCACCCGTGAGCGCCGCACGCAGCAGGCCGCCACGCTCGACGCGCCGCCCGGGCCGGACACGTCCACGCCCGGCGGCGCGGTGGACGATCGTGTGGTGGAGCAGGTGGTGGTGACCGACGAGCTCGACCGGCTCGGCGACCCGCAGCGCACGATCCTGCGCCTGGCGTTCTACGAGGACCTCACGCACGACCAGATCGCCGCCCGGCTCGGGCTGCCGCTCGGCACCGTGAAGAGCCACGTGCGGCGCAGCCTCGCCCGGCTGCGGACCCGATGGGAGGTGGACGGTGCCGTTCGATGAGTCGCACGTGGACGAGGAGACCTTGGCGCTGCTCGCCCTCGGCGAGCCCGCCGGCACGCAGACCGAGCGCGCGCACGTCGCCTCCTGCCCGCGGTGCACGCAGGAGCTCGACGGGCTGCGCGAGGTCGTCGGCCTGGCGCGCGACGCCGGGCCGGACGTCCTCGTGGCACCTCCTGACGTGGTGTGGGAGCGGATCACCGACGAGCTCGGCCTGACCCGCACCGGCGAGCGCACGACCGACGAGCCCGCGCCGCCGGTCGCCTCGCTGGACGCGCGACGGCGCAGGCCCACCGGCGGGGGCCGCCCGTGGGCCTGGGTCGCCGGGGCCGCCGCGGCCGGTGTGCTGATCGGAGGCACCGGCGCGTGGGTGGTGCTCCGCGGCGAGGACGCACCGACGGTCATCGCCACCGCGACCCTCGAGCCGTTGCCCGGGTGGGACGCGAGCGGTACCGCGGAGGTCGAGACGACCTCGGACGGCGCGCGCGTGCTCGTCGTCGACCTCGGCGACACCGAGCCGTCCGCCGACGGGTTCCGTGAGGTGTGGCTGCTCACGCCTGACGTCAGCGGCCTGATCAGCGTCGGGACCCTGGAGGGCACGTCCGGTCGGTTCGACCTGCCGGACGGGCTCGACCTCGCCGAGTTCTCCGTGGTGGACGTCTCCGAAGAACGGTTCGACGGCGACCCGGCGCACTCGGGCGACTCGATCGTGCGCGGCCCGCTGGGCGTGTGACCTCAGGCGGTCCCGTCCTCCTCCAGCCACGCCGCCGCGGACCACAGCCGGTCGAGCCGGATCGTCATCGCGACGCTCCGGCCGTCGAGCAGCACGTCGTACGACTGGTAGGGCGTGCCGCCCGTCACGGCGTCGTCCGTGGAGCGCAGCCCGCCGTTCAGCCGCCGTGCCACCTGCCCCACGAACGACTCGTCGACCGCGCCGGCCAGCTCGTACGTCACCCCGTTGAGGTGCACGAACCCGCGCGCCATCAGCCGAGCACCTCCGGGTAGGCGACGTCGTCGCGGCCGAGCACGTGCCGGGCCAGGAACGCCTGCACGGTCAGGTACCAGACCTTCGCGTGCTGCGGCGTGAGCACCCAGTGGTTCTCGTCCGGGAAGTACAGGAACCGGTGGTCGGTGCGACCCTCGTCGTCGGCCGGCAGGCCCGAGCGGGAGACGAGCTCGTACCAGAGCCGCAGGCCCTCGCCGATCGGCACCCGGTAGTCCTTGTCGCCGTGCACCACGAGCATCGGCGTGACGATGTCCTCGACGAACATGTGCGGGGAGTTGGCCAGCGCCATCTCCTCGGTCATCTCCCGGCCCCAGTAGTACGCGGCGTCGGTGGTCGGCCCGAACTGGTCGAGGGCCCACAGGCTCGCGTGCGTGACGATCGCGCGGAACCGGTCGGTGTGCCCGGCGACCCAGTTGGCCATGTACCCGCCGAACGAGCCGCCCATCGCGGCCGTGCGGGTCTCGTCGACGTCGGCCCGGGCCTGCGCCACGTCGGTGATGGCCATGAGGTCCGTGAACGGCGCGTCACCCCAGGCACCCCAGCCGCGCTGGATGAACTCCTGCCCGTACCCGGTCGACAGCGCCGGGTCCGGAAGCAGCACCGCGTAGCCCTGCGCGACCAGCAGCCACGGGTTCCACCGCCACGACCAGGCGTTCCACGAGCCGAGCGGTCCGCCGTGGATCCACAGCAGCAGCGGCGCGGGCGCGTCCGGACCGGCACCCTCGGGCACCGCGAGCCACGCGCGGACCCGCGAGCCGTCGGCGACCGTCGTCTCGACCTCCTCCAGGCGGCCCGGCAGGGCGGGCAGCGGGGCGGGCGCCCGCAGCGCGACGGCGCTCACCGGGATCCCTGTGGCGAGCGCGGCGGCCAGGTCGATCCGCACGGGGTGCGCAGGCGCGGTGTACGAGGCGCGCAGCGCGTAGGCCGTCGACCCGTCGGGGCTGACGACGACGTCGGTGAACAGCGCGTCGTCCGCCGTGACCCGGGCCACGGCACCGGTGGCGATGTCGACGCGGAACAGCGGGCCGCGCCCGTCGTCGTCGGCCTGCACGAGCAGCGCGGCGGAGTCGGGCAGCCACACGATGCTCCCCGGCCAGCGGTCCCAGTCGGCGCCGAGCCGACGCGCCCCGCTGCCGTCGAGGCCGACGACCCACAGCTCGACGCGCGGTGCCTCGTGCGGCGTCGAGATCGTCTCGCGCCCGTACGCGACGAGCGTGCCGTCGGGCGAGACGGCCGGTCCCCACAGGCCGGCGTCCGGGTCGTCGACGAGCACCCGGCGCCCCCCCGACGCCACGTCGATCGCCTCGAGGCGGGCACGCTCGGCACCCCTGGCCTGCGGAAGCGTCCAGCCGGTCACCACGGTGCGTCCGTCGGGCGTCAGGTCCGCATGCTGCTCGAACAGCGCCGACCCCGGCTCCGGTGTCACGTCCGTGAGCTCGACGCGCGGCTCGGGCGACCCCGCGACCGGCTCGTGCGCGACGACCGAGGTGAGGTCCGCGGCCAGCAGGTGCGGCTGCGCCGGGCCGAGGTCGTGGTCCCAGAACCGCACCGGGTACGCGTCGTGCAGGATCGCGGCGACCTTGCTGTCCTTGCGCAGCTTGAGCAGCCGCTCGTCGTCCGCGAGGTCCTTGGCGTGCCGGTGCACGTCCGACCCGAGCAGCACGGTCGGCACGTCGCGCGCGACCGCCGCGATGCCCAGCCCGCCGTTGCGCCGGGCGACCACCCGCGCCTCGGAGCCGTCGACGGGCAGCCGCCACACCGTCGGGACGTCCGCCTCCTCACCGTCCTTCGCCTCCGGGTCCGGACGACCCGAGGTGAACAGCAGGTCACCGGTCGAGGTGAACGCGGCACCGGACTCGCCCTTGACCGACCGGGTCAGCCGCCGTGCGGCACGCTCCCCCGCCGGGTCGACCTCCCAGAGGGCCGAACGGTAGGCCGTGGCCTTCTCGTCGAGCGTGGAGACGACGGTCACCAGGCGGGTGCCGTCGGGCGACAGGCGCAGGCCGGACAGGCGCGGCAGAGCGAGGTACGCGTCGAGCGAGGCGAACGGGGTGGTCGGCTCGGTGCCGGCGGAGGTCGGGGTGTCGGACGGCGGGGTGGCAGGCGCATCGGTCACCGGTCCGTCCTACCACCTCCCGGCGCCCAGGTGCGCCACGATCGAGCCGAGCGTGAGCAGGAGGATGACCGCGCCGCCCACCGCCGCGCTCCGGCGCGCCCGCGTGCGGCCCGGCCCGGGATCGCCGACCAGCGTCGGGCCCCAGAGGAACGTCACGACCGCGGCCAGAAGCAGTACGCACATCGCGGCAGGGATCCAGTACCCGCCGACGAGGTTGAGCACCAGTGCGACCAGAGCGATCACGCCGACCGCGACGGCCTTGGTGCTGCTCGGGCCAGAAGCGGCGGGCTCCTCGCCGCTCAGCACTCGAACCGCCCGGACACGTGCGCGTCCGCCGAGATCCCGGTGGTCGTGCCGTCGGACTCCGTCGCCGTGACGACCCCGGACAGCTCGTCCACGGTGAAGCCGCTCTCGTCTGCGTCGAACGACCCGTCGGAGACGAAGGTCATCCCGTCGCCGATCGCAACCGAGAGCGTCCACTTCTCCGGCGAACCGTGGACCGGCATGGCCGTGATGACGGCATCGCCACTCGGAGCCCGCAGCAGCGACGTCCCCGCGAGGACGGTGCACCGCGGTTCCTCGACCGGGACAGTGACACTCTGACTCGATCCGTCCGCAGCCGCGTAGGTCACGACCAGTTCACCACCCCCCTGTGAACCGCAGCCGGAGAGCACGAGCCCACCGCTGAGGACCAGGAGCGTCCCGACCGCACCGACCAGGCGGTCACCCATCCTGGCTGCCCGACAGGCCGTCCAGCTGCGTCGCCATCGGGCGCAGACCCGACGTGTCGACGTGCAGGGCCACCTAGCCTCCTTGATTTGGGGTCCCCAATCGGACCACCCGCGCGTAGGTTACGCCAGGCCGCGGAGCCGCTCGTCGCACAGCCCGTGGGTGGCGCGAACCCCTACGGCCGGGGTCTCTCAGCCGCCGCGGTAGGCCGTGCCCTCGATCATCACCCGGCAGTCGTCGTCGATGAACTGGGTGGTGGCGGTCATCCTCGCGGGGTAGCCGTCGGGCGGGAAACGCCCGACGAACCCCTGCTCCATGGCGGGCAGGTCGGCGATGTCCCGCAGCCAGACGTGCACCTTGACCAGGTCGTGCAGGTGCAGCCCGTAGGGCTCGAGCGTGTCCCCGATCCCGTCGAGCGCGCCCGCGAGCTGCGTGGCGAAGTCGTCCCCGAACCCGCGGTGCAGGCCGAGGAAGACGAGGCCGCCGGCGGCGACCGCCGACGAGTAGCTGTACGGCGTCGACGTCCGGGTGACGGCTGACATGCGCGGTCCTTCCGATCGGTCGTCCGGCAGGTCCGGACGCCGGCACGCTATGCCCGACCACCGACGTCCGGCCGGATCAGCTCCGGTCGTCCTGCTCGGCCATGCGGGCAAGCATCGCGTTGTACTCGTCCATCTCGACGTCCCCGTCCCGGTCGACCTTGCGGTCGCGCCGCCGGGCCGTGCGCTCGTCCTCACGCGACCAGGCGAAGGCCACGCCGATGGCCAGCGCGAGGGTCGGCAGCTCGCCGATGCCCCAGGTGATGGCGCCGCCGGTGTGCTGGTCGTCGATCGCCGAGGCGCCCCACGGGCGGCCCATCAGACCGAACCAGTCGGCCACCAGCAGCGCCTCGCCGCCGACCAGCGCGACGCCGAAGAACGCGTGGAACGCCATGGTCGCGAACAGCAGCAGCAGGCGTTGCGGGTACCCGAGGCGCGTGGGGCCGGGGTCGATGCCGACGAGGGCGTTCGCGAACAGGTACCCGGCGGCCGAGAAGTGCACGATCATCGCCAGGTGCCCGACGGGGCTGCGCAGCGACCACTCGAAGAAGTCGGTGTAGTAGAAGAGGACCATCGACCCGGCGAAGTTGACCGCCGCGACGAGCGGGTGCGCGAGGAACGCCCCGACGTGGCTGTGCACGATCGTGAGGATCCACTCGCGGGGCCCGCGTGAGACGTCCCCGCGCAGGCGGGTCGACCGCACCGGCAGGGCCCGCAGCGCGAGCGTGACGGGTGCGGACAGCGCGATGAAGATCGGCACGACCATCGCGAGCACCATGTGCTGCACCATGTGTGCGCTGAACAGCACATGCCCGTACAGCGCCGGCCCGCCGGACGTCGTCCAGAAGAAGACGGCCAGCCCGGTCAGCGCCGAGGCGGTCCGCAGCCAGGGCCACGTGTCGCCGCGGCGGCGCAGCCGGCGCACCCAGCGGACGTAGACGACCATGCCGGCGACGGCCGCCGAAGCCATCAGCAGGTCCCACTTCCATTCCGTGAACCAGCGCAGGAACGTCGGCTCGGGCGGCAGCGGGTGGCCGGTGATCTGGTAAGCGGGGCTCTGGTCGAGCGGGACGTCGTCGGGCACGGGCGGCGCGGTCGAGCCGAGGGCCACGGCGACACCGGACACGGCTCCCATGACGGCCAGCTCGACCAGCACGAGCCGCCAGAACAGCGCCCCGCCGGCGCGACGCACGGCCGCTCCCGCGGCACCCGTCGCCGCCCCGCCGGCCAGGCGCGGCACGACGGCACGCCGGTGCCACAGCCCGAGCAGGCCGAGGACCCCGAACAGCGCGACCTTCGTGAGCAGCAGCACGCCGTACCGGGTCGTCAGGCCGTCCCAGCCGCCCAGGCGCAGCACGCCGTTGACGACGCCGGAGACGCCGACGCCGACGAAGCACCACCCGGCGATGACGGAGTACCGCGCGACCGACGCCGACAGGTCCGTGCCGAGCCGGCCGACGAGCAGCGCGAGCGCGGCGAGCGCACCGACCCAGATCGCCACGGACACCAGGTGCAGCACCATCGACGACGTCGCGAGGTCGTGCCCCGCGGCCCCGGCGGCGTGGCCCGTCTGGCCCTGCTGCCACAGTGCGACGAGCACGAGTGCCGCGGTCCACGCGGCACCGGTCGGCGTCGCGACGACGAACGCCAGGGTGGTCGCGACCGCGGCGGCGGCGGTGATCGCCAGCAGCGTGCGACCCAGCTCGACCTGCGTGACGAACAGGCCGAGCTCGTCGCCGAACGTCGGGGAGTCGAGCGGCCGACCTGCGACCGAGGCGTAGGTGAGCACGAGGTGCAGGACGGACAGGAGCGTCCAGGCGATCCCGGCGGCGCCGGCCAGGACGGCCGCGCGCGGGTAGGCGCCCCCGTCGGCGACGGGACCGGGGCCGCGCGGTGCCGTCCCGGTGCGGCGCGGGAGCACGCAGACGGCCAGCACGAGCGCGCCGAGGGTCAGCGCCCCGGCGAGCTCGGTCAGCGTGGCGGACACCGGCAGGCCCCAGCGCACGAACGCTCCGGGGTCGCGCAGCAGGCTGGGCAGGGCGGCCCCGGTGAACCGGACACCGACGAGCACCGCGGCCACGGCCGTCACCGCGAGGACGACCACGCGCCACGGCGCGACGGCGCGCGCGTCGGTCTCCATCCCGCCAGCGTAGGTCGCCGGAGCGGGTCGGCGACGCACCGCACTCAGCGAATTCCCAGGTGATAGGCAGGCTGCTGCCAGGACGCGCAAGGGACCAAGGTCTAGCGTCTGATCTGCACGGCTGGTTCATGGCCGGCGCACGGCGGGCCTACTCGGAGGTGGACATGTCCCGGACGACCGTGGAGACGCACGAGCCCTGCGCGGGCTGCCTGAGCCGACGCGACGTGCTCGTGCGCGGCGGCATGGCGACGATGAGCGTCGCCGCGGTCGGGGTGCTCGCCGCGTGCGGCGGGTCCACCGGCTCGAGCGGCTCAGGCGACGGCACGGTCGCGACCCCGGATGCGTCCGGCGCGCTCGCCCAGGTCGCGGACATCCCGGTCGGCGGAGCCCTGTCGGCGACGGCGACGGACGGCAGCCCGATCATCCTCGTGCAGCCCAGCGCGGGCACGGTGGTCGCGCTGTCGGCCGTGTGCACGCACCAGGGGTGCACGGTCGCCGTGGACGGCGACCAGCTCGCATGCCCGTGCCACGGCTCGGTGTTCACGCTCGAGGGCGCCAACGTCTCCGGGCCCGCACCGAAGCCGCTGCCGGCGTTCGACGTGCACGTCTCCGAGGGGGCCGTGCTGGAGGGCGCCGCGTGAGCGCCGACCCGCACGCCGGGCCCGACGCCGGGACGGCCGCCGGCCTGCCGCACGCCCACGTCGCCTGGGTGCTGCGCACCCTCACCGCGCTCTGCGTCGCGACCTCGGGGGCCGTCCACCTGTACCTGTGGCAGGACGGCATGCGCAACGTCGACATCGTCGGACCCGCGTTCCTGGTCAACGGAGTCGGCGGCCTGCTGCTGGCCGTGCTGCTGCTCATGTGGACGGCGATCTGGCCGCTGCTCGGCTCGATCGGCTTCGGCCTGGCGACGTTCGGGGCGTTCGTCGTGGCCACGAGCGCGTCCGGGCTGTTCGGTGTGCACTCGCGCTGGCAGGGCGTGCCGGAGTGGACCTCGGCGATCACCGAGGTCGCCGCCGTGCTGCTGGCGAGCGCCGCGATCTGGCGGGAGCGACCCGGACGTCTGTGAGTCGCCGACGCCGCCGGGTCGTGCGGGCTCAGGTCGGCGCGCCCGCGTCGCGCAGCCGCTGCGCGAGCACCGCGTGCACGGCGAGCGGCCCGCCCTTCAGCGCCACCTGCAGCTGACCGCCCTGGCGCACCACCATGATCACGCCGGGCAGCGCGGCCACGGCGTCGTCGTCCGCCGCCGCGTCGTCGTGCAGCACGAGGCGCACCCGCGCCCAGCAGTGCGTCAGCCGCTCGACGTTGCCGGGCCCGCCCACCAGCTCCAGCACGCGGTCCGCGAGCGCGCTGGCGTCGCCACCCGCCTCCGTGCCCGGCTCAGCCATCGGTCCGGCCCCCCGCCGCAGCCATCGCGGACGCCGTCAGCCGTGCGACGTGCAGCGTGAGGTAGACGACCTCCTCCGGGCCGACCTCCCAGCCGAACCGTTGCGCGAGCAGGTCGGCGATGCGCTCGCCGCACGCGTACTCGCGCGGCTGGGCCGAGCGCACCGCGTCGTGCAGACCGTCGGCGATGGACGGCAGCTGACGACCGAGCTGTTCGCGGCGGAACAGGTAGCGCAGGTGCGTGACGAATCGGGCGACCACGACCGACCTCTCGTCGATCACGACGTCGTACTCCTCGCAGATGATCGCCAGCGCCTGCGTGAGCACCTCGGTCATCCCGACGGTCACCTCGATGTCCGCCGCCGAGCCGAACTGGGCGTTGACGAAGTGCAGCGCGAGCGGCACGGCCTCGCTCTCGGGCAGCCGCACCCCGGTCCGCCGCTCGATGATCCCGACGGCCTCGCGGCTGAACGCGACCTCGTTCGGGTACAGGTTCTCGACCTCCCAGCGCAGCGGGTAGTCGATCTCGGTGGCGCCCTCGCGCACGCGACGCAGCGCGAAGCTCACGTGGTCGGCCAGCGGCACGAGCACGTGGTCGGTGACGTGGTCGCCGAGACGTTGACGGGCGGCCGTGACGATCTCCTCGGTGACCTCGATGTCGGCCCGCGGGATCTCCTGCACGAACGCGGCGATGCGTTCGGCGGTCGTCGAGCGGTCGGGCACGAACGTGCGCTCGACCAGGGCCGGGTCGACGGGGTCGCCCGGCTTGGCCTGGAACCCGACGCCGCGTCCGAGCAGGACGAGCTCGGTGCCGGTGTCGTCGACCCCCAGCACCACCGAGTTGTTGAAGACCTTGAGGACCTTCATGTGTGCCGCTCCTCCTTCGCAGCCGGCGCCTTCGATGATGACTGCTCCCCGCCCGACGCGCCGCACGGCGGGCGTCTGGCGGGGAGCGTTGCGTCTCGTCGTGCCCTGGTCAGTCCGGCAGGGCGTTGCCCGCGATGAGCTTCTGGTACCAGGCGAAGCTGTCCTTGCGGTACCGGGCGAGGTCCTTGAGGTCGTCGTCGTCGCGGTTGACGTAGACGAGCCCGTACCGCTTGGCGATGCCCTGGTGGGTCGAGACGAGGTCGATCGCGGACCACGGGCAGTACCCGAGCACGTCGACGCCGTCGCTGATCGCCTGCTGGATCTGCGCGATGTGGTCGCGCAGGTAGTCGATGCGGTAGTCGTCGTGCACGGTGCCGTCGGCCTCGAGCACGTCGAACGCGCCCAGCCCGTTCTCGGTGACCAGCAGCGGCAGGTGGTACCGGTCGTAGATCGCGCGGAACGTCATCCGGAAGCCGATCGGGTCGATCTCCCAGCCGAACGCGTTCTTCGGCAGGTGCGGGTTGGCGACCGCCCGGTAGTAGCCGGGCTCACCGAACGAGATGTGCTGGTCACCGCCCTCGATCGGCACGTCGTCGCCCTCGAGCGGCGCCGCGGCGGTGTGGGTCGCGTAGTAGTTGAACGCGAGGAAGTCGGGGTGCGCGGCGGCCATGACCTCCAGGTCGCCCGGTTCGATCGTCGGGGTGAGGCCCTTGGCCTCCAGGTACGCCCAGGCGGTCGCGTTGTACCGACCGTGCACGGCGGCGTCGAGGTACAGCCAGTTGCGCACCGCGTTGAAGTCGTCGGCCGCCAGCACGTCCTCGGGCCGGCAGCTCTCGGCGTACACGTACGCGATGTTCGGCGCGGGGCCGATCTTCGCGGTCGGCACGGTCCGGTGCAGCAACTCCATGGCCCGGGCCTGCGCCACGAGCATGTGGTGGTTCTTCTGGTAGACGTTCACGTCCGCGTTGTCGGGGCCGTCGATGATCCCGAGCGTCCCGCCGAACAGCACCATCATGTTCTGCTCGTTGATGGTCAACCAGTACGGCACCTTCGCGCCGAACTCGCGGTAGAGGATCTCGGCGAAGCGCACGAACGCGTCGATCGTGGCGCGTGAGCCCCAGCCGCCCTTCTCGGCGAGCGCCTGCGGCAGGTCGAAGTGGTACATCGTCAGGACCGGCGTGATGCCGTGCGCCAGCAGGCCGTCGATGAGCCGGTGGTAGAACGCGATGCCGTCAGGGTTCTCGGCACCGTCGCCGTCGGGCACGATCCGCGTCCACTGGACCGAGAACCGGTACGCCTTCAGGCCGAGCTCGGCGAACAGCGCGACGTCCTCGTCGACGTGGTGGTAGTGGTCCGAGGCGACCGTGTAGTCGGTCGTCCCGGCAGGGAACTGCGTGCGGGCGTCGACGATCGAGCGGCCCTTGCCGTCCGCGTCCCACCCGCCCTCCACCTGGTAGCCGGAGGTCGACGCGCCCCAGAGGAATCCCTCGGGGAACGGTGCGGGCTGGGTGTGCTGCACGACGGGTCCTTCCTGACGTTCGGTGGGGGTGCGGTTCCTGACCGCAGCAAGGCGGGTGCCGGGGGTGCGTCGACGCGCGACCCCCGGCACCCGGGCTCTCAGCCGACCAGGTCGAGCACGAGCTCCTGCGGCCGGACCTGACCCTCGGCGACCGGCACCACGGCCGAGGCGGCACCGCGGTTGGTCACGATGAGCACGGTCATCGGGTTGAACCCGGCGGCCTTGATGCCCGCGATGTCGAACTCGGTGAGCAGCTGCCCGGACTCCACGCGGTCGCCCTGCGTGACCTTCGAGGTGAAGAACTTGCCGCCCAGCTCGACGGTGTCGAGACCGACGTGCACCAGCACCTCGAGGCCCGTGTCCGTACGGATGCCGAACGCGTGCGGCATGACCGTGACGAGGACGCCGGAGGCCGGGGCGTACGCCTTGCCCTCGGACGGGATCACGGCCAGGCCGTCGCCCATCGCACCGGAGGAGAACACCTTGTCCGGCACGGCCGACAGCGGCACGATCTCGCCGGCGACGGGGGCGCCGAGCGCGAGCGCCTCGGACGGGACCGCACCACCGGCGGCACCGGCAGCGGGCGCCTCCTGGCCCTTGTTCGGGACGTCCTTGAAGCCGAGCGTCATGGTCAGGACGAACGCGATGGCGATCGCCAGGCCCGTGCCGACCAGCTGGAGCGTGAAGTTGCCGATGTTCATCGTCGAGGTGAGCGTGATCGCGCCCGGCAGGACGAAGCCCTCGGCCGCCGACCCGCCGGATGCCGCGATCGCACCGCCGACGGCGCCACCGATGCAGGCGTAGATGAACGGCTTCTTCAGGCGCAGCGTGACGCCGTAGATGCCCGGCTCGGTGATGCCGGCGAGGAACGCGGAGATCGCGGCCGGACCGGCGACACCCTTGAGGTCACGGTTCTTGGTCTTGAGGAACACGGCGAAGATCGCACCGGCCTGGGCGAGCACCGCGGCGAACAGCGGGCCGGTGAGCAGCGAGTAGCCCTGCGTGGACAGGTCCTGGACCATGACCGGCACGAAGCCCCAGTGGACACCGAAGATCACGAAGACCTGCCAGAACGCACCCATGATCGCGCCGCCGATGATCGGCGACAGACCCCAGAACCAGTTCACGCCGCTCGACAGGCCGCTGCCGACCCAGTCGGAGATCGGGCCGATGACGAGGAACGTGACGGGCACGATGATCGCGAGCGTGAACAGCGGGGTGAAGAAGTTCCGCAGCGCCTCGGGGAACACCTTGTTCAGCAGCCGCTCGAGCTGGGACTGCGCGTAGACCGCCAGGATCGTCGGGATCACCGCGGACAGGTAGCTGACCATGATCACCGGGACACCCAGGAACGTCAGCTGCTGGCCGCCGGACGCGTAGGCCTGCAGCGTCACGGACGCACCCTCCGCGTTGGGGATCACCGCGATGGTGGCCGAGTAGATGAGTGCGGCGGCGATGGCCACCGAGGTGAACTGGTTGGCCTTGAACCGCTTGGCCGACGTGATGGCCAGCAGGATCGGCAGGAACTGGAAGAGCGCGTCGGCCGCGGCGAACCAGATCGCGTAGGTCGACGTCGTCGCGAACGCGGGATCAGCCTTGACGACGACGGCCAGCAGTGCCTTGAGCAGACCAGCACCGGCCAGCACCCACAGGAACGGCGTGAAGATGCTGGTGATGAGGTCGATCGCCCGGGCGAGCAGGCCGCCGGACGCGCCGCCCTCGGCGGTGACCGACGCCCGGCTGGTCAGCGACTCGTACACGTTCGCGACGGTGCTGCCGATGACGACCTGGAACTGGCCGCCCGCCTCGACGACGGTGATGACCCCGCGGGTCGCCTCGACGGCGTCCTTGTCGGCCTTGGACCGGTCGTTCAGCTGGAACCTCAGCCGGGTCGCGCAGTGCGTCACCGACTTCACGTTGCTCTCGCCGCCGACGGCCTTCAGGACGTCGTCGGCGATCTGGTCGTACTTGCTCGCGGTGGCCACGATTCCTCCTCGAATCGATGTCGTCACGCCGTCGTCCAGAAAGACGTCGACCGCATCCGGGCAACAAAAAAACCCAAGCCCGGTCATGTGCCACGACTACGTGGAACATCTCGACCGAGCTCGGGTTTTGCCTGAACGACAGTAACAATCCCAGACTCTGCGGGGCGCCCTAGGCGTCCGAGCGGCAACGTAGACCAGATCCGCCCGGCTTGTCCAGCCCCCCCTCGTCAGGACGTCGTCGCGCGCAGGTTCCGCAGGATCATGCGGATCCTGGGCCCACGCCACGCGATTCCCGAGCCCGGACGGTGTCTGCGCAGGCCTGGGGTCCGCCGTCCACGAGGCGGCCCGCGACGTCCCGGCCGGCGACCCCGACGGCCCGTACGACGCCCCCGGCGCGGGCCGCACGACCGACACCGTGCCGCTGCCGTCGTCGCCGGCGGGGCGAGAGATCGCGGGTTGACGGACCCACGGAGTCCGGCGTATAAACCCTCCCGAGGATTGTTACTGAGATCGATCAGGCAAGACCTGGCGCGTGCTGTGCACGCCCAGGTCTTTTTTCATGTCACCGGCCGACGACGGCCGGACGACGCGGGAGCGGAGCAACGGATGCCTCAACGACGAGCCACGATCGGGACGACGACCGGGCTGCACGCCCGACCGGCGTCGAAGTTCACGCAGGCGGTGGCGGCCACCGGCACGGACGTGCTGATCGGGCGGGACGGGCAGCCCGCGGTCACCGCGTCGAGCGTGCTCATGGTGATGGGCCTGGCCCTGCAGGGCGGCGAGGAGGTCCTGCTCAGCGCGGACGACCCGTCCGCCGAGCAGACCCTCGAGGAGCTCGTCGCTCTGCTGGGCACCGACCTGGACGCGTCGTGAGCCTCGGCGGCGCCGACGACCCGGGCGCGCCGACCGTGCTGCACGGTCTGGGTGTAGGTCGTGGCGTCGTCGTCGCGCCGCTGGCCGTGCTGCGTCCCGCGCACCAGGCGCCCGCGGACGAGCCGCCGGCCGACGACGCCGAGGCGGCGGCGCAGCAGGTCGTCGAGGCGTTCGCGCAGGTCGCGGCCGCACTCTCCGACCAGGCCGCCCGCGCGACGGGCGCGCTCGCCGAGGTGCTGACGGCCACGGCCGCGATCGCCGGCGACGCCGCGGTCGCTGCCGAGGCGGCCCGCCGGGTGCGCGCCGGGACCGGACCCGCCACCGCCGTGACCGAGGCCGTCGAGGGCTTCGTGGCGATGTTCACCGCGGCAGGCGGCTACCTGGCCGAGCGCGTCACCGACCTGCGCTCGGTGCGCGACCGCGTCGTGGCCCGGTTGCTCGGCGTGCCCGAGCCCGGGCTGGGTGCGCTCAGCGTGCCGTCCGTCGTGGCGGGCGTGGACCTGGCCCCGGCCGACACCGCGGCGCTCGACCTGGCGTTCGTCGTCGGGCTGGTCACCGAGGAGGGTGGCCCGACCGGGCACACCGCGATCATCGCCGGCCAGCTCGGCCTGCCCTGCCTGGTCCGCACGCCCGGCATCACCGCGGTCCCCGACGGCACGGTCGTCGCCCTGGACGCCGCTGCCGGTCAGGTGCTCGTCGACCCGCCGGCCGACGTGCGCGCCCGGCTGCAGCAGCGCGCCGACGCCGAACGCGAGCTGGCCCGCGACACCGCACCGGGTGCCACCGCGGACGGTCACCGCATCGACCTGCTGGCCAACATCGGCACCGCCGCGGACGCCGACCGGGCAGCCGCGACCCCCGTCGCCGGCTCGGGCCTGTTCCGCACCGAGGTGCTCTTCCTCGGACGGCAGACCGCCCCCACGCTCGCCGAGCAGACGGAGGTGTACGGCTCGGTGCTGCGCGCATTCGGTGACCGCAAGGTCGTCGTGCGCACCCTGGACGCCGGTGCCGACAAGCCGCTGGCGTTCGCGACCCAGGCCGACGAGGAGAACCCCGCCCTCGGCGTGCGCGGCTACCGGCTGGTCCGGACCCTGCCCGACCTGCTCGGCACCCAGCTGGCCGCGCTCGGTGCCGTGGCCGCCGGTCTGGACGAGGCCGACCGCGACCACCTGTGGGTCATGGCGCCGATGGTCGCCACGCCCGCCGAGGCCCGCGACTTCGCCACCCGGGCACGTGCCGCCGGGATCACCCGGGTCGGCGTGATGGTCGAGGTCCCCGCCGCGGCCCTGCGCGCCCGGGAGATCCTCGCCGAGGTCGACTTCGTCTCCCTGGGCACCAACGACCTGGCCCAGTACACGATGGCGACCGACCGCCTGCGCGGCGAGCTGGCCGACCTGCTGGACCCCTGGCAGCCGGCCGTGCTCGACCTGGTCGCCGCGACCGCGCGGGCCGGTGTCGACCTGGGCAAGCCCGTCGGCGTGTGCGGGGAATCGGCCGCAGACCCGCTCATGGCCCTCGTCCTGACCGGCCTGGGCATCACGAGCCTGTCCATGTCCCCGGCCGCCGTGCCCGCCGCCCGGTACGCGGTGCGCCGGCACACCCTCGCGCAGTGCCGGGCGATCGCGGACGCCGCGCTGGCCGCCGGTTCCGCGCCCGAGGCCCGGGCCGCCGCGCTCGCGCTCACGGCCTCGGAGGTCCGCACCACACTGACCCTGGGCTGACCGTCGACCAGCCCGGCCGGGCACGTGCGTGCATGGACCTGCCCGACCGCGCGCGCCAGGATGGTCGTGGTCGAGCCGAGGGGGCACAGGTGCGGCGAAGGATCATCGGCGCGGGACTGGCAGTCGTCGTCACGGCTCTCTGGCTGCCCGGCTGCACGTCCGCCGGCGACACCTGCATGCCGGCGCCGCTGGAGCTGTCGGACGACACCGTGCGGATCGGGACCACCGTCACGCTCTCCGCCGGACCCGTCGCGTGCGGGCTGCCGGACCTGCCGGGCACCTACCGGATCTCGTACCAGGAGCGCGGTGGCCTCTGGGACCTCGGCAACGCGGACGTCGACGAGGACGGCGCGTTCTCGACGAGCATCGTCGTCCCGACCTCGGCCACCCCTGGCATCCATCAGGTGGTCGTCCTCGGGAGCGCCTACGACGCCTGCCTGGAGCTCCAGGGAGCGAGCTGCGTCGGCTACTCCGTGCCCGTCACGGTGCGGCCCTGATCCCAGGCACCCCCGACCGCCAGTCATGGCCGTCCGCTATTTCGATTGAGTGGCTAGAATCGAAATATGCGCCCCGCTGATTCGATCGAGCCGTGAGATGACGAGGACCCGTGACTGGCCCGCGCACGGCACGCGGGTGGAGCCGTGGCGGTCGACGGTCCGCGGCCCGAAAGAGGACCGACTCGTCACGGAGGTGTCCACCTCCCTCCCGCCGCTGGTCGCAACGCGGCGCTACGCCCTGACCCCCGGGACCGCCGCGCTCGTGGAAGCCGCCACGGTCGAGGTCGCCATGCTCGACGCGACGCACGGCGCCCTTCTCGGATCGTTCGACACCTTCCTGCTCCGGACCGAGTCCGTCGCCTCCTCGCGGATCGAGCAGGTCAACGCCTCGATGGACGACCTCGCCAAGGCGGTCGCCGGGGTGAAGGCGCCCCGAGGTGCCGTCGAGACCCTCGCGGCGACCCGCGCCCTGCGTGCGCTGGTGTCGAGCGCAGGACGCACCGGGCAGGTGAGCGAGGAAGCGATCCTCGACGCGCATCGCCTGCTCATGGCCGACGACCCCACCGACGGTCGCTACGCGGGTCGGTGGCGCGACGTGCAGAACTGGATCGGCGGCTCGGACTACTCGCCTCGCAATGCCGTCCACGTCCCCCCACCCCCCGACACGGTCCAGGCCTACGTCGACGACCTCGTCGCGTTCGCCGACCGGGACGACATGCCCGCGCTCGTCCAGGCGGCGATCCTGCACGCGCAGTTCGAGTCGGTCCACCCGTTCACCGACGGCAACGGCCGCATCGGACGCGCCCTCATCCACGCCGTCCTACGCCGCCGCCGCGTCGCACGCACCGGGATCGTGCCGATCGCCGCCGCGATGCTTGCCGACACGCAGAGGTACTTCGACGTCGTCAACGGGTACCGCGACGGGTACGCGGGTGAGTTCATCACCTACCTCGCGCATGCCACCCTCCGCGCAGCCGAGGAGGCCCGTGCCAGCGTGGACGAGCTGCGGACGATGCCTGCCCGGTGGCGCGACGAGCTCGGAGCTCGGTCGACCGCCACGAGCCTCACGCTCCTGGGCTCGCTCCTCGAGCACCCCGTCTTCGACGCGGAGCGCGCCGCCGCCATGGCTGGCGCAGTACGTCCCTCGACGGCCTACGACGCGATCGACAGGTTGACGGACGCGGGGATCGTGCGTGAGATCACCACGTCCAAGCGCGACCGCGTCTGGATCGCGTCCGACGTCATGGCCGAGATCGAGTCGCTGAACGCACGTCTCCGCGAGAACCCTTGAGACCCCAACCCTGGCGTCGTCGTGGCATCCGCTCCCCCGAAGTCAGAGCGGTGCCGTCCACGTGTACAGGTACCGCCACATCGGGACCCGTCGGTAGGTGCCCCCGGGCAGCTCGGTCCGCAGCAGGCGACGTGACTGGCGCCAGGTCAGGTCAGGGTCCGCGAGCGCGACCGACGGCTCCCACGGAGTCTTCCCGCGCGCGTGCCATCGGTGCGCGAGCAGGTCCCCCACCTCGGCCGGCAGGTCCAGCGCACTGCCCACCCGCCCGTAGCCGAGCACGACGGCGACGCCTCCGGGCCGGAGCACCCGGCGGACCTCCGCCAGCGCCCGGGCGTGGTCGACGTGGTGCAGCACCATCACCATCGTCAGCCCGTCGACCGACGCGTCGGCGAGCGGCAGGTCCTCGGCGACGCCCTGGACGAACCGCGCTGTGCTGTCACTGCCCTCGTCGACCGGCAGCGCGTCGGCGTCGGGGTCGATGCCGAGCACGGGGGTCCCGCCCCGCGCGAGGTACCGGGCCAGGGTGCCGTCCCCGCAGCCGACGTCAACGACGAGGGCGGCCCCCGGTGGGACGGCGGCGGCGATCCGCGGGTAGTAGTGGCTGTTGTGGTTCCACCGCGTGGCGAACGGATGAGGGCTCACCGGCGGCACGGTAGCGCGGCGAACGGCCGCGACCAGGGGGTTCGCGGGCAGGGGCGACGTGCGCGCGGAGCGCTGCTACCGTGCTTTCCGGGACGCCGCTGCGGTGTCCCGGTTCCGAGCCACGGGATCGTGACCGCGCCGGTGCGGGCGAGACCCAGACTCCTCATGACCACCAGGCCTGCCGACGTCGGCGTGCGCCTCGTGCGTCGGGGCGGTCTGGGTCTTTCTGCTTTTCCGGGGCACGTTCCCCGGAGCACGGCACCTCCGGACGAAGGAGAGAGCAGCCATGAGCAGCACCGTCGCCCCGTTCCCCGAGGGCTTCCTGTGGGGTGGGGCCACCGCCGCCAACCAGATCGAGGGCGCCTACGCCGAGGGTGGCAAGGGCCTGTCGATCCAGGACGTCATGCCGAAGGGCCTCATGACGCCGCGCACCGAGGGTCCGACCGACGACAACCTCAAGCAGGTGGCGATCGACTTCTACCACCGGTACGCCGAGGACATCGCGCTGTTCGCCGAGATGGGCTTCAAGACCTTCCGCTTCTCGATCGCGTGGAGCCGGATCTTCCCCCTGGGTGACGAGGCCGAGCCGAACGAGGAGGGCCTGGCGTTCTACGACCGGGTGCTCGACGAGCTCGAGAAGCACGGCATCGAGCCGCTCGTGACGATCTCCCATTACGAGACGCCGCTGCACCTGGCCGAGCGGTACGACGGCTGGGTCAACCGGGACCTGATCGGCTTCTACGAGCGGTACGTGCGGACGCTGTTCTCCCGGTATGGGCACCGCGTGACGTACTGGCTGACGTTCAACGAGATCAACTCGGTGCTGCACGCCCCGTTCATGTCGGGCGGCATCAACACCCCCAAGGACCAGCTCTCGCAGTCCGACCTGTACCAGGCCGTGCACCACGAGCTCGTCGCGAGCGCGCTGGCCACGAAGATCGCCCGCGAGCTCGCACCGTCGGCGCAGATCGGCTGCATGGTCCTGGCCATGCCGACCTACCCGCTCACGCCGGACCCGGACGACGTGATGGCCGCGCTCACCACCGACCGCAGCAACCTGGCGTTCGGTGACATCCACGTGCGCGGCGAGTACCCCGGCTACTACCTGCGGCACCTGCGCGAGGCCGGTGTCGAGCTGACCATCACCGACGAGGACCGCGCGCTGCTCAAGGAGCACACGGTCGACTTCGTGTCGTTCAGCTACTACGTGAGCATCTGCGAGACCACCGACCCGACCAAGCGCGTGACCGGCGAGGGGAACATCTTCCCCGGCGTGAAGAACCCGACCCTGCAGGCCTCCGAGTGGGGCTGGCAGATCGACCCCGTCGGGCTGCGGTACGTGCTCAACACGTTCTGGGACCGCTGGCAGAAGCCGCTGTTCATCGTCGAGAACGGCCTGGGCGCCAAGGACCAGCTCGTCGAGGTCGACGGGCAGAAGACCGTGGTCGACGACTACCGCATCGCCTACCTCAACGACCACCTCGTGCAGGTCGGCGAGGCCATCGCCGACGGCGTCGACGTCATGGGCTTCACCCCCTGGGGCTGCATCGACCTGGTCAGCGCCAGCACCGCCCAGCTGTCCAAGCGGTACGGGTTCATCTACGTCGACCGCGACGACGACGGAACGGGCACGCTCGAGCGGTACCGCAAGAAGTCGTTCGGCTGGTACCGCGACGTCATCGCCAGCCGGGGCGCAACCCTGCAGGCCTGAGGGGCGGTCCGGGGACGTGGGGGCGCACACACCCCACGTCCCCCTATCCGCGAGGCGCTGCCCGGAGGCTCGCGACCACGGCGGCGATGAAGCACGGGATGCTCAGCAGGAGCACGACCCCTGCGAGCGTGCCGTGCTCGGCCGCCGCCGGGGTCGACCGTCCGGCATCGACGGCGTCGAAGCCCACGGACCAGGCCCACACCAGGTAACCGAAGGCCCCGACGCCGACGACGAGCGAGCCGACGGCCCAGCCCTTGACGGTGCGCCCCCCGGCACCTGCGTCGAGCAGGCCGCGCACCACGACGACGAGCAGCACCCCGGCGACCACCAGACCCAGTGCGCCGACGAGGGACGAGACGGCGAGCAGTCCCAGGACCGCAAGCCAGCTCACCAGGAAGGCGGCGAACCCCCGCTGACCCAGCAGGATCAGGCTCAGTCGACGACGGCGCAGTCGCCTCGCCATGGCCCGCGCGGCCCGCGCCACAAGCCGAGCGGCCACCGGGTCGGGTGCCGCGCCAACGTCGTGGCGCCATTCCTCGGCGTAGCGCTCTCGCTGGTCCGCCGGCAGCACCCGCACCGCGCGCTCGACCACGCTCGCGGCGTCTCGACCCGTTCTCGCCATCAGCCCTGCCTCCGCCCGTTCAGCTTCGAACCCGCCCACGCCGTCCCGGTGCCGGTCAGCCGGTAAAGACGCCGCCGGGGACCGCGCCTCGCCACGTCGTCCGCTTCCCAGCGTGAGGAGAGCAGGCCGTGCCGTTCGAGTCGCTCCAGCAGCGGGTAGACGGTCCCCGTCGGGCGCCCGCTGGCCTCGCACACCGCCAGGCCCCAGGTCTCCCCCGGCCACGTGTCGCGCAGCACCGCCACCACGTCCAGCAGCGCTGGCGTCGCGCGGAGGTAGGCACCCATGGTGTGATCCTACCTATGTAGCGTGAGAGCTCGTCCTGCGGCCCGCACAGCGCGGTGCGCGACTCGACGGTTCGATCGTGTGAGCGCTCACACGATCGCTACGCTGGCGCCCATGACCGTCGACGCCCGTGACCTCGTCCTCAACAACGGGGTCACCATCCCCCAGCTCGGCTACGGCGTGTTCCGCGTCCCCGTGGACGAGGTGCAGGCGCAGGTCGAGCACGCCGTCGCCTCGGGCTACCGGCACGTCGACACCGCGCAGGCCTACGGCAACGAGGAGGGCGTCGGCGCGGCGATCCGGGCGGTCGGCCGCGAGCGCGTGTTCGTCACCACCAAGCTGTGGAACTCCGACCAGGGCTACGAGCAGGCGCTGCGCACCTTCGAGGAGAGCCGCCGGCGCCTCGGTGTGGACCAGGTCGACCTCTACCTCATCCACTTCCCCGCACCGCAGCGCATGCTCTGGGCGGAGACGTGGCGTGCGTTCGAGAAGCTGTACGCCGACGGTGCCGTCCGGGCCATCGGCGTCTCGAACTTCAAGTTCCCGTACCTGGACCGGCTGCTCAAGGTCGCCGAGGTCGTGCCTGCCGTGCACCAGATCGAGGTGCACCCCACCTACCAGCAGGCCGAGCTCGACGCGCTGAGCCGCGCGCACGGCCTGGTCGTCGAGGCGTACAGCCCGCTCGGTCAGGGCACCGACCTGACCTCGCCGGTCGTCGCCGGCATCGCCGCCGCGCACGGCGTCGAGGCCGCGCACGTGATCCTCGCCTGGCACCTGCAGCGCGGCCGCGTCGCCCTGCCCACGTCGCAGAAGCCCGCGCGGATCGCCTCGAACATCCAGGTCGGCGACCTGCTGCTCACCGGCGACGAGCTCACCGCGATCGACGGCCTCGAGGCCGGCCTGCGCACCGGCGAGGACATCGAGACGTTCAACTAGGACGCGACCCACCAGAACACGCCGAACCGGTCGACCACGTTCGCGCAGAACGGGTTCCAGTCGCAGGGCCCGGGCTCGTCGATCACGGTGCCGCCGTCACCCAGCACGGCGACGGCGTGCCGCACGGCCTGCTCGTCGCCGACGTCGAACACGTTGAAGGCCATGCGCTGCCAGGTGGTCCGGGGGCTCGTGTCGCACTCGGGGGGCGCCTCGCTCACGGCGAGGAAGAGCTCGTCGTCGCGCGTGAGCTGGCAGTGGACGTAGGCCTGCCCGGCGTCGTCCAGGATCTCGAGGACCCGAGTCGCTCCGAACGCCTCGCAGTAGACCGCAACGGCCTCGATGCTGCCCTTCACGTAGACCTGCGGGCTGATCCTCATCGACGCCTCCGGCTCGAGCACTGATGCCTGACAGGCCCGGACGGTACTCCTGACGTGCGACAACGCAGCGGTGGCCGGTGGTGCGCGCTAGTCGACGGACGTGTCGCTGCCCCGCAGGATGCTCGCCATCTTCTTGCCGCGCGCCAGCTCGTCGACCAGCTTGTCCATGTACCGGATCTGCTGCATGAGCGGGTCCTCGATCTCCTCGACCCGGTACCCGCAGATCACGCCGGTGATGAGCGACGCGTTCGGGTTGAGCCCCGGTGCCTGCGCGAAGAACGTCTCCAGGTCGACCTCGTCGGCGATCGCCTGCTGCATGGCGGCGTCGTCGTAGCCCGTGAGCCAGGTGAGGACGCGGTCGACCTCGTCCTGCGTGCGGTTCTTGCGCTCCGCCTTCTGCACGTACAGCGGGTAGATGCTGGCGAAGCTCGTGGTGAAGATCCGATGCCCTGCCATGCGTCCCGCCTCCACCCAGGTCGAGTTCGTCACGATCCTAGGCTTGCCTCGTGGCTGCCAGTCGCGTGGCTCACGTCGTGGTCATCGACACGCCTGCACTCGGACGGGTCCGATCACGAGTGGCCCCTCGCTACCCTCGCCTGAAGGGGGCACGCCATGTTCAGCAGGATCTCCGCCCGTCGTGCGGTCGCCGTCGGAGTCGCGATTCTGAGCGGGGTCACCCTCGCGGCGACGGCTGCGTCGGCGGCGATGCCGTCGCCCGATGTGCCGCAGGATGTCGCCGCCCTGCTCAGCGGGGCGGCCATCGACCAGGTGCAAGACGCCGCCGCGGAAACCCAGCAACAGGCTGCCGACGCCGCGAGCAACAGCAGAGCGCTCAACAGCATCGGGGCGTCGGTCCCCGACCTCTCAGGGAGGCTCACCTCCGGCCCCGCCCACCAGGTCTACGGCTTCACCGACGCCTTCACGCACGGTGAAGCCACGGAGGCAGCCGTCGAGCCGACCGAGGAGTGGATCGCTGCGCTGCTGAGCGACGGCCGGCCTGCAGGCACGATCCGCGTGTGGAAGCCGCAAGGCGGACCCGCCGAACTCGCCGGGTACACGGGTGACACCGTCCTCGCCACATCGCTGCAGGTGGGCTCGCGCGTCGTCATCGTCGAGGACGGCACGATCGACGCGTACTACCGGCTCGACGGAGACACGCTCACCCCTCTACCTGCGTCCGGCCAGACGGAGTTCGCGGGGCCGGTGAACCTCGCGGAGGCGCAGTCCGTCATCGCAGCGCGTCGCACCCAGGGCGCGCAGGCCGCCCAGGAGTTGAACGAGGAGTCCCTCGGCAAGGATCACGCCGTCGGTGGCGCCGGCATCGCCGTGACCCCGGACAGGCAGGGCCCACCGACCGCCATGGTCATCGGGATGGGTCTCCTCGCCGCGGGCGCGGCGGGCACCGCGTACATTCTGCGCCGTCGGCGGCGGCGCTCGCTCGCGGGGTAGCCGCGCGGAGTGCGCCCGGCACAGAGGGTCGCCGAGGTCGTGCCCGCCGTGCACCAGATCGAGGTGCACCCCACCTACCAGCAGGCCGAGCTCGACGCGCTGAGCCGCGCGCACGGCCTGGTCGTCGAGGCGTACAGCCCGCTCGGGCAGGGCACCGACCTGACCTCGCCTGGCACCTGCAGCGCGGCCGCGTCGCCCTGCCCACGTCGCAGAAGCCCGCGCGGATCGCCTCGAACATCCAGGTCGGCGACCTGCTGCTCACCGGCGAGGACATCGAGACGTTCACCTAGGCCGTGGTCAGACGGGATCGGTGAACGAGATCGGCTTGCCCGCGGCACGGGCATAGGCGATCTCCCTGCTCGTGGACTCGCCGACATACCCACCTGGGTTGACGACCAGGACCCGGTCGGCCAGGTCGATCTTGCGCAGGTGGAGGACGTCCAGCGCGGCCTTCTGCCCGGTGGTGATCACCGCGTCTGCTTCGCCTGGCGCAACGACGATGACACCGGCGAACGTCAGATCACGGTTCGCCGCACGCATCTCGTCCACGAACCGGGTCGAGCCGCAGATGCAGACGATCTCAGGTCGATCGGGCACGGCTCAGTCCTTCGGTCGAGCGTCGGGCATGGGGGTGCGCAGCGCGATCACGGGCAGGCACACGGGCCCTCCCAGAACGACGCCGGCGGCGCGGCGCGGTGATGCGTCATGGGACGGTTGTGTCGCCGCCCCGCAGGAGCTCCACCCAGGTCGAGTTCGTCACGATCGTGGGCCGGTCGCCGGGAGCGAGGCGGTTGGCGGGCGGACGCGCGCGAGGTCGTAGCCGCCGAGGACCCCGACCACCACCAGGAGGACGGCGAGGAAGGCACGCCAGGCGGTGCCGTCCTCGCGGACTAGCGCGGCTCCGACGACGAGCGCGTACCCGACGAACAGGATCCGGCGACCCTGCACCGACCTGCGCGTCAGCGGGCTCACGAGCGCCAGCACGAGGATCGCGACGCTGTACCAGAGCATGTGTGTCCTGACGGTCGGGCGATCGAGCGACACCTCATCGGTCACCCGCGCGCGCGACCCTCACGGTATCGCGCGCCGTCAGCGAGAGGGGCTCAACCCCAGACGAGCCCGTGCGCCGGGTCGGCCAGCACCGCGGCCACGTCCGCCAGCACCCGGGAGCCCAGCCCGCCGTCCACGAGACGGTGGTCGAAGCTCAGTGCGAGCTGCGTGACCTGGCGCGGCTTGATCTTGCCCTTGTGCACCCACGGCTGCTCGCGGATGGCGCCGAACGCGAGGATCGCCGCCTCCCCCGGGTTGAGGATCGGCGTGCCGGTGTCGATGCCGAAGACTCCGACGTTCGTGATGGTGATCGTCCCGTCGGACATGTCCGTCGGCGAGGTCTTGCCGGCACGCGCCGTCGACGTCAGGTCCATGAGCGCCAGCGCCAGGTCCTTCATGCCGAGCCGGTGCGCATCCTTGATGTTCGGGACGACCAACCCCCGGGGGGTGGCCGCCGCGATGCCCAGGTTCACGTAGTGCTTGTAGACGATCTCCTGACGGGCCTCGTCCCACGTCGCGTTGATCTCCGGGTGCCGGCGCACGGCCAGCAGCAGGGCCTTGGCGGCGACAAGCAGCGGAGTGACACGCACGTCGGCGAACTCGCGGTCGGCACGCAGCTTCTCGACGAGCTTCATGGTGCGCGTGACGTCGACCGTGTGGAACACCGTGACGTGCGGGGCGGTGAACGCGCTGGCGACCATCGCCTCGGCCGTGCGCTTGCGCACCGACTTCACCGGGACCCGGGTCTGCCGGCCGTCGGAGGAGACGATGCCCGAGGCCAACCACGGGTCGACGTCGCCCGGGTAGGTGGCCAGGGTGCGGGCCTCAGACTGCGCGGCCTGGGCGAGCACGTCCTCACGGGTGACGATCCCGCCGGGGCCGGTCGGGCTCACCGAGTCGAGGTCGACGCCCATGTCGCGGGCGAGCTTGCGCACGGGCGGCTTGGCCAGCGCGTGCCGGGTCGCGGCGGGCACGGTGACGACCGCCTGTGCGGCCGAGGGTGCCGGCGCGGCGGCGGTCGTCGCGGGCGCGGCCGGTGCCGGGACGCTCTCGGGTGCGGCGTCCTGCGGGGTGCGACGGCGACGGGGTCCGTCCTGCTCGGCGAGCCCGTAGCCGACGAGCACCGCCTGGCGTTCCGCCCCGGCGGCTGCCGCATCGGGTCCGGCGGCAGCGCGGGCGGCGGCGATCTCGTCCGCGCCACCCGGCTCGACCCCCGCATGGATGACCTCGCCACCGTGGTGGCCACGCGCGATCGCCCCAGCGGCCGGCGCCGGCGGCAGCGCGGCGGGCTCGCCGTGCGGGTCGGTGTCGATCTCGATGATCGGGGTGCCGACGTCGACCGTCGTGCCCGACTCGACGAGGATCCGGGTGACGACGCCGGTCCACGGGCTCGGCAGCTCGACCAGCGACTTCGCCGTCTCGATCTCGACGATCGTCTGGTTGACCGTGACGGTCTGCCCGACCGCGACGTGCCACTCGACGATCTCGGCCTCGGTCAGGCCCTCGCCGGCATCGGGGAGCGGGAACTGCTGGAACGTCGGCACGGGCTTCTCCTCGTCCGGGCGGTGGTGCGCGCGCGGGTCGTGGTCAGGGATCGGGGCGTCGGTTGCGGTGCTGGGGGTGGGTCAGAACGCGAGCGAACGGTCGATCGCGTCGAGCACCCGGTCCAGCCCCGGCAGGTACTCGTGCTCGAGCTTCGCGACGGGGTACGGCATGTGGAACCCGCCGACGCGCAGCACGGGCGCCTCCAGGTGGAAGAAGCACTCCTCGGTGATCCGCGCGGCCACCTCGGCACCGGTGCCGTACAGCACGGGCGCCTCGTGGATCACGATGCACCGGCGCGTGCGGCGCACCGACTCGGCGATCGTCGCGGTGTCCAGGGGCGAGAGCGTGCGCAGGTCGACGACCTCGACGCTCGTGCCGTCCGTCGCGGCGGCTTCGGCGGCCTTGAGCGCGGTCGCGACCGTCGGCCCGTGCGCGACGAGCGTCACGTCGGTGCCCGAGCGGACCACCCGGGCCTTGTCCAGGCCGAGACCGTCCGGGGTGTGCGGGTCGGCGAGCGGTGCGTCGAGGTCGACCTCGCCCTTCTCCCAGTACCGACCCTTCGGCTCGAAGAACAGCACGGGATCCGGCGAGGCGATGGCCTGCTGGATCATCGTGAACGCCTCGGCGGGCGTCGACGGGCTGACCACGCGCAGGCCGGCGGTGTGCGCGAACAGCACCTCGGGCGACTCCGAGTGGTGCTCGACCGCGCCGATCCCGCCGCCGAACGGCACCCGGATGACGACCGGCAGGGTCAGCCGACCGCGCGAGCGGTAGTGCATCTTCGACAGCTGCGTGGTGATCTGGTCGAACGCCGGGAAGATGAACCCGTCGAACTGGATCTCGAGCACCGGGCGGTACCCGCGCAGCGCCAGGCCGATCGCCGTGCCGACGATGCCGGACTCGGCGAGCGGGGTGTCGACGACGCGGTCCGCGCCGAAGTCCCGCTGCAGGCCGTCGGTCACCCGGAAGACACCGCCGAGCTGGCCGATGTCCTCACCCATGAGCAGGGTCTTCGCGTCGCGCTCGAGCGCCCGGCGCAGGCCCAGGTTGATGGCCTTGGCCATCGGCAGCTTCTGCACGCCGGTCAGCGTCTTCTCGGTCGCCTTGCGCGCCGCGGCCGGCTGCGCGTTGGGCGTCTCGGTGGTGGTGGTCATCGGTGGCTCCCCTCGCCCGCGTCGAGGAACGAGGCCTCGTACCGCTCGAACCAGGCCCGCTCGCTCTCGACGACCGAGTGCGGCGTGGCGTAGACGTGCTCGAACATCGACGCGGTGCTCGGCCGTCCCATCGTGCGCACGGTCGCGCGGATGTGCTCGCCGAGCGCCTCCCCCTCGGCCTCCAGGCCGGCGAGGAATTCGGGCGTGACCGCGCCCCGCAGCTGCAGGTAGGTGCCCAGCCGGTCGATCGGGTCGCGCTGGCGCCAGTACTCCTCCTCGGCCGACGAGCGGTAGCGCGAGGGGTCGTCCGACGTGGTGTGCGCGCCCATCCGATAGGTGAACGCTTCGATGAACGTCGGGCCGCCGCCGCTGCGCGCCCGCTCGAGCGCCTGCGTCGTGACCGCGTAGGTGGCCAGCACGTCGTTGCCGTCGACACGGACCGACGGGACGCCGAAGCCCGGGCCGCGGTCGGCCAGCGGCACCCGCGCCTGCCGGGTCGTCGGCTCGGAGATCGCCCACTGGTTGTTCTGGCAGAAGAGCACGACGGGTGCGTTGTTCACCGCGGCGAACACCAGCGCCTCGTTCACGTCGCCCTGCGAGGTCGCGCCGTCGCCGAAGTACGTGATGACGGCGGTGTCGCGGGTCGGGTCGCCGGTGCCGACGTCGCCGTCACGCTGGACGCCCATCGCGTAGCCGGTCGCGTGCAGCGTGTGCGAGCCGATGACCAGCGTGTACAGGTGGAACCGGTGCGCCGCCGAGTCCCAGCCGCCGTGGTCGACGCCACGGAAGAGCCGCAGCACGTCGGTCAGGTCGACGCCCCGCACGTGCGCGACGCCGTGCTCGCGGTACGACGGGAAGACGTGGTCCTGTGGGGCCAGCGCGCGGCCGGAGCCGACCTGCGCGGCCTCCTGGCCCAGGCCCTGCGCGAACAGGGCGAGCTCGCCCTGACGCTGCAGGCTCGTGGCCTCGGTGTCGAACCGTCGGACGATGACCATGTCGCGCAGCAGGCCGAGCAGCGCGTGGTCGTCGAGGTGGTCGACGTACCGGTCGTACTCGGGGTGCGAGACCCGTTCGCCGGTGTGGGTCAGCAGGCGGACGAGGCCGTCGTCGGTCAGCGGGCCGGTCGGGCTCACGTGGTTCTCCTTCACGTGCGGCGGCGGGGTACGCCGCGCCGGTACGGGGGGTCGGACGGCCAGGAGGCTCGAACCTACGTCAGCGTAGGCTACGGGACCGTAGGTTTCACGGCCAGGCCCCCGACAAGGGTTCCGCGAGGGCCTTGTGCGATCCCTCCAAGGCGTGCGGACGCCCGATGCCTACCCCCGCCGAGGGGCGCTGCGGATCATTCAGCGGGTCGTTCAGCGGCGCTCGGTTACCGGCCCGTGGTCAGTGGCGCGCGGTCGAGGCGAACTCGAGCAGCAGGTCGGTCGCCTCGGGCTCCCCGACGCTCACACGCACGCCGTCCCCGGCGAACGGGCGGACCAGAACCCCGGCCCTGCCTGCCGCCGCCGCGAACGACGACGCCTGGTCCCCGAGCGGCAGCCACACGAAGTTGGCCTGGCTGTCCGGCACGTCCCAGCCCTGCGCACGCAGGCCGCCGAGCATCCGGTCGCGCTCGACGACGATCGCGTCGACGCGCGCCATCAGCTCGCCGACGGACCGCAGCGACACGATCGCCGCATGCTGGGCGAGCGAGCTCACACCGAACGGGGTCGAGGCCGCGCGGATGCCCGCCGCGAGCCGGGGCCGCGCGACCGCGTAGCCGACGCGCAGGCCGGCCAGGCCGTACGCCTTGGAGAACGTGCGCAGCACGACGACGTTCGGGTGCGCGGCGAACGCGGCGAGACCGTCGGCGGCCTGCGGGTCACGGACGAACTCCACGTACGCCTCGTCGAGCACCACCAGCACGTCCGAGGGGACGGCATCGAGGAACGTGGCGAGCTCGTCGGCGTGCACCGCAGGACCCGTCGGGTTGTTCGGCGTGCAGACCAGCACGACACGGGTGCGCGGGGTCACGGCCGCCGCGAGCGCCTCGAGGTCGAGCCGCCCGCCCGCGGCGAGCGGCACCGGGACACCGACGGCGCCGGCGAGCGTGACCGCGATCGGGTACGCCTCGAACGACCTCCATGGCAGGACGACCTCGTCGCCCGGCTCGCACACCGCGGCCAGGACGTGCGCGAGCACCGCGACCGACCCGTTGCCCGTGACGACCGACTCGGCCCCGACCCCGAGCGATCCGGCGATGGCCGCCGTCAGCTCGGTCGCGTACATGTCGGGGTACCGGTTGACGTCCATCGCGGCGTCCGCGAGCGCGGCCACGACGGCGGGCAGCGGCGGGTACGGGTTCTCGTTCGAGGACAGCTTGTACGCGGCCGCACCGATCGGTGCACGCGCGCCGGGGACGTACGGCGGGAGGTCGGCGAGGGCCTTGCGGAGGGGGACGCGCGTCACCGGGACAGCATGCCACCGTGCCGGACCCGGACCGATGACCCGAACCGGCCTGGCGCCGGGTGACGGATGGCAGGATCGGGCCATGGGATTCGTCGTCCGCGTCATCGTCAACGGCATCGCGATCTGGTTCGCGACGCTGATCGTGCCCGGGCTGGAGATCGTCGGCTCGTCCGGCGGGTGGAACACCGTGGGGATCGTGCTGCTGATCGGGCTGGTGTTCGGCATCATCAACGCGATCGTCAAGCCGATCGTGGCCCTGCTCTCGCTCCCGCTCTACATCCTGACGCTGGGCCTGTTCACGCTGGTGGTCAACGCGCTCATGCTGATGCTGACCGCGTGGATCACCGAGCAGACCTCGTGGGGCCTGCGGATCGACAACTTCGGGACGGCCGTGCTGGGTGCCCTGCTGATCTCGATCGTGAGCCTGGTGCTCTCCGCGCTGGTCGGTGAGCGCGACCGCGTCTGAGCGCCGCTGCGCCGCCGGCCTCGGGGTCGTCCTCATGAGCCCCCGCCCGCACGGCTGACCTCGTACTGCGTGGTGACCGCCGTCGTCCCCTCCTCCCCCAGCAGCGGCTCGGCGACAGCCAGGAAGCGCTGGTAGCCCGGGTCGTCGCCGACGGCATCGGGCAGCGTCCCGGCGGTGTCGACGTAGCGCCGCACGTCGTGCGCCTCGATGGTCGAGACGGCACCCGGCTGGCCGGTCACGTCCAGGTCGCGGGTGACGACCGTGAGCATCGCGGTGCCGTGGTCGGGCGTGCCGTCGGTCTGCGGGACGGCATCGGCGGTGTGCCGGATCGCCAGCACCTGCACGCCGGGCGGCGGGGGCCCGGGCAGGTCGGGCGAGCCGGCGGTGACGACGGCCTTCACCGCGAACGTGCCGGCCGCGGCCGAGGCGACGTTCATCGCGACCATCCCGCCCTGGCTGTGCCCGGCGAGGAGCACCGGCTCGTCGGCGCCGATCCCCGCGTCGTGCATCGCCTGGACCACGGCGGCCGTCATGTCGTCCGGGGCCTGGGCCATGAGCTGCAGGTTCGTGGACATGTCGGTGGGCACCTCGCCGGCGACCCCGCCGTCCTGCGTGCCGGGGATCTCCACGACCCACGAGCGTGTGCCGTCGGGGTGGTCGAGCCGCTGCACGGAGATCGTCGCCTCCGAGGTGCCGGGCAGGCCGGTGCCGCCCGCGTGCGGGGCGTAGCTGCGGGCGACGTTGGCGAGCACGCCGGCCGTGTCCTGCGGGACGGGCAGCTGCGGCGGGTCGGAGCGTGCGCTGACCGTGGCCGTCCCGGGCTGCGGCAGGACCCCGAGCAGCGTGCCGGCCGCCGAGGGCACGGGGGCGAGGGTGGGCACCTGGGTCCCGGGCGGCAGCGCGCGGGCGGCGTTCGCGAACATCGCCACGAGCGCCTGCGTGCCCCCGACCTCGGTGAACACCGCGGAGCCGCGCTGGGCGGCCAGCCCGAGCACCGTGGTCAGCGGACCGCCGCCGGTGGCCGCCTCGCGGGCCAGACCGGTCGCCGAGGCCCCGACGAGCGCGACCCCTCCGACCGCGACCGCCCCTCCGAGGGCGAGCACGAGTGCCGGGCCGGGGTGCTCGCCGATCCACCAGCCGACGCCCGACGCGAGGACCCGCACGGTGCGCTGCACGCCGTCCTCGGCGTCGACGTAGACCGTGGCGGCACGGGTGAGGCCGTCGGCGAGCCGTCGCAGGTCGTCGGCGAGCGCGTCGGGCCCTGCGGCGCCGTCGATGGCGGCCGCGACCGCGACGTGCGCCGCACGCGCCTCGGACTGCCCGGTGAGCAGCGCGACCCCGGTCACCCCCCGCACCCGGTGCAGGTCGGCGGCCGCGTCCTCCAGGCGCGCCACGGCGAGCCGGAGCAAGGCTGCGGCGGCGGTCAGGTCCTCGATCTCGGCGGTCGTCGGGCCCCGGCCGCCGAGCACCGTGTAGCCGGGGGCGACGTCAACCACCGCACACCCCTGCGGCGGCGTGGCCTGCCAGGAGTCCCGTCGAGGACCCGGCCGTCGTACCGCCGAGCCCCGCGGGGCGCGCGGCCGCGTCGTCGAGCAGACGAACGGGCCGCACGGCGGACTCGACGGCCCCGCGCAGCACGGTGAGCCGGCCGAGCGCGTCGCCGAGGTCCGCCCGGTAGGCCTCGGCCGCGTGCGCCTGCCAGCGCACCGCCTGGGCGCGGCGTGCCTGCCGGAGCGCCGTGCCGACGTCCTCGAGTGCACGCTGGACCGCGGGTTCCAGCCGTTCGTGAGCCATGGTCCGACGCTAGGCAGCGGACCCCGCGCCACCGGCTCGCCCGGCGTCGACCCGGTACGGGTCACGCGCCGAGCGGGGCTGTGGGTGGCCCGAGCGTCAGTCCCGGTCGTGGTCCTGACCCGACGAGTCGTCCCGCCGCGGCAGCACCACGACCAGCACGGCACCGGCCAGCCCGAGCGCCCCGACCCGGACCAGGTCACCGAGCCCAGGTCCGTCGTGCAGCAGCGCGACCGCGAGCGCGGCAAGCACCTGCGCGCCGACCTGCACGAGAACCACCTCACGCCGGCCGACAGCGAGCACCGCGAGCTCCACCCGGGTGCGCCACCCCGCACGCGCCGCGTGCGCGACGGTGGCCAGCAGCAGGTGCACGAGCAGCACGAGCGCCGCCACCGCGGGCCACGTCAACGGGTCGCCGACGGCCACCCGCAGCCCCACGGCGAGCACGAGGACCCCACCCGTCCCCTCGGCGGGTCGCGCCACCAGCGCGCCGACGAGCACGGCGAGCAGCACGACCAGCGCCGGGTTCACGTGCGGGCCGGGCGACGACCACGCCACGACCAGCGCAAGGGTCGCCCAGACCCCTGCGGCGAGCCGGAGCACCAGCCCGGGGACGGTCGCCCCCGTCCGCAGCTCGACGTCCCGGTCCGGACGGTCACGTCCCCGCAGCCAGGCGCTCGCGCGGCTCATGCCGGCACCCCCGCGCCGGGCCTGCGCCTGCCACGGCGAGCGAGCCCGGCCAGGGCGACGGCGGGGGCGTCCCGCCAGGTCACGACCTCGACGTCCAGGTCGGCCAGGCCCGCCAGCCGGTCCTCCCGGGCGAGCAGGACCAGCCGCGTCGCGAGCAGCTCACGATCGTCCAGCCCACGACGGCGCACGGTCGGCAGCACGTCGACCGCGAGCACCCGGTGACCGGACCTTCGCCAGTGACCGGCTGCGGCCGCGGCCTCGTCGTCGAGGAACGTCGAGAACACCACGACGAGCGCCCCCGACGGCACCTGCGGCGCCCGCACGCGCACGGTCGGCTCGCCCGCCGGGTGCGTGACCGCCAACGCGTGCCGGATGCGTTCGAGCTGACGTCGTCCGCCCCCCGGCGGCAACGGACGCCGGCGCACCCCCAGGTCGTCGAGCCCGACCCGGTCACCCAGGCCGAGGTAGCCCTGCGCGAGCGACGCGGCGGCCGTGCGCGCCAGGTCCAGCGACGTCGGGTCCTGCGGCAGCGGGCGCTCCTCGCCGCGCCACGTGCGGGGGTCGGGCCCGACGTCGTCCCGGGAGTCGACGACCAGCAGCACGACCGCCTCCGCGAGCGCGTGCTCCCGTCGGACGTAGAGCTCGTGCAGGTCGGGCGCGCGGCGTGCGGTGACCCGCCAGTCGATGCGGCGCAGCCGGTCGCCCGTGACGTACGGGTGCACGTCGCGCAGCCCGCCGCCCTCGCCGGGCCGACGCGACTCGTGCGCACCGGTCAGACCGCGCAGGCGCTGCGGAAGCGGGAGGTCGCGCAGCGGTCCGGGGACGGGGAGCACGAGCGTCGCCCGGGACACCGGGCCGGTCGGCTCGGACACGGTCGCGGCGCCCACGCCGACACCCTGGGCGTCGACGGTCGCGATCTCCTGCGGCCCGGTCCGCACCGTGCGCACCACGAGCGGCAGGTCACGCCCGCCCTCGGCGAGCACGAGGACCTCGTCGACCTGGCGTGCCCCGCGGCGCACGCGCAGCACCGCCGCGGCCGCACCCTCCGGCACGCGCAGCCGCACCGTGGCGTGCACCGTGCCGGCCGACCCCGCCTCCTGCACGTCCGGGTCCTGCTGCTCGGCGTCGGTCAGCTCGAGCCGCACGACACCACGCGGACGTCGGGCACGCTCCCAGAACCCGGCGACCACCGGCGCGGCCCCGAGCACCGCCACGTCGGGCCGGCCGGTCAGCGCACCGACGACGAGCAGCACCGCGCCGACGAGCACGGCGGCGTCCGAGGCGCGCGTGCGCGCCCACCCCTCGACCACCGCGACTCCCGGCAAGGCCGTGCCCGGAGCGGTCACCGCGCGGCGCGCGCCGTCGTCGGCCCGGGGACGGCGCGCAGCACCTCGGCCACCACCCGCTGCGGTGCGAGCCCGGTCGCCCACGCCTGCGGGTTCAGCGACAACCGGTGCGCGAGCGCCGCGACCCCGACCGCCTTGACGTCGTCCGGCGTCACGAAGTCCCGCCCCCGCAGCACGGCGAGCGCGCGCGCCACCAGCACGAGCGCCTGCGACCCGCGCGGAGACGCACCGACCTCGACCGATGCGTGGGCGCGGGTCGCCGCGGCCAGGTCCACGCAGTACGCGAGGACGTCATCGTCGACCGCGACGGCCTCGACGCCCGCCTGCATCGCCAGCAGCGTCGCCGCGTCCACGACCTGCTGCACGTCCGCCTGCTCCTGCCGGCGGGACAGCCGGCGGCTGAGCACGTCGACCTCGGCCGCGTGCTCCGGGTAGCCGACGGCCAGGCGCACCATGAACCGGTCGAGCTGCGCCTCGGGCAGCGGGTACGTGCCCTCGTACTCGACGGGGTTGGACGTCGCGACCACGTGGAACGGCCGTTCCAGCCGGTAGGTGCGGCCGTCGACGGTCACCTGCCGCTCGGCCATCGCCTCGAGCAGCGCGGACTGGGTCTTCGGGGCGGTGCGGTTGATCTCGTCGGCGAGCAGCAGCCCGGTGAACACCGGGCCGGGCCGGAACGCGAACGTCGCGGTGGCCGGGTCGAACACGCTCGAGCCGGTCAGGTCGGACGGCAGCAGGTCGGGCGTGCACTGCACGCGCCGGAAGTCCAGGCCGAGCGCGTGCGCCAGGCTGCGTGCGGCGAGCGTCTTGCCGAGCCCGGGCACGTCCTCGAACAGCACGTGCCCGCCGGCCAGGACGGCCGCGAGCGCGACCTCGAGCGGCTCGCGCATGCCGACGACGACCGTGCCGACCTCGTCGAGCACGGCGTGCCCGAGCGCGGCGACCTCGGCGACGGGCAGCGCCGAGGGCAGCTCGGCCGCCGTGATCGCGGGCGCGGGCGTGGGCTCGGTCGCGGACGCGTCGTCCGTCGCCACGTCCGCTCGTCCTGAGGTGTCGGTCGTCGGGCCGGTCGGCGTCATCGGGTGGACCTCTCGCTGGTGGTGGCGCTGGTGATGGCAGCAGTGGTGCGCGGCGGGTCGAGCCGTTCGAGCACGTCGAGCGCGTGCCGCACGTCCCGCACGGGGGGCAGCGGCGAGACGGTCCAGGTCAGGGTGCGGTACGCGCGCTCCCCGAGCAGGGCCCGGACGGCGGCGGCGTCCTCGGGCGCGGTCAGACGCAGGCCGTGCCGTGCGATCCGGGTCGTTGCGGCGGCCCGCAGGGCGCGCAGCGGCCGTTCGCCGATCCGTCCGTCCCTGCCGACCATCGACCAGGCGAGGTCCTGCACGTCCCCGCGGGCGCCGGTGCGAGGGGGCGCCGGAACCCGCTCGGGGGCCAGGTCCGGCCGGGCGTCGACGCGGGCGGCCGCGACCACGGCCAACGCGCCCAGGACGCCGACGACGAGCGCCGAGCCGCCCTTGAGCCCGAAGGCCGCCGCGGCGCCGGCGACCACGGCGCCGACCAGGAGCGGGCGCACGCACGCGCGCACCACGGCCCGGGCGGTCACGACGACTCCCCGGCGACGGGCTCGGCCGGTGCCTCGGAGGATGACGCGGCACGTTCCTGCAGGCCGTCGGCGAGCAGCGCGAGGGCGTCCCGTGCTCGTTCGACGTCGCCGGTGGTCACCGGGTGCGACCCGTACCGGGCGGCCAGGTACAGCGCGAGGAGCTCCCGGACCGCGAGCGGGTCGGCCCGGGTCGCGTCGAGCACCTGGACCGTGAGCTCGCCGGCCGTCTGCGCCGGGTCACGGACCACACCGACCCGGGCGGCGGCCTGCTCGAGCGTCATCCAGGCGGCGATGACCGCGTCTCCGGGCGGGACGTCGTCCACGAGCTCGCGGCCGGCCTGCTGCACGGCCTCGCGCAGGGCGGGCGCATCGAGCTCGGGGACGTCGACGAGCTCCCCGGCGTCGAGCTCGTCGTCCTCCTCGTCGGCGGTGCGGTCCGACTGCCTCAGCCGACGCGCGACCCGCAGCAGCAGGTAGACGAGCAGGAGCGCTGCCATGACGGTCACCAGGACCGTGATCCAGCCGATCCCCACCGGCGGTTCGCCGAGGTCGGAGGGCGGCGGCGGGTCCTCCTCCACGACCGGCGGCGGCGTCCCGGCCGTCATCTGCACGCGCGGGATCTCCACGTCGACGTCCCGCACCCCGATCCGCCACGGGCCGGCCAGCCCGGCGGCGAGCACCACGAGGGCGACCAGGGCGGCGAGCACCGGCACGCCGCCCCGCGTCGGCAGCGGCCTGCCGGGGGCGGGTCGGGAGGGCGCCGAACGCGCAGGATCGCTCACCGACGTGCTGGTCACGGCTCTCCTCGCCTGGTCCTCGCCTCGTCCGGCGTCGGGTCATGCACCTGGTCGGCCAGGCTACCCACGAGGACGCCCCTGGTGGCGACACCCGATCGGCCCGTGACCTGCACCTCGCCGGCGCCTCCCCTGCACCGTGCCGCGCGAGGACGTGCCGGACGTCGACCGGACCGGCAGGCGCCCGTGCGCGATGATGGGCGCCATGACGTCCCCCGTGCGCGTACCCCTGGCCGACGTGTTCCCGCCGATCGCCCTCGGGCCGCTGGACGGCCGGTACCGCGCCGCCGTCGCCCCGCTGGTGGATCACCTGTCGGAGGCCGCGCTCAACCGGATGCGCGTGCACGTCGAGGTCGAGTGGCTCATCCACCTGACGTCGCACCACGTCGTGCCGGGCGCCCCCGTGCTGTCGCAGGAGGAGCGCGCGTACCTGCGCGAGGTCGTCGCGACGTTCGGCCCGGACGAGATCGCCGAGCTGGCCGAGATCGAGCGGACCACGGTGCACGACGTGAAGGCCGTGGAGTACTTCCTCAAGCGGCGTCTGGCCGCGGCGCCCGACGTCCTGGGCTCCGACACCGTGCTGGCCGGCGTGGGCGAGCTGGTGCACTTCGCGTGCACGAGCGAGGACGTCAACAACCTGTCGTACGCGCTGATGGTCCGCGGTGCGGTCCGTGAGGTGTGGCTGCCCGCGGCCACGGCGCTCGCCGACCAGGTCGCTGCGCTCGCGCACGAGCACGCGCAGCAGCCGATGCTCGCCCTGACGCACGGGCAGCCGGCCACGCCGACGACGCTCGGCAAGGAGCTGGCGGTGCTCGCCTACCGGCTGCGTCGTCAGCTCGCGCGGATCGCGGGCGACGAGTTCCTCGGCAAGATCAACGGGGCGACCGGCACGTTCGGCGCGCACGTGGTCGCCGTTCCGGGCGCCGACTGGCCGACCGTCTCGCGCACGTTCGTCGAGCACCTGGGCCTGACCTGGAACCCGCTGACCACGCAGATCGAGTCGCACGACTGGCAGGCCGAGCTGTACGCGGACGTCGCGCGCTACAACCGCATCCTGCACAACCTGGCGACCGACGTGTGGACGTACATCTCGCGCGGGGTGTTCATCCAGATCCCGGTGGCGGGTGCGACGGGTTCGTCGACCATGCCGCACAAGGTGAACCCGATCCGTTTCGAGAACGCCGAGGCGAACCTCGAGCTCTCGTGCGCGCTTCTCGACACGTTGTCGGCCACGCTCGTGACGAGCCGCCTGCAGCGTGACCTGACGGATTCCACGACGCAGCGCAACATCGGCCCGGCCTTCGGTCACTCGATGCTCGCGATCGACAACGTGCGTCGCGGTCTTCAGGCGCTCGACGTGGACGCGGCGATGCTGGCGCGCGAGCTCGACGAGAACTGGGAGGTGCTCGGCGAGCCCGTCCAGTCGGCGATGCGTGCCGCGGCCGTCGCGGGCGTCACCGGCATGGAGAACCCGTACGAGCGCCTGAAGGAGCTGACCCGGGGGCGCCGGCTGACCGCGGACGACATGCGCGAGTTCATCGGCGGGCTGGGTCTGCCGGAGGACGTCGCGGACCGCCTGCGCGCCCTGACGCCGGCGACGTACACGGGGATCGCAGCGGCCCTGGTCGACCGCCTGGAGGACTGAGCCCCTGGTCGGAGGGCTGCGGCGGGCCCCACCGGGGGGCGTGTGGCGGGCGTCTGTGACAGCGGTGGGAATCCGTGGGAGGCCGAGTCATGCGACCGGCGCGGCGTCGGCGCGTCCAGCGCGTCTCATGAGAATCCCATGAGATTCCCCCATTCGGCCGAACGGAGGTTCTGGACATCCGCCCTGCTCACCCTGCATGATCGTGACCGATCCGTCTGGATCGTCCGTTTCTTGCAGTACCACTGAGCACGCCCCGAGTTCCCCTCCGATTCCCGGGCAAGGATGCCAACGTGACGCTCATGCAGAAGGCGATCACGCCGTCGCTCACCCGCGCGATCCTGACCGCGGGCCACGACCGCGTGGCCGGATATGTGGTGCGGGCCGAGGACGTCGCTTTCGCGACGACCCCGTCCCAGCTGTTCGAGGTGCACGGCCTGGGTTACCCCGGGTCGCCGTTCAGCCCGTTCGATCGCTCGATCGACCTGCTGCGGTTCCACTCCTCGCCTCAGCTGCAGTACCGCGACGTCCCCGGTTACATCGTGCCGTTGTGGTGGCTGCGTCACTCCCGCATCCCCCCGGGCGCCGAGCTCGTCCGCGTGTTCGCCGACGGCTCGCAGGTGCTGCTGGCGCGCTACGTGGACGTCGGCACGGGTTGGGTCGTCGGGCAGTTCGGTGCACCGCAGCCGGCGCTCGCGTCGCTGTCGCGATGCGTGGGCCCGGTCGCCAAGTGGCACGGCGCCTACCTCGAGGCCGACGTCGTCGACAACGGGCACACCGTGGTCCTCGCGCTGGCCAACCCGCCGCTCGCCGAGACCGGCTTCCACCAGTCGCCGACCGGACGCTGGTTCCGCCGGGTCGCCCGTGAGGACGTCACCGAGCTGTTCGAGCTCGACCTGACCGCGCGGTGGAACGGACTCAGCGTGCGGGTCGTCGACCAGTGGCAGGACGCGCAGCGCTACGTCGTCGCGCGGATCTCGCACCTGGGCGACGACATCGAGCGGGCCGAGCGGCTGCAGCTCGAGCAGGTCGAGGCCGGCGTCTACGAGGCGATCGTCTACGCGGCCGAGCTGACCGACATCCAGACCAACCAGGTCGTCCCGCACACGTGGGCGCCCGGTCCCTCGGCACCGCAGGTGCCGCTCCTCCCGCAGGACCCCTCTTGGGCGACGACCTGAGAGCGCTTCCCCCCTCGGTCACGGCGACGGCCTGACCCCCCGGACTGCCGGGCCTGGTTCCCTCCCCCCCGAACCAGGCCCGGCACCTGTGTCTCCGGGCCCGTTCGCGGCCCCGACGCCCGTGCGGCGGCCGGGACCGGACGTCAGGCGGTGCCGACCTCGTGGCCGTCGACCTCCGGGACCGGGATCTGCGACAGCTCGGCCAACGCCTGGGCGTAGGCGATCGCGTCGCCCGCGCGTGCCGCCTCACGGGCCCGCACGGTCGGACCGTGCAGGCGGGTGCGCGTCCGCCTCCGCAGCGCGCGCTCGGCCACCTCGTCGCGCAGCTGCTCGGGCAGGCTGCTCAGGCGCGTCTCGAGACCGCCGAGCACCCGGGTGCGCGCGGCGACCAGCACCGCGTCCCACTCGCGCACGCGCCGGTCGCCCTCGAACTCCTCGGCCGCGGATGCCACGACGTCCCGGGCGGTCAGCACCGCGTCGTGCTCGGCCGGTGCATGCTCCGCCACGGTCTGCAGGCTCACCAGGCGCACGCCCGGCAGGTCACGCACCCCCGGGTCCACGTCGTGCTTGAGTGCGAGGTCCACGACCGTGAGCGGACGCGACGACCCCGTGCGGACCGCCGCGAGCGCGTCGACCTCGAGCACGGCACCGGCCGCGCCGCTGCAGGCCACCACGAGGTCGGCGTCGGCCAGCTCGGCATGCAGGTCGGCACCCGGCGGCAGGGCGTGCACGCCGCGCGCCGCGGCGAAGGGACCCGCGCGCCCGCTCGGGGAGTAGACGCGCACGTCGGTGCAGCCGCGGGCCTTGAGCGCGGCCAGGCTCGCGCCGGCGTACGAGCCGGTGCCGATGAGCACGCACCGCACGGCGGACCAGTCGGGCAGGTCGTCCTCCGCGAGGTCGAGCGCGACGCCGACCACGGAGCGTCCCGTGGACCCGAGCCCGGTGCGCGCCTCGACCGTGCGGGACGTGCGGGAGGCCGCCTGGAAGAGCGCCTCGAGCCCCGAGGTCGTCGTGCCGTCGCGGCGCGCTCCGGTCAGCGCACGCCGCACCTGCCCGGCGATCTCGCGCTCGCCGACGACCATCGAGTCCAGGCCGCTGGCCACGGCGAACAGGTGCACGCTCGCCTCGGTGCCCGTGAGGGCGTGCAGGTGCGTGCCGACCTGGACGGTCGTGTAGCCGGACCGGGCTGCCACGGTCTGTGCGGCGGCGGCGGTCGCGAGGGGCGCGTGCTCGATGTCGTCGACGTCCAGGTACAGCTCGAACCGGTTGCAGGTCGCCAGGACGACGGCACCCGTGACGTACCCGGTCGCCGCCACGAGCTCGCGGCCGACGGCGTGCACGTCCTGCTGGAGCCGTTCCAGCACGCCGAGGTCGAGGTCGTGGTGACTGGCGACAAGACTCAGCAGCACCACGGGGCGATTGAATCATCCTCGGAAAAGTCCGGCACAATCGCAGGGTGAATCTGCCCTCCGCGCACCCTCTCGTCGACGGTCGCACCACCCATTCGCCGCTGGTCGACGCGTATTCCGGACGGGCATCCTCCCGGCGCCCCGTGTGGTTCATGCGGCAGGCCGGGCGGTCGCTGCCGGAGTACCGGGCGGCACGCGAGGGCACCGCGATGCTGGAGGCCTGCCTCGACCCGGCGCTGGCCTCGGAGATCACGCTGCAGCCGGTGCGCCGGCACGACGTGGACGCGGCGATCTTCTTCTCCGACATCGTCGTGCCGCTGAAGCTCGCGGGGGTCGACGTGGAGATCAAGCCGGGGGTCGGGCCGGTGATGGGATCCGCGGTGCGCACGGCCGAGGACGTCGCCCGGCTGCGCGACCTGGGGCCGCTGACCGCGGAGCAGCTCGCACCGGTCGCCGAGGGCGTGGCCCGTACGGTCGCCGCGCTGGGCTCGACGCCGCTCATCGGGTTCGCGGGGGCGCCGTTCACGCTGGCCGCGTACCTGGTCGAGGGCGGCCCGTCGCGCGACCACCTGGCGGCCCGCACGCTCATGCACGCCGATCCCGAGACGTGGGTGGCGCTCACGGAGTGGGCGGCCGACGTGACGGGGGCGTTCCTGCGGGCGCAGGTGCTGGCCGGTGCGAGCGCGACGCAGCTGTTCGACTCGTGGGCCGGGTCGCTGGGCCTGGCCGACTACGTCGCGCACGTCGCACCGGCGTCGGCGCGCGCGTTGTCGCACGTCGAGGACCTGGCGGCCGACGGCGTGCGCCGGGTGCACTTCGGCACGGGCACGAGCGAGCTCCTGGTCGCGATGCGCGACGTGGGGGCGGACGTGATCGGCGTGGACTACCGGCTCCCGCTCGACGAGGCGAACCGCCGGCTGGGCGGGCGGACGCCGTTGCAGGGCAACATCGACCCCGCGCTGCTGGAGGCCCCCTGGCCGGTGCTCGAGGCGCATGTGCGGGATGTCGTCGCGCGTGGTGCGCAGGCACCGTCGCACGTGGTGAACCTGGGGCACGGCGTCCCGCCGACCACGGATCCGGACGTGCTGACCCGCGTCGCGCGTCTCGTGCACGAGATCTGATCGTGGCCACCCCTGACCGGCGCAGCCGGCCCCGCCCCGATTCCACCTCGCCGGACGAGCAGTGGGGGGCGGTGGTCGTCGGCGGTGGTGTCGCCGGGCTCGTCGCGGCCCGCGAGCTGGTGCGCGCCGGCGTTCCCACCCTGGTCCTCGAGGGTCGGGACGCGGCCGGTGGCTCGGTGCGCGGCCACGAGGTCGCGGGCCTGCGGCTGGACGCGGGTGCGGAGTCGTTCGCGACCCGCGGCGGCGCGGTGGCCGCCCTGCTCGAGGAGCTCGGGCTGGGCGACGCGCTGCGCGTGCCGCAAACCGTCGGCTCCTGGGCGCACCTGCCGGGCAAGGACGGTCCGCTGCCGCGCACGGGCGTCCTGGGGATCCCGGCGCGCCCGTGGGCCGCGGACGTGCGAGCCACCCTGGGTCTGGGCGGGGCGCTGCGCGCGTCCCTCGACCTGGTGCTGCCGGCGTCGGTCGGCAAGGACGCGGCCTCGCTCGGCGCGCTGGTGACCGCCCGCATGGGTCGTCGTGTCGTCGAGCGGCTCGTGCAACCGATCGTCGGCGGCGTGCACGCGGCGGACCCGGACGACCTGGCGGTCGACGCGGTGGCCCCGGGCCTGCAGGCCGCCCGGGCGGCGGCGCGCGGCTCGTTGGCGCGTGCCGTGCAGGCCATGCGGGCGGCGGCGCCCGCGGGTGCGGCCGTGCAGGGTGTGGACGGCGGCATGTTCCGGATGGTCGACGCGCTGGTGGCCGACGTCGAGGCGCACGGCGGTCAGGTCCGGACGCGGTCGCGCGTGCGGGCGCTGGCCCCGCAGCCCGACGGGTCGACGCGCGTGCTGCTGGACGACGCGACGGTGCAGACGCCCCGCCTGGTCCTGGCGACGCCCGCGGCGGGCGAGCTGCTGCAGGCCGCCCGGGTCGCGGACCTGAGCGCCGCACGGCCGGACGACGGTGCGCGGGTCACGCTCGTCACGCTCGTCGTGGACTGCCCGGCGCTGGACGCGGCACCGCGCGGCACGGGGGTGCTGGTCGCCCCGGGCGCCACGGACGTGCAGGCGAAGGCGCTGACGCACGCGACCGCGAAGTGGGCGTGGCTGCGTCGGGACGTGCCGGCCGACCGACACGTCGTGCGCCTGTCGTACGGCCGCGCGGGGGCGGACAACCGGCAGGGTGCGGGCGGGCGGAAGGACGGCGAGCAGAGCCCGCTGACCGTGCCTGTGCGTGAGGGCGACGACGCGGTGCTCGTCGAGCAGGCGGTGCGTGATGCCTCGGTGCTGCTGGGTGTGCCGCTCACCGCGGAGCAGGTCGTCGGGACGGCGGTGGTGCGCTGGACGCAGGCGCTCCCCCGGCCGTCGGCGACCCATCGGGAGGCGGTCGCGGCGGTGCGTGCGGCTGTCGCGGACCTGCCGGGGGTGGCGGTCTGCGGGGCGTGGGCCGACGGCAACGGCCTGGCTTCCGTGGTGCCCGCCGCGCGGGCTGCGGCGCGTTCTCTGCAGGACTGACGGACATTTTCTGACAACACGTCACGACAAGGCCACAGAATGCACGGCGCGACATTCTCGGAATGCCGTCGGACGCGCACTTCATCGGCCCCGTCGCACGCTTTTCGACTTCCCCGCCGACGAGAGGGACACTGAGCCCCATGCCCCAGCACGTGCGTGTCGGCACCCGCGCGAGCATCCTCGCCCTGACCCAGACGGGCCACGTCGCCCAGGCGCTCGCCACGCTCGCAGCGCACCCCGGATCTGAGAGCCTCACGGTCGAGACCGTCCGCGTGCGCACCGACGGCGACCGGCTCACCGGTTCCCTGGCGAGCCTCGGCGGCACGGGCGTGTTCGTCACCGCGCTGCGCGACGCCCTCCTCGACGGGCGCTGCGACCTCGCCGTGCACTCGCTCAAGGACCTGCCCACCGGACCCGCGGACGGGCTCGTGCTCGGAGCCGTGCCGCTCCGGCAGGACCCTCGCGACGCGCTGTGCGCCCGCGACGGCCTCACGCTCGCCACCCTGCCCACGGGCGCCCGGGTCGGCACCGGCTCTCCCCGACGGGCCGCTCAGCTGCTGGCCGCCCGCCCTGACCTGGACGTCGTGGACATCCGCGGCAACGTCGACACCCGCCTGCGCCGGGTCGCGCCCGGCGACCTCGACGCGGTCGTGCTGGCCCGCGCCGGGCTCGCCCGCCTCGAACGGCTCGACCAGGTGACCGAGACCTTCGAGCCCGACGTCATGGCCCCCGCGCCCGGGCAGGGAGCGCTGGCCGTCGAGGTGCGCACCGCCGACGCCGACGGCACGACCCCCCTGGCCCGCGCGCTGCGGGCGCTCGACCACCGGCCGACCCGGCTCGCCGTCGTCGCCGAGCGGGCCCTGCTCGCCCGGCTCGAGGCCGGCTGCGCGGCACCCGTCGGGGCCCTCGGCCGGCTCGACGACGACGGACGGACCCTGCACCTGGACGCCGTGGTCGCGCGCACCGACGGCACCCGGACCCTGCGGCGGTCGTCGACCACGGTCCTCGGGGCCGTCGCCGGCGCGTCGCCGGCAGCCGGCACGCTCGCCGACGCCCTCGCCGAGGCGCAGGCCGACACGCTCGCCGCCGAGCAGCTCGGGCGTGCGCTCGCCGAGCAGCTGCTCGACGCCGGCGCGGCCGAGCTCGCGGAGCTGGGCGCCACCCGATGACCACGCCCTCCCGACCGACCGACGACCCGACCGGCAGCCGTCCCGGTGACCCGGTCGGCGACCCGAGCGACCGACGGGCCGGCGGACCGCTCGCCGGTCTGCGCGTGCTCGTCCCGCGCCCGAGCGCCGGGACCAGCCCTGCCGTGGTCGCGCTCGGAGCGGCCGGTGCGCAGGCGGTCGTCGTGCCCCTCATCGAGACCGTCCTGCCGGAGGACCCGACCGACCTCGACGACACCCTGCTGGCGCTCGGCGCCGGGTGGTACTCCTGGCTCGTGCTCACCAGCGCCGCCGCCGTGCCCGTGCTGGTCGACCGTGCGGTCGACGTCGACGCCCCGCTCGAGGAGCTCGTGCGTCGCACCGGCACGCGTGTCGCCGCGGTCGGCCCCGGCACGGCCCGCGCGCTGCGGGAGGCCGGCCTGCGCGTGGACCTCGTGCCGCCGACCGGGTCGACCGCCGCGCTGCTCGTCGAGGCACTGCTCCGCGTGACCGCCGCCGAACCGGCCCTGCCGGACGGTCCCGGACGCGTGCTCTTCCCGCGCGGGGACCTCGCCTCGGCGACGCTCGCCGACGGCCTGCGCGCCCGCGGCTGGGAGGTCGACGACGTCGTCGCGTACCGCACGGTCGCCGCGGCACCGCCGTCCGCCGAGGTCGTCGCCGACTGGCGCGAGGGCAGGATCGACGCCGCGCTGCTCACGTCCGCCTCGACCGTGCGCGAGCTGGCCGCCCACCTCGGGACGCCGCCGGCCGGCACGCTGCTGGTCTGCATCGGGCCGTCGACGGCCGCGGAGGCACGGCGGCTCGGCCTGCCCGTGGCCGCCGTCGCCGCCGAGCAGACGATGCAGGGCCTGGTCACGGCACTGGGCACGGCACTGGCCACCGCCCGGCACGACTCCGCACCCGACACCCCCGCACCGTCCTCCGAGGAGCCCGTGTGACCTCCGCCGACCCGCAGCACCCGTCCGACCCGTCGTCGGCGCGCCCGTCCGGGCCCGCGTCCGAGGGTGTCGGCCGTATCCGTCCGCGTCGCCTGCGCAGCACGCCCGCGATGCGGCGCCTCGTCGCCCAGACACGGGTGCACCCGGCCGAGCTCGTGCTGCCGGTCTTCGTGCGGGAGGGCCTGGCCGAGCCGCGACCCATCGCCTCCATGCCGGGCGTCGTCCAGCACACCCGCGACAGCCTGCGGCGGGCGGCCGCGGAGGCCGCCGAGGCGGGGCTGGGCGGGCTCATGCTGTTCGGCGTCCCGCTGGTCCGCGACGCGGTCGGCACGCAGGCCACCGACCCCGACGGGATCCTCAACCGGGCGATCGCCGACGTGGTGGCCGAGGTCGGTGACGCGCTCGTCGTGCAGGCCGACCTGTGCCTCGACGAGTTCACCGACCACGGGCACTGCGGCGTGCTCACCGCCACGGGCGCCGTCGACAACGACGCGACGCTCGTCCGGTACGCCGAGATGGCCCTCGCCCAGGCCGACGCGGGCGCCCACCTCGTCGGGCTCAGCGGCATGATGGACGGCCAGGTCGGCGTCGTGCGGGACGCTCTCGATGAGGCCGGGCACCTCGACGTCGCCGTGCTCGCCTACGCCGCGAAGTACGCCTCGGCGTTCTACGGCCCGTTCCGCGACGCGGTCGAGTCGACCCTCGAGGGCGACCGCCGCACCTACCAGATGGACCCGGCGAACCGCCGCGAGGCGCTGCGCGAGGTCGCGATCGACATCGCCGAGGGGGCCGACGTCGTCATGGTCAAGCCGGCCATGTCCTACCTCGACGTCCTGGCCGACGTGGCGGCGATGTCGTCCGTCCCGATTTCCGCCTACCAGGTATCGGGCGAGTACGCGATGATCGAGGCCGCTGCGGCGGCAGGGTGGATCGACCGGCGCCGCGCGATCGAGGAGTCCGTGGTCGGCATCCGGCGCGCCGGTGCCGACCACGTCCTCACCTACTGGGCTACGGAGCTGGCCGGATGGCTGGCAGAGGAGAAGCGATGAGTGAGCTCGGGTCCGACACCATGGATGGGCGGACGACGACCAGCGAGGACGCGTTCCGGCAGGCGCAGGGGGTGATCCCCGGAGGGGTGAACTCCCCCGTGCGGGCGTTCGGCTCGGTCGGCGGGACACCCCGCTTCCTGGCATCGGCCCTCGGCGCGTACGTGACCGACGTCGACGGGCACGAGTACGTCGACCTGGTCGGCTCGTGGGGTCCCGCGTTGCTGGGCCACGGGCACCCGGTCGTGCTCGACGCCGTGCACGAGGCCGTGTCCCGCGGTCTGAGCTTCGGTGCGCCGACCGTCACCGAGGGCGAGCTGGCCGAGGAGATCCGCCGTCGGGTCCCGGCCGCGCACCGCGTCCGCCTGGTCTCGACCGGCACCGAGGCCACGATGACGGCCCTGCGGCTGGCCCGTGGGTTCACCGGCCGTGACCTCGTGCTGAAGTTCGCCGGCTGCTACCACGGTCACGTCGACGCGCTGCTCGTGGCGGCCGGCTCCGGCCTGGCCACGCTCGCCCTGCCCGGGTCGGCCGGTGTGAGCGCCGCCGTCGCGGCCGAGACGATCGTCGTGCCGTACAACGACCTGGACGCCGTCGCCGCTGCGTTCGCCGAGCACGGCGAGCGGATCGCCGCGGTCATCACCGAGGCCGCGCCCGCCAACATGGGTGTGGTGCCGCCGCTGCCCGGCTTCAACGGCGAGGTCCGCCGGATCGCGCACGAGCACGGTGCCCTGTTCGTGCAGGACGAGGTGCTCACCGGCTTCCGGGTCGGCCCGGCCGGCTGGTGGGGCTTCGAGGGTCAGGCCGAGGGCTGGGAGCCCGACCTGCTGACCTTCGGCAAGGTCATCGGCGGCGGCCTGCCCGTGGCGGCCGTCGCGGGTCGGGTCGACGTCATGGAGCAGCTCGCACCGCTCGGGCCCGTCTACCAGGCGGGGACCCTGTCGGGGAACCCGGTGGCGACCGCGGCCGGCCTGGCCACGCTGCGCCTCGCGGACGACGCCGTGTACGCCCGGGTCGACGCCGCGTCCGCGCAGCTGCGCTCGGCGGTCTCGCAGGCGCTGGCCGCGGCGAGCGTGCCGCACGCGATCCAGTGGGCCGGCAGCCTGTTCAGCATCATGTTCGGTGCCGAGGCCGCCGCCCAGGGTGCGCGCGACTACGCGGCCGTGCAGGCCACGGAGTCGTGGCGGTACGCCCCGTTCTTCCACGCGCTGCTGGAGGCGGGGGTCTCCGCGCCGCCGTCGGCGTTCGAGGCGTGGTTCGTCTCGGCCGCGCACGACGACGAGGCCGTGGGCCGGATCGTCGACGCACTGCCCGCCGCCGCAGCAGCGGCCGCCTCGGCCCAGGCACCGCAGGACTGACCCGCGACCCGCGTCGCTCCCCGGGCCTCAGGCCGGGCCGAGCGGCGCGGGTGGCCCGTCGGCGAGGCCGGCTGCGCCGCCCGGGCCGCCATCGGCTCCGCCCGGGTGCGGCTCCTTGAGCTCGACGAAGAACGCGTGCGTCGGGCTGGTCCCGACGTTCTCCCCCACGTGCTCCTGACCGGCGAGCCACCGCACCTGCCCGGGCTCGAGCTCGACCTCCACCGCCCGCTCGCCCGAGGTGATGCGCCGACGGAACCCGGTGGCCGTCACCATCACGGAGTCGGGGTGCCGGTGCGGGTGGGTACGCGCACCCGGCACGTCGCGGTACTCCAGGACGCGCACCCGGTCGTTCTCCAGCACGACCCGGTAGTGCTCGGGGTCGGTGACCGTGGGGTCGTCGGGGGCGTGCGGACCGTCCGGTTCCATGGTCGCCTCGCGCTGCTGGGCTCGCCCGCGACCGTCCGGTCGCGGCAGGGCCAGTGTGGGCGCGCACCCGGTGGCCCGCGAGGCGAGGCGGTGTGCTGGCACCGGCTGGTCGGCGCCGTCACCGCCGCACCGAGGGCCGCGTCGGCGTGTTCGGCGACTCGGGCTGCTCAGGGCTGCGTCCCGGTGGTTAGCCTCCCGCGTGTGCCACTCGGACGATTCGACGACGCGCTGTGACCGGCGTCTCCGCTCAGGAACGCTTCGCATCCCGCGTCGGGTCGCGCCGCGGGATGCGCGCCTGGCTCGCCTTCCTCACCGCGCGGCCGAGGCTCACCGCGACGGTGGCGGGCTCCGGTCTGGTCGCGGCGGCGGCGGTCAGTGCGACCCCGTACCTCTTCGATCGGTTCAGCAGAGCGCTGTCCGCGGGTGAGGACGCTGCTTCCTGGGCGGCGCTGCTCGTGGGCGCGTCCGTCCTCTCGGCGGTGGCGGGCTGGGCCAAGGAGGGTGCGGAGCTGCGGCTCGTCGTCGCCGTACGGTTCCTCGCCCTGCGCACGTTCTTCGAGGAGTCGCTCGACGACTCCTCCGGTCGGCGCGCCCCGTCCACGGGCCGGTTCAGCACCCACCCGGCTCAGATCAGCCAGTTCGCGTACGTCGTCGACCTGGCCATCACCCTGGTTCGATCCGTCGCCATCGCGACGTTCGTGGTCCTCACCTACGGCACCGTCGGGTGGACCGCCCTCGTCGGCGTGTGCGTCGCCACCCTCATGGCGCTCCGGCTCGTCCACCTCGTCGGAGCCGTCTACCACCGATACATCGAGAGCGAGGCGGCGCGTGTCGACCGCATCCGCGATCTCAGCAACGCCGCCTGGAAGCTGAGGGCGGCAGGGCTCTCCGAGCACGTGGCGGGCTGGATGCAGGCGCGCCGGGACGCCCAGGTGCCCGTCCTGCTCCGACGGGCGAACCTGCAGGTGGTCAACGGGGTCGTCGCCTCGGCAGCTGTGCCCGTCGTGGTCACGACGGCTGCGTTGGTGTTCGTCCTGGGCGCCGACGGTGGAGCTTCCACCCTCGTCCCGCTGCTGGTGGCCGCCGGTCTGCTGTCGAGCGCGCTGCAGGAAGCCGTCACGAACTACCGCGTCGTGCGGCTGACCATCCCGATGCTCCAGGCGTGGGACGAACGACGCCTCGCCCCCAGGGCTGACGTCGACCTCGACGTGCTGCGCGGCATCGACCAGACTCCCGGCGTCACGTGGTTGAGCGTGTCCGGCGAGGCCGCCGAGGCGGCGGCGTCCGACCTCGTTCGTGCGGCCGGACGGATCCACGGCTGGGGGTGGCTGTCGTCGGACCCGAGGCTCGACGGTCGGGTCGTGCAGACGTGGGCCGGCTCCCTCGACGCAGGCGCACGGCGGGAGCTGGACTCCTGGCTCGTGGCGCTGGAGCTCCCGTCCGATCTGGACGTCGCCGATGCCGTCGAACGACTCGCGTCGATGTCGCGAGGTGAGCGTCACCGTCTCGCGCTGGCCGTCGCCCTCACGGTCTCGGCCGGGCCCTGCCTCCTCTCCCAACCGACGCTGGCCGCGATCGATCGCGCGAGCAGGCTCCGGCTCGTGGGTCGCATCGTCGATGCAGGCCGGCGTGTGGTCCTCGTGGCGGAGGACTGCCTGGGTGTGCCGGTGGACCAGCAGATCGCGCTGACGCTGCGCGACGGGGTTCTCGTCGGTGAACCGGTGGTCCGGACCCTCGAACGCGTGCCGGATGGCCACGAGCCCGCCGCCCCGGTGCCCGTCCCGGTTCGCACCGCTGAGGCCGCGGTCGAGGACCCGGGCTTCGCCACTCCTCGTCCGACCGTCGGCTCCGCGGCGCGTGCGGTCCTCATCGTCCTCGGCGCCGGGGGGACGGCACTGCTGTGCGCTGCCGTCGTCGTGACCTCCACGCTGGGCGTCGTGCTGCCGATCGTCCTCGGCGGGACACGGTCGGACGGCGACCGACGCCAGGCCGCGATCCTGCTCGTGCTCCTGGTCGCCACCCTCGTCGTCACGCTCGGGGTCAACCTTCTGCAGCACCGGACCCCGGTCGCGCGCCTGACCGAGCTCCACGCGCGGATCGCCGACCGGCTCGCCTGGATCGCCGGTCCGTCCCGGACGGGCGAGCTCGTGGGTCGGTTCGGCGAGGACTTCTCGAGCATCCAGATGCAGGTCCCGGCGCAGCTCGTCGGCGCGTTGGTCGTCACGACGCAGCTGGTGGGCGTGGTCCTCGCGCTCGCGCTGGGCGAGCCGGCGATCGTGCTCGTCATCGCGGTCCTGGTCCCGCTCGCGTTCGTCCTGCACCGATCGGGCGAACGCCGCATCGTGACGGCCGTCGGTGAGCAGTCGCGGGCGCGGGGCACCTTCATGGCCTTCTCGACCGGCGCGCTCGACGACGACTCCGCGGGGTCGCACCCGCAGCTGCGTGCCGCGGTCCTGACCACCTACGGCGTCGAGGAGGACCGCTTCGGGCGCGCGTCAGAGGGTCTCGTCTCGGCGATGATGCGGCGACGGACCGAGCTGCAGACCGCCGGGCTCGTGATCTTCGGAGCGGGCACCGCTCTCGCCCTGGAGGCCGACCGCGTGTCGAGCGCGATCGCCCCGGCTGTGATCGCCTACCTCGTCTACACGATCGCCAACCAGCTCCCGCAGCTCGTCGAGTCGGTCCAGTCGATCAGCGTCTCCGCGGCGACCGCCGCTCGCGTGACGTCGCTGCTGGACGCGCCGGACTCGGTCCCGCCCCCGGTGCCGCTGGTCAGCCGGACCGTGGCGATGCTCGAGGCGGCGGTGGCGCAGGACGGGGGGCGCCTGCTGCAGGTCTCCGGACGGACGGGTGTCGGGAAGAGCATCGCGCTCCGATCCGTGACCGCACGCAGGGGCAGCGCCGCGATCTTCCTGGAGGACGACCTCCCCGTCCGGACCGTCGCTGTTGCCGACGTGTGCGAGGCGGTCGGTGCCAGCGTGCCCGGGGCCGACCTTGCGCGGCCCGTCGGCGACCTGTCGCTGGCAGACCGTCAGCGCCTGCTCGTCGCCCACGCGCAGGCGTCGGGGGTGGAGCTCGCCGTGCTGGACGAGTCGTTGAGTGCGTTGTCGCCGGGTGAGGCGGAACGCGTCCTGGAGGAACTCCGGTCCCGGGCCCGTGCGACCGGCCGGACGTTCGTCGTCGTCTCCCACACGAGCACGGACACGAGCCCGGTCGACGAGGGGGTGGCGGTGGAGGCGTGAGCGGCCCTTCCTGGACGCTCGACGTCCCCGTCAGGGACGTCTCCCTCGCTCCCGGTCAGGAGTGCGAGCCGGCCACCGGCGAGCGGTCGAGGACGGCGGCGTCCGCGGTGCCCACTCCGGCGCCGACCGGCTCGGCCTCACCCCGGGCCGACGCGGGGGCCTCGTCCGCGTGCGACCGGTCCACGCCGACCGCGGGCAGCGCGGCCTGCTCGGCGCGGTAGGCGCGCACGGACCAGGTGACGGCGGCGGCCCAGACGATGGCGATCGCCCCGAGCACGAGGCTCTCGGTCGGGGTGTCGGCCTGGCCGAGCCAGTCGGAGCGCAGCAGCGTGCGGGTGTTGGTGAGGACGATGACGCCACCGACGGCCGAGCCGAGGACGCGCGGCGGCACGTGCCGGACGAGCCAGGCGGCGAGCGGGGCTGCGACGACACCGCCGAGGAGGAGCGCGAGGACCCACACGAAGTCGATGCCCTGCGAGCCGAGCGAGAGCAGGAACCCGAGGCTGGCGGCGAGCGAGACGAGGAACTCGCTGGTGTCGATCGAGCCGATGACCTTGCGGGGCTCGAGCCGGCCGGAGGCGAGCAGGGCGGGGGTGCCGACGGGTCCCCAGCCGCCTCCCCCGGTGGCGTCGACGAACCCGGCGACCAGGCCGAGCGGGCCGAGGAACCGCTTGCGCAGCGGCTGGCCGAGGCGGTCGGTGCGCAGCCCGCGGAACGTGAAGCGGCCGAGCAGGTAGAGGCCGAGGCCGAGCAGGATGAGCGACATGACGGGCTTGGCGGCGTCGGTCGACAGGCGTGAGAGCACGGTCGCGCCGGCGAACGCGCCGACGGCGCCGGGGACGCCGACGCGGACGACGACCTTCCAGTCGACGTTGCCGAACCGCCAGTGCGAGACGCCGGAGGCGAGCGTGGTGCCGATCTCGGCGAGGTGCACGGTGGCAGAGGCGGCGGCGGGGTTGGTGCCGATGGCGAGCAGCAGGGTGGCGGACGTGACGCCGTAGGCCATGCCGAGGGCGCCGTCGACCAGCTGGGCACCGAGGCCGACGAGGGCCAGCAGGACGAGTGTGCGCACGATGACCACCTGGGACCGGGTGCCGCGACGGGGTGCGCGACGACGTGAGCCCGGATGATTCCGAGCGGAGCGACTGCGCCTCAACGGTGCGTCCAGCATGTGGATTCACGTTTCGCCATGTGGACGAGCGTCCTGGAACACTGGCGTCACGGTTTCCCCTGGTCAGGCGTGGAAACTCGCCACCAGGGGTTCTCCCGCAGATCCGAGGCGGTGACCAGATCCTGGACGTGCGGTCGCGGACTGCGACCCGAGCCGGGCGAGGCTCGTCGACCCGAGCCCGGAATACCCTGGGGGGGTACCCTGTTGCACGTCTCGACGGACGACGGACCCCTGGGAGGAACCGTGCACGGATACACCGGCGCCAAGGACGACTACCTCAAGCGGCTCAGCCGCATCGAGGGACAGGTCCGCGGCATCGCGCGCATGGTGGACGAGGACGTGTACTGCATCGACGTCCTCACCCAGATCGCCGCCGTCACCAAGGCGCTGCAGGCCGTGAGCATCGGCCTCGTCGAGGACCACCTCGGGCACTGCGTGGTCGACGCCGCGCGGCAGTCCCCCGAGGCGGGCGCCGAGAAGGTCCGTGAGGCGTCCGAGGCCATCGCCCGGCTCGTCCGCAGCTGACCGCAGCACCCACCAGCACCACCAGTACCCAGCCACCCACGCACAGGAGTCACCGATGAGCCAGACCACCACCTTCACCGTCGACGGCATGACCTGCGGCCACTGCGTCGGCTCCGTCACCTCCGAGCTCACGGCCCTGCCCGGCGTCACCGACGTCAAGGTCGAGCTCGTCACCGGCGGCTCGTCCCCCGTCGTGGTGACGAGCGAGGGCCCGCTGGCCGACGAGGCCGTCGCGGCCGCCGTCATCGAGGCCGGCTACGCGATCACCCCGCCCCGCTCGCTGCTCTGACCGCACGACCCGCACACCTCGCTGGGAGCACCCATGAGCACCGATCACGTCCACCCGGGCACGGAGACGGCACCCGCCGTCCCCGTGGCACCCCTCGTCACGGTCGACCTGGCCGTCGAGGGCATGACCTGCGCCTCGTGCGTGGCCCGGGTCGAGAAGAAGCTCAACCGGGTGCCCGGCGCCAGCGCCACGGTGAACCTGGCGCTGGAGTCCGCCCACGTCGAGCTGCACGCACCCGAGGGCGACGGCGCCCCGGCCGACCCCGAGGCGCTCGTCGCCGCGGTCCGTTCGGCCGGGTACGACGCCCGCGTGCTCAAGGTCGCCTCGCCGTCCGCCCGCACCGCACCCGCGGCGGACCCGCACGCCGGGCACCACCACCCGGGGACCCCCGCCGGAGGCGACGCGACCGCGGCCGCGCAGCACAGCGGCCACGAGGCAGGGCACGATGCGGTCGAGCACGCCCTGTCCGGGCACACGATGGCCCCCGGCCACGAAATGACCGAGGACGAGGACACCTCGGCACCGACCGACGCCCGCGGCACCGACCTGCGTCGCCGGCTGCGCGTCGCGGCCGTGCTCAGCCTGCCCGTGCTGGCGCTGTCGATGATCCCGGCCCTGCAGTTCTCCGGCTGGCAGTGGGTCGTCGCCGCGCTCGCCCTGCCCGTGGCGACGTGGGCCGCGTGGCCGTTCCACCGCGCGGCGGCGAAGGCGGCCCGGCACGGCGCGTCGACCATGGACACCCTCGTGTCGATCGGCATCGTCGCGGCGACCGGCTGGTCGCTGTGGGCGCTCCTGCTCGGCGGCGCCGGCGAGATCGGCATGACCATGACCCCCTCGCTGTGGCCCGCCGCCACGAGCGGGCACATGGAGGCCGTGCCCGAGCTGTACTTCGAGGTCGCGGCGATCGTCACGACGTTCCTTCTTGCGGGCCGGTACGCCGAGCACCGCTCCCGCCGCCGCGCCGGCGACGCCCTGCGCGCCCTGCTCGACCTGGGTGCCAAGGACGTGTCCGTGCTGGTCACCGGACCGGACGGCGTCCGCACCGAGCAGCGCATCGCCGTCGACCGGCTGACCGTCGGCGACCTGTTCACCGTGCGGCCGGGCGAGAAGGTCGCCACCGACGGCGTCGTCGTCGAGGGCACCAGCGCGATCGACACCTCGCTGCTCACCGGCGAGCCCGTCCCGGTCGACGTCGGTCCCGGGGACGACGTGACCGGCGCGACGATCAACGCCTCCGGCCACCTGGTCGTGCGGGCCACGCGCGTCGGCGAGGAGACCCGGCTGGCGCAGATCGGTCGGCTCGTCGCCGCCGCGCAGACCGGCAAGGCGCCCGTGCAGCGGCTCGCCGACCGGATCTCGGCCGTGTTCGTGCCCGTCGTGCTGGTGCTGGCCGCCGGCACCCTGGCCGTCTGGCTGCTGACCGGCGGTGGCGCGCAGGCCGCGTTCACGGCCGCCGTCGCCGTGCTGATCATCGCGTGCCCCTGCGCCCTCGGCCTGGCCACGCCGACCGCGCTGCTGGTCGGCACCGGCCGCGGCGCCCAGCTCGGCATCCTCATCAAGGGCCCGGAGATCCTCGAGCAGACCCGTCGCGTCGACACCGTCGTGCTCGACAAGACCGGCACCGTGACCGAGGGCCGCATGGCGCTCGTCGACGTGCTCGTCGCCCCCGGCGAGGACCGTGACGAGGTGCTCCGGCTCGCCGGGGCCGTCGAGCGGCTCGCGGAGCACCCGATCGCCCGCGCGATCGCCGACGCCGCCGAGGCCGAGGCGCCCGCCCTCACCGGCGAGGTGCAGGTCGGCGGCGACGGCGTCGTCATCGGCTCCGACCAGGTGCACGACTTCCACGCCGCCGCCGGCCACGGCGTCACCGGTGTGGTCCGGGCCGCGCACTCCGGGCTCGGGCTGTCCCGTCGCGTGCTCGTCGGCCGCCCGACCTGGCTGACCGCGCAGGAGGTCGGCACGGACGCGCTGCAGGAGCGGTTCGACGCGGCCGAGGCCGACGGCGCGACCGCGGTCATGGTCGCGTGGGACGGTGCCGCCCGCGGCGTGCTCGTGCTGCGCGACCCGGTCAAGGCCAGCTCCGCCCAGGCGGTCGCCGAGCTGCGCGGGCTCGGCCTGCGCCCGGTGCTCCTCACCGGCGACAACCCCGGTGCGGCGCTGGCCGCTGCCCGGGTGGTCGGCATCGCCGACGAGGACGTCATCGCCCAGGTGCTGCCCGCCGACAAGGTGCACGTCGTCGAGCGGCTGCAGGCCGGAGGCGCGCGGGTGGCGATGGTCGGTGACGGCGTGAACGACGCCGCGGCCCTGGCCACCGCGGACCTCGGCCTGGCGATGGGCACGGGCACCGACGTGGCCATCGAGGCCTCCGACGTGACGCTCGTGCGCGGCGACCTGCGCTCGGCCGGTCAGGCGATCCGGCTGTCCCGGCGGACGCTGACGGTGATCCAGCAGAACCTCTTCTGGGCGTTCGCGTACAACGTCGCGGCGGTCCCGCTGGCCGCCCTCGGCCTGCTCAACCCGATGATCGCGGGCGCGGCGATGGCGTTCTCCTCGGTGCTCGTCGTGACGAACTCGCTGCGCCTGCGCCGCTTCGCCTGACCCCGGGGCCGCCGCGACCCGTCAGTGGAAGCGGCGGCCCTCGTCGCGCCGGTAGGCCAGCACCGCGAGCACGCCGAACACCAGCGTCCAGCCGAGCAGCACCGCGAGCGCGCCCGCGTACGCCGGCTCGCCCGTCACCATCTGGACGACCAGGTCGCGCGCCGCACGTGAGGGCAGCAGCTTCGAGAACGCGTCGAGCCATGCCGGGAACGCCTCGGGCGGCATGAACAGCCCACCGGCGAACGCGAGCGGGAACAGCACGGACTGCACCACCGCGATCGCCGCCTTGGACGAGAGCCGGTAGCCGATGGCCAGGCCGAGCAGCAGGAACGGCACGGCGACCGCGGGCACGAGGACGACGGACAGCGCCGCCTGCGCCGGGGTCAGGGTCGCGGCGGTGAGCAGCCACCCGATGAGCACGAGCGGCACGAGGGCCAGGTAGGCCCAGAGCACGGCGTTGACGACGCGGCCCACGAGCCGCGGGCCCGCACCGGCGGGCAACGTGCGCACGTACGGGTCGAACGGCTGCGCGCGGTCCTCGGCGACGCCGACGCCGAACGAGAACAGGCTCGAGGACATGATGGCGAAGGTCGCCAGCTGGGCGACCGCGGCGGTGGCCATCAGCGGGTCGTCGGCGACCGCGCGCTGCGGCACGACGAAGAACACCAGGGCGAGCCCGGGGAAGAGCATGTTGCCGAGCACGGCGATCGGCACCCGGACGGTCTCCAGGAACTGGTAGCGGGTGTGCAGCAGCGCGAGCGACCACCACGGGCGCACGCCCGGCCGGGCCACGGGGGACGTCGTCGCGGTCATCGGGCCGTCTCCTGCGGGTCGGTGAGGGTCAGTGCGAGGAACGCCTCCTCGAGCGAGGCTCCGCGCACCTCCAGCTCGCGGAACGCGACGTCGTGCGTGACGAGGGCGCGCACGAGCACGTCGGCGTCCGAGGCGAGCATCGTCCAGCGGGTCGAGCCGTCGTCGAGCACCTGGGCGTCGTGCAGCCCGTGCGCGCCGGGCAGGGCCGTGAGCGCCTGCCGTTCCGTGCCGGGCGTGGTCGGGCCGGCTCCCGGGGTGGTGAACGAGACGCGGCGCACCGAGACGAGGTCCAGCACGGCCGGCAGCGAGTCGTCCGCGAGCACCCGACCGCCGCCCATGACGACGACCCGCTGGGCGAGCGCCTCGATCTCCTCCAGGTAGTGGCTGGTCAGCAGCACCGTCGCCCCGTCGGCGTGGTACTCCCGCAACGCGTCCCACAGGAGGTGACGGGCCTCGACGTCGAGCCCGGTCGTCGGCTCGTCGAGCAGCACCAGACGAGGGCGGCCCACCAGGGCGAGGGCGACCGCGAGTCGGCGGCGTTGCCCGCCCGACAGGCCGCCCGTCTGCCGCCGCACCAGGTCCTCCAGGCCGAACCGGGCCAGCGCCTCCGACCGGGTCATGGGCGTCGGGTAGTGGCCGGCGACGAAGTCGACGACCTCGCCGACGGTCAGGGTCGCCGGAAGGCCCGTGTCCTGCGGTGTGGTGCCCAGGGCCAAGCGGTTCGCGGCGTCGCGCGGGTCGCCGCCGAACAGGCGCACCGCACCGGAGTCGGGTCGCCGCAGCCCGCTGACCAGGCTGAGCAGGGTCGTCTTGCCCGCACCGTTCGGGCCGAGGAGGCCGACGAGCTCACCGTCGCCGACGTCGAGGGACACGTCGTCCAGCGCCGTGACGGCGCCGAACCGGCGCGTCACCCCCCGGACCTCCAGCACAGGCCCCATCGGCTCACCCTCGCCCTGCTCGTAGCTGACGCCGGGTTCGTCCCACGCGACGGCCCCCACGGTAGGGGCACGCGGGCAGCCCGGCACAGGACCCTGCCCGCACGCCCGCTCGGCATCCGTCCAGGCCGGCCGCCTACGCTGCCCCCATGACGCACCCGGCCCCGACCGCGCCGCCGCCCGGTGAGCGGGCCGTCCGGCGGCGGCTGACCACCGAGATCTGGATCGTGCTCGGTCTGTCGCTCGGCCGGTCGGGCGTGTACGCGGTGGTGAACATCGTCGCCCGGCTGACCGAGGGGACCCCGCTGGGGGACCAGAGCACGACGCTCAACCCGAGCTACTCCCCCCGGCCGCTGCTCGACCTGACGTACCAGCTGCTCGCGATCGGGTTCGCCCTGATGCCCGTGGCCCTCGCGCTGTACCTGCTGTCGGCGAACGGACGGTCGGCCGTGCGTCGCATCGGGCTGGACGGGCGGCAGCCCTGGAAGGACCTGCTGACGGGTGTCGGTCTCGCCGCGCTCATCGGCATCCCCGGGCTGGGGCTGTACGCGCTCGGCCGGGTGCTCGGCATCACCGTCGAGGTGCAGGCCGCGGGCCTCGACGCGGTGTGGTGGACCATCCCCGTGCTCATCCTGTCGGCGCTGCAGAACGCCCTGCTCGAGGAGGTCGTCGCAGTCGGCTACCTCATGGAGCGGCTGCGTGAGCTGCGGTGGAGCGCCCCGGCGATCGTCGTGACCAGTGCGCTGCTGCGCGGCTCGTACCACCTGTACCAAGGGTGGGGCGCGTTCCTCGGCAACGCGGTCATGGGCGTCGTGTTCGCCGAGTACTACCGGCGCCGACGCCGGGTCATGCCGCTCGTGGTGGCGCACACGATCATGGACGTCGTCGTGTTCGTGGGCTACGCGCTCATCCCGGCGGACGTGCGCGGCGCGCTGGGCCTCAGCTGAGACCGGCCTCGGCCGAGGCTGCGCGCCGCGATCCGTCCTACAGCTCGACGACCCGCGCCGAGGCGTGCTCCAGCTGCCTGGCCACCGACCGGGTCGCGAAGCCGCTGACCACCAGCACGATGCCCGCCACCAGGGCGAACAGGCCGTACAGGATCGCGATGACCGACACCGTGGTCTGCGGGTGCATCACCGCGACCAGGCCGATGAAGAAGCCGATCAGCCCGAAGGTCAGGGCGAACGTCCAGCCGGCGTCCCCGGCGTGGTGCAGCACGAACGCCCCGACGACCGCGATCAGGCCGAGCAGCATGACCCAGAACGCCAGCAGGTAGAAGACCACGGTCGCGGTGGGCGCCGGCCAGACCATCAGGACGACACCGAAGGCGATGCCGACCAGGCCCTGCACGATGCGCCACCGCGAGGCCGGGTCGTGCCGGTACGCGATGCCCTGCGCGAGTGCCAGCAGGCCGTCGAGCACCGCGAACGCCCCGAACAGCCAGACGAGCCCCTTGACGGTGCCCAACGGCTCGACCAGCAGCAGCAGCCCCAGGACGACCAGCACGGCACCGCGCAGCACAGCCAGCCACCAGAGCCGGCGCAACGTGCCGGCGACGTCCGCGGTCAGCGCGTCCGACATGGGACCACCCCCCTCGCGGGCGCCCGTGCAGGTCCCCTGCATCCGCGGACGGCCCGTCGCGGACCACGCTAGACCTGGGGGTTCACCTGCGCCGTTCGGCGGACTCACGCCCCGCTGGGCGCCTCCGGCGGTGCGCACTGCCTAGACTCGCCGGTATGCCTGGCCCGTCGACGCCCACCGACAGCGCGGTCGCGACGACCCGCTCGGTGCTCGACGACGTGACGATCGACGACGTCCCCACCGAGCGCGTGCACCACCCGGGCGACCTCGTCGCCGCCACGCTCGCAGGTCTCGGCGTCGTCCTGGCGATGGTGCTGGCGACGTACGCGCAGAACACCACGACGGGTGTGGCCGAGGACGTGCAGGGCTTCTCGACCCTGCTGCGCCGGCTGCTGGTCATCCCGGTCTCCGCGCTCGAGTCGTTCGTGACGCTCGTCGTCCCGCTCGCCGTGCTCACCGAGCTGGCGGTGCGCAGGCTCGGCCGACAGCTGCTCGAGGCCCTCGCCGCGGCGACGGGTGCGGTCGTGCTGAACAGCGCGATCGTCCTGCTCGTCGAACGGTTCGGCTCGGACGAGCTCGTCCAGGGCATGTCGGTGCGCATCGGCGGCGAGTGGCAGCTGTCGATCCCGGGGTACGTCGCCCTGCTCGCCGGTCTGCTGACCGCGGCCGGGCCCCGCGGCCGACGACGGACCGTCGCCTGGTCCTGGAACCTCGTGTGGGTCGCCACCGGCGTGCTGGTCATCACCGGGCAGGGCTCGCTGCCCGGGATCGCGGTTGCCCTGCTGGTCGGACGCATCGCCGGCGAGGGCACGCGCTACCTGTCCGGGGTGCGCTCGGAGCGCGCGTACGACGAGAGCCTGGTCGCCGGTGTCCGCCGGGCCGGGTTCGCGCCCGCCCAGCTGAGCCGGGTGCCCGACAGCACGACCGGTGACGCCGTCCTCCCGCCGGCGGGGCCGGCCTCGCTCGCCCTGACGCGGTCGACGGACCACCGCCTGTACGCCCTGACCACGCAGGAGCACGAGCACCTCGACCTCGTCGTCATCGACGGCGACCGTCAGGTGGTCGGCATGCTCAGCCGGTTCTGGCGCTCGCTGCGCCTGCGCGGGATCGAGGGCCGCTCGGTCGTGTCCCTGCGCCAGGCCGCCGAACGCTCGGCTCTGCTCGCCTACGCCGCCCGGGCCGCCGGGGTCCGCACGCCCCAGCTGCTGAGCGTCGCCGAGGCCGAGGACTCGATGCTGCTCGTGCAGGAACGCCCCGGCAACGCCGTGCCGCTCGGCGACCTCGAGCCCGACCAGATCACCGACGCCGTGCTGCACGAGGTGTGGGCCCAGCTGCAGCTCGCGCACGCCGCCGGCATCGCGCACCGCAACCTGACCAGCGACGTCGTGCTCGTCGACCACCTGCTCGAGCAGCCGATGGTCTGGCTGTCCGGCTGGGAGCTCGGCGACGTCGCCTCCTCCGAGCTCGCCCGCCGGATGGACGTCGCGCAGGTGCTCGCCCTCCTGGCCCTGCGCGTGGGAGCCGGTCGCGCCATGGAGTCGGCCGTCGCGGTGCTCGACGACGACACGATCTCGGCGATCGGTCCCCTGCTGCAGACCATCACCATGCCGCGGCTGACCCGCGAGGAGATGCGCACCCACCGCACGGTGCTGCCCGAGCTGAGGACCGCGCTCGTCGCCCGGCTGCCCGAGGCCGACGTGCAGCCGCAGCAGCTCGTGCGGTTCGGCACCCGGACCATCCTCACCGTCCTGCTCACGGTGGTCGCGGTCTTCGCGATCTTCACGACGATCAACGTCGCCACCATCACCGAGGCGCTGCAGAGCAGCGACTGGCGGTGGAGCATCGTCGCCTTCGGGCTCGGGCTCCTCACGCTCGTCGGGGCCGCGCTCGCCCTCGTCGCCTTCGCCCCCGTGCGGATCTCGCTGTGGCGGGCGACCGTCGCGCAGACCGCCGCCACGTTCGTGGCGCTCGCCGCCCCCGCGGGCGTCGGGCCCGCCGCGCTGAACCTGCGCGTGCTCACGCGACGTGGTGTGTCCGGCACGCTCGCCGCCGCGACCGTCGCCCTGGTGCAGGTCAGCCAGTTCGTCGTGACGATGCTGCTGCTGCTCGTGCTGTCGCTGGTCTCGGGCGACAACGAGTCGACGCTGCCGGTCTCGCCGCTCATCCTCGTCGTCATCGGGGTGCTCGCCGCGCTCGTGGGCGTCGCGCTGCTCATCCCCGCCGTCCGTCGGTGGGTGCTGGCCAAGACGGTGCCGACGCTCCGTCAGACCTGGCCGCGGCTCATCGAGGTGCTCGGCCAGCCGTCACGCCTGCTGCTCGGCATGGGCGGGAACCTGCTGATGACGCTGGGGTACATCCTGGCGTTCGACGCGGCGCTTCTGGCCTTCGGTCAGGACGTGAGCCTGATCCAGGTCGCGGTCGTCTACCTCGCCGGGTCCACCGCCGGCTCGCTGGTCCCTGTGCCCGGCGGGGTCGGCGCCACCGAGCTGGCCCTGGCCTCGGCGCTGTCCTCGCTGGCCGGCGTCGACGCGGCGATCGCGACCTCGGCCGCGGTGCTGTTCCGTGTCATGACGTACTGGTTGCGGATCCCGCTCGGGTGGGTGGCCATGCGGTACATGCAGCGCACCGGCGACCTGTAGGCCGGGCAGGCACGAGCAGGCACGAGCGGGTACGGACGACCGGGTACAGGCGGCCCGGTCCGGACGACGGACGACCCGGCACCCCGAAGGGTGACCGGGTCGTCCGTCCTCGCGATCGGTTGGCAGATCCTCAGGCGGCGAGAGCCTTCGACTTGAGCGTCGCGTACTCCTCCGGGGTGATCGCACCGGAGTCGAGCAACGCCTTGGCGTCGGAGATCTGGTCGGTCGGCGACTTGTGCGCGACCTCCCGGATGTAGGACTCGGTGTCGACCCGGGCCCGCTGAGCTGCGTGCACCTGCCGTTCGGCCATGCTGTTGCCGCGGGCGATGACGTAGATCAGCGCGGTGATGAACGGGGCGAAGACCAGGAAGATGATCCACACCGCCTTCCACCAGCCGCTCAGGTCCTTGTCACGGAAGAGGTCCCCGACGATCTGGAACAGCACGATCAGGTAGGCGAAGAACAGGAACCAATAGACCAGCAGCCAGAACCAGCTCCAGAAACTGTCCATGTGAGCCTCTCTCGGACATGGATCGTCGTGGGTGACGACCTCGACGATCCCGACGCTAGCGGGATACGTCTGGATCCGCGTGTCGAGATGGGAGCGTTCCCCGAGGTCGCACGCTCGGCCGACGCAGTCGGGGCCGCTCACGCAGAAGGACCGCCGCCCCACGGGCGACGGTCCTTCTGGATGTCGGGTCTGTCGACCCCGGCTCAGGCCGCGAGGTGCTCGCGCTGCTCGGGGACGAACTCCACCTGGCTCTGCCGGGCTGCGAGCCGGGCCCACGCCTGCACACGTGCGGGCGGGAGAGGTGCGACTGCGTCGCTGGTGGGACGGTGGGCGGGCTGTTCGAAGGAGAACCCTCGCTGCTCCATGACGTGTCCTGTCTTTTCGGTAGCCCGGCTGACCCTGAGGGCCCCGTGGCTTTGCGTCCCCTCCTCGCGGAGGGTTTGCCGTTTCGCTGACAACCCCGACATTAGAGCAACGTGATACCGGTTGAACAGCGCTCACATCGAGATATTTCGGACACCTGACCGAATTCACCCTCTGACCTGGCGCGTCGCGTCCCGACCTGTGCGAAGAACCACCCGTTCGGAGTACACCTGGTGTCGCCCGTCAGGAACAGAACCGCCGGTCAGGGCGTCGTGGCGTCGCCTTCGGGCTCCTCTTCACGCAGCCGCGGCTCCGTGCGACGCGTCGGGTCGAACCCGGACTTGTCGGCATAGAACGCCCGGACCACGTCCATGTCGGCGCGCACGTCCCCCGTGACGTGCATGGTCGGACCGAGCCCGGTGGTCATCGTCGTCCGGTCCACGTAGCCGAGCACCACGGGCAGGCCCGTGGCCTGCGCGATCCGGTAGAAGCCGGTCTTCCAGTACAGGCCCGCCGAGCGTGTGCCCTCCGGGGTGACCACCAGGTAGAACCGGTCCCCGGCCTGGATGCGGGCCACCAGCGCGTCGACCAGACCAGCAGGGTCACGGCGGTCGACGGGGATCCCACCCAGCGCCCGCATGAACGGACCGGCCGGGCCACGGAACAGGGTGTGCTTGCCCAGCCACCGCACCGGCAGACCCGCCTCGGCGGTGATCGCCAGCATGATGATGAAGTCCCAGTTCGACGTGTGCGGCGCCCCGATCAGGAGGCCGGCACCGTCCTCCGGGACGCGCGTGGTGCGCAACGTCCAGCGGCTGACCCGCCAGTAGGCGCGGGCCAGGCCGCGGCGGATGGACCTGGGCCTCGTCACCGTCACGTCGTGGACGGTACCTCAGCAGGGTCCCGGTCGGCCGCTCGGGCGCTCGCCGCCGCGAGCCACCGGGAGCCACCGGGTCACCTGTCGAAGGGGGCGTCCAGCCAGACGCGCTCGGGCGGCAGCAGCGCCTCCAGGTCGACCCACAGCTCGTCCGGCAGCTGCACGGCCGCCGCCTCGACCGTCGCGGCCACCCGCTCGGGACGACTCATGCCCACGACGGTCGACGACACCTGCGGGTCACGCAGCGAGAAGTGCAGGGCCGCGGTCGCCAGGTCCGTGCCGTGCTCCGCGCACACCAGGTGCATCGCGTCGACCCGGTCGAGCGTCTCCTGGGCGGCCGCCTGGTAGCCGTAGGAGGCGGACGTGCCCGGGGCCGCCGCGAGGATGCCCCCGCCGTAGACCGCGGCGTTGAGCACGCCCATGCCGCGGCGGACCGCCTCCGCGATCAGCGGCCCGGCGCTGCGGTCGAGCAACGTCCACCGGTTGTGCACGAGCAGCACGTCGAACACGCCCAGCTCGACGTACCGGGCCATCTCCTGCACCGGCCCGCCCGCGATGCCGATCGCGCCGATCTCCCCCGCGTCGCGCAGCGCGACCAGCTGCTCGACCGCACCGCCCGGACCGGCGATCTCCTCGAAGTCGAACTGCTCCGGGTCGTGCAGGTGCACGAGCGGCAGGTGGTCCAGCCCCAGCCGCTCACGCGACTCGGCGACCGACGCCCGGACGCGCGCCGCGGAGTAGTCCCGGCCGCGGGGGTCCACCTTCGTCGCGACGACGACATCCTCGGGCAGACCACCGGCACGCCGCAGAGCCTCGCCGATGCGCCGCTCCGACTCGCCGTCGGAGTACCCGTTCGACGTGTCGATGAACCGGATCGGGCTGTCGAGCACCGCGCGCACCGTGGCCACACCGCGCTCGCGCGGCACGTCGTAGCCGTACAGCAGCGGCATGCCGCCCAGCGGGCTCCCCCCGGCGCACACCGCGGAGACCTGCAGCTTCGTGGCACCGAGCGGGCGCATCCAGGAGTCGGTGGGGGCGGTCATCGTGGGCTCCTCGTGGTCGGCCGGCACCCCCATCCTGCCCCTGCCGACCCGTCGCCTCAGCGCGCCGCGGCGAACAGACCGTCGGGATCCATCCGGCGGCGCACCGCGGCGAGGCGTCGGGCCACGTCAGGTGACCAGACACCCTCCGCGCCGCCCGCGAAGTTCGGGTTGAGCTCCTCGGTCCGCCACGGGTCGAGCGCGTCGAGGACCGTCGAGGCCGCCGCAGGCATCGTCGGGAAGAGCTCCGGGTCCTGGCCCATCAGCAGCGCCGTGTACCGCGCCCCCCGGCCGGCGACCGCCGAGCCCTCGGGGACGTCGACCTCGGTGGCACCGCCGACGTGCCGCAGCTGCGTCCCGCTGAACGGGTGCCGGGCGCCCGGTCCGACCTGCGCGAGCCAGGCGTCGGCCAGGTCGTCGTCCGCGGAGCCCAGCATCGTGCCGCGCACCCAGCTGGGGCCGGGCTCCATGGGGTCGCCATGCATCGAGGCGAGGTCGGTGAGCGCCATCGGCCCCACCGTGTCCGCCGTGGCCGGGGCCAGCGCGCGCAACGGCGCGGCCAGCCGCTCCCCTGCGTCGGCCTCGCCCGGGTACGCCACGAAGAGCAGCGCCAGCATCGCGCTCCGGCGGACCGAGAACGCGCCGTCGTCGGGGTGGTGCAGGATCGTGAGGTTCGTGGTCACGCCCGGTTCGGCGGTCCGCGTCCAGGCCAGCCACCCGCGCACGACGGCAGCCACGTGCTCCTCGGTGAACGCCAGGTACCCGCCGAACAGCGCCGGCACCGGGGCCAGGCGCAGGCGCATCTCGGTGACGACACCGAGCCCGTGCCCGCCACCGCGCAGCGCCCACAGCAGCTCCGCGTCCCCCTCGGCGCTCGCCTCGATGACCTCGCCCCTGCCGGTGACGACGGTCGCGGCCTCGAGGCGGTCCGAACCGAAGCCGTGGCTGCGCGCGAACGGTCCGAGACCCCCGCCGAGCAGGAAGCCGACGACGCCGACCGACGGCTCGGAAGGCGCGATGGGGGCCAGTCCGATCGGCGCGGCCGCGTCGATCACGTCGGACCAGCGGGCACCCGCGCCGACGGTCACGGTCGCCGCCGGTCGGTCGACGCGCACCCGGTCGAGCCGCCAGGTGGTCACCAGGACGCCCGAGGTCACGGGCTCGTGCGTGCCGTGGCCCGTCCCCTGGACGTGCACCCGCAGCCCGTGCCGCCTCGCCCACCGGACGGTCTCGACGACGTCTCCCGCCGTGCTCGCGCCGACCACGATGTCGGGCGAGTGCGTGAGACTCGTGTCGAAGCCGGCCACCTCGCCTTCGAGCCGCGGGTCGACCGGCGACATGACGGGGCCGACGACGAGCGAGTCGAGTTCGGTGAGCACGGTGCTCCAACGGTGTGGCGGGTGCGCGGTCTTCGGACGATCCTGCCCCGGGGAGCAGGTCGCGCACCGCGCGCCCCCCGACGCCGCTCCACTGTGGCACCTGAGAGCCGCGCCGGAGGTCCGTTCCGTCCGGGTTTCACCCGTGTGCGTCGCGCGCGGATAGGTGCTGCGACCTGGTCGTCGTGTCAGTGGACGGGGACGAAGAGCCCGTCGGGGTCGACCCGGCGACGCACGGCCGCCAACCGCTCGGCCGTCGGGTCCGGCCACACCGCCTCGGCGGCGCCCGCGAAGTTCGGGTTCAGCTCGTCGACCGCCCAGGGCGCGAGCGCGCCGAGCACACCCTGCGCCGCGGCTGGCATCACCGGGAACAGCGGCGGGACGAGCCCGACGAGCGTCGCGGTGTACTGCGCGGACCGGCCGGTGACGGCCGAGCCCTCGACGACGTCGTTCGCGGCCGCGCCACCGACGTGCCGCAGCTCGGCACCGACGAACGGGTGCGCGGTCCCCGGCCCGACCTGCGCGATCCAGGCCTCGGCGAGCCCGTCGTCGACCGCACCGAGCATGGCGCCCTGCATCCAGCTCGGCCCCGGGTCGGTCGGGTCGGCATGGATCGCGGCCACGTCCGCGAGCGCCAGCGGACCGAGCGCGTCGACCGCGACGGGAGCCAGCGCCCGCAGCGGGGCAGCCAGCCGCTCGCCGTCGTCGGTCCCGCCCGGGTACGCGAAGTGCAGGGACAGCAGGCGCTGACCGCGCAGGTGCGGCGGCAGCACCTCGATGTCGGGGAAGTTCATGATCACGGCGCTCGTCGTGACGGCGTCGTCGGCCTGCCGTGTCCAGTCGAGCCAGCCACGGACGACAGCCGGGATGTGCTCCTCGGTGAACCCGAGGTTCCCGGCGTAGAGCGCGGGGACCTGGGCGAGCCGGACCCGGGCGCGCGTGACGATCCCGAGCCCGTGCTTGCCGCCGCGCAGCGCCCACAGCAGCTCGGCGTCCCCGTCGGCGCTCGCCTCGACGACCTCACCGGTGCCGGTGACGACCGTCGCGGCCTCGAGCCTGTCGGAGCTGAAGCCGTGGCTGCGCGCGAGCGGGCCGAGACCTCCGCCGAGCAGGTAGCCGACGACCCCGACGGTCGGCGACGAACCGGAGATCGGGGCCAGGCCGTACGGTGCGGCGGCGTCGATGACCTGCGCCCAGCGCGCGCCCGCACCGACGGTGACGGCGGGCGACACGGGGTCGAGCTCGACCTGGTCGAGCCGTGCGGTCGTGATCAGCACGCCGGACGTGACGGGCAGGTGCGCGCCGTGACCGGTGCCCTGCACGGTCACGGGCAGCCCGCGCGCCCGGGCGTGCCGGACGGCCTCGACGACGTCCTGGGTGCTGGTGGCGCCGACGACGACGTCGGGGGTGTGCGAGACGGCGATGTTGAAGCCGGCGACCTCCTCGGCGAAGCCGGGGTCGGTGGCGGTGAGGACGGGTCCTGCGACGCGTGCGGCGAGCTCGGTGGACATGGGTGCTCCGGTGGGGGTGTGCGGCTGGGCGGTGTCTGCGCGGGGGCAGCCACGTGCAGCGCGCCCCCCGACGCCCGTCCACTGTGGCACCGGGCACCGACAGGCGCCGACCGATTTGCCCCGGTTTCACCCGGGGGATCCGGGGTGCGGGGAGGCCCGAGGATCGGCCATCCAGGTGCCGCCGCAGGTCACGCGGCCGAACCGCTGCGCACACCGGACCCGGACCGCTACCGTTCCTCACCTATCGATGATCGATATCCAGGGGGTACCCGATGAGCGTCGTCCCACAGGTCCGCACGGCGAGGAGGATCCGGCGCCTGGCAGGCGGACTCGTCGTCCTCGGCGTGCTCGCCGCCGTCTGGGGAGTCGCCTACACCGTGAACGCCGCCACCCAGGCACCCGCGACCGTGCGCGTGCCGGTCGCCGTCCACGAAGCCGAGAACGGCGGGTGGGGCGACGTGCGGGTCGGTCTCGACGGCGTGCAGGTGCCCGACGGGTGGCTCACCGGTGCCCGACCGAGCGGCTACTACCCCAGCACGGTCGACTCCACCCTCACGCTCGCGGCCTGGGGATCCACCCGCACCGAGCAGGCGCTCAGCCGCGCCGACTGGCTGGTCACCGGCCTCGGCCTGCTCGCCGGGACCCTGCTGCTGCAGCCCGTGCTGCTCGCGGTGGCCGCGGGCGAGCCGTTCGCGCGGGGCAACGCCCGCCTGCTGACCGTGCTCGCCGGTGTCGTCGCCGTCACCGGGACGCTCGCACCCCTGCCCCCGGCGCTCGCCTCCACGCTGGTGCTCGCACGGACCGGCCTCGACGCGAACCCCGCGCTGAGCGCGTCGTCCGGGATCACGCCCGCCCCCCTGCTGGTCGCCGCGCTGGTGCTCGTCGTGGCGGTCGCGTTCCGGGCCGGCGAACGGCTCGCACGCGACACCGAGGGCCTCGTGTGACGCCGTCGAACGGGCACGACGACGACCGCCACCGGGTCGTGTGCCACCTCGACGACCTGCTCGCGCAGCGCGGCCTCACCCTGGTCGAGCTCGCGGCGCGCGCCGGCATCACCGTGGCGAACCTGTCCGTCCTCAAGAACGGCCGCGCGCGTGCCATCCGCTTCAGCACGCTGACCGCCCTGTGCGACGCGCTCGGCTGCACGCCCGGGGACCTCTTCTCGATCGCCGTCCCCGACGGTCGACCGCGCGCATGAGCGGGTTCTACGTGCTGACGTCGACGCTCGTCGAGGTGATCGCCCGCCGCGGCTGAACGGCCAGCACCGTCGCCGCGCCGATCATCACGGTCGCCGCGACGGTCGGCCACGCCAGTCCGACCGCTCCCGCCAGGTCGATCAGCATCGCGGTGACCATCTGCCCGCCGACCACGGCCAGCGTCAGCACGAACGTCCCCAGGTGCGCGACCGCCCAGGCCGCCGCGATCGTGATGAGCGCGCCGAGCGGGCCACCGAGGTAGACGTACCAGGACGTCACCGGGTCGGGGAGCGTCACCGTGTCGAGCCTGCCGGAGACCGCTGCGAGGCCCAGGAGCACCGTGATGCCGGCCGTGCCACCCGCTGCCGACGTCAGCCCCGCGACGACCGGGTCGCCCGCCACCGCCGTCACCGTGCCGTTGCCCGCCTGCTGGCCCACGAGCACCGCGCCGCTGAGGAACAGCCCGACACCGACGACGATGCTGGTCACCGCGCCGCCGTCCACCGCGCCCGACCCGCCGAGCACGGCCACCGCGAGCCCGGCGACCGCCGTGAGCCCGGCGGTCAGGCGGCGACCCGTCAGTCGGATGGGCTCCGGGACGCCCACGCCTCGCGCGTCGAGCCCGAGGCTCGCGACCGTCTGCCCGGCCACTGCGCTCACCGACGCCAGCGCCACGCCCACGACGGGGATGCCCGCTGCCATGCCCAGCACGATCGGGATGCCGCACAGCCCGACGACGAACCACCACCAGCGCGCGTCGCGTCGCAGCACCTGGGCCGTGCGCCGCGTGCGGCCACGCAGCACCAGGACGAGGACCGTCGTGACGAGCGTGCCCACGTACGAGAACCACCCGGCCACCAGGGATCCGGCACCGGCCTGCGCGAGCTGGCCGTTGAGCTGGCCCTGCGCCGCGATGATGCCACCGCTGACCGCCGCGACGATCGCCGCCGGCAGGACGAGCGAGCCGCCCGACCGCCTCACGTGCACACCGGGCTCGTCGCGTCCATCGCCGTTCTCACACGTACCTCCGTCGTCGGGTCCGGCCCATCCTCCCAGCGCCGGGGACGTCGGGGAGACGGCGTCGCGCCCGGACCCCCGCGCTCAGACCGCCGCAGCCGGTGCGACCGGGACCAACGCCGGGGGCGTCCACGAGCCGTCGCGGACCTCCGGCCGCGGCCGGTACAGACGCACCACGTAGTTCCAGCCGTCCGGGACGGGGATGCTGTCGGGCAGGTCCGCGGTGCCCGCGGGGACGAGGCGCACCGTGATCGACCCGTCCGGCGCGCGGGTCCCCGTGACGCTGTTCACGCTGTAGCGGCCGTGCGGGTCCGGCACGAAGTAGCCCGCCGCGTCGTAGACGGAGACCGACCAGAAGGCGTCGACCGGCACGTCCTGCATCCGCAGCTCGAACCAGCCGGGTGGCAGCTGCGGGTCCACGCCGACGTACACGGCCTCGCTCGACGGCAGCCCGCCCCACCCAGCGGCCGTCCCGATCAGGTGCCGGACCGGGTCCACCTCGTCCGCCCGGCCGAACGCCCGGTCGAAGCCGTGCAGCCCGGCCGCGAGCGCGAGGAGGGCCGCCCGGGTGCCGTCGAGGCTCGGCACGTCGTAGTCCGGGAGCACGAAGGGCTCGGTCGAGCCGGACGCGATCGTGAGGCCGTCCTGCACGCGGGTGACCTGGGCGACGTCGTCGGGCGACCTCGGGTCGACCAGGACCCGCACGGCCACCAGCGCGTACCGGGTGCCGACGTCCTGGGCCGTGAGCCGGTGCTCGCCCGGGTCGTGCAGCACGTGGCTCACGTGGTGGTCGTTGTTCACGACCATGACCGACAGGTACCGGCCGCCGGCGTCCGGGACGGTCACGACCGCCGGCGCGGCCAGGTCGACGACCGCGAACGAGTAGAGGGTGTCGCGGTTCATCCGGATCACGGTCTGCTGGTCGACGGGCGCAGGCTCCCGGTTGTGCCGCAGCACGCCCACGCCGCCCGAGTCGCGCTGCAGCCCGGCGAACATCCGGTCCGTCTCCGCGCGCACGAAGTTGTCCACGTCGACATGGATCGCCATGGCTGCCGTCCCCCCTGTCAGACCGCTGTGTCGGACCGCTGTGCCGGACCGCCGCAGGCACGATCGGCCTCGGCCACCGCCCAGCATCCATCGGTGCCTCCCCGCGCGCGACGCGAGGACGCGCGACGCCACCCGGGCCTGCGACCCCGACGGGTCAGCGTGGCGACCGGGCCAGCCGGAACCCCACGTCGTCGATCCGCAGCGTCGGGTGGCTGCGCCGGCGCACCGAGGCCCGCACCGACCACGGCTCGTCGAACCACCCGCCGCCCCGCAGGACCCGGTAGCTGCCGTACACCTCGGCGTCGTACACGTCCCAGCACCACTCCCACACACCGCCGAGCATGTCGTGCAGACCCCACGCGTTCGGCGCCTTGCCGCCGACCTCGTGCGGCCGCTCGTCGGAGTTGCCGCGGTACCAGGCGATGTCGTCGAGCTCGCCGTACCGGGGGCCGGTCGTGCCGGCCCGGCAGGCGTGCTCCCACTCGGCCTCGGTCGGCAACCGGTACCCGTCCGCCGAGCGGTCCCACACGATCCGGTCGGCGTCGTCCTCGTCGCGGTACGCCGGGGTCAGGCCGTCGCGGCGGGACAGCGCGTTGCACGCCTGCACCGCGTCCAGCCAGGAGAGCCCGGCCGCGGGGAGCTGCGCCCTCGCGGGCTCGGGTACCGGGCCGTCCCCGACCTGCGCGAGAAGGCCGGCCGTGACCGCGTGCGCCGCCAGCTCGAACGCCTCGACGGCCACGGTCCACGACCGCTGCGTGCGCCGGTCCGAGAGCAGCACGTCACCGCCAGGAACCTGCACGCGCACGCCGGTGTCTTCCTCGCTCATGCCGTGACGGTAGCGACCGGGCGTCGTCGATGAGAGTCCGCTCAGGAACGGCACAGGCAGCGCAGGGCGCCCCTACGGTGGGCGACGTCCCGCACGGCACCCGCCCGGGGCGACGACTGCCCGAGGAGTGACCCGTGCACGACCGCCGTCCCCGATTCACCTGGCGTCGACGCGCTCTCGTCGCCGCCGTGTCCGTCGCGGTCGCGGTCGGTGGGCTGACCGTGGCGGCCGTCGCGGCGACGTCGACGAGGACGGGCTGCGTGGTCGACTTCGCCGTCGACAGCCGCTGGAGCAGCGGCTACACCGGGGACGCGACGATCACGAACACCGGCGAGCGTGTCGACGACTGGGTCCTGACCTGGACGTTCGTCTCCGGCGAGCAGATCACGCAGGGATGGAACGGCAGCTTCACCGCCGCCGGTGCCGACGTCACGTGGACGCACCCGTCCTGGGCCCCGTCGCTCGCCGCGGGCGCCACGACATCCTTCGGCTTCCTCGCGACGCACACCGGGACGATCACGCCTCCGACGGCCGTGCGGCTCAACGGCGTCGCCTGCACCGCGACGGGCGCACCTGCCCCGACGGCCACGGCGACGGGCACGGCGACGGCCTCCCCGAAGCCCACGGCGACGCCGACCGTCGCGCCGACAGCCGCACCGACCGCGACCCCCACCGCGACTCCCGGACCGACCGCGACACCGACGAGCACCCCGACGTCGAGCCCCGCACCCACCGCCGCACCTGCCGCATGGGACCCGCCCGCCGCACTCGTCTCCCCCCTGGCCGAGGTGTGGGCCCACCAGGAGTCCACGTACTCGGACCTGTACGGGTTCCGGAACTACGGCTGGGACCAGGTCGTCGCGAACGGCGGCTACCTCAACGTCTGCGTGCGCTGGGACTCCGACCAGCCGGTCAGCGCCGAGCTGCGCGACCGGATCCAGGCGAAGTACGCGGAGCAGTACCAGAAGTGGTTCGCCGCCCTCCAGCAGGACGGCACGGGCTGGAACGGCTGGCCCTACCCGACGGTGCAGGTCAAGGTCGTCGGCTGGGCGGTGCGCGACCGCAGCCTGCTGCAGTGGACGGACGACAGCGTCGACGTCTACGTCGGCGACATCCGTGAGGACGCCCCCCAGTGCCCGGAGGACCTGGGTCGGTTCTTCCACCAGGACGCGCAGTACCCCGGCGGCGTCGCCCGCCACTACGACCAGTCGCTGTGGCTCACCTCCGGGATGGAGGGTGGGGCCGGCGGCGACTGGGGCCAGCGCATGGGCAGCGAGTACTTCGTCGGAGCGCTCGACAGCCCCGACGTGACGATTCTGCTGCACGAGATCGGCCACACGTTCGGGCTCGACGACTTCTACGACTGGACGCCGACGGGGCAGACGAGCTTCATCATGCAGGCCGGTTCGTCGCAGTCGATCACGCCCTTCGACACCTGGATGCTGCGCGACTGGTGGCGTCACCTGCGCTCGCGCTACGGGCTCTGACCCGCGCGGCCTCGGCGATCGTCGGCCGTGCGCCTATCGTCGACCTCCGTGACGGACGACCCGGAGCTCGCGACCGCTGACGAGGTCCCCGCCATCCACGCGCTGCGGCGTGGACTGGAGGACTGGTTGGCGGCGCGCGGCGTCGACCAGTGGCCGGTCGGCTCCCTCCCGTACGAGCGGGTGGCCGCGCAGGTCGCCGACGGGCAGTGGTGGGTGGTCCGGGACGAGCTCGGGCTGCTCGGCACGATGCGGCTCGTCTGGACCGATCCCGACTACTGGGGTGAGGACGACACGCCTGCGCTGTACGTGCACGGCCTGATGGTTGACCGCCGCGCGTCGGGAACCCGGCTCGGGCCGGCGCTCGTGGCGTGGGCGGACGCGAGGGCGCGCACAGCGGGTGTCCCCTGGCTCCGGCTCGACCACCGGGCGTCCAACGAGCATCTCGACGCGATGTACCGCTCGTGGGGCTTCGAGCCGGTGCGCGTCAGCGACCGGCCCGGCTTCGCGGTGGTGCTCATGCAGCGCCCCTGCACACCCTGAGCCCGTCCTGGCACCATGGCGTGATGGAGCACGTGCTGGGGATCGGTGGGTACTTCCTGCGGGCCGCCGACCCGGAGGCGCTCGGGGCGTGGTACCGCGACTGCCTGGGCGTGGACGCCGACGAGCACGGCCTGTGGACCCAGCAGGCCGGGCCGACCGTGCTCGCGACGTTCGAGCCCGAGACCGACTACTTCGGGTCGCGCACCCAGCAGTCGATGCTGAACTTCCGGGTCCGCGACCTGGACGCGATGCTCGCCCAGCTGCGGGCCCACGGCGCGGACGTGGCGGCGCAGACGCAGGACATGGAGGGTGTCGGGCGGTTCGGCTGGGTGACCGACCCCGAGGGCAACCGCATCGAGTTCTGGCAGCCGCTCTGACCGTCGACACGAACGGCCCGTCGTCAGGCTGACGCGGGCCGGTGTGCGTCGATGACGGCGCGGGCCGTGCGCAGGAACGCGGGTTCGACCAGCTCGTCGCCGTCGAGGTAGCCGCCGACGAGGGCGGCGTCCCGCAGGAGGACGAGGGAGGCCGCGACCCGGTCCGGCTCGGTCAGCCCCGCCTGTGCGGCGACCTTCTCCAGGGTGGCGCGGAACCAGTCGCGGTGCCGGGCGATCAGGCGTCGCACGGGTCCGTCGGCGTCGGGGTGCTCGGCGGCCGCGTTGATGAAGGGGCATCCGCGGGTGTGGTGCTCGCGGACGTCCTCGGCGATGCCGGCGAGCACCGCGTCGAGCAGGGCCTCCCGGTGCACGGCATCGGCCGCGTCGTCGAAGATCGCGCGGATCGCGGAGTCCTGCGCCTCGAGGTAGGCGAGGACGAGGCCTTCCTTGCCGGCGAACTGCTTGTACAGGGTGGCCCGGGTGACGCCGGCTTCCGCGATCACGCGGTCGACACCGACGGAGTGGATGCCCTCGGCGTAGAAGAGGTGGGTGGCGGCTGCGACCAGCCGCTCGCGGGCCCCTCCCCGTGACCTGTCGGCGGGCTGCGGGGCGATCGTGGGCGCGACGTCCTCGTGCGCGTGCGTGGTGTTCATGGGTTCCCTCATCGTGCCATCTCCTCGCACCACCGAAGAGGTCTTGTGTAGATAGAACGTTCGGTCTACCTTGACGCTATCAGGTTCGCCAACACCCCCACACCTGGAGAACGCGATGACCACCACCGACAAGACCCCGATCGTCCTCATCCACGGCCTGTGGATGACCCCGAAGAGCTGGGACACCTGGGCGGAGCACTTCCGCGCCCAGGGTCACGACGTCCTCGTCCCGGGCTGGCCCGGGATCGACGACCGCACCGTCGAGGACATCCGCGCGAACCCCGAGGCGCTCAAGGGCATCGGCATCCGGCAGATCGTCGACCACTACGACGCGCTCATCCGTGCGCTGCCCGCCAAGCCGATCATCATGGGCCACTCGTTCGGCGGCCTGTTCACGCAGATGCTCGCCGACCGCGGCCTCGGCGTGGCGTACGTGGGCGTCACCCCCGGGCAGCCGGCCGGCATCAGCACCCTGCCGGCCTCGACCCTGTGGACAGGCACGCCGATCCTGTCGAACCCGTTCGGCCGCAACGGCGCCAAGCCGCTCTCGAAGCGGCACTTCCACTTCACCTTCGGCAACGACCTGACCCGTGCCGAGTCCGACCCGATCTGGGAGCAGCAGGCCGTCCCCTCGTACAACCGCGTGTTCTTCGAGGGCGTCGGCGCCGCGTTCAACGAGAAGGGCGGCGCCAGCCACGTCGACTACGGGCGCACCGACCGCGCACCGCTGCTGATCATCACGGGCGAGCGCGACCACGTCGTGCCCCCGGCCATCGGCCGCGCCATCGTCAAGAAGTACGCCGCGACGGGCAGCCCCGCGGTCGTCGACTACCGCGAGTTCCCCGGTCGCACCCACCGTATCGTCAGCCAGGACGGCTGGGAAGAGGTCGCCGACTTCGCCCTCGGCTGGGCGCTCGAGCACGCGGAGACCGCCCGGGTGTGACCGTCGGTCGCGCGACGGAGATCGCGTCGCCGGGCCGGGCGGCAGCTCAGGAACACGCTCCGGCGGACACCTCGAGAGGACCCGGCCCGGCATGGTTGGCTGCGACCATGCCGATGATCGACTGCCCCGACGGCTACGAGTTCTCCGCCGAGCGCGCGCGCCTGGACCCCGCCTGGGTGCACGCCGCACTGGTCGAGCACGCGTACTGGGCCGTGGGCCGATCCCGGTCGACGCAGGACACCGCGATCGACGGCTCGCGCAACTACGGCATCTACGTCAGCGGCAGCCGCCGGCAGGTGGCCTACGCGCGGGTGGTGACCGACGGCGTCACGTTCGGCTGGTTGGCCGACGTGCTCGTCGACCCGGCGCACCGCGGGCGTGGCCTGGGCAGGGCACTCGTGACGGGAATCGTGGCGGACCTCGACCCCGCGGGCCTCAAGCGCATCCTGCTCAAGGCCTCCCCGGAGGGCAGGGCGCTGTACGAGAAGCTCGGATGGGCACAGGTCAGCGAGCCGGACAGCTGGATGGAGCGACGACGGCCGAGTCCGTGAGGCCCGCCGGTGCAGCCCTGCACCGCTTCAGGCCACGACCGGCCGTCTGGGCCCCAGCACCCAGAGGATCCGGTCCCCCGCCGCACCGTGCTCACACAGATCCTCGCGCCGACGATCTGACTGGTAGATCCCGCACCGGCGGGACGACCGCCAGAAGGAAGCCCGGAAGGAGTGTCAGCGATGACGACCTCGATGGAACTGCTCGATCCCACGCTGCTGCTCACCCGTCGCGAGATCGTCATCCTGTCCCACCTGGACGAGTACGTGACCCTCGAGCAGATCGCCACCGCGCTGTTCGTCACCCGGAACACGGTGAAGACGCAGGTGCGCAGCATCTACCGCAAGCTCGGCGTCTCGACCCGCGCGGAGGCGGTGGCCCACGGCCGCCGAGTCGGCCTCATCGCCGACTGACCGCCGCTCCGACCCTCGCCCGGCCGTCGCCCACGTCGCCGACGACTCAGGCTGCCGGATGCCGGGCACCTATGCGCCGAACGCCCTCCACTGCCCTTCGGAGACGACCTCGACGGAGTCGCCGACGACCGTGATGGCCGTCTGCTCGTCGATGGCGTAGGCGGGGCCGTCGATCTCCGCCGCCCACCGCTGCGCGTGAGCCAAGGTGTTCGTCGGGAACGCATCCAGGTGCGGGAAGATCGAGAAGTCGACGACGCCCAGGGTGCGGTCGTCCGGCGCAGACGGCCACTCGACGAAGTCCGACCCGATCCGAGGGGTCATCACCATGCTTCCGGCACTGACGCCGACCCAGACCGTGTCGGGCAGCGACGGCAGCAGATCGGCCAGGCCGGACTCACGCATCCAGTGGCACAGGTACGTGGCGTCGCCGCCATCGACCAGGAGCACGTCGACCTCCTGCACCCACGGGATCCAACGGTCCGCCCCGATGGTGGGCAGCGCGGTGAGCTCGAGGACACCGAGCGACGCCCATCCCAGGCCGGTGAGGTGCCGGAAGGCGGACTCGGCGGCGACCAGGCCTCGCACCGATGTGGGCCCGCACATCGGGTGGCCCCACTGCGCGGTCGGGACGACCAGTGCGCGGGACTCCTCGATCGGCTTGCCGAGGAGCTGCACGAGCGCGGAGTGGATGCTCGGGTTCGTGACACCGCCAGACGTGAGCAGGAGCTTCACTGTGCCTCCGAGGTCGCGCAGGAGGAGGAGACGCCTTTCAGGAACTCGATGCCCATCCTCGGGGTCAAGTGGCAGGTGCGCAGCATCTACTGCAAGTTCGGCGTCTCGACCCGCGCCGAGGCGGTGGCCCACGGCCGCCGAGTCGGCCTGATCGCCGACTGACCGCCCGGTCCCTCAACGGGTGGCCCGCCCGGTGAGCGTCTTGGCGACGAACGCGCAACACCGGCACGCCGGGAGCGGGCGCCGAGCGCGAGTGCAGACCACGACGACTACGGCGTGAAGACGTGCTCTCGGTGCCAGTCGATGAACGGGCGCCCAGGAGCCACGGCGCGCCGCGGGGCCGCGATCGACGCTCGTAGCATGCCGGGCTCGAACGCTCGTCGGACCGCCTGGTTGTGGACCATCGCGTTCTCGAGCCTCCGCGATCGCCGCACCGCGAGGTCCTCGTCAACCGTGATCAGGCCGACGTCGAAAGCAGAGTCGTGAGTCGGGCAGGCGGCCAAGCCGTTGGCGATGTCGAGACGCTCGCGATGGTCCGAGTTGCGCCAAGGTTTGATGTGCGACGCCCGGAGCAGGCTGGGCCCGGAGTCGGTCAGGGTGAAGCCGCAGAACACGCACTCGCGACCGCAGTTCGCCAGGACCGAAGTAGCGAACCGGTGCTGACCGACGCGCACCGAGGCCCACATCAGTCGCTCGGTCGTCACCTCTGGCAGATCGGACTTGCGAAGCCACGCTTGCAGTTCGCTTTCGAGCGCCGACTCCACTGCGCTGCCGCCGAGTTCGTCCTGGCCCAGGAGCTCAATCGCCCCACCATGCTCGACACCGAGGAAGTCGGGTAGGACGTCAGGTCCCACGCCTGCGGACCGCGCAGCAGCCAGCACGGTTCGGTAAGCGTGAGCCATGCGCGAGGGGTCCGATCGGAGTCTCGCTCCCGCCACCAAGTCGTTCTTCGCGCCGTGCGAACGAGTCCCATCAAGGTTTGCCATCTTCGCGAGGATGCTGGTCGGCGGGCGCCGGAACAGGCGGGCCAACTGTTGCACCGGCTCGGGTGCCCGGTTCGCGGAACCACTGCCGAATCGGGAGTGGTCGACGACGTACATGCCGGCAAGGCACAGCAACGTCTCGACGGGTACGAACGCGACCTGCCGCGCGCCCGGTGGAAGCGGCCTGCGTGCGACGATATCGAGCCACTGCCGACGGGCACCGTTGACCGTGAGTTCGAGGTAATCGCTCTCGGCGTAGGCCACGTCGGCAGCATGCACCACCGTCGCCACGACGCGTCCACCCACGGCCGGCGCGGCGAGAAGGCAAACTACCCGATGCCACCTACGCGTCCAGCAGGCCCGGGCTTACGCGGAGTTCAGGCTGTCGACCCCCGCGTGGTCTCCTGTTCGACGACCAGATGCCTGCTCTTCGGGTCCAGACGACACTGTTCAAGGGTGCCCGCGACCATTCCAGCCGAATGCCCGGCACGCAACCACTCCAACACTGTCTTGTCTCCAAGGTGCGTCATCATCTCCGCGGGACGCAGGCCCGCGATCAAGCACTCGTATGCGAGGTCGGCGTCGTGCGCGTCCAGACCGACGCGGAGGAACTCCAGGTACGTCTCGTGTTCGATGAGGAGCCGCTGCCATGGCAACCCGTACCCGTCCGTGTACCGCACGCGACCGTTCGCAACGATCCGGTCGGTCTCACGTACGGCGTCAACACCGAACACCCGTTCGGCGTCTTCGCGCGCACGGTCCGCGAGTCGCCGCCGCGGCGCTGTTCCTTCCACGAACGGCCGGGTCTTCGACCTGACCACGAACGGGTTCCCGCGCCGCCCGGTGCTGGCTCCCGCGGCCCGGTCCTGTGCGCGCGCTGACACTCTTGGCTGTGTCCGCATTGGCGCCACGCTGAGGCCCGAAGCCGGCGCCCGCAAGCCACCGCCTGCCGAGTACTCCTCGCGCAACTTCCGCACGATATCCGGCTCGATCGTGCCCGACGCGCTCCGCACGAACTCACCGATCTCAGCAAGCCTTGTCATCAATGCCCTCGAGTCGACCCCGAGCTCCTTCGCCAGTTCGTACACCCGCACCTTAGCCATGCCAACCCCCGAACCTTCGAGAATCACACACGAGCAACCACTGCGTTCGACCCGCCCATGGGGCAGCCACGGGCGGTGCCGAGACTGGACTCCCGGCCGCTCCGGACGGGAGTCCTCGGACCTGATCTGCTACAGGCTGCGGGCTGGCCCCGACGGGTCAGAGCCCGCCGAAGGCCGTTCTTTGGACCCCAGGCCTTCCAGAACGCCCTCCAGACGGCCGATCGTTTTCACCAACTCCCACGAGTGCGTCCGTTTCTGGATTCGACGAACCGCGGCAGCACCATTGGCTAGGCTTGCATGTCCACGAAGCGTGAGTAGTGCCCCTGGAACGCGACAGTGATCGTGTCCGTCGGGCCGTTTCGGTGCTTGGCCACGATGAGGTCCGCCTCGCCGGCGCGGGGGGATTCCTTCTCGTAGGCATCCTCACGGTGCAGCAGGATCACCATGTCGGCGTCCTGCTCGATGCTGTTGTGGACGGCGATGCCGTTCGCGATGAAGTTGTGGGTGCCAAGCACGGTGGCGTCGAAGACCGCTCGCTCCCCCACCGACTCGATCGCCACGACCTCGTCCCACAGCAGGTCGTTCACGGCATCGACGTCCATGTCGACCCGGTCGAGGACGTCGACGATGTGGCCGAGCGGGACCCGCTTGGTGTCCGCACCGCCGACTGCCGCGGTGACGGCACCGGTGAGGACCTGGCGCAGATCCGCGCGCCACTCCTGCTGCGCGCCGTCGTCGGTCGCCTTCGCCCGCACCCGATCCAGGAGAGTCGATGCGGCAGCGACCGACCGCCCGTCGAGACCGACCTCCTGAAGGAACCGGCGCAGGTCGTCCCTGCCGACGATCTCGAGCCGGTGCGCGCCGCCCAGGCGGCGGACCCGTACCGAGATGCCGAACCGCAGGAGCAGCCGCGCCAGCCCATCGAGGACGCTGCGGTCGGTCGCAGGGAGTGCGACTCGTCCCAGCGAGTCGTCGAGCTCGACCGAGGCGGCCTCCGAGAAGGCCGTCCGCAGGAAGAGCGCGATCTGCTCCTTCGGGAGGTGGAACGCGACGTTGGGGATTCGGACGCCTTGCGACTGCCAGACCTCGTCGGCCCACACCGCGGATGCAGTGGTGGCGCGTCCGATGACCAGGCGCGCCAGCATCCTGACGTCCTCGTCCGACCGCACACCGGTGCGCTCCGGGCCCGGGACGTGCCGCGGCACGCCGAGGCGCGAGCCGACCTCCAGGTCGCCGAGCGGGGTCCACCCCTCATACGTGAGGAACGGGTGGTTCGCCGTCGCGGTGACCTCCTTGCCCGAGGCGAGCCGCAGCCGGTACGCGGGCTTGGTCCCTGTCGGGAACACGTGGGTCAGGTGCCGGCGAACGTACTGCAGGCGCTCGTCGAGAGCCCACACGGGCACGTCCTTGGCGCCCAGCGCGTACAGCTCGCCGAGCGTCGTCTCGGCGCCCGTGTCGGCCCGCAAGATCCGTGCGTCTTCGGTGAGGCAGCCAGATTCGCGAAGGTCGCTCATCTGGGGCTTCTTGTCCGTGCGCTGCTCAGGGCCACGGTTCAGCTGCGAGATGGCGATGACCGGCACCTCGAGCTCCTTGGCCATGAGCTTGAGCGCGCGGGAGAACTCGGAGACCTCCTGCTGGCGGGACTCGACGCGCTTGCCGGACGACATCAGCTGGAGGTAGTCGATGACGACGATCTTCAGGTCGTGCCGCTGCTTCAGGCGGCGGCACTTGGCCCGGATCTCCATGAGCGACATGTTCGGCGAGTCGTCGATGAACAGCGGCGCCTCGGAGATCTTGCCCATGGTCGCGGCGAGCTTCTGCCAGTCGTCCTCGCCCATCTGCCCGGTGCGCAGCTTCTGCAGGTGCACCCGCGCCTCGGCGGACAGCAGACGCATGGTGATCTCGTTGCGGCTCATCTCGAGCGAGAAGACGACGGCCGTCATTCCGTGCTTGATGGCCGCCGAGCGGACGATGTCGATGCCGAGCGTCGAGTTGTGCGTGGGCACCATCGACTCGCTCGCCAGGTAGAGGTGCGAGGCGTGGTCGATCTCGACGCAGCGCACCGGGACCGAGTCGATCCGCTCGACCTCGACGACGAACCGCTGCCGCAGGCGAGGGGTCGAGGGCCGACGGCGCTCCTTGTGGACCAGACGCTTGCGCTCGAGCGCGAACACGTCGTCGTCTGTCGTGAAGGTGATCGTGTAGGCGACCGAGGACTCGACGTTCCGGCCCCGAACCGGGCGGGTCGACATGCCGGTGCGGTATCCCAGGGAGTGCACGAGCTCGCGGGTGTCGAGCGCGAGCCGGCGGTTGGTGAACGTGAGCTGCGGGCTACCAGTCGGGTTCACGGTCCCGTCGGTGTCGAGCAGGCCGGCAAGCAACTCCCGCCGCTGCGTCTCGCTCCCCCGCAGGTACACCGCGGGAATGTGCTTGTCGCCCAGCACCCCGAGCGTGCGCAGCAGTCCCTGCACCGTCCCGTGCGCGCTGTGGCATTCCTGGCAACGACGCAGGCCCGAGGAGGGCCGACCGCAGTCCGGGCACGTCGGCGGCACCGTGAGGCGCGGCGCGACCGCCTTGGCGCGCCCCCCGCACGAGCGCCCGCAGGTGCGGACCTGGCTGCGGGCCGGCGCGAACTCAGTGCCGCACACGTCACACGGTCGGCTCGTCACCGGTGCCTCGTCGGGCAGGCGGAGCGTGTAGAGGCGAGCCGCGCCGGAGGTGGTCGAGGCGGCCTCGGAGAGCACGACGTCGAGTCCGCGCCCCTCGATCCGCATGGCGATCTCGGGGTCCGCGCTGGTGAACCGCGCGGAACCGGAGTGCCCGTCGCCGAGCCACACGCCGAGTGCGTACGGGTCGAGCGGGAGGCTCGCCTCGGGCAGCAGCAGCGGCGACGCGGTCTCGACCGAGTGGTTGGCCCTCGCCTCCGCGGTCCGGCAGCGGAGCGTCGCGGCGATCTCCTCGGTGGTCCGGATCGAGGCGTCGGCGCCCGAGCCGCGGCGCTCCGCCCGCGTCCGCGTGGCCCACTCGTGCAGCGCGTCGGCGACGATCTGCGTCCCGTCGTCGAACGTCACGCGGTAGCAGGGGCGGTCGACAAGGACGTCGGTCGCGGCGACCACGGTGGTCGGGGTCCCGTCGGCGGCGATGAGCCGGTCACCGACCTGCACCTCCCCCATCGTGGTCCAGCCGGACGGGGTCGGCAGGGGGGTGTCGAGAGCCAGCGCCTTGCCGATGGCAGGCCGCGCGGCGACGACGATCATCTGCCCCGGGTGCAACCCGTTGGTCAGGCGGTCGAGGTCGGAGAACCCGGTCGGCACGCCGATCATGCCCTCGCCGCGGTGGCCGGCGGCCTCGATCTCGTCGACCGTGCCGCCGATGATCTCGCTCAGCGGCAGGTAGTCCTCGGACGCGCGGCGCTCGGTGACGGCGTACACCTCGGCCTGGGCGTTGTTGACGATCTCGTCGACGTCGCCCCCGTCGGTCCCGTAGCCGAGCTGCACGATGCGCGTGCCGGCCTCGACGAGCTTGCGCAGGATGGAGCGCTCTCGCACGATCCGCGCGTAGTAGCCGGCGTTGGCGGCCGTCGGCACGGAGGAGATGAGCGTGTGCAGGTACGGCGCCCCGCCGATCTTGGTGATCTCCCCGCGCTTGGTCAGCTCGTCGGCGACGGTGATGGCGTCGGCGGGCTCACCGCGGCCGTACAGGTCGAGGATGGCGTCGTAGACGACCTCGTGCGCGGGACGGTAGAAGTCCTGGCCGCGCAGCTGCTCGATGACGTCGGCGATGGCGTCCTTCGAGATCATCATGCCGCCGAGCACCGAGCGCTCCGCGTCGAGGTCCTGGGGCGGGGTGCGGTCGTAGGCCGGGCTGCCGCCGCGGTCGGAGGCCGGAGGCATCCCGTACTCGAGGTCCTCGATGGTCACCGTCTGCCCGTCCTTGCCCGTCGTCCGCGCTCGAACGTCTGTTCTAGCATGCGGTACCGACACCACCTCGCCGGGCCGCCGCAGGCCCAGGGGTTCGTCGTCACGCGAGAGTAGGCGCGGCCCGAGCCGCCTCACAAACGAGGCCGTGATGTGCTGTGTACGTTCCTGGGGAGAACTTGTGGACAGGCCCAGCACGCTGTGCACAGGCGGTGGACAGCCTTGTGGACAACCTGTCCGGATCGACCAATGTCGTTCCCGTCGGGCGCCCTGACCTGCAGGAACGTCACGCACCGGGTGTGGACGAACGAAAGGGTGGCTGTCATTTCACCTGCTGGACACTCATCTCGCGCCGTCGACCGTCGGATCCTGGCCCTCGCGGTCCCCGCCCTCGGCGCGCTCGTCGCCGAACCGCTGTTCGTCCTCGTCGACTCCGCGGTGGTCGGGCACCTCGGCACCGCCCAGCTCGCCGGCCTGTCGCTCGCCTCGACCGTCCTGGTGACCGTCGTCGGGCTGTGCGTGTTCCTCGCGTACGCCACGACCTCCGCCGTGGCCCGTCGGCTCGGGGCGGGTGACGGTGCCGGTGCCCTCCAGGTCGGCGTCGACGGCATGTGGCTCGCCCTCGGCCTCGGCGTCGTCCTCGCGGTGGCGACCTGGGCGAGCGCGCCGTGGGCGGTGGGTGCGCTCGGGGCTGCCGGTGACGTCGCCGACCACGCCGTCACCTACCTGCGCTGGTCGGCCCCCGGTCTGCCCGGCATGCTGCTCGTGCTCGCCGCCACGGGCGCCCTGCGCGGGCTGCAGGACACCCGGACCCCGCTCGGCGTCGCCGCCTCGGGCGCGGTCGTCAACGCCGTCCTCAACGTCGTCCTCGTCTACGGCGTCGGCATGGGGATCGCCGGCTCCGGCCTGGGCACCGCGCTGACCCAGGTCGCCATGGCCGCCGTCCTGACGATCGTGGTCGTGCGCGGAGCCCGGGCCGCAGGCGCCGACGTGCGACCGGCAGCCGGCGGCGTCTGGCGGCACGTGCGCGCCGGCACTCCCCTGCTCGTCCGGACCGTCTCGCTCCGCCTGGCGATCCTCCTCACCGTCTGGGTCGCGACCGGCCTCGGCGCCGTCGCGCTCGCCGGGCACCAGGTCGTCAACGCCGTGTGGGGCCTGACGGCCTTCGCCCTCGACGCGCTCGCCATCGCCGCCCAGGCACTCATCGGTCACGCGCTCGGCGCGGGCGACGTGCCGGGCACCCGCGCGCTGCTGCGCCGCACGCTGCAGTGGGGCGTCGGCGCAGGCGCGGCGATCGGCCTGCTCGTCGGCGGACTCGCACCCCTCTACGTCCCGCTGTTCACCACCGACCCCGACGTCCGCGCAGCTGCCGTCACGGCCCTCGTCGTCGCGGCCGTCACCCTGCCGATGGCCGGGTGGGTCTTCGTCCTGGACGGCGTGCTCATCGGCGCCGGCGACGGCCGCTACCTCGCCTGGGCCGGCATGGGCACCCTCGCCGCCTACGCGCCCTGCGCACTCGCCGTGCACGCCTGGGCGCCGGACGGCACATCTGGTCTCGCGTGGCTCTGGGCCGCGTTCGCCGGCGTCTTCATGGCCGCCCGCGCCTTGACGACCGGACTTCGCGCACGCCGCACCGCATGGATGGTCACAGGGGTCTGAACCCAGCGCCTCACTGCTCATGGCCGCCTGCACCCCGGACTACGGTGGCGTAGTCGACCTACACACAGAGGAGAACGGATGGGCTGGGGGGCGTCAGTGTTTCCGCTGTCCACGGTCAGCGACGACGAGACCTGGGAATGGCTGGCGGAGGTCGTCGTCGGTCCGATGCCCGCGCAGCGACCAGCAGACCCGGATCGTCCACCGACGGTGCGGGACGTGCTGCGCGTCCTGCATGACGCAGGATGCCAAGGCGATGCCTGGTTCACCGTCGACAGCTCGGAGCCGTGCGCGACGTTCGACGCCGCACCGCCCGGCGGATCACGATCCGAGCTCGACATGGGTGGCGTGTCACTCCATCTCGTCGGCGAGCGGACTCCCGAGGGCAGCCCCGCTGAGATCCGCGCAGCGTACGAGCGTCCGTTGCCCGCCGACGGGCGTGTCGATGCCGTCGGCTTCTCCAAGCCGCACCCCGATGCCGTCCTCCGCGCGGCGCAGGCGATCTCCACCTTGTGCGGAGCGGTCGTCGCCATGGAGGACTCTGGCTGCGAGTCGGTCGTCATCAGCCCGGGCGAGACCCTCGAGAGCATCCGAGCGCGTACCCCGTGGGCAAGATAAGCCTGCCGTCAGCAGATCCGCTCTCGGCGGACGAGCGCCCGATGCACGTCCAGCCGCCGGGTGCCGTCACTATCGACCTGCGCGAAACATCTGTGTCAGCACGTGCTTGTTGCTTCGCCCGCAGGTCCGGGCTCGCTGCGCGGACGCTGTTTCCGGATGCTACGCATCCGGAGGAGCTCAGCTAGGGCTCAGTACGGGTTGCGCCAGGAAGGGTCGAACGGGCGCTGCTCGTCGTTGTCCGTGCGGCGGGCAAGCATCTTGCCCAGAGGCTCGTCCGGCCACTTGCGCCAGACCTTGCGTCGGCGTCCCTCGACCGCGTCCTCCGAGGCCGCGGCGACGTCTTCGTCAGGTGCGCCCAGGGACTCGGTCAGGGCGACGGTGTCGGCCCTGCGATTGGCGCGGTTCACCCGCGCCTTGGCCGCCGGGATGGCCTTGCGTGAGGCCTTGTCGTTCTCGCCGTAGGAGTTGCGCCGGTCCTTCTGCAGGCTGAGCTGCTTCTTCTCCTGCGGGGTGTTGCGACGCATGTCGTCACCGTAGGGGGCGCCGCGCCGCTCGTCGACGTGCTTTGAGGACTCGGAGATCTCAGCGGTGCGTGGTGCCTGCCCCTTGACCGAATGCACGGCGTCGCCTTTGACGCGGCGCGCCACCCTGGGCTCTCTCTGTCGGGCCCGACGCGGCGGCTCCGCTGCAACGGGAGCTGCCTCCGGGCCGTCGCCTGCACTGAACGACGAAGCGCCCCGCCCGGCCGGAGGGCGGATTCTCGGGGTCCTCGCAACACCTGGTGGCCTACGTGGTCGTCAGTAGATCACGCAGGCGCTCGGCTGGGGTGCCCCAGTCGAGCGTCTTGCGTGGTCGGGCGTTGAGCTGTTGAGCGACGTGCTCGAGGTCGGCCGGTGAGTGGACGGACAGGTCGGTGCCCTTGGGGAAGTACTGGCGCAGCAGACCGTTGGTGTTCTCGTTCGACCCGCGCTGCCAGGGCGAGTGCGGGTCGCAGAAGTAGACCGGGACCCCGGTCGCGATGCTGAACTGCTGGTGGGCGGCCATCTCACAGCCCTGGTCCCAGGTCAGCGACCCGCGCAGGTGCGCCGGCAGAGACCCGATCAGCGGGACCAGCACATCGCGGACCTCTTCGGCGGTGTGCCCGCCGGGCAGGTGCCCGAGCATCACGTAACGGGTCGAGCGCTCGACCAGGGTCACGATCGCCGAGCGCGACCCCGTCCCGACGATCAGGTCGCCCTCCCAGTGCCCGGGCACCGCCCGGTCGGCGACCTCGGCCGGCCGCTCGGAGATCATCACCATCTCATCGACGAACCGAGGCGTGCGCTGCTCGGGCGCCCGGTGGGGCTTGCGGCGGGTGCGCCCGGTGCGCAGCGCGTCGGCGACCTCCCGGCGCAAACCGCCGCGGGCCTGGACGTAGATCGCCTGGTAGATCGTCTCCACGCTCACCCGCATGCTCTCGTCGTCCGGGAACTCCCGGACCAGAGCGTGACAGATCTGCTCGGGAGACCACTGCTCGGCAAGCCTGCCCGCGACGTAGTCACGCAGGCGACCGTGCCGGGCGAGCTTGGCCTGCCGGGGCCGCGACCTGCCCGAGGCCCACGACCGGTGCGCGCGGTGCGGAAGGTAGATGCCGTCGACGGACCTGGCGCTGATCTCACGCATGATCGTGGACGCGGGCCGACCCAGTGCCCGCCCGATCGCGCGAAACGACTCACCTCGACGGCGCAGATCGGCGATCTGCTCACGCTCGACCAGGGTCAGGAACCGAGGGTGCAGCACGGCCTCCACGACGGCCATCGACGGCCCGATCGGCGGGGTGACCGCCGTGGTCTCACCGGTGCGGTAGTCCACCTTCCGGCCGTCGGGATAGATCCGGGTATGACCTCGCGAGAGCACGCCCCGATCCCAGTCCCGAGCAGTGCGCACGTGCACGCTGACACGCCGAGCGGCCTGCCGTCGGCTGACTCCCTGAGCGCGCAACCGTTCGTACTCCGCCCGACCAGGATGCCCACCCCGGCCGCCAGTGCCTGTCCCGCGGAGACCGGCCTTGCGCACCCACCCGAACGCCGTGTTCAGATTCACCCCGACCTCACGCGCAGCGGCCGAGACGTTCCCCTCCTCCACCGCGAGGGCCGCGAAGAACAACCCCTTCAACTCCAACGACGACACGATCCCCGCAACTCCCTGAAACTCAGGGTGTTGCGGGGATCGCTAGAACCCGCCGAGCCGAGGGGGCGCTTCGTGTGGTGCGGTGGGCGTCAGCCCGCGACGACCTTGACGGTCAGCGTCGCGGCGACGTCCGCGTGCAGGCGCACGGACACCTTGTACTCGCCGACCGACTTGATCGGCTGGCCGATCTCGATCTTGCGCTTGTCGACCGACGGGGCACCGGCAGCCTTGACCGCGTCAGCGATCTCGGCGGTGGTGACCGCGCCGAACAGACGACCGGACTCGCCGGCGTGCGCCGTGACGACGACCGCCTTGGACTGCAGCGAGTCGCGGATCGCCTTGGCGTCGTCGAGCGTCGCGATCTCGCGGGCCTTACGGGCCTTACGGATCGCGGTGATGTCCTTCTCGGCACCCTTGGTCCACGGCGTGGCCAGGCTGCGCGGGATGAGGAAGTTCCGGGCGTACCCGTCCTTCACCTCGACGACGTCGCCAGGAGCGCCGAGGCCGGTGACCTCGTGGGTCAGGATGATCTTCGCCATTTTCGGTCTCCTTCTCAGCGAGCCGACGACGAGTACGGCAGCAGGGCCATCTCGCGGGCGTTCTTGACGGCACGCGCGATCGCACGCTGCTCCTGCACGGACACACCGGTCACCCGGCGAGCGCGGATCTTCCCGCGGTCGGAGATGAACTTGCGCAGCAGCGCGGTGTCCTTGTAGTCGACAACGTCGATCTTGGCTGCCTTGAGGGGGTTCTGCTTCTTCTTGGGCTTGCGGACCACGGCCTTGGCCATCGTGGTGCTCCTTGTCTGCTGGAGCCCCGGGCGTTGCCGTGCCCGGGGATGGGGATCGCCGGAACCTGAGTGACCTCAGGCCCTGGCTGGGAAGTGCGGGAGGGCGTCGATCAGAACGGGGGCTCGTCCGAGTAGCCGCCGGCACCACCTGCGGGCGTCGCCCACGGGTCGTCCGCCTGGCCACCGGAGGCAGAGCCGCCGCCGCTGAAACCGCCGCCACCACCGTTGAAGCCGCCACCACCGCTGTTGCCGCCGAAGCCGCCGCCGCCACCCGAGCGCTGGGCCCGGGTGACCTTGGCGGTGGCGTAGCGCAGCGACGGGCCGACCTCGTCGACCTGCAGCTCGACGACGGAGCGCTTCTCACCCTCGCGGGTCTCGTAGCTCCGCTGCACGAGCCGCCCGGTCGCGATGACGCGGGTGCCCTTCGTGAGCGACTCGGCGACCGACTCGGCCGCCTCCCGCCAGATCGAGCAGCGCATGAACAGGGTTTCCCCGTCCTTCCACTCGTTGCTCTGGCGGTCGAAGTTGCGCGGGGTGGAGGCGATGGTGAAGTTCGCGACCGCTGCACCCGAGGGGGTGAAGCGGAGCTCCGGGTCCCCGGTCAGGTTCCCGATCACCGTGATGACGGTCTCACCAGCCATGCCAGCTCCTCGCTCGTTCGATCAGTCGGTGGATGGGCGCACGCTACGGGCGTGCACCCACAACGTGCTCAGGCGTCGGCGCGCAGGACCTTGGTGCGCAGGACGACCTCGTTGAGGCCGAGCTGGCGGTCGAGCTCCTTGGCGGTCGCGGGCGTCGCGTGGAAGTCGACGACGGCGTAGATGCCCTCGGCCTTCTTCTTGATGTCGTACGCAAGGCGACGACGACCCCAGATGTCGACCTTGTCGACCGTGCCGCCGTCGTTCTTGATGACGGACAGGTACTTGTCGAGCGACGGGGCGACGGTGCGCTCCTCGATCTCGGGGTCGAGGATGATCATGATCTCGTACTGACGCAGGCTCATACCCACCTCCTCTGGTCTCAGCGGTCACGGTCGGTCCGTGACAGGAGGGTTCTCGTGCGTCGCTGCACCCTCCGGTGCGCCACGTGGTGACACGTGGGGCACGGCGCCGATCGGCGGCACCGGTCGGTGAGCACAGCAAGGGACAACACTACCGGCTCGCCGGACGCCCCGACGAATCGCCTGGACGTCCGGCACGGCGCGACCGGTCAGCCGCCCTGGCCACCCTGGCCGCCCTGTGCCGTCTGCGACGGGGTCGGCGTCGGCGTCGGGGCGACGGTCGGCGCCGGCGTCTCCACCGGCTTCGGACCCAGCGAGATGACCAGCGCGACCGTGCTGCCGGTGTCGAGCGTGGTCCCGCCGCCGGGATCCGTCCGGATGACCCTGCCCTTCGTCACCGAGTCCGAGTACTCGGACGTGACGGCGGGTACGAGCCCGTTCTGCAGCAGTGCGGAGGTCGCGTCGGCCTCGAGCTTGTCGTTCAGCCCGGACGGCACCGTGACCTGAGCGGGTGCGGCCGTCTCGGTGGGTGGTGCCTCGGTCGGCGTCTCGGTGACGGTCGGCGACGCGCTCGGCGAGGGTCCGACGTTCGCGCGCGGCGGGAACTCGTCGTCCTTGGCGAACTGCGGCATGTCGAGCACAGGGCCCATGTAGGCCGCCCAGAGAGCCGAGGGCCATGTGGCACCGGTGATCTCGGTGATCTTCTTGCCGTTCGCCTTGTTGCCGAAGGGGGTGATCGTGTCCTGCGACTTGCCGTCCTCGCCGACCTGGCTGAACGCCACCGCGGTCGCGATCGTCGGTGTGTAGCCGACGAACCACGCCGACTTGTTGCCGGTCGACGTACCCGTCTTGCCTGCGATCGACTTGCCGAGGGGCTTGACCCAGGTCTTGCCCGAACCCTCCTGGACGACCTGCGTCATCGCGTAGGTGGCGTCCGCCATGACGTCCGACGGGATGACCTGGCTGCGCTCGTCCCCGCCCTGGTAGGCCAGGGAGTCGTCGGGGTTCGTGATCGTGCGGACGATGAACGGGTCGGCCTGCCACCCCTGCGCTGCGAAGGTCGCGTACGCGCCTGCCATGTCGATCGGGTGCACCGTCGCGGTGCCGAGCACGTTCGCGGCGTTCGCCTCGACCTCGGTCGTGACACCCGCGTCCCGGGCCACCGCCACGGTCTTGTCCGGGCCGACCTCGATGTTGAGCTGTGCGTAGACGGTGTTGACCGACTGCGCCGTGGCCTTGATCAGGTCGATGTCGCCGAACTGCTCGCCGTCGAAGTTCCCGGGCGACCAGTCCCCGAACGTCTGCGGGCTCGCCCCGTTGTACGTCTTGGTCAACGGGATGCCCGACTCGAGGGCGGCGACCAGCGCGAACGGCTTGAACGTGGAGCCCGCCTGCACGGCGTCGTACGTCGCCCGGTTGATGGAGTCCTCGAGGTAGTCCTTGCCGCCGTAGAGCGCGACGATCCCGCCGTCCGCGGGGTCGACGGACGCGATGGCGACCTTCATCCTGTCTGACGGCACTGCCCCGTCGGCGAGGGTGCCGTCCCACAGCGAGTTCACCGCGGCGACGGCCTGGTCCTGCACGGGCTTCTGGATGGTCGTGACGATCTTGTAGCCGCCGCGGTCCAGGGACTCGTCGGTGATCGACGGCACGTTCGCGATGATCTCGTCGCGGACCATCTCCAGCAGGTAGCCGGCGGGTCCGCGGTACGTCTCGCTCCGGGTGTAGACGACGGTCTCGGGGAAGGTCTGCGCCGCGCGTTCGTCGGCGGTGATCCACCCGTCCTCGACCATGTTGTCGAGCACCCGGTTCCACTTCTGCTCGGCCTTGTCGGGGCTGACCGCCGGGTCCCAGTTGTTCGGGGACGGGATGACGCCCGAGAGCAGCGCGGCCTGCGAGATCGTCAGGTCGGCGGCGTTCACGTTGAAGTACGACTGCGCCGCCGCCTGGATGCCGTACGAGTCACGGCCGAAGTAGATCGTGTTGAGGTACCGCCCGAGGATCTCCTCCTTGGACTCCTGCCGGGAGATCTTCACCGCGAGCAGGGCCTCGTTGAACTTGCCGAGGTAGTCGGACGTCGTCTTGTTGACGTAGTACCGCTCGACGTACTGCTGGGTCAGCGTCGAGGCACCCTGGGTGGCGCCGCCGCTGACGTTGTTGACGAAGGCTCGGGCGATGCCCTTCAGGTCGACGCCGCTGTTGGTGTAGAAGGTCCGGTCCTCGGAGGCGACGACGGCGTCCCCCACGTACTTGGGCAGGGTCGCGAAGTCGACGATCTCGCGCTTCTGGTCGGCGAACGTGCCCATGACCTCGCCGGGTGTGACGCTGCCGTCGGCGTTGACGGTGTCCGCGTAGTACACGGTCGTGGTCTGAGCGAAGATGTCGTCGCTCGGGTTCGGCGGCTGGACCTTCGCGTAGGCCGCGACGAGCGCACCGGCCACCAGGAAGACACCCGTCAGGAACGAGCCGAGCATGAACCGCCACGACGGCATCCACCGGTGCAGCCCCGTGTACCCCGAACGGGGGTAGTCGAAGAAGCGGCGCTTGGCCTTCGGCTCCGGCTGGCGCGCGCGTGAGCTGCGCGAGGAGCGGCGCGGCGGCGCGGGCTGCGCTCGTCGGTTCGTGCCTGCCACAACGGTGCCTTCCTGACGACGGCCGGGCAGCGCTGGGCGCACCCCGGGCGCGCCGGGGTCGGTCGGCGCGCCCGCCCAGTATGGACGACCGGTCTGTCCGGGCGTCGACGCCCGTGTCCGGATCTCGCGGAGCCTTCACACGATCGGCACTGCTTGTGCCGAGGCATCGATCCGACATACTCTCCCGATGTATCAACTCGATACATCGAGCAACGCCCTGAGGAGGTGGTCCGGCATGCGCGGTCGCGCTGACGTGCTGGAACCCGCCATCCTCGGCCTGCTCGCCGAGTCGCCCATGCACGGCTACGAGCTGCGCAAGCGGCTCAACCTCGTGCTCGGCTCGTTCCGTGCACTGTCCTACGGCTCGCTCTACCCGTGCCTGAAGTCGCTGTCCGACCGAGGCTGGATCACCGGCAGCGAGTCGACCGACAGGTCGACCGACACGCACGTGGCCAGCAAGCGCGCACGCATCGTCTACCAGCTGACCGCCGACGGCAAGGAGCACCTGCAGCAGGTGCTCGCCTCGTCCGGCCCGGCCGCCTGGGAGGACGAGAACTTCGACGTCCGGTTCGCGTTCTTCGCGCAGACCGACGCCGAGACCCGTCTACGGATCCTCGAAGGACGACGCTCACGCCTCACCGAGCGCCTCGAGACCATCCGCCAGTCCTTCGCCCGCACCCGCGAGCGGATGGACGAGTACACCCTCGAGCTCCAGCGCCACGGCCTCGACCAGGTCGAACGCGAGGTCCGTTGGCTCGACGGGCTCATCGACAACGAGCGCGGCGAGCGTCGCGCCCGTACCGCAAGCACCGGTCGTCCGGCCGCTGCTGACTCCCCTGCTGCCGTGACGGACGATGACTCCGCCGCGGCGCGCAACACCGAGAAGGAGCGAGGATGACCTCCATCCGCGTCGCCATCGTCGGCGTCGGCAACTGCGCCGCGTCGCTGGTCCAGGGCGTTACCTACTACGCCGATGCCGACCCCAGCGGGAAGGTGCCGGGCCTCATGCACGTCCAGTTCGGCGACTACCACGTGAGCGACATCGAGTTCGTCGCGGCGTTCGACGTCGACGCCAAGAAGGTCGGCTTCGACCTGTCCGAGGCGATCTTCAACTCGGAGAACAACACCATCAAGATTGCCGACGTCCCGCCGCTCGGCGTGACCGTCCAGCGCGGCCACACCCTCGACGGCCTGGGCAAGTACTACTCCCAGACGATCGACGAGTCCGACGCCGAGCCGGTCGACATCGTCGCCGCGCTGCGCGAGGCCCAGGTCGACGTCCTCATCTGCTACCTGCCCGTCGGCTCCGAGGCCGCCGCGAAGTTCTACGCCCAGTGCGCCATCGACGCGAACGTCGCGTTCGTCAACGCCCTGCCCGTGTTCATCGCCTCCGACCCGGAGTGGGCCGCGAAGTTCGAGGCCGCCGGCGTCCCGATCGTCGGCGACGACATCAAGTCGCAGGTCGGCGCGACCATCACGCACCGCGTGCTCGCCCGCCTGTTCGAGGACCGCGGCGTCATCCTGGACCGCACGTACCAGCTGAACGTCGGCGGCAACATGGACTTCAAGAACATGCTCGAGCGTGAGCGCCTGGAGTCCAAGAAGCTCTCCAAGACGCAGGCCGTGACGTCCAACCTCCACGACGGCCCGCTGGCCGGCAAGAAGGAGGACCGCAACGTCCACATCGGCCCGTCGGACTACGTCGCGTGGCTCGACGACCGCAAGTGGGCGTACGTGCGCCTCGAGGGTCGCGCCTTCGGCGAGGTCCCGCTGAACCTGGAGTACAAGCTCGAGGTCTGGGACTCCCCGAACTCGGCCGGCATCATCATCGACGCCCTGCGCGCCGCGAAGATCGCCAAGGACCGTGGCATCGGTGGCCCGATCCTGTCCGCCGCGACCTACTTCATGAAGTCCCCGCCGGTCCAGATGGAGGACAACGAGGGCCGCGCGCAGCTCGAGGCCTTCATCCGCGGCGAGGTCGAGCGCTGATCCGCAGCGCAGCGAAGGGCGGAGGCGCTGCCAGGCGCGCCCGCCCGTAGCGATGACGTGGGGCCCGGTGACCGTCAAGGTCACCGGGCCCCACGTCTGCCCGGCGCAGGTACTGCTCGGCCTCCGCGACCGGACCGCCCATCCACAGATCCCCGGGTTCTCCGGGTTGCGGGGCGTGACCGTGCCACGATGGCGCGCATGCGCTCTGCCACGACCGCCGGCCTCACCGCCGTGCTCCTGCTCGTCCTCACCTCCGCGTGCTCGTTCTCGGCGACGACGTCCACCCAGGTAGGCACCGGCGAGCTCGAGACGCAGGTGAGCTCGATGCTCCAGGAGCAGGTGGGTGTCGCGCCGGACAGCGTCGACTGCCCGGACCCGCTTCCCGGCGAGGCCGGGTCCGAGGTGCGCTGCACCCTCACGGCGTCGGGCGTGACCTACGGGCTCACGGCGACGTCGAACGGTGTCGAGGGCGACGCCGTCAACATCAGCGTCCAGGTCGACGACCAGCCGGTCGAGGGTCAGGGGTGAGCGCCGGGCTCTCCGTCGAGGGCACCGAGGTCACCGCCCTGGCGGGTCAGCTCGACACGATCGGCGGCACCTACGGCTGCCCCGCGCTGTCCACCGCCGGGACGGGCGCGCAGTCCACAGGTCATGTCGAGCTGGCCGACGTGCTGCCGCAGTTCTGCCAGTTCACCTCCGAGGTCCTCAACGCCCTCGTCGCGAACCTGACGGCGCAGGCGGAGGAGCTGCGCAGCGCCGCCCAGCTGTACTGCACGGCCGACGACGACACGAGCGCGACCCTCGGATCGTTCTCCCTGCCGACGTTCAACCCCCGCACGGAGCTGCCCTGATGACAGCCCCCTCCGAGGCCGAGCTCGGCACCACCGACGACCCCACGGCCCTCGTGCCCGGCTCCGCCGGTGACATCCGCGGCGTCGCGCAGACCCTGCGATCGTGGGCGACCCGCCTGGCGGACACCGGCGACCAGCTCAGGTTGCTGCGCGCCCCCACCTGGACGGGTGAGGCGGCCGACGCCTTCTGGGCCGCTTTCGAACGCGTGCCCGCGCAGTGGCTCACAGCGGCCGACCTGCTGACCGAGGCAGCCGCCGCGCTGGACTCGCACGCCGACGTGATCACGACCACGCAGTCCCGCGCGCAGGACGCGATCGACACCTGGATGCAGGCGGAGACCCTCACAGCGCAGTCGAGAGCGGCACACCAGGCGGCCCTCGCCCAGTACGCGCAGCACGGCGGGATCCACCCCACGTACCTCGACGGTGGTGGCGCGACACGGCAGGAGGCGCGGGAGATCCTCGCCGGTGCTCGGCAGTCGCTCGACACCTCGGGCGACGAGGCCGTCCTCGCACTCACGCGTGCTGGCGGCGGGACGTACAGCACCTCCGGCGCGGAGGGCCCAGGCACCGAGGGGAGCTGGTCGTGGGGCTCCACGACCAGCGACCAGTGGAAGAGCCAGTGGGGAAAGAATGGTTGGGCGGGACTGAGCGGTGCACCCGCGTTGGGACTGTCCGCGGTGATCGCCTCCGTCCACGGGTCGGCATGGGTCTGGCGCGCGCAGGGCGCGTTCACCACACCGGCGGGTGGCGCCGACGGGGCCTTCTACGGCAACGGGGCCGTCTCCGCGCTGAGCGCCGACGCGACGGGCTCCGTGTCGTGGGCCGCGGCCAAGGGCTTCCAGGCCAAGCTCGACGCCGAGGCGAACCTGGTCAACGCGGAGGGCACCGTCGGCTACCACAACGACTACTCCGACGCGCACCTGTCGGGTACCGCGCAGGTCGGTGCGTACGGCCAAGGTGAGGTCACCGTCACGACCGACGGGGTCGAAGCAGGGGGCGAGGTGCTGGCCGGCGCCCGGGTCTCAGGTGTGGCAGAGGCATCCGTCGGCGGTGTCGGCATCACCGGTGGCGTCGAGGGCTGGGCCGGCGCCGGGGCCGGCGCGGGTGCCACCTTCACGATGGAGGACGGCAGGTGGCACATCGGTGCCAACGCCGGACTCGCGTGGGGGCTGGGCGGGTCAGCCTCCGTCGGCATCGTGATCGACCCGGCGGAGATGGTCGAGACCGGGCAGGCACTGGCCGACGAGATGGCGACATGGTGGTGAGGGCGATGACGACCCTGCGGTGGCCGAACGACCTGTGGACACCGGTGGACCCGGTGTCCGCGGGCGTCGCCGACGCCGAGGCTGTCGCGGTGCGCCGCGGGCTGGCCTCCGGGTACACCCCGGTGATGAGCGTGCGGCGCGTGCTGCTGCCCCCGCGCGCCTCTCTCGAGACGCTCGCGGACGAGGCCGTCCAGGCGTTCGCCCGGCAGGCCGGCGGGGCCGAACGGCTTCAGCTGGCCCTCGCCGAGCCGGGCGGCGGCGCACCGGGCCTGAGCCAACTGCTCGGCGCGCGCACCCGGGTGCTGGGCAGGGACTACGACCTGCGCCAGCTCGACGGGCTGGTCGGGGACACCCAGGAGGACGGGTCGATCGCGGTGCTGCGCCTGACGGCGGCCTGCCTCGCCGACCAGCTCCCGGTCGTCGGTCCCGAGTTCACGTCGGTGCTCACGAGCCTGTCGGCGGGTGAACGAAGCCAATCGTGAGGGGCGCGCCTCAGCCCAGACGCCCGGTCAGGGCGAGGGCCGCCACACCACCCAGGCCGAGCAGGAGGCCGATCCCGGTGACGATCGCGACCGTCTTGCCGACGATCGCCGACGCGGGCTGCTTCTCCTGCCATCCCAGCGCCGCGGCCGGCTCCCTGATCGCCGTGTGCAGCACCTTCGCACTGTGCACCCGCTTCTCCAGGAGTCCATGGCTCCCGTCCGGCAGGGTGCCGTACACAGACGCCGAGCGGTCCCCCGACACCCGGCCGCGGAAGCCGCTCGCCGTCAGGCTCCCCTCGAACCAGCTGGCCTCGCCCTCCGTGACGACGTCGACGATCTGGAACGTCATCGTCGACGGCTCGCACCTCACCAAGGACCACAGGCACGAGACGCTCGGCCCGTCCGGCCCGCGCATCACCAGCGGTTCGGGATAGCCGACGGCGAAACCGTCCTCGGTGGGCCGCACGTCGACGTCGTGCGGAACCTGAACGGTGACCTGCTCGCGCAGTTGGTCCACCAGGTCGCCCCACTCGTCACCGGTGCTCTCCACGTCGGCTCTCTCCTTGTCCGTGCGCCGCGCGCCGGCTCGTGCAGCCGACCTGATCCTCGGTGATCCGCCGAGCATCGTATCGGCGGCCCCTCTCGGTCAGCTCAGGCACCAGGTGACGGCCGGCACGCGGGTGAGGCCCGACACCAGGCCCCACCGGCGGGCGACAGCCGGGTGCGAGGATGAGCCGGTGCAGGTGATCACCGAGCTGCGGACGCTGCTGCGTCTGCCCGACTTCCGCAAGCTCTTCGCGGTGCGCCTGGTGTCGCAGACCGGCGACGGCATGTTCCAGGTCGGTCTGGCGTCCCTGCTGTTCTTCTCCCCCGAGAGCCAGGGCACCGCGCCGGCGATCGCGGGGGCGTTCGCCGTGATGCTCGCGCCGTTCACGATCGTCGGCCCTTTCGCCGGCGTGCTGCTCGACCGCTGGCAGCGCCGCCAGGTGCTCGCGTGGGGCAACGCGGTGCGCGTCGTGCTCACGCTCGCGATGGCGCTGCTCATGCTCACCGGCGGTGTCACCGTGTGGATCTCGGTGCTCGGGCTCGCGGCGCTGTCGGTCAACCGGTTCCTGCTCGCGGGTCTGTCCGCAGGTCTGCCGCGCGTCGTGGACGGCCCTCTGCTGCTCACCGCCAACTCGCTGACCCCGACGCTGGGTGCCGGAGCAGCGTTCCTCGGCGGCGGCATCGGCGTGCTGCTGGGGATGACGCTCGATCCCGGACGGTTGAAGGACTCCGCGGCCCTGCTCTGCGCGTCGTTCGTCTTCGGCACCGCGGCCCTGCTCGCGCTGCGGATGACCCGCACGCTGCTGGGCCCCGAGAAGCCCGCCGAGCAGGCGATCACCAACGAGATCGCCCGGGTCGCCCGCGGTCTCGCGCACGGGGCCCGCTACCTGGTGGCCCGACGCACACCGGGGCAGGGCCTGCTCGTGATGGCGGTGCACCGGTTCCTCTACGGCGTCGTGTTCATCGCCGCGATCCTCATCTCCCGCAACCTCCTCTCCGACCCGGGCGACGCCGACGCCGGGCTGGCGACCTTCGCGCTCGTGATCGGGCTCACCGGTGTCGGGGGCTTCTTCGCGGTGCTCCTCACCCCGACCCTGTCCCGGTACACCGGCTCGCTGGCCTGGATCACGATCATGCTGCTGCTCGCCGCGGCCAGCCAGGTGCTGCTCCTCACCTCGCCCGCACGCGCCGTGGTGCTGGCCGGGGCGACGCTGCTGGGGCTCGCCGCGCAGGGCACCAAGATCGCGGTCGACACGATCGTCCAGCGCGACACCGAGGACGCGTTCCGGGGGCGGGCGTTCGCGTTCTACGACGTCCTGTACAACGTGGCGTTCGTCGGTGCCGCCGCGCTGGCGGCGTTCACCCTGCCGGACGAGGGATGGTCCCGCGGTGTGTTCGGCGCCCTCGCCGTCGCCTACCTGGTGACCGCGGCGGTGCTCTTCCGGTGGGGTGCCCGCACGCCCGCCCCCGTCGACCTCGCCCCGGAGCCGGTCAGGGCGTGACGTCCCCCTGCGCCGACCACCACGCGAGGAGCTCGGCGCGGGCCGTGTCCTCGCCGAGCGGTCCGCGCTCCATGCGCAGCTCGAGCAGGTACTTGTAGGCGGTACCGACCTCACGGCCCGGACCGATCCCGAGGATCTCCATGATCTGCGTGCCGTCGAGGTCGGGGCGGATCGAGCCCAGCTCCTCCTGCTCGCGCAGCCGGGCGATCCGCACCTCGAGGTCGTCGTACGCGGCGGACAGCCGGGCCGCCTTGCGCACGTTGCGGGTGGTGCAGTCCGAACGGGTCAGCCGGTGCAGACGCTCCAGCAGCGGGCCCGCGTCGGTCACGTACCGGCGCACGGCCGAGTCCGTCCAGCCACCCTCGCCGTAGCCGTGGAACCGCAGGTGCAGCTCGGTGAGCCGGGCCACGGCCTGCACGGTCGCCTTGTCGAACCGCAGCTCCTTGAGGCGCTTGGCGGCGAGCTTGGCGCCGACGACCTCGTGGTGGTGGAAGCTCACGCCGCCGCCGTCCTCGAACCGTCGGGTGCGGGGCTTGCCGATGTCGTGCAGCAGCGCGGCCAGGCGCAGCACCAGGTCCGGACCCGGCACGGCGCCGTCGGGGCCCGTCTCCAGCGCGATCGCCTTGTCGAGAACGGTCAGCGAGTGCTCGTAGACGTCCTTGTGCCGGTGGTGCTCGTCGATCTCCAGGCGCAGCGCCGGCAGCTCGGGCAGCACGTGGTCGGCCAGGCCGGTCTCCACCAGCACCTGCAGCCCCGCACGCGGCTCCGCCGACAGGAGCAGCTTCACCAGCTCGTCGCGGACCCGCTCGGCCGACACGATCGAGATCCGGTCGGCCATCTCCACGATCGCCTCGGTAGCTGCGGGGTCGACCGCGAAGCCGAGCTGTGCGGCGAACCGCGCGGCCCGCATCATGCGCAGCGGGTCGTCGTCGAACGAGCGCCGCGGGTCGATCGGGGTGCGCAGCAGGCCGCGCGCCAGGTCGCTCAGCCCGTCGAACGGGTCGACGAACGTCAGCTCCGGCACCCGCACGGCCATCGCGTTGACCGTGAAGTCCCGGCGCGACAGGTCGCCCTCGAGGTTGTCGCCGAACGCCACGACCGGCTTGCGGGACGCCGGGTCGTACTCATCGGACCGGTACGTGGTCACCTCGACGACGACGTCCGCACCACCGGAGCGGCCGTGCCTCATCGCGCCGATCGTGCCGAACTCACGGCCGATGTCCCAGTGCGCGTCACCCCAGCGGGCCAGGATCGCCTGCGTCTCGTCAGGGGTCGCCGACGACGCGAAGTCGAGGTCGGAGGACACCCGCCCGAGGAAGGCATCCCGCACGGGTCCCCCCACCAGGGACAGCTCGTGACCCGCGTCGCGGAACAGCGCGCCGAGCTCGAGAGCCTCCGGCGCGAGGCCCGCCAGCACGGCCAGCGCACGCTTCTGCAGCGCGAGCACGGCGGCGGCGGTGGTCTCGGGGTCTCGGGGATCGTCGACGGGCGGCACGACGCCCAAGCCTGCCAGATGGACGAAGTGGCTACAGTGTCGGGCATGTCCAGCCCGGCGCACCCCGACGTGCCCGGTGGCGTCCCCTCGCCGCCCGGTGGTCATGCGCTGCGCATCGACCGGCGCACACCTCCCCCCCGGCACGTAGGCCCGCTGCCCGTCGTCGACGAGACGTCGGCCGGCGGCATCGTCGTCCTCCAGTTCGACGGGGTGCACCACGCCGCCGTGATCGCCCGCCGCAACCGGGCCGGTCGCCTCGAGTGGTGCCTGCCGAAGGGCCACCTCGAGGGCACCGAGACGCCCGAGGAGGCCGCGATCCGTGAGATCGCCGAGGAGACCGGCATCGTCGGGCAGATCGTCCGCCGGCTCGGGGTCATCGACTACTGGTTCAGCGGCGAGGACCGCCGCGTGCACAAGGTCGTGCACCACTTCCTGCTCGGAGCCGTCGGCGGTGAGCTGAGCGTCGAGGGCGACCCCGACGGCGAGGCCGAGGACGCCGCCTGGGTACCCGTGGCCGAGCTGCACAGCCGGCTCGCCTACCCGAACGAGCGGAGGCTCGCCGAGGCCGCGCTCGTGGTGCTCGTCGGCGACGCATGACCCGTCCTGCCCCCGCCCTGCCGGGCCGTTCGCCCCGCCGGTCTCTGCGTGCGGTGCTCGCCACCCTCCTGGCCCTGCCGTTCGTCGTCGGTCCCCTGGTCGCCCCGGCGGGCGCCACGACTTCCGTGGGCTCCTCCGCGACCGCCACGGGCACCGACACGATGCCGGTGACCGTGCAGATCAGCGAGGTCTCCCCCGCCGTGCTGCGGCCGGGTCAGGACCTCGTCGTACGTGCCACCGTCCGCAACGACGGCGACACCACGATCGAGCACCCCCGGGCGACGGTCCTGCTCAACCGGTTCCGACCCTCGACCCGGGCCGAGCTGCAGGCATGGACGGACCTGGCGCCGACCGCCGCAGCCGGGCGCCCCACCGCGCAGGTCACCCTGACCGAACCCCTGGCCCCCGGGGCGACCGCGCCCGTCGAGGTCACCGTCCCGGCCGCGGCCATCGGCCTGCTCGAGTACGCCGACTCCTGGGGCCCCCGCGGGCTGTCGCTCGAGATCGGCGACGGAGGCCGCCGGGTCGGGTTGCAGCGCACCTTCCTGCTCTGGCTGACCGCCGAGGACGTCGCGCAGACCCGGGTGTCCGTGCTGTTTCCCGTCGTCGGCCCGGCGACCTCCGTCACGACCACGACCGAGGACGAGTCCACCGCGACCTCGGACGAGGACGTCCCGGTCGACGCCGACGCGACCGCACCGACGGTCGACGAGAGCGCCCTGGAGTCGCTCACCTCCCCCGAGGGCCGGCTCGCCGACCTGCTCGCCGTCACCCGCGGGCACCCGTCGGTCGCCTGGGCCGTCGACCCCGCGCTCCTCGAGGAGGCCGAGGCGGGCGGCCCGCACGCCCGCACCTGGTTCGACGAGGTGACCACGCGCACGCTCCCGGGCCGCGACGTGTTCGCCCTGCCCTGGTCCGACCCGGACCTCGCGGCGGCAGCCCACGCCGGGCACGCCGACCTCGTCGGGGTCGCACGCGACCTGTCCGCCGCGACCCCGGACGACACGTTCGGCGTGACACCCCGGACCGACCTGCTCTGGGCGCCCCCCACCGGGACCGACAGCTCCACCGCAGCACTCGCCGCCACGCTCGGCGTGGGCACGCTGGTGGTCGGGTCCGACCTCCTCGTCCCCACCGACCTGCGCGTGACCGCCGGCTCACGGACGAGCGTCGACACCTCCGCCGGAACCCAGGACGTGCTCGTCCCCGACGCCACGCTCGACGCGCTGCTCACCGACCCGACGTCCGTCGAGCCCGGGGCCACGACCGCCACCACCGTGCAGCGCGTGCTCGCCGAGACCGCCGTCGCCACCCGCGAGGACGCGGCCAACGTGCAGCACCTGCTGCTCGCGCCCGCCCGCGACTGGGACCCCGACGTCCCGACCGCCACCGCCGTGCTCGACGCCCTCGAGTCCGCTCCGTGGCTCCAGGCCACCCCCGTCTCCACCCTGATCGGCTCGTCCGACACCGGTGCCGACCGCTCGCCCCTGCCCACGACGGCCCGCACCGAGCAGGAGCTGTCGGCCGCCGAGGTGAACGCCCTGGCCACCGCACGCGCCGACGCCCAGGCGTTCGCCTCGGTGAGCGACGATCCCACCTCGCTGCTCACCGGCGTCGACGAGAGCCTCGTCGCCCCGCTGGCCGTCGCCTGGCGGGACGACCCTGCCGGGCGCGCGGCCCTCGTCCAGCAGGCCGTGGCCGGTACGCAGGAGCGGCTCGCCGGGCTGTCGATCGCGCCGCTGAGCAACACCAACGTCGTCAGCACCCACTCCGACGTGCGCGTCGTCGTGCGCAACGACCTGGCCACCGCCGCGACCGTCACGGTCGAGCTGCGCCCGGCGAAGGCGTGCCTGACCGCCGACGACTCCCCCACGGTGACCGTCGCCGCCGGCGCGCAGGAGACCGTCCCCGTCGCGCTGACCGCCACGGCCAACTGCGAGGTGCGGGTCGACGCCCTGCTGACCACCGCGACCGGCCACGTCGTGTCCCCGACCGTCGAGTTCACCGCGCGCGTCTCCCCGACCATCGAGGGCGTCGGCACGGTCGTCGTCGGCATCCTGCTCGCCGTGGGCCTCGTGCTGGGCATCGTCCGCACCGTCCGACGCGGGCAGTCGGCCCGCCGCGGCGCGCGGACCGAGGCCGAGGCCATCGCGACCGGCGAGGTGGCATCCGTCGGCGTGCTCGGCGGCGGCGCACCCGCCACCGGCACGACCGCGGCCGTCCGTCCCGCACCGACCGAGGAGAAGCGTTGAGCCAGACCACGTCGAACGGGGCCCTGGGTCGCGCCTCCGCCCTGATGGCGTCGGGTACCGCCGTGTCGCGCGTGCTCGGCCTGCTGCGCGGCATGGTCCTCGTCGCCGCGATCGGCGCGACGGGTCAGGCAGCCGACGCCTTCGCGGTCGCCAACAAGCTTCCCAACGTGCTGTACATGCTGCTCGCCGGCGGCGTGCTGAACGCGATCCTCGTGCCGCAGGTCGTCCGCGCCTACAAGCGGGACGCCGGGCAGGACTACGTCGACCGGCTGCTCACGTTCGGCTTCGTCGTCCTCGGCGCCGTCGCAGCGGTCCTCACGCTCGCAGCGCCCCTGCTCGTCGACATCTACTCCGACTCCGGAAGCGCCTCTCAGCACGCGCTGGCGGTGTCCTTCGCGTACTGGTGCATCCCTCAGCTGTTCTTCTACGGGGCGTACGCCCTGCTCGGACAGGTGCTCAACGCACGCGGCTCGTTCGGGCCGTACATGTGGGCGCCCGTGGCCAACAACCTCGTCTCGATCGCCGGCTTCGGCGTGTTCATCGCCGTGTTCGGGAATGCCCGCGAGACCGACGTGAACCTCGCGTCGACCTGGAGCAGCGGCCAGGTCGTCCTCCTGGCTGTCTCCGCGACCCTCGGTGTCATCGCCCAGGCGGCCGTCCTCTACCCGGCGATGCGGCGGGCGGGCGTGCGCTACCGCCCACGCTGGGGTCTACGCGGCTACGGGCTCAGCCGGGCCGGGACGGTGGCGGTCTGGACGTTCCTCGGGCTGCTCGTCGGACAGCTCGGGTACATCGTCGTGTCCCGCGTCGCGTCGCAGACAAGTCACGCAGCGGGCCCGGGCGCCGTGGTGGCCGGGAACGCCGCCTACGACTACGCCTTCCTGATCTTCATGCTGCCGCACTCGCTGGTCACCGTCTCCTTGGCCACCGCGCTGTTCACCCGACTCTCCGCGCAGGCACACGACGGCGACGCCGACGGGGCCCGCTCGACCCTCTCGCTCGGTCTGAGGGTCGTCGGGCTGTTCACGACGATCGCGACCGCGGTGCTGGTCGTGCTCGGGTATCCGCTCACCGGTCTGGTCATCCTGACCGGCACCGCGGCCGAGGCCCACGCCGTGAGCGGTGTCGTGGTGACGATGGCCGTGGGGCTGCCGTTCTTCGGGGCCTGGTCGATGTGCCAGCGCGTCTACTACGCGTACGAGGATGCTCGCGGCATGGTGCCCGTCCAGGTGGCGATGGCTGCAGTGGTCGCGATCGGGACCTGGCTCTCGCGGGAGCTGCTCGACCCCCAGTGGTGGGTCGCCGGTGCCGGTGCCGCGATGAGCCTGTCGTACGCCCTCGGGGCCGGGGTTGCCCTGTGGCGTCTGCGCGCCCGCCTGGTGCACGTCGACGGTCCACGAGTGCTGCGTACGCATGCTCAGGCACTCGTCGCCGCGGTTCTCGCCGCCGGCGCAGGGGCTGCGACCTCGGCGCTCCTCGACGTTCCGGATCGCCTTGTCGGGTGGTTGGTCACCTGCGTCGTCGTCGGGCTCGTCATGGGTGCGGTGTACGTGGTGGCGCTGAAGATCATGCACGTGCGGGAGCTCGACGACCTGACCAGACCGCTGGTCGCACGCCTACGACGGCGACGCGGGTGAAGCAGCACGTCTAGCATGTCCGATGCCCCCGGCCGCGGGGGCAGAGCCCTGGAGGTGTCGTGAACGAGGTCGTCGGACGAGGCACCGTGCTGGCAGGCCGGTACCGCGTGCTCGAACCCGGGTCCACGGACCTGCCGGGCACCTCGCTCTGGGAGGGCAACGACCAGATCCTCGACCGTCCGGTCAGGGTGCGGGTGCTGGAGTCCGGTGACGTGGCGCAGGCGCTCGACGCCGCCCGTCGTGCCGCGCTCGTCACCGACGCCCGTCTGGTGCGCGTGCTGGACGTCGGGATGCACGAGGACACGGGCTACGTCGTGACCGAGCAGGTCGCGGGCCCCTCGCTCGACCAGCTCGTGGCGCGCGGGCCGCTCACCGCGGACCAGGCCCGTGCGCTCGTCGGGGAGGTCGCCTCCGCGCTCGAGGTCGCCCGGCGCCGCGGTGTGCACCACCTGACCCTGCGGCCCTCGAGCGTGCACGTCGCGCCCGACGGCCGCGTGCTCGTCACCGGCCTGGCGCTCGACGGCGCCCTGCTCGGCCTGACCGGTGGCGATGCGCGCAGCACGTCGCGGACCGACGCGGTGGCGCTCGTGCGGCTGCTGTACACGGCCCTGACCGGTCTCTGGCCGTCCGGTGCGCACCTGCCGGCGACCCCGGCTGCGCTTCCCGCAGCACCCGTGTCCGAGCAGGGGCCCGTCGCACCGGCCGACCTGGTCGCCGGTGTGCCGAACGATCTCGACACGCTGTGCGCCGTGACGCTCGGCGTGCACGTCGACGGACCGCACTCCCCGGGTGAGGTCGTCCGTGAGCTCGAGCCGTGGGGCTCGATCCGGACCGTCGGCCTGTCCCAGGCTGCCGAGGAGATGCCGGCGCAGCAGGACTGGCCGATCGTCGGGGCGGCGGTCGCCGCCTCGTCCTCTGTCGGTCCCGGCCCTGACGTCGCCCCCGAGTACGACTACGACGACGGTCCGCCGACCCAGGCGTTCACCCCTCCGCCGCCCCAGGCGTTCACCCCGCCGCAGGTGCAGCGCCAGTCCGTGCGGTCCGCGTTCGCCGACCAGGCGCTGCCCGGCGCCAACCTGCCCGGCACCCCGCCACCGGCCACGCCGGGCCGCACGAGCGCCTTCGGACCGGTCGGCGGCCTCGGCACCGGGCCTGTGCTCCCTCCGCCCGGCGCGGGCACTCCCGGAACCCCGGTCCCGCCGTCGGCGCCGCTCGGCGCGCCCGGTGGCGCTGCCCCGTACGCGGGCCCGCCTGCCGCCCTGCCCCTGCCACCGGCCATGCCACCGGCACCGGCGCGCGCGTCGGCCTTCGGGGCGGCCCCGGGGCCGTCGGTGCCGCCGCCGGCGTTCGCGCCGTCGGGCGGGGCAGGTCCTCAGCAGCCTGCGGGCGGAGACCTCGAGTGGGAGGACTTCGGCGTCGAGGAGGCCCCGCGCAAGCGGCGGTCCGACCCGACAGCGATCGTGCTCGGCGCGGTCGCCGTCGTCGTGCTCATCGGCGTCATCCTGGCCTTCCGGGCGTTGTTCTTCGGCCCTGACGCCGGTGGCTCGCCCGCCGCCCAGACCACGAGCTCGCAGGGCACGCAGACGTCGGCCGAACCGTCCGGCAGCGCGGGTGAGCCGAGCGCGTCCGCGACGACCCCGGTGTCCGGCGTCGCGCCGGTGATCGCCTCGATCCAGTCGGTCGACCCCTCGGACGCCGACGGTGAGCACCAGGAGGCCGTGGACCGCGCCCGAGACGGTGACCCGTCGACCTTCTGGTACACGATGACGTACAAGGCCGACGACTTCGCGGGCTTCAAGCCAGGTGTGGCGCTCGTGCTCACCCTGCAGGAGACGTCGACCGTGTCCTCGGTGACGCTGCAGGTCAACGGCGCGGGCGGCAACGTGCAGGTGCGGCAGTCCGACGCGGCGAACCCGTCGGGAGGCACGCTGCTCGCGGAGGGAACGCTGGGCCCGGAGACGGTGCTGACGTTCGCCACCCCGGTGGACACCTCGACGGTCGTCCTGTGGTTCGATCGCCTGCCGACCGCGCCCGACGGTGGCTTCCGCATCGAGCTGGCGGAGATCACCCTGTCCTGAGGGCTGCCGTGCCGGCGATCGCCTGCGGGGGTCGGAACAGATCCGGCCTACGATCCGTTGTGCCGACCGCATGACCCATCGACCCCGAGGAATCCTTGTGAGCGAGCAGTCCACCACCGTGCACGACCTGGTGATCGTCGGTTCAGGTCCGGCCGGGTACACCGCGGCGATCTACGCGGGGCGTGCGGGTCTGGCGCCGGTGGTGATCGCGGGGTCGGTGACCGCCGGTGGCGCGTTGATGAACACCACCGAGGTGGAGAACTTCCCCGGCTTCCCGGACGGGATCCAGGGCCCGGAGCTGATGGAGAACCTGCAGAAGCAGGCCGAGCGGTTCGGTGCGCAGGTCCTGTGGGACGACGTGACCTCGCTCGAGCTGACCGGTGAGGTCAAGACGATCGTCACCGGTGGTGGCGAGACGTTCCTGGCGCGGGCCGTCATCCTGGCGACGGGTTCCGCATACCGGGAGCTCGGTCTGCCCGACGAGCACCGCCTCTCCGGGCGCGGGGTCTCGTGGTGCGCGACGTGCGACGGGTTCTTCTTCCGTGACCAGCACATCGTGGTCGTCGGCGGGGGCGACTCGGCCGTCGAGGAGGCCACGTTCCTGACCCGGTTCGGCTCGAAGGTCACCATGGTTCACCGGCGCGACCAGCTGCGGGCCTCCAAGATCATGGCCGACCGTGCCGCGGGCGACCCGAAGATCGAGTTCGCGTGGAACAGCGAGGTCGTGGGCATCACCGGCACCGAGAAGGTCACCGGCGTCACGCTGCGCGACACGGTCACCGGTCAGACCCGTGAGCTCGAGGCGGGTGCGGTGTTCGTGGCGATCGGGCACGTGCCGCGCTCGGAGCTGCTGGTCGGTCAGGTCGACCTGGACGAGAACGGGTACGTCAAGGTGCACGGGCGCACCACCGCCACGAACCTGCCCGGCGTGTTCGCCTGCGGCGACCTGGTCGACCACTCCTACCGGCAGGCCATCACCGCCGCCGGCACCGGCTGCTCGGCCGCCCTGGACGCCCAGCACCACCTCGCCGGCCTCACTCCCCTCGACTGACCACCCCTCGTCCCTGGAGGACTCGCCATGCTCGACGTCACCGACGCCACCTTCCGGTCCGAGGTCCTCGAGTCCGAGGTGCCCGTGCTCGTCGACTTCTGGGCCGAGTGGTGCGGGCCGTGCCGCCTCGTCGCCCCGGTGCTCGAGGAGCTCGCCGGCCAGTACGAGGGTCGTCTCAAGATCGTCAAGCTCAACGCCGACGACAACCCGCAGGTGACGGGCGACTACGGCGTCGTCTCGATCCCCACCCTGAACATCTACTCGGGCGGTGAGCTCGTCCGGTCCGTCATCGGTGCACGCCCCAAGGCGGTCATCGCCGAGGAGATCGAGGGCGCGCTCGCCGAGGTGTGAGCGACGACTCCCGCGGGACACCGGTCAGGTGACGCCGCAGGTCGTGCGACACTCAAGGGCATGACAGAGCAGCAGCAGCCCGCGCGCACGACGTCGGGCCACCACCCCACGTCCGCCGCCGCAGGCACGCGGCTCGACCCGTGGCTCGGCTCCTACGCCGACCGCACGCACGCGATGCGCGCCTCGGAGATCCGCGCGTTGTTCGCCGTCGCGAACCGTCCCGAGGTCGTCTCGCTCGCGGGCGGCATGCCCTTCCTCGAAGGTCTCCCGCTCGACGACCTGGCCGAGCTCGCGGCGCGCACCGTCGCGACCCGTGGCCTGACCGCCCTGCAGTACGGCTCCGGTCAGGGTGACGAGACCCTGCGGGAGCAGATCCTCGAGGTCATGCGACTCGAGGCCATCGACGCGCACCCGGACGACGTGGTCGTCACCACGGGCTCCCAGCAGGCGCTCGACCTCGTGACCAGGATCTTCATCGACCCGGGCGACGTGGTCGTCGCCGAGGCCCCGTCGTACGTGGGGGCGCTCGGGGTCTTCCGGGCGTACCAGGCGGAGGTCGTGCACGTGCCGATCGACGCCGACGGACTCGTTCCCGAGCTCCTCGACGAGACCTTGACGGCGCTGCGTGCGGCCGGGCGCAGGGTCAAGTTCCTCTACACCGTGCCGAACTTCCACAACCCGGCCGGAGTGTCGATCTCACTCGAGCGCCGTCCGCGCATCCTCGAGGTCGCGGCCCGGCACGGCGTCCTCGTGCTCGAGGACAACCCGTACGGTCTGCTGGGCTTCGACGGGGAACCGCGGCCCGCCATGCGGTCGATGAGCGAGGAGGGCGTGATCTACCTCGGCTCGTTCTCCAAGACGTTCGCGCCCGGGTATCGGGTCGGCTGGGCCGTCGCGCCGCACGCCGTCCGCGAGAAGCTGGTCCTGGCCAGCGAGTCCGCGATCCTGTGCCCGTCGAACGCGTCGCAGCTCGCGATCAGCACCTACCTGCAGACCTTCGACTGGCGCGGTCAGATCAAGTCGTACCGCGAGCAGTACCGCGACCGGCGCGACGCGATGGTCGACGCTCTTGCCGAGCACATGCCCGACGCGACGTGGACGGTGCCGGACGGTGGCTTCTACACGTGGGTCCGCCTCCCCGACGGCCTCGACGCCAAGGACATGCTGCCGCGTGCCGTCACCGCGCGCGTCGCCTACGTCCCGGGCACGGCCTTCTACTTCGACGGCACGGGGTCCGACCACATGCGGCTGTCGTTCTGCTACCCGACCCCCGAGCGGATCCGTGAAGGTGTGCGGCGTCTCGCGGGCGTGGTCCGCGGCGAGCGCGAGCTCGTCGAGCTGTTCGGCACGAGCGCCGGCCCGGGCCGGGACTCGGTGCAGGCTCCCGGGCCGGACCTCGCGTGACACCTCCGTCCCCTCGGGTCGCCGTCCTTGCCGGTGGGCTCTCGCACGAACGTGACGTGTCGCTGCGCTCGGGTCGCCGTGTCGCGGAGGCATTGCGGTCAGCCGGTATCGAGGTCTCCGTCCACGACGTCGACGCCGACCTGGTGCCCGCGCTGACCCAGCTGCGCCCCGACCTGGTGTGGCCGCTGCTGCACGGTGCCAGCGGCGAGGACGGTTCGGTCCGTGACGTCATCCGCCTGCTCGGCATCCCGGTGCTCGGCACCGACCCCCGCGCGAGCCGGGTGGCGTGGAGCAAGCCGGTCTCGAAGACCGTCGTCGCCCGGGCGGGGGTCGCGACGCCGGACTTCGTGACACTCCCCCAGTCGCTGTTCCACGAGCTGGGTGCGACCCAGGTGCTCGGCCTGCTCGACGGACGGTTGGGACTGCCGCTCGTGGTCAAGCCGTCACGCGGAGGATCAGCGCTGGGCGTCAGCCTGGTGACGACGCACGACGAGCTGCCGCGCGCGATGGTCGACTGCTTCTCGTACTCGGACACCGCCCTGGTCGAGCGTGCCGTCGCCGGCACGGAGGTCGCGGTGTCGGTGGTCGACACCGGCGACGGCCCGCGCGCCCTGCCTCCCGTCGAGATCGTCACCGATGGCCCGTACGACTACGACGCCCGGTACAACCCCGGGCGGACCGAGTACTTCACGCCGGCTCGGCTCTCCGCGAGCGTGGCCGTCCGGGTCGGTGAGGTCGCCGTCATCGCCCACGAGGCGCTCGGGCTGTCCCGGATCTCGCGGACGGACATGATCGTCGACGCCGCGGGCGAGGTGTGGTTCCTCGAGGTCAACACCGCCCCGGGGATGACCGAGACGTCGCTTCTTCCGCAGTCCGCAGAGGCCGCTGGCCACAACCTCGGAGAGTTGTACCGATCGCTGGTGCTGGCTTCTCTGTCGTCCTGACAGGCGCCGACTCCCGCACTGTACAGGCCCGTGAAATCGGGACGTACTACCGCGAAACGGTCGGGGCACCCAGCGGATGCCCCGACGCGCGGATCAGCGCCGGAGCAGACCCGGATCCTCCGGAGCGAGGCTCTCGAGGATCCGGTTGAGGTCCTGGACCGACGCGAACTCCACCGTGAGACGACCGCGGGCCTTGCCGAGGCTGACCTTCACGCGGGTCTCGAACCGGTCCGAGAGCCGAGCCGCCAGGTCGTCGAGCGCCTCGTTGCGGACGCCGGCGCGCGGAGCCGGCCGACGGGTAGGCGACTCCTCGTCGCCCCCCAAGGACACGATCTCCTCGACGGCACGGACAGAGAGACCCTCGGCGACGATCCGCTGCGCCAGGCGCTCGATCGCTGCACCGTCGCCCAGACCCAGCAGCGCGCGCGCATGCCCGGCGGACAGCACACCCGCCGCGACCCGGCGCTGGACGAGCGGCGGCAGCTTGAGCAGCCGGAGCGTGTTCGAGATCTGCGGGCGCGACCGGCTGATCCGCGTCGCGAGCTCCTCGTGCGTGCACCCGAAGTCGTCCAGCAGCTGCTGGTAGGCGGCCGCCTCCTCCAAGGGGTTCAGCTGCGAGCGGTGGAGGTTCTCCAGCAGCGCGTCGCGCAGAAGGTCGCCGTCCTCGGTCTCACGGACGATCGCCGGGATCGTCTCGAGACCCGCCGCCTGGGTCGCGCGCCAGCGGCGCTCACCCATGATGAGCTCGAAGCCGTCGGCCACCTCCCGCACCACGACGGGCTGCAGGACGCCGATCTCACGGATCGACCCGACAAGCTCCTCGAGCGCATCCTCGTCGAACGCCGTGCGAGGCTGGCGCGGGTTCGGCCGGATCAGACCGACCGGCAGCTCGGCGAACCGCGCACCCGGGACCGGGAGCAGACCACCGTCGTCGACGACGGGCGGCTCGACGGTCGTCGCCGGCTCCGCGACGAAGGGAGATGTCGCGGTCGGAACCCCGTTCGCCGGTGCCGGTGGCACGGCCGCAACGACGTCCGCGTGGTCGATCGAGCGTTCGATCGTGGCCGTCGCCGACCCCGCGCCGGTCGTGTCCCCGAAGAACACATCAGCCGGGCGCTCGCCGGTCGGGCGCTGGCCGTCGAGCCCCTGAGGGATCAGCGCACCGAGCCCCCGTCCGAGACCGCGTCGCTTCTCGCTCACTGCTCCTCCTGCGTCGCTGTCGCGGCGGCGACGGGGTGCCCGTACGCCGGAATGCCGTCGTTGATTATGTCCTCGGTCGTGCCGACGCCCCGCTCGGCCAGCTCGCGCGCCGCCTCGAGGTACGCCAGCGCGCCCGACGAGCCGGAGTCGTAGGTGATGACGGTCTGCCCGTAGCTCGGTGCCTCCGAGATGCGGACCGAACGCGGGACCGTGGTGCGGAGCGTGCGCTCAGGGAAGTGCGTCCGGACCTCGGAGGCGACCTGCTGCGCCAGGTTGGTCCGTGCGTCGTACATCGTCAGCAGGATCGTGGAGACGTGCAGGTCAGGGTTCAGATGGGCCTGGATGAGCTGGATCGTCTTGAGCAGCTGGCTCAGGCCCTCGAGCGCGTAGTACTCGCACTGGATGGGGATCAGTACCTCGCGGCCGACCACGAAGGCGTTGACCGTCAGCAGGCCGAGGCTCGGCGGGCAGTCGACGAAGACGTAGTCGATGCGTTCCAACCCGTTCTCGAGCCGGTACTGGAAGTAGGCCTCCAGCGCGTTCCGCAGACGCGTCTCACGCGCGACCATCGAGACGAGCTCGATCTCCGCACCCGAGAGATCGATCGTGGCGGGCAGGCACCAGAGGTTCGGGACATCCGGGCTCTGCTGCACCGCGTCCGCCATCGGCGCACTCTCGACGAGCACCTCGTAGATCGACGGTGTGCCCGCCCGGTGGTCGATCCCGAGCGCCGTCGAGGCGTTGCCCTGGGGGTCGTTGTCGAGCACGAGCACGGTGAGCCCGGCCTGCGCGAGGGCGGCGGCCAGGTTCACCGTGGTCGTGGTCTTGCCCACTCCGCCCTTCTGGTTCGCGACCGTGATCACACGGGTGGCGTCGGGTCGCGGAAAGCGTCGTCCCCGCAACTCGATACGGCGGCGCGCGTCCAGCTGCAGCTCAGCCATCAGGGGCGTGTCGTCGTCCACCGTGGGCAGGCTCTGGACGAGCGCCGCGCGGCGCTGCTCATCCGGATCGAGAGTGTTCACCGTGCTCTGGGCTCCGTCGTGATCGTCTGTCCGTGGGATCGGCACGTCGTCGCCGGCGACCCGGAGGTCGGCCTGGTGGGACTGCGCGCGCTCACCTGTCGTCTGGTCGTGGTCGAACACCTGCTCGTCGACGTCCGAGGTGGCCCCGTTCGCGTCGTCGCTCGTCACCGGATCCGACGACTCGCGTGCAGGTTCTGCCACCGTGTCGGCCGTCCGGCCCCCACCGTTGTCGACCGACAGCGGGAGCGCATCTCCGGTCCCCTGGTCCGACGTCTCGGAAGGTGACAGGTGCACGTCCTGCTCGACGTCGGCGCGCCCCGACAGCGCATCTTCCCACGGCGAAGCGCCCGGTTGCTCCGCGCGCAGGGGCGCGTCCTGCGGCGCCGGCACGGGAGTGAGCTCGTCCGACCGGGCGTCCAGAGACTCCTCGACCGGCTGCGTTTCACGTGAAACAGCGTCGAGGGTGCTCTCTCCCTGCCCATGCACTGTCACCGGCACCGCCGGGGTCGCGCCCGTACGACTGGTCTGCGGCTCCCCCTGGGCGGCCATCAGCTGGGCGACCTCCAAGGGCTGCCGCTTCTTCCGACCGAACATTCTCAGGATCCCTTCCGCATGACGCGGACGACGCGTGTCTGCTCGACGCCGGCGATCGTCGGGGCTGGAAGCACCTCGGCCGGGCCCGCTCGGTGCTTCCGGGCGGCCTTCGCGCCGGCCTGGATCTCTTCCTCGGCTCGCTCGCCCTTGAGTGCGACCAGCACGCCACCTGGGCGCAGCAACGGCATCGCCCAGCCGTAGAGCTTGTCCATCGCTGCAACCGCGCGAGCAGTCACGGCGTCGGCGACGAGTTCCCCATGCACCTCTTCGGCGCGCGCGCGCCGAACGACGACGTTGTCGAGGTGCAGCAGCTCGGCCACCTCGCTGAGCCACTCGGTGCGGCGCTCCATCGGCTCGAGCAGCACCACCTCGGCATCAGGCCTCATCGCCGCCACGACGACACCGGGTAGCCCGGCACCGCTGCCCAGGTCCACGATGCGACCCGTCGTCGGCAGGAACTGCACGACGGCCGCCGAATTGAGCAGGTGGCGAGCCCAGAGCCGGTCGACCTCACGCGGCCCGATGAGCCCTCGGAGCACGCCGTCGCGCACCAGGAGGTCGCGGAAGCCCTGCACAGCCGGCCAGGAGTCGCCGAAGTAGTCCGCGAGCCGCGGATCGCCCTCCCATGGATCGTCGATCGAATCCGGGCGGGTGTCCGAGTCCACGGGCTCTCCTCCCTGTTCCACGTGAAACACGTGATCGTTCAAGGCCACAGGATCAGACCGGCCTCGTGGCGCCGAGCTCGACACCAGCCGGGGTCGTGAGCGACGCCCCACCGTATCGCGGGCCGTCCACCGAACCGCGCCGACCACACCGGTTTGCCACCGCTGTGTCGGACCGCGCAGACGAAGGATCGGCACATGAGCGGCGCCCAGGGCCGCTCGCCACGCCTGGGCGCCGACACGGTGGATGGCCGACTGCGCATCCGCCGAGCAACCGCTCATGCCTGACCGCCCGAGGTGTCAGGCCTGGCGAACACGTCGAGTGTGCACGCAGGCCTGACATGCACGCACTCGTGCCAGGGGCCGTCAGCCCGCGGGCTCGTCGTCCAGCGGACCGCCGTCCTCCTGAGGACCCGCGCACTGTCAACACCGCAGGACGGCTCCCCCGCGCAGGCCCGGTGGCCATCCCCGACAACAGCACTGCCGACCCATCGAGACCAGCCGCGCCCAGCGCACGGGCCTCACGAGCCTGTCGCCGCCAGCAGCGGCCGCGGCACCGACCCGATCGCCCCGGCGACACCCGCGGTCGTCGGCAGCCCGCACCTGCTGGCCGAGCTCGTGGCGGGCCCCGCCGCGTCGTGGCCCCCGGACCTCATCGCACCGGCGCGTTTCACGTGAAACAGACCCTGTGGTCCGGCAGACGCCTCCCGGATCGGCCCAGGGCCGGTGCGGTGGTCTGGTAGCCCGGCAGGAGCCCCGGCACAGAGGGTGTGTCTCTGCGGTGACGCGGGACGACTATCTGTGCGGTGAGCAGTCCGCCCGGATCCCAGGTGTGCATCGCTACGACTCGCGGGTCCGTCGAAGGCGGCGGCCGTTGACGGTCGGGAGTCGCGCGGCGAGTCGAACTGGACGGCAGCCACCCGCTCTCTCGCTGCGCCACGGGCACCAGAACGTTCCCGTGCGGGTATGTCGGACGGTCGGCGACCACGCCGACGGTGCCCCACTGTGGCGGGCGGCCCCGGAGACGCCTCGACCGCAGCCGGCCCCTGCCCGCCGCTCCCCGACACCGCGCTGCCGTCGGATGGCCGATCGACGGCGTCACCGACAGCGGTGCGCTCGGGTCAGAGAGTCTCTGGGCGCAGCTGACGGGCACGGCCTCAACCGTTCGCCACGCCCGCCATAGGGCTGGCCGCCACGTCCCTCTCCTCAGGAGACCTCGCCTCGAGGTCATGGCGGCCCGATCCGAGAGGCCGCCCGGGCAGGCGCTCGTGCACTCCTCGTCGGCGACAAGGACCACGGCACCGCGGCAATCCGCCATCAGGGGCATCCCCGGCGCCCGCACCGCGCGGACGTACCGAGCCCGCCGCGCACTACTGAGACGCCCGTGCCGCCGCGCACCACGCGGTCCCCTCGCTCCCGTCGTCCGCGCTGTCCGCGCTGTCCGCGCTGTCAGCGTCGCCTCAAGCGCCGATTCCCCGGCACCTCGTGACGACACCGCTGAGCGTCACGCTCACGGTCGGTTCGACCAACAGCCACCCCTCCGACGCTACGAAGGGCATTCGCGCGCCGAGCACGATGGGCACCTGGTGCCGTGCTCGCGGACACAGCAGCGGTGCCGCGCCCGGTGACCCGGCACGCCCCGCTCCCGCCCAGGGCGAGCACCACACGTGTTTCACGTGGAACACGCAGGCACACCACGCCGCGCGGCCCGCGGGCGACGTCATGCCGATCAGAGCCACCCTGGGAGGGCCGAAGGGCGTCGACCACCGCGGACGGCGGTCGCACCACGCTCCTTGCCCAGCACTGTCGTCGAGCGCCACGCTCACGGGTGCAGAGACTTCCGCGCTCGTGTCACGGCCCGATCCGCATGTTCGACTCCGTCGTCCGCGCCGACTGTGGGACGCGCAGTGACCCTGCTGCCACCGGCGTTGGGCTCCCGGCTCGAGAGTCCGGACCACCGACACGGATCGAAGCGCCTGGAGCTCCTCCGTACCACCGAGCGATCGAACGACCTCGACACCACGGACACACCTGGCGCACGTCCCCCCACCGTGGTCAGGCACGGCGCCGAGAGCGTTCGGTGGCGTCGAAATCCCGGGCGCGTGGCCACGACTGCGTCCTAGGTTCGTCAGGTGCACAGCCTCGACGACCTGACGCCGCAACCGCCGGCGACCCGGACCGCAGTGATCGTGCCGGTTCCGGCCGCCGAGGGGGTTGTCGGTCGGCACCGCGCTCGTCTCGACCGGGCTGCAGGCTGGGGTGTACCCGCCCATATCACGGTCCTCTATCCGTTCCTGCCGCCGGACGAGCTCGGCCCCGTCGCCCTCGACCGCCTCGGCGCCGCCATCGCTTCGGAGCCGGAGTTCGACGCGACGTTCGCGGCACCGGGTTGGTTCGGATCAGATGTTCTGTGGCTCGGGCCCCATCCCGCAGAGCCGTTCCGTCGGCTGACGCTTGCGGTGTGGCGAGCCTTCCCGGACCGGCCCCCGTACGGAGGTGCGTTCGACGAGATCCACCCCCATGTCACCGTCGCCGAACGGCCGATGGGCGCTCCGGGCGACCTCGAACGGGCCGAAGACGACGTGCGGCCACACCTGCCGTTCGCGCAGCACGTCGACCACGCCCTCCTCATCGCCGGGACCGACGCCCCTCGTTCGTGGCGGACGGTGCAGCGCATGCCTCTTGGCCATGTCTCCTGAGCGTGGGGCCACCTCTCTGAAGGGCTAGGCGGGCGCCGTGACGCCGTGTCGTCGGACGCCGAGTGGGAGTTGTGCGCCCGTTTGACGCCCTCGATGGCTGCCGGCGGTGGTCGCGTGTTCGTGAGACGCCCCGCATGGTCGAGGGGACTGTCCGCCACGGCCGGACCGGGTCGCCGTGGCGGTACCTACCCGTCCCGTTCAGGCCGCGGCAGACGGCCTGGAGGCGTCACGTGCGGTTCACCAGGGAGGAGAGTCTGGACGGCCGAGGCACACGACCCGGCTGACCGGAGCCCTGATCACGGCATCGGGCACCACCGGTGCGGGCTGTCCACGAAGACCACCAGATCGTCGACGACGCAGGCGGGCTGCCACCGTAGTCCTGGTCGGCGCCGGCCAGAACCCCGCACGTTTCACGTGGAACCACGGCGGATGGGGGCCCGGCCGGCCACGCCCCACCTCGTCCGGCGCAGTGCGCCGGCCTCCGTGCGAGATCCTGACGCGCTCGACCATAGGACGCAGCCAGCGCCGTACCGAGTGAAGCTCAATCCCGGTGCCTCCCGTGAGGGCGACCGCACCGCTCCGAGGAGGTGGCGAAGTGACGAACGCCCGCCGTGAGGGCCCGCCCGCGGATCTCGCGTGGCCGCCTGTCGGCCCTGCACATCCGACCAGCCGCCGGGTGTTCCACGTGAAACGACGAACGGCGGACCTCCCGCTCGGGGTGGTCCGCCGTTCGTCGATACGTCTGTCAGGCGGGTCGGATGACCACGTGCCGCGACGGCTCCTCGCCGTCCGAGTCGCTCGTGAGCCCCGCGGCGGCGACCGCGTCGTGCACGACCTTGCGCTCGAACGGGTTCATCGGGTCGAGCGCGACGGGCTCGCTCGTCGCTCGCACCTTCGCGATCGCCTCGTCGGCGATCACGACGAGCTCCGCCCGGCGGCCCGCGCGGTATCCGGCCACGTCGAGCATCAGACGGCTGCGCTCCCCCGTCTTCGCCTGGACGGCGAGACGTGTGAGCTCCTGCAGGGCGTCGAGCACGTCGCCGTCCTGGCCGGCAAGGCGGCGCAGCGAACGGTCCGACGGGTCCTCCGAGACGATCTCCACCGCGGCGCGGCCGTGGTCGACGTCGATCTCGATGTCGCCGTCCAGGTCGGCGATGTCGAGAAGCTCCTCGAGGTAGTCGGCGGCGATCTCGCCCTCCTCCTCCAGTCGCTTGGTCGACTCGGAGGGGGCGTCCGGCTGGGTCGATGTCATGGTTCTCCCTCTCAAGGCGCCGTCGGCGCTACTTCTTGGGCTTCGGCGACGTGGTCGGGCTCGTCGTCGATCCCGGGTCGTCGTCCTTGGGCTGCTTCGGTGCGGTCGGCTTCTTGGGCGCCGTCGACTTGGTGGCTGTCGTCGGCTTCTCGGCGAGCGGTGCCTTCTCGTCCGACGGCGCACCTGACACGGGCCGGGGCTTGGCCCGGTCCTTGCGCTTGGGCTGCTCACGCTGACCGCTGCGCGGCGCCTCCTCGATCACGGCACGAGGGGCGTCCTCGATCGTCTGACCCTTGGCTGCGGCTCGGTGGGCCTGCCGCGCCTTGAGGGCGGCCTCGGCCTGGGAACCGGGCGCCGGCATCCGGCGGATCGTGTAGAACTGCTGGCCCATCGACCAGATGTTGGTCGTGGTCCAGTAGACGAGCACACCGATCGGGAAGTTCACGCCGGAGAACGCGAAGACCAGCGGGAGGACGTAGAGCAGCATCTTCTGCTGCTGCGCCATCGGGCCCTCGAGCGCCGACGGCGGCATGTTCTTCATGGTCAGCTGGCGCTGGGTGGTGAACGTCGTCGCCGTCATGGCGAGGATGAGCACGATCGTGACGATGCGGATGTGCATCGCCGTGCTCGGGTCCGAGAACTCGCTGGCCTTCATGAAGGTGCCCGACAACGGTGCACCCCAGAGCGTGGCCGACTCGAACTGCTTGGCGAGGTCCTGCGTGAAGACGCCGATGTCGCCCCGCGGGAACGTCCCGTCGGCAACCATCGGAAGAGAGTTCAGCACCCGGAACAGCGCGAAGAAGATCGGGGACTGCAGCAGGATGGGCAGGCAGGAGGCGAACGGGTTCGTCCCGTGCTTCTTGTACAGCTCCATGGTCTCGCGGCTCATGGCCTCACGAGAGGCAGGGTCCGACTTCCCCTTGTACTTCTTCTGGATCGCCTGCATCTCGGGTGCGAGCATCTGCATGCCTCGCGACGCCTTGATCTGCTTGAAGAAGAGCGGGATCAGCAGGATCCGCATGACGATCACCAGACCGATGATCGACAGCGTCCATGCCGCTCCCGAGCCGGAGCCCAGGCCCATGGCGGTGAACAACTTGTGGAACTGGACCATGATCCAGGCCACGACGAGCATGATCGGCCAGAGCAGGCCGTCGAACCACGACATGTGGCAGAGCTCCTCTTTCGCAGGGTCAGTGCGCGGACGGTGCCACGTCTCGACGACGGTGCAGATGAGGGGTGGACGTACGTGCCGGTGGAACGTCGTCGACGCCGCCGGGGTTCCAGGGGTGGCACCGCAGCAGGCGGCGACCGGCGAGCCAGCTCCCCCGCAGCAAGCCGTGCCGGGTGACTGCGATCACCGCGTACTGCGAGCAGGACGGGTAGAAGCGGCAGGTCGGCGGCGTCATCGGCGAGATGAACCGTTGGTAGAGCCGGAGCAGGACCAGCAGGCCGCGTGCCGGGAGGCGCACGAGCTCGTGCAGCAGTGACGAGACGGTCATGGTTCAGGCACCTGTCGCGCGTTGCCGTGCTCGACGCCGAGCGCCGGCAAGCGCCGAGTCCAGGTCGGCCCCGAGACGGCCGTACGTCGTCGTGGCTGCCGCCGGGAGCGCCCGGACGACGACACCCGTCCCGTCCGGCAGCTCACCGAGCCGTTCCCGGACCAGGTTGCGCAGACGCCTCTTGACGAGGTTCCGTGTCACCGCGTTGCCGACGGCCTTGGACACGACAAAACCGACCACGGGCCCGGAGGCGTCGTGGTCGGTCTGTGTCGTCAGGTGCACCACGAGGGTGTCCCGTCCGCTGCGCACACCCCGGCGGACCGCCTGCTCGAAATCGGCAGCACGGACCATCCGGTGCGCGGCGGGCAGCACCGACGGTGGCGTCAGGCGGAGAGCTCCGCGCGGCCCTTGCGGCGGCGCGCAGCGAGGATCGCGCGGCCCGCGCGGGTGCGCATCCGCAGGCGGAAGCCGTGCGTCTTGGCGCGGCGCCGGTTGTTCGGCTGGAAGGTGCGCTTGGTCACGAGATACTCCACGTGCTCCGGAGGAACGATCGCGCACGTGTCGTGCACGACCAGGTCTGGCTGCCAGGCTCGACTGCTCCCATGAGACACGCGTACCGCGTGCGGCGTCTGGGCGCGCCAGCAGGAGCCATCAGTAAGGCTGCACCACGGTACGCGGACCGATGTCGAAGGGTCAAATGCAGGGGCAACCGGGCACCTTCTCACCCCGGTGCGCCCACCCGCGAACGACGCGCCACATCTCGTGGTCGTCGGTCGCCAGACCCTCGTGCCGGCGAGACTGCCGGACTACGATCGGTCGACGTCGCCGCGCTCAGGGACGCCCTGTTGATCACATCGAGGTGATCGCCGGGCACGAGTCGCCCCAGAGTGTCCGCAGATCCCCGATCCGAGCAGTCGGTATGCGGCAGATCGGGCAGGAGATCTTCCGCACACAGGTGTGGACAAGTATGTGGACAACCGACGCCCGTGCGAGACTCAACGACCTCGAACCCGATCAGCTGAGGTAGGACGTGTCACAGGACGAAGAGCTCGCACGGGTCTGGGGCCACGTGGTCGCGACGTTCGAGGCGAGCCCCGACATCACGCCTCGGCAGCTCGCCTTCGTCCGTCTCGCCCACCCGCTCGGCCTCCTCGACGGCACCATGCTCCTGGCGGTCGGCAACGACCTGACGAAGGAGTACCTCGAGACGCGCGTGCGTGCCGAGGTCGTCGAGGCACTGGGTGAGGCGCTCGGGCGTGAGGCCCGGTTCGCGATCACCGTCGACGCCGAGGTCGCCGTCGACGCTCCCCCGCAGCTGAGGGCAGCACCCGGCACGGTCGAGCAGCACGGCATCGACATGTCGCTCACCGTGGAGTCGGGAGAGCCCGCACGCCGGGTCGTCATGGACGACGAACCCAGGTCCACGGGACCGCGGCCCGTGCCCGACGCCGAGCCCAGCCCGCTGCCCGCACCGCGCCGCCAGATGTCGGAGCCGGCCCGCCTCAACCCCAAGTACCTGTTCGAGACCTTCGTCATCGGGTCGTCCAACCGCTTCGCGCACGCGGCGGCGGTCGCCGTCGCCGAGGCACCCGCGAAGGCCTACAACCCGCTGTTCATCTACGGGGACTCGGGCCTGGGCAAGACCCATCTGCTGCACGCCATCGGCCACTACGCGCAGAACCTCTACCCGAGCGTGCGCGTGCGGTACGTGAACTCCGAGGAGTTCACCAACGACTTCATCAACTCCATCGGCGAGGGCAAGGCCGGCGCCTTCCAGCGCCGGTACCGCGAGGTCGACGTGCTCCTCGTCGACGACATCCAGTTCCTGCAGGGCAAGGAACAGACGATGGAGGAGTTCTTCCACACGTTCAACACCCTGCACAACGCGAACAAGCAGGTCGTGCTGACCTCCGACCTGCCGCCGAAGAAGCTGAACGGCTTCGAGGACCGCATGCGCTCACGCTTCGAGTGGGGCCTCATCACCGACGTGCAGCCGCCGGACCTCGAGACGCGTATCGCGATCCTGCGCAAGAAGGCGGCGAGCGAACGCCTGCAGGCCCCGGACGACGTGCTGGAGTACATCGCCTCGAAGATCTCGACGAACATCCGCGAGCTCGAGGGCGCGCTGATCCGGGTGACGGCCTTCGCGAACCTCAACCGGCAGCAGGTCGACCTGACGCTCGCGGAGATCGTCCTCAAGGACCTCATCACCGACGACCAGACCGCGGAGATCACCGCGACGCAGGTCATCGGTCAGACGGCCGCGTACTTCGGGCTGTCCATCGACGACCTGTGCGGCTCCTCCCGCTCGCGTGTGCTGGTCACGGCCCGGCAGATCGCCATGTACCTGTGCCGCGAGCTGACGGACCTGTCGCTGCCGAAGATCGGGCAGGCGTTCGGTGGTCGCGACCACACGACGGTCATGCACGCGAACCGCAAGATCCGCGAGCTGATGGCCGAGCGTCGGTCGATCTACAACCAGGTGACCGAGCTCACCAACCGCATCAAGCTGCAGAACCGCAGCTGACCGGACGCCGGTCGACATCCTCGTGGACGGCCCTGCGGCCTAGCCGTCCCCAGAGTTATCCACACCGTCCCCCACAGCCTGTGGACGGCTGTGTGGACACCGAGTCATGGGGCGACTTCACCGCGTGTTCACGCAGGTCACGTGCCATGACCTTCACCCACAGGCCGCTGACCTGGGCCGACACACCCGCGACTCCGAATCGCCACGAATCGGACACCTCCGCGGCGTCCCCAGACGCTCACCGCGATGTCACCGGGAGCGCGTTGACCACAAGGTTCACGGTCTGGGTGAGACATGCATGGGACGAATGTTCACACCTGTGCATACACCTGTGGACGACGGTGGACGAGGGCCCGCACGGTGTGGACACAGAGGGGTCCTTCGGTGGACAGCGGTGGACGGTCTGCGCGTCGTCCACGCGCATCCACCGGAGGGGCCTGTCTGCCCACATCCTGGGTCCACACGGAAAACCTGGGGTGACCTGCACGAACGGTGGTTCTCCACAGAATCCACAGCTGTGACGACGACGACGAGACTTCTACCTTGGAGAGATCCACACACCGTCGAACGGCTGAGCGACGAGCAGCGCGAGCGCACCACAGCGACACGGGGAGACACGCAGAGCACGACGGCGGCACAGGCGGTGTCGGGCGTCGGACCTCTCGCGTAATGTTCGGCTGACGCCTGCGACGGCACTGATGTGTCGTTCCCACCAGCGCGGTCGCACGGGGCACGCACCACCCACCTCCGTTCGCGCCTGTGGGTACCGACCCCTACGGTCCAGGTCCGCAACGACGAGAGGTGTGGCATGAGGTTCCGGGTCGATCGTGACGTTCTGGCCGACGCCGTCACGTGGACGGCCCGCAGCCTGCCCACGCGTCCCCCGGTCCCCGTGCTCGCCGGCGTCCGCATCGAGGCCGACTCCACCGGCACGATCCAGCTGTCGAGCTTCGACTACGAGGTCTCCGCACGCTCGCAGATCCCGGCCGACGTCTCGGAGCCCGGCACCGTCCTGGTCTCCGGCAGGCTGCTCGCGGAGATCTCGCGCGCGCTGCCCGGCAAGCCTGTCGACGTCGTCCTCGAGGGTACGAAGGTCGTCGTCACCTGCGGTGCGAGCCGTTTCACGCTGCTGACCATGCCCGTCGAGGACTACCCGAGCCTTCCGGTCATGCCCGAGATCACCGGCACCGTCGACGGCGACGAGCTCACGCACGCCGTCGCCCAGGTCTCCGTGGCTGCCAGCCGGGACGACACGCTCCCGCTGCTCACCGGTGTGCGCGTGGAGATCGAGGGCGAGAAGATCACGCTGCTCGCGACCGACCGGTACCGGCTCGCGCTGCGCGAGCTCACCTGGAAGCCCACGTCGCCCGACATCTCGACCGTCGCACTGGTGCGTGCGCGCACCCTCACCGACGCGGCGAAGTCGCTCGGGACGGCCGGCTCGGTGAGCATCGGCCTGTCCTCGGGCACGGGCGTCGACCTGATCGGCTTCGAGGCCGGCGGCCGTCAGACGACGAGCCTGCTCGTCGACGGCGACTACCCCGCGGTGCGTCGGCTGTTCCCGGACGAGACGCCCATCCACGCCGTGGTCAACACCCAGCTCCTGGCCGACGCGGCCAAGCGTGTGGCCCTCGTGGCCGAGCGCAACACGCCGATCCGGCTGTCCTTCAGCGACGGCCAGGTCGTCCTCGACGCGGGTCAGGGCGACGACGCTCAGGCGTCCGAGGCACTGGAGGCGGTGCTCGTCGGCGAGGAGATCTCGGTCGCGTTCAACCCGCACTTCCTGCTCGACGGCCTGGGTGCCCTCACGACGCCCTTCGTCCGGCTGTCGTTCACGCACCCCAACAAGCCGGTGGAGTTCACCGGTCAGGGTTCGCTGGAGGGCGAGGACCTCGCGGAGTACCGCTACCTCCTGGTCCCGATCCGTTTCGCGAGCTGACCGGCAGGTCGGTCCGCACGTCAGTCAGCCGCTCGGGGAGGGTGGGTCTCATGCACATCGGTCTGGTGGGTCTGGGCAAGATGGGTGCCAACATGCGCACCCGGCTGCGCGCCGCGGGGATCGAGGTCACCGGATTCGACCGGAACCCCGACGTCACGGACGTGCCCTCGCTCGACGCCCTCGTGGAGGCCCTGCCGGCCGGCGAGCGTCTCGTGTGGGTCATGGTGCCGTCGGGCGCGATCACCGACGGGGTCGTGCGTGAGCTCGCCGGTCTGCTCGTCCCGGGCGACCTGGTGATCGACGGCGGCAACTCGTACTACCAGGACGACGCACCGCACGCGGCGCTGCTGGCCGAGCACGGCGTGGGTTTCCTCGACGCGGGGGTGTCCGGCGGGGTCTGGGGCCTGCAGAACGGCTACGGCCTCATGGTCGGTGGCGAGGCCGCGCTGGTCGAGCGGGCCATGCCGGTGTTCGACGCGCTGCGCCCGGAGGGCCCTCGCGAGGAGGGCTTCGTGCACGCCGGTGCGGTCGGCGCGGGCCACTTCGCGAAGATGGTGCACAACGGGATCGAGTACGGCCTGATGCAGGCGTACGCCGAGGGCTTCGAGCTGCTCGCGGCGAAGGACCTGGTCACCGACGTGCACGGCACGTTCAAGGCATGGAGCCGTGGCACCGTGGTGCGCTCCTGGCTGCTCGACCTGCTGGTGCAGGCCCTCGAGGAGGACCCGAAGCTCGCGGCGATCGACGACTGGGTCGAGGACTCCGGCGAGGGTCGGTGGACGGTCGACGAGGCGATCGACCTGGCCGTACCCGCCCCGGTGATCTCCGCCGCGCTGTTCGCCCGGTTCGCCTCGCGTCAGGGCGAGTCGCCGGCGATGAAGGCCGTCGCGGCCCTGCGTCAGCAGTTCGGCGGGCACGCCGTGCGCCCGGCTCCCTGAGCCGGGCGTCGAGCCCGCCCCAGCCGACCCGATGTACGTCGCGCACCTCTCGCTGACCGACTTCCGCTCCTATGCGCAGGTCGAGCTCCCGCTCGACCCCGGGATCACGGCGCTGGTCGGGCCCAACGGGCAGGGCAAGACGAACCTGGTCGAGGCGATCGGATACGTCGCGACGCTGGGCAGCCACCGGGTCCCGTCGGACGCGGCGCTGGTGCGTCAGGGTGCTTCCCGTGCGGTCGTGCGGACGCGTGTGGTCCGCGAGCTCGACCCGGGGCAGCCTCGGACGACGACCATCGAGGTCGAGGTCACGCCCGGCAAGGCGAACCGCGCGCGCATCAACGGGGGCTCCCCCGGCCGGGCTCGTGACGTGCTGGGGATCCTGCGGACGGTCCTCTTCGCGCCCGAGGACCTGGCCCTCGTCAAGGGTGATCCGGGTGAGCGTCGCCGGTTCCTCGACGACCTCGCGGTGCAGCTGACGCCGCGGCTGGCGGGGATCGTCGCGGACTACGACCGGGTGCTGCGGCAGCGGTCCGCGCTGCTCAAGTCCGCCGGTGCCGCGTTCCGTGGCTCGCGCGGGGGCGCCGACCTGCGGACTCTCGACGTGTGGGACTCCAAGCTCGCGCAGACCGGTGCCCAGCTGATCGTGGCCCGGCGGGCGTTGGTCGATGCGCTGCGCCCGCACGTCGGCCGAGCGTACGAGCAGGTCAGCGCCGGGCAGGGTGTCGCTTCGATCGCGTACCGGGCCTCGCTGGACGCGGCCCTTGCGGGTGACGAGGCCGAGGGTGCTCCGGGCGCGCAGGACGAGCGGCTGTCGACCCGGCCGTCGGTCGAGCTCGTCGAGGCCCAGCTGCTCGAGGCGATGGGTCGGCTGCGCCCGAAGGAGATCGAACGCGGGGTGTGCCTCGTCGGTCCGCACCGCGACGACCTGGTGCTGACGCTCGGCGACCTGCCGGCGAAGGGGTACGCGAGCCACGGCGAGTCGTGGTCGTTCGCCCTGGCCCTGCGGTTGGCGTCCTACGCGCTGCTGTCCGGCGACGCGCCGGCCGGTGACGACCTGTGGGTGGCGGACTGGGGTCCGGACGGCGAGCCGGTGCTCATCCTGGACGACGTGTTCGCCGAGCTCGATGCCCGGCGTCGGGACCGCCTGGCGGAGCTGGTCGCGCCTGCACGCCAGGTGCTGATCACGGCGGCCGTGCCGGACGACGTGCCCGAGCCGCTCGCCGGAGCGCGGGTGGACGTCATGGGCGGGGAGGCCACCCGTGTCCTCTGACGTGCAGGGAGACGACTCGCTGCTCCCGACTCCGCCGTCGCCTGTTCCGGACGGCGTGCCGGTGTCCCGGCTCGTCGAGCTGACGCCTCCTGAGCAGGTGGCTCGCGCGGCGCTGAACCGGGCGAAGGCGGCGGCTCGTGCTCGAGGTCTGCGCCCGGGCGAGGCCCCTCGCCGTCGCTCCGCTCTCGAGGTCCAGATGGGGACGTCGGGGGCGGGTCCGCGGGACCCGCAGCCGGTCGCCTCGACGCTGAGCCACCTGCTGGACCTCAACGGGATGCGTGCCCAGGTGCAGGTCGGCGGCGTGATGGGGCGCTGGGCGGACATCGTGGACGGCCCTGTCGCCGAGCACTCGGAGCCGGTGACGTTCGAGGCCGGGGTGCTCACGCTGCGTGCCGACTCGACGGGCTGGGCGACGCAGCTGAAGATCCTGGCGCCGAACCTGCTGCGCCGGATCGCCGACGAGGTCGGGGAGGGCGTGGTCCTCGAGGTGAAGGTCCAGGGGCCCGGCGGTCCGGGCTTCGGCCGTGGTCCGCGGTCCGCCAAGGGTGGTCGCGGGGTGCGGGACACGTTCGGCTGAGCCGTCGTGGGAAGGCTCTCGCGGCGGCACGGGGGAAGAACCGGGCCTCGGGCCGTCCAGACGGTAGACTGCAGAGGTCATTCCTGGCGCATCTGTGCCGGTACAGAGACACGAACTCCAGCGTCATGGAGTGATCCGCCCCCCCACGGGTCCGGCGGGCCTCTCCGTCGCGTGCGAGACCTTGAGGAGCACCACCGCCCGTGGCCGAACAGAGCAGCACCGACTCGACGCAGCAGACCACGGCGCAGGCGAAGGGCAACGGCGGGTACGACGCCAGCGCGATCACCGTCCTCGAGGGCCTCGAGGCGGTCCGTAAGCGTCCGGGCATGTACATCGGCTCGACGGGTGCGCGCGGGCTGCACCACCTGGTCTACGAGGTCGTGGACAACTCGGTCGACGAGGCGCTCGCCGGCTACTGCGACCACATCGAGGTCGTCCTGCTCGCCGACGGCGGGGTCAAGGTCACCGACAACGGTCGTGGCATCCCCGTGGCGGTCCACCCGACCGAGGGTCGGCCGACGGTCGAGGTCGTCATGACGATCCTGCACGCGGGCGGCAAGTTCGGCGGCGCCGGGTACGCGGTCTCAGGTGGTCTGCACGGCGTGGGCATCTCGGTCGTGAACGCGCTGTCCACGCGCGTGGAGACCGTGGTCCGCCGAGACGGCTATGTCTGGCAGCAGAACTTCGCCGATGGCGGCAAGCCGGCCGGTGAGCTGCACCAGGGCGAGGCGACGCAGGACACGGGCACCGAGCAGACCTTCTGGGCGGACCCCTCGATCTTCGAGACCGTGGACTACGACTTCGAGACGCTGCGCAGCCGGTTCCAGCAGATGGCGTTCCTCAACAAGGGTCTGCAGATCACGCTCACCGACGAGCGCCCCGCGCACACCGGCACGGACGACGAGGTCACGGACACAGAGTCGGGGTCCGAGAACGAGTCGGCCGAGCCCGCCGCGACCGTCCGCCAGGTGACGTACCGGTACGACGGCGGCCTGGTGGACTACGTCAAGCACCTGGTCTCGGCGAAGAAGGTCGAGCTGGTGCACCCCGAGGTCATCGACTTCGAGGCCGAGGACACCGAGAAGCGCATCTCCGTCGAGATCGCCATGCAGTGGACCGCCGCCTACTCCGAGTCGGTGCACACGTACGCGAACACCATCTCGACGACCGAGGGCGGCACGCACGAGGAGGGCTTCCGTGCGGCGATGACCTCGCTGATCAACCGCTACGCGCGCGAGAAGGGCATCCTCAAGGAGAAGGAGGACAACCTCACGGGTGACGACATCCGCGAGGGCCTGACCGCCGTCATCTCCGTCAAGCTCGGCGAGCCGCAGTTCGAGGGCCAGACCAAGACGAAGCTCGGCAACACCGAGGCCAAGACCTTCGTGCAGCGCGTGGTCAACGAGCAGCTGGGCGACTGGCTGGACTCGCACCCGGGCGAGGCGAAGGACGTCATCCGCAAGTCGATCCAGGCCGCGGCCGCGCGCATGGCGGCCCGCAAGGCGCGTGAGGCGACCCGCCGCAAGGGTCTGCTCGAGTCGGGCGGCATGCCCGGCAAGCTCAAGGACTGCCAGTCGAACCGTCCCGCGGAGTGCGAGGTCTTCATCGTCGAGGGTGACTCGGCCGGTGGGTCAGCGGTCCGTGGGCGCAACCCGCGCACGCAGGCGATCCTGCCGATCCGCGGGAAGATCCTCAACGTCGAGCGCGCCCGCCTGGACAAGGCCCTGGGCAACCAGGAGGTGCAGGCGCTGATCACGGCGTTCGGCACGGGCATCGGCGAGGACTTCGACGTCGCCAAGCTGAGGTACCACAAGATCGTGCTGATGGCCGATGCCGACGTCGACGGCCAGCACATCCGCACGCTGCTGCTCACGCTCCTGTTCCGCTACATGCCGGACCTCATCACCGGCGGGTACGTGTACCTCGCGCAGCCGCCGCTGTACCGGATCAAGTGGTCGAACGCCGAGCACGACTACGTGTACTCCGACCGTGAGCGCGACGCGTTCGTGACCGAGGGTCAGGCCAAGGGCAAGCGGCTGCCGAAGGAGAACTCGATCCAGCGCTACAAGGGTCTGGGCGAGATGGACTACTCCGAGCTGTGGGAGACCACGATGTCGCCGGAGCACCGCACGTTGCTGCAGGTCACGCTGGACGAGGCCGCCGCGGCCGACGAGATCTTCTCGGTGCTCATGGGCGAGGACGTGGAGTCGCGTCGCTCGTTCATCCAGCGCAACGCCAAGGACGTGCGGTTCCTCGACATCTGACGTGGGGACGACCCCGACGCTCCCACGACCGAAGGACTTGAGAAGCAATGACTGAGAACGACATCGAGCACGGCCGCATCGACCAGATCGACCTGCAGCTCGAGATGCAGCGCTCGTACCTGGACTACGCGATGTCCGTCATCGTCGGGCGCGCCCTTCCCGACGTGCGTGACGGGCTCAAGCCGGTGCACCGCCGCGTGCTGTACGCGATGTACGACGGCGGGTACCGACCCGACCGCCAGTTCTCCAAGTGCTCGCGTGTCGTCGGCGACGTCATGGGCAAGTACCACCCGCACGGTGACACGGCGATCTACGACGCCCTGGTCCGCCTCGTGCAGGACTGGTCGCTGCGGTACCCGCTCGTGGCCGGCCAGGGGAACTTCGGCTCCCCCGGTGACGACCCGGCGGCCGCCCCGCGGTACACCGAGTGCAAGATGGCCCCGCTCGCCATGGAGATGGTGCGCGACATCGACGAGGACACCGTCGACTTCCAGGACAACTACGACGGCCGCACGCAGGAGCCGGTCGTCCTGCCCAGCCGGTTCCCGAACCTGCTGGTCAACGGCTCGGCCGGTATCGCGGTCGGCATGGCGACGAACATCCCGCCGCACAACCTGCGCGAGGTCGCCGAGGGCGTCCAGTGGTACCTGGAGCACCCCGAGGCCACCAAGGAGGAGCTGCTCGAGGCCCTCCTGGTCCGCATCAAGGGCCCGGACTTCCCCACGGCCGCCACGATCCTGGGTCACAAGGCCATCGAGGACGCGTACCGCACGGGCCGCGGCTCGATCACCATGCGCGCCGTCGTCGAGGTCGAGGAGATCCAGGGCCGCATCTGCCTGGTCGTCACCGAGCTGCCGTACCAGGTGAACCCGGACACCCTGGCGAAGAAGATCGCCGACCTGGTCCGCGAGAACCGTGTCACCGGCATCGCCGACATCCGCGACGAGACCTCGGGCCGCACCGGTCAGCGCCTGGTCATCGTGCTCAAGCGTGACGCGGTCGCCAAGGTCGTGCTGAACAACCTCTACAAGCACACGCAGCTGCAGGACACGTTCGGCGCGAACATGCTCGCGCTGGTCGACGGCGTGCCGCGCACGCTGAGCATCGACGCGTTCGTCCGGCACTGGACGACGCACCAGCTCGACGTCGTCGTCCGCCGCACGCAGTACCGCCTGCGCAAGGCGGAGGAGGAGATCCACGTCTACCGCGGGTACCTCAAGGCGCTCGACGCGCTCGACGAGGTCATCGCGCTGATCCGCCGCTCCCCCGACGTCGACGAGGCCCGCAGCGGCCTGATGGCCCTGCTCGAGGTCGACGAGGTCCAGGCGAACGCGATCCTCAACCTGCAGCTGCGCCGGCTGGCCGCGCTGCAGCGGCAGGAGATCATGGAGCGGCACGACGCGCTCCAGCAGCTGATCGTGGGTTACCGGACGATCCTCGAGTCCCCCGAGCGTCAGCGCGAGATCGTGAGCGAGGAGCTGAAGGTCGTCGTCGACAAGTACGGCGACGAGCGGCGCACCCGGATCCTGCCGTTCGACGGCGAGGTGTCGATCGAGGACCTCATCGCCGAGGAGGAGATGGTCGTCACCATCACCCGCGGCGGCTACGTCAAGCGCACCCGGTCGGACAACTACCGGGCGCAGAAGCGCGGCGGCAAGGGTGTGCGCGGAGCGCAGCTGCGCGAGGACGACATCGTCGACCACTTCTTCGTCACGACGACGCACCACTGGCTGCTGTTCTTCACGAACCTGGGCCGCGTCTACCGGGCCAAGGCGTACGAGCTGCCCGAGGGCGGTCGTGACGCCAAGGGTCAGCACGTCGCGAACCTGCTGGCCTTCCAGCCGGGCGAGCAGATCGCCCAGGTCCTCGACCTGCGCGACTACGAGCAGGCCGAGCACCTGGTGCTGGCCACGCAGCGCGGTCTGGTGAAGAAGACCCGGCTGTCGGAGTACGACTCCAACCGCACGGGCGGCGTCATCGCGATCAACCTGCGCGAGGACGAGGAGGGCCGGCCCGACGAGCTCGTGTCCGCCCGGCTCGCCGACTCCACGGACGACCTGATCCTGGTGTCCCGCAAGGGCCAGTCGGTGCGGTTCACGGCGTCCGACGAGACCCTGCGACCGATGGGCCGCGCCACGTCGGGCGTCACCGGCATGAAGTTCCGCGGCGAGGACGAGCTGCTGGCCATGGACGTCGTCCGCGAGGACGCGTTCCTGTTCACGGTCACCGAGGGCGGCATCGCCAAGCGCACCGCCCTCACCGTGGAGAACTACCGCCAGCAGGGACGCGGTGGCCTGGGGATCAAGGTCGCGAACCTGCCCGAGGCGAACGGCGACCTCGTGGGAGCCCTGGTCGTCGACCTCGAGGACGAGGTCCTGGTCATCATGGAACGCGGCAAGGTCGTGCGGTCCGCGGTCGTCGAGGTCAACGCGACGGGCCGGACCACCCAGGGCGTGATCTTCGCGAAGCCGGACGCGCAGGACCGGATCATCGCGGTCGCTCGCAACACCGAGCGACACCTGGCGGACGATGCGGGTACGGTGGGCGCCGAGAACGCTCCCGGATCCGACGATCAGGACATGTCGGGCGACCCGGACGCCCCCCGTGCTGCCGATGACACGACGGCTGACGCGGGCACCACCGCCGACACCTCCCCGGAGGACGCATGACAGACGCCGTCCCGCCCTCGATCCCGCCGCGCAAGCGACCGACCCAGCCCGCCGGTGGCGGACGGTCGACGGTCTCCGGCGACTGGCAGACGGGCGGGGCCGCGTCGGCCTCACGGCCGGCACGCGCGGATTCACCCGTGGTGACCGAGGACCCGGTCCGGACGGAGACGGGCGCCGAAGGCAACGGGACCCCTGCACGGCGTGTCGACGACGTCCCTGCTCAGGCCTCTGCCCCGGGTTCCGCGGCGTCGTCGGCGGAGGGTGACGAGCTGCCCTCGCCGCTGCTCGCCGCGGTCGACTCGGTCTCCGCCTGGGCCAAGAAGGCGGCCGGCGGAACCTCGGCCGCGATAGCCTCGCTCACCCGTCCCCGCCCGAAGGACAGCCCGATGACCACGACGTCCCCCGCCGCCGGCACTTCGGCACCGAGCGCCGCCCGCCCGTCGGCCACGGCAGGTGACTCCGCCCGGCCGTCCACCGGCCACGTGCCCACGGTGGGCCCGCACGGCGCTCCGCGCCGCGTCCGGCTGTCGATCTCGCGGATCGACCCCTGGTCGGTCATGAAGCTGTCGTTCCTGCTGTCGGTCGCGATCGGCGTCATGATCGTGGTGGCCGCCGCGGTCGTCTGGTTCACGCTGGACGGTCTGCAGGTCTTCGCCAAGGCCGACGACCTCGTCACGCAGATCGTGGGCACGGAGAGCGACATCGACATCCTGCAGTACGTCGAGTTCAGCAAGACGATCTCCGGGGCCACGCTGGTCGCCGTCATCGACGTCTTCCTGATCACGGCCCTGTCGACGATCGGCGCATTCCTGTACAACATCGTCGCCGCCCTGGTCGGCGGCGTGCACGTCACGATGACCGACGAGTGACGGGTTTGGGTGCGGCGGTCGTGCTGGGGTAGTCTCCTACGGCACGCCCGCCCGCAGCGGATGTCGCACGGGCCTATAGCTCAGACGGTTAGAGCGCTTCCCTGATAAGGAAGAGGTCACAGGTTCAAGTCCTGTTAGGCCCACTCCCGACCCGTGGGGGACTGATGAAGAAGCTCCTGCTCCTGGCGGCTGCTGCCGCCGTCGGCTACGTCGTGTACCAGCGGTACGTGCAGGACCGCGACGAGCGCGACCTGTGGTCCGAGGTCACCGACACCTTCGAGTGACCCGGGCTGCTGCCCTGCGGATCACCACCAGCGGCACCCCCGGGTGCTGCTCGGGGCCATGGCGCAATTGGTAGCGCACCTGCTTTGCAAGCAGGGGGTTAGGGGTTCGAGTCCCCTTGGCTCCACCCAGAGACCCTCACGGTTGGTCCTCCTTGGGCTGACGACCGGGACTCGATGAGGACGAACGAAGGACCCGGTGCCGTTGCTGGTGACGGGTCCTTGGTCGCGACGCGCGGATGTTCGATCCCGCAGACGTCACCCGTCTCCACTTCGGCGGCACCGACGAGGATGCTCTGCACCTCGTAGCCGAACCGCCGCCCTCGAGGGAGCACCGGGCGGTGATGCGGCTGAGCGCGGGCGCCGACGCTCCTGTTGCCGCTCGGCGTGAGCGAGACGAGCATGGTCGGCGAAGGCGCAGGTCCATGCGGCGCAGGGGGGCTGCCGGGTGACTCTGGTGGGCGGGGACCGGGTCGGTGCGGCCGTTCTGGACGGCCACCTCCTGTCCGATGCGGCACTGCGACGGCTGGGCCCGATGGTCGGTGGGCTGACGCGGTTCCGGACCGGTGTCGAGGATCGAGGGTTCGCCGAGCGCTGGGCACAGGTCGCTCCTGAGGTGCCGCTGCTCGACGGCGGACGCGTGTACGACGTCCGCCACGCCGTGATCGAGTGCGCGCGACGCCAGATCCTCGTGCTCGCGACGGGTGAGCCGCGCCAGCCGGCCCGGTTCCTGGCCGGAGCCGCGCAGGGGGCCGCGAGAGCCACCGAGCTGGGCGTCCCGGGGATCGCGCTGCACGTGATGCGGCAGCAGGACGTGCCCGGCGAGGTGGTGTGGCTGACCCAGTCGGGCCGGATGTCCGGCTACGGGGTCCTCTTCGCGGTGGGCTTCGCGCAGGCCCACGGGCGTTCGGCCACCCTCGTGGAGCCGACCACCGGCATCAGCGAGCTCAAGACCCCGGAGGCGTTGGAGCGCGCCTTCGACCTGGCCGCCTCGGCGGGTGTCGAGTTCGGCATCCGCAGCGAGGACGATCCCCTCGCGCACGTCCTGCGGGGGACGTACTCGATCGCGATCACACCCGTGCTCGACGTGCCCGGTGGACGTGCCCTGCTGCGCCCGGGGGAGCTGCCGTTGAGCAGCGTGTCGTCCGGGAACCCCGGTGCGGTCGTGCGGCTGCTCTCCGAGTTCCCCGGGGACGTCGTCGCGGTGCTCGACGGCATCGAGCTGCTGGGCGGGCACCAGGAGTCCGCGCGGATCGCGTCCGCCGTGATGCTGGCCGTGGTGGCCGCCGGCGGCGTCGAGCTCATGTCCCCGTCGCGTGCGGTGGCCGTGACCTCGCCGTCGACGACGATCAGTGCTCCGCCGAGAGGTGACGTGCCGGGTCTCGTCGTGGAGGCCTCAGGCCTCACGCAGGCGCCGGATGCGACCACCTCGGACCAGACCGTCGCGATCCCGGACGTCGCCACGTCGCACGCCCGTCGGACGCCTGCGACGTTCACGCACGACGAGCTCTCGACGCTGCTCGGTGCCCAGGAGCAGGCGGCGCAGCCCGGTGCAGACCGGGCTGCCGGGTCCGACGGCGCGACGGGCCACGAGGCCGCGATCCTGGCCGCGATGGCGGCTGCGATGGTGACGGCGGGCGGCACCCTGAGGACCGGCGACCCCGGCAGACGGCGGCGTCGGCGCGCCGATCGGTGACCGCCGCGGTGAGACCCGTTACGCGCCCGAGGTCCGGCTGATCACGTCGTCGAGCATCTCGGGCGTGTAGACCTCGCTGTCGTCGACGGGCCCGTCCTCGAGGGTCGACCACTGCCAGTGCGGCGCGATGAGGTGGCCGTCGATGCCCAGCCGCAGGTCGAGCAGGCCGGCGTACTGGTAGCCGAACCGCTGCTGGAGCGCACGCGCCCGCTTGAACTCGGCGCCGTCCGGGCTGATCCGGTCGGTCGCGAGCTCGAGCAGCAGCAGGTTGTGCTCGGGACCGAGCTTGCCGCGGTGGTGGACGATCAGGTCGGGGATGCCTCGCCCTTCGACGTCCTCCAGCGCGACGACCGCCTCGAGGTCCATCGCGGAGCGGTTGTACTCGCAGTCGATGTCCCACGCGCGCTCGATCATGGGGCGCAAGTGCCACCCCAGGTGGAACGCGACACCGCGCTCGGTGGGTCGGCTCGTGCCCGAGGTCGTCGACAGCAGGCTCCACTCGTCGACGATCGTCGTGGTGAGCGCGATCCGGATCCGGTTCTTCAGTGAGGCGAGCTGCATGAGCGCACGGTACCGGCTTTGGGTGTCCGATAGAACTGCCTTGACCACTCCATGGTCATCAGCCCGGCAGGCGGACCGCCGTCCGGGTGGACCGGTGCGGAGGTGACGTGAAGGTGGGTCCGTTCGGCCCAGCTGCGGGCCTCTGACCTGCGAGGCTCAGGCAGGTGCCGTCGACGGCCTCGGCAGCAGCCGGGGGACGGCACCGCGGAGCCAGGGGGCACGATGACCATGCACGGACGTACGCCACGGCAGGACCGCACGCAGGCGCGCGTGCGCGCACGGGGCGTCGCGGCGGTGCTGGCACTGCTCGCGCTCGGGGCGTCCGGCCTGACTGCCTGCTCCGCCGACCGCCCGGGGCCCGAGAAGGCAGCGCAGGCTCTCGCGGAGGGGATCGCCTCGGGCGACCTCGCAGGGGTGACGTTCGCCGCTGGCTCTCCCGACGTGGCGACGATCAACCAGGTGCGCACCGACGCGTTCGCCGGCCTCGCACCGTGGACGCCGTCCGTCGAGGCGGGCACGGCGGTGGTCGACCCGAAGGACGAGGACGCGGCGACGGTGGAGCTCAGCTACAGCTGGGACGTCGGTGCCGGCAAGTGGACGTACACGACGACCGCGCGGCTGGCCCGCGACGCCGAGGACGCATGGCGCACGACGTGGCTACCGTCGCTTCTCGCACCCGACCTGGTCGACGGCGAGACGCTCACGGTCGAGCGCGTGGCGGCCGAACGGGCGACGGTCGTGGGGACCGGGGGCACCCCGATCGTCGAGCCGCGGCCCGTGGTGCGGGTCGGGGTGGACAAGACCCGCGTCGACGCGGCCGGGCAGGACGCGGCCGCCCGGGCGCTCGCCGGTGCCCTCGGCATGGACGCCGACGCGTACGCCGCGAAGGTCGCGGCCGCGGGTGCGAAGGCCTTCGTCGAGGCGATCGTCGTGCGTGCCGACGACCCGGCGTACGACACGGACGCACTCGGGTCGATCACGGGTGTGAACCTGGTGTCCGACACGATCCCGCTCGCACCGACCCGGACCTTCGCCCGGCCGGTCCTCGGCACCGTCGGTGAGGCGACCGCGGAGATCGTCGAGCAGTCCGAGGGCGCGATCGTCGCAGGCGACCAGACGGGCCTGAGCGGCCTGCAGCGGCAGTACGACGCCCAGCTGCGCGGACTTCCAGGGGTGACCATCCGCGCGACGTCGGCGGACGGCGCGGCCGTGCGCGAGCTGTTCCACGTGGAACCGATCGCCGGCACGCCGCTGGAGACCACGCTGGACGTCGACCTGCAGACCACGGCCGAGCAGATCCTGTCCGCCGTGACGCCGGCGTCCGCGATCGTCGCCCTGCGCCCGTCGACGGGCGAGGTCCTCGCCGTGGCGTCCGGTGCCGGCGGTGAGGGGATGTCGACCGCGACCCTCGGGCAGTACGCACCCGGGTCGACGTTCAAGGTCGTCTCGACGCTCGCGCTGCTGCGCTCCGGGCTCACGCCGGACTCCACGGTCTCGTGCCCGACCTCGATCACGGTCGACGGTCGCGCGTTCGAGAACTTCCCCGGCTACCCGACCGAGCACAACGGCGACATCCCGTTGAGCACGGCGTTCGCGAACTCGTGCAACACGGCCTTCATCGGCGCCCGCGACCAGGCGACGCAGCCCGCGCTCGTCGACGCCGCAGGCGCACTCGGACTGGTCCCGGACGCGTCGCTCGGCTTCGCCTCGTTCCTCGGTGCGGTGCCCGAGCAGGCCGAGGGCACGGCGCACGCCGCCTCGATGATCGGGCAGGGGCAGGTGCTCGCCTCCCCGCTCGGCATGGCGACGGTCGCCGCCTCGGTGGCCGCCGGGCACCAGGTGGTCCCGGTGCTCGTCCACCCGGTCGAGGGTGCGGCACCCGACGCGACGACCGCGGCGACCACTGCTGCGACCACTGCTGCGACCACGGCTGCGACCACGACGGCGGCCGCCGACGTCACGCCCCTCACGGCGGCCGAGGCGGAGTCGTTGCACGCGCTCATGCGCGGGGTGGTCACCGACGGTGGCGCGACGCTGCTGCAGGGCGTGCCCGGTGAGCCCGTCGCCGCCAAGACGGGCACGGCCCAGGCCGGGGAGGGCGACGCCCTGCACAACCACGTGTGGATGATCGCCATCCAGGGCGACCTGGCCGTGGCGGTGTTCGTCGAGACCGGTGAGTACGGCTCGACCACCGCCGGGCCGCTGATGGACGCGTTCCTGCGCTCGGCCGCAGCCCAGGCCCTCTGAGCGCCCGTCCGGCACGCCCGTCCGGCCCGCCCGCGCGGACCGGACGGGTCGTCCCGGAATCCGCTGTGCGGTGTCGGTGAGCGCTCCTAGAGTGGGTCGTCGTGACCTCCCCCGTGATCGCCGCCTCCGGCCTGACCAAGCGCTTCGGTGAGCTGGCCGCCGTCGACGGCATCGACTTCGAGGTCGCCCCCGGTGAGTCCTTCGGCCTGCTCGGTCCCAACGGTGCGGGCAAGTCCACGACGATGCGCATGGTCGGCGCGGTCTCCTCACGTACCGGCGGGGACCTGCGGGTGCTCGGTCTCGACCCCGACACGCACGGCCCGGAGATCCGCTCGCTGCTCGGGGTCGTCCCGCAGGAGGACAACCTCGACACCGAGCTGCGCGTGCGGGACAACCTCATCGTCTACGGCCGGTACTTCGGCCTTCCCCGCGCCCTGTGCGCCCAGCGTGCCGACGAGCTGCTCGCGTTCGCCCAGCTCGAGGAGAAGCGGGCGTCCAAGGTCGACGACCTGTCCGGCGGCATGAAGCGTCGGTTGACGATCGCCCGGGCACTCATCAACGAGCCGCGCATCCTCATGCTCGACGAGCCGACCACCGGCCTGGACCCGCAGGCCCGGCACGTGCTGTGGGACCGGCTGTTCCGGCTCAAGGAGCGCGGCACCACACTCGTGCTGACGACCCACTACATGGACGAGGCCGAGCAGCTGTGCGACCGGCTCGTGGTCGTCGACCACGGCCGGATCATGGCCGAGGGCAGCCCGTCGCAGCTGATCCGGGACCACTCCTCGCGTGAGGTCGTCGAGCTGCGGTTCGGCTCGGGTCGCAACGCCGAGGCGGCCGTGCGGCTCGAGGGGCTGGCGGAGCGCGTGGAGGTGCTCCCCGACCGGGTGCTGCTCTACGCGGCCGACGGCGAGGCCGTGCTCGAGCAGGTGGCGCACCTGGGGATGCACCCGACGACCAGCCTGGTGCGTCGTTCGAGCCTCGAGGACGTGTTCCTGCGACTGACCGGCCGGAGCCTGATCGAGTGAGCGCGACGACGAGCACGGACCTGTTCACCGACGAGGCGATGGTCGCGGCTGCGCGCCCGCGGCGACTCGGCGCGTTCTACGTGGCCGAGCACCGGCTCCGAGCCATGCGTGCGTACGGCTGGACGCTCGTCATCGGCAGCGTGGGCAACCCGTTGCTGTACCTGCTGGGCATCGGGCTCGGCCTGGCGGCGTTCATCGACCAGCCCGTCGCCCAGGGACCGCACGGTCCGGTCGACTACGTGCAGTTCGTCGCACCCGCGCTCCTCGCCACGGCAGCGGTCTCGGTGGCCACGGAGGAGTTCACCTACGCCGTCATGGAGGGCTTCAAGTGGCGGCGGCTGTTCTGGGGCATGAACGCCTCCCCGGTCTCCCCCGCGCAGATCGCGGCCGGTCAGGTGCTGGCGGTCGGAGCGCGCATGCTCTTCACGACGGCCGTGTACGCCCTGCTGGCGTTCCTGCTCGGGGGGGTCGACGACCCGTGGGCCGCGGCCGCGCTGCCGTTCGTCGGGCTGCTCGCCGGGCTCGCGTTCGGCCTGCCGCTCATGGCGTACGCCGCGAGCCTCAAGGACGACTCGGGGCAGTTCGCGATGGTGCAGCGCTTCGTGTTCACACCGATGTTCCTGTTCTCCGGCACGTTCTACCCGATCACCACGCTCCCGGCATGGCTGCAGTGGATCGGATGGGTCTCGCCCCTGTGGCACGCCAGCGAGCTCGGCCGGGCGATCACGTACGGCACCACCGCGCCCGGGTGGCAGGTCGCCGTGCACGTCGTCGTGCTCATCGGCATGGCGGCCGGAGGCTGGCTGCTCGCCCGGCAGGCGTTCGTACGGAGGCTGCGCTGATGGCGGCGCCGACCGTCACGGCACCGCGGCGGCGTGCCGGCGGGGTTCGGGCGCTCTACTCGGGCAACGCCCGCGTCATCGTGGTGCGTGGGCTCATGGCCACCCGCTCGTCGACGTGGACGGTCGTGGTGTCCGGCTTCTTCGAGCCCGTGTTCTTCCTGCTCGCGATGGGCTTCGGCCTCGGCACGTACATCGGCGACGTGACGCTGGCGGACGGCCGCACGATCTCGTACGCGGCCTACATCGCACCCGCGCTGCTGGCCGTCTCCGCGATGAACGGCGCGGTGTACGACTCCACGTGGAACGTGTTCTTCAAGATGCACTTCGGCAAGCTGTACCAGTCGATGCTCACCACGTCGCTCGGCCCGCTGGACGTCGCCTTCGGCGAGATCGCGTACGCGTTGCTGCGTGGCGGCGTCTACGCGATCGGGTTCCTCACGGTCATGCAGGTCATGGGCCTGAACCTGGCGTGGACGGCCGTGCTGTCGATCCCCGCGGTCCTGCTCGTCGCGTTCGCGTTCGCCGCGGTGGGCATGGCCGTCACGAGCTACATGTCGACCTTCCAGCAGATGGACTGGATCAACTTCGTCATGCTGCCGATGTTCCTGTTCTCGGCGACGTTCTACCCGTTGAGCGTGTACCCGCAGGGCGTGCAGTGGGTGATCCAGGCGCTGCCGCTGTGGCACGCGGTCGAGCTGGTGCGCGGGCTCACGACCGGGCTGGTCGACGGTGCGATGCTCGGCCACGTGACGTACTTCGTCGTCATGGTCGCGGCCGGCCTGGTCCTCACCACGCGCAGGCTGCGCGCCCTCTTCCTGGACTGACCGCTGCCGGGCAGCAGGACGCCACCGTCCGTGCGCCCCGGAGGGCTGGACGGTGGCGTCGGGAGAGCCGCCGGCTGCGGTCAGGCGGGCTCGTCGGTGCCCGTGGTGGGCTTCTTCGGTGCGGCCCGACGGGTGGCCTTCTTCGCCACGTCGACCGTGGTGTCGCGCGCCTCGGCGACCTTCTCGGTGAGGTCCTTGGCCGCCTCGGCGACCTTCTCGCCCAGGTCGTCCGCGGCCTCGGCGACCTTCCCGGCGGCCTGACGGCTCTTCGCGACGGTCGCGCCGGCGACCTCGCCGACGGTCTCGGCGGCCTGCCCGGCGACGTCGCTGAGCTCCTCCTTGGCCTCGTGCGCGCGCGACCGGAACGAGTCCGTGACCTCGGGCGCGCTGGGCTCCCACGGCTCGGCCCACGGGTCCACGGTCGAACGGTTCTTGTTCCACGCCGCCACGGCCGCACCGATGCCGACGGCCACGGCGACGAACCAGAAGACCTTGGCGCCCGTGTGCTTCTTGGTCTGCGCGCTCGCCGCGGCCTCGGTGACGGCGGCCGTGGCGGCCGCCCCTGCGGCGTCGGCCGCGTCCGCTGCGCGGTCGGCGGCGGCGTTGACCGCCAGCACGAGCCGCGGCAGCAGCTCGTCGACGAGCTTGTCGTGCGCGGTGCCGATGGCGGGGGTGGCCCGCTCGGCGACCTTCTCGACCCGGGGGGCGGCTGCGATGACGCTCTCCTTGTAGAGGTGCTCGACGCGGGGCAGTAGCCAGTCCACGAAGGCCTCGACCTTGGGCGCTGTCCACTCCTTGGCGTGACCGGCGGCCTCGACGGCCTGGGCGGCTGCCACGCCCGCTCCGGCCCGCGTCTGGCCGGCGACCTCGGCGATCGTGGCGCCCAGGTCGGCTGCCTGGGCCTTGAGGGTCTCGGTGTCGACGTCGATCGACGGACGGCGCAGGTGCAAGGTCATGTCCACTCCCGGTGATCGGTGGCCTGACCTCTCACTCTGCCACCGTGCGCGGTCGGGCGCAGCGCTGCACGCCGCCCCTCACCTGGGTGTCCGCCCTGGATCCGCCCGAACGGCCGCTGTCGCCGGTCCGCCGCCGGGGTCGCGTGGAAGACTGTGGGCATGTTCGCGATCCTGCACACGACCGCCGGTGACATCCGGATCGAGCTGTACCCGAACCACGCGCCGCGTACCGTCGAGAACTTCGTCGGCCTGGCCACCGGGTCGAAGGCCTGGAAGGACCCGCAGACGGGTGCCGAGCGCACCGACCCGCTGTACAAGGACATCGTGTTCCACCGTGTGATCGACGGGTTCATGGTCCAGGGCGGCGACCCGCTCGGCACGGGCCGCGGCGGCCCGGGCTACCAGTTCGACGACGAGATCCACCCCGAGCTCACGTTCTCCGCCCCCTACCTGCTGGCGATGGCCAACGCCGGTCTGCGCCGTGACCCGATCACGGGCAAGAACGGCGGCACCAACGGCTCGCAGTTCTTCATCTCGGTCGCGGCGACGCCGTGGCTCAACGGCAAGCACACGATCTTCGGTGTCGTGGCCGACGACGCGAGCCGTGCCGTGGTCGACGCCATCGCCACGGCGCCGACGCGTCCGGGCGACCGCCCGGTGGACGACATCGTCCTCACGTCGGTGACGATCGAGGACTGACCTGCGAGCACGCCGGACCTGGACGAGAAGGACGACCGCCCGCTGATGACGAGCGACCAGCCGGTCCAGCCGTCCGTGCCGCCCGCGGCGCCCGTGTGCCCACGTCACCCCGACCGGGTGTCCTACGTGCGGTGCCAGCGCTGCGGGCGGCCGACGTGCCCGGACTGCCAGCGGCAGGCGGCCGTCGGCGTGCAGTGCGTCGACTGCGTGGCCGAGGCCGCACGGGCCACGCCCGCCACCCGGACCGCGCTCGGCGGGCGCGTGCGGGCTGGTCGACCCGTCGTGACGATCGCCCTGGTCGGCCTGTGCGTGCTCTCGTACGTGCTGCAGTACCTGGTGCCGGGGTGGACGACCCGGTGGATGTTCGTCCCGGCGTTCGCCGCGCGGGAGCCGTGGACGTTCCTCACGGCGGCGTTCCTGCACTCCCCCGGGCAGATCACGCACATCCTGTTCAACATGATCGCGCTGTGGATGGTCGGCCCCGGCCTCGAGCAGACGCTGGGTCGGGCACGCTACGTGACGCTCTACGTGCTCAGCGCGATCGGGGGTTCGGTCGGGGCGCTCGTCCTGGCCACGCCGACGAGCGGTTGGATGGTGGGCCTCGTCGGGGCGTCCGGTGCGGTCTTCGGCCTGTTCGGCGCGGTGCTCGTGGTGCTGCGCCGCCTCGGGCGTGACGCGGGCGGGATCATCGGCATCCTCGTCGTGAACGCCGTGATCGGCTTCCTGGTGCCGGGGATCTCCTGGCAGGCGCACCTCGGAGGTCTCGTCACCGGTGCGCTGCTCGGTGCGGCCTACGCGTACGCGCCGCGTGAGCGGCAGACCCTCGTCAGCGTGGGTGCGAGCGTGGGCGTCGCGGCTGCGCTCGTCCTGGCCTCGGTCCTCGCGCTGCAGTCGGTCGGACTGCTCTGAGCGCTCGTCCCAGGGCGTCCTGACGAAGGATTCCGGCCTCGCGGCCACGTCCCCAGAGTTGCCCACACCTGTGGAATGACACTGATGTAGTTATCCACAGGGTTGTGCACCGATGGGGACGAGCAGGCCGTGCCGAGCGGAGATCGCGCCCGTTCCGTCCCGCATCAGAGTCGTCGCCCTGGGGACGAACCGGTGGAGAACTCCCCGGACCGACGGTCCCGGGGACGTCGGTCGACAGTCGCTGCGGCCCGTGACGGGCCGCAGCCGGCTCAGCGCCAGCGGGTCGTCATCCCGAAGCCACCGAGGATCAGCGAGAAGCCGATCGCGAGGTTCCAGCCCCGGATCCCCGGGATCGGGTAGTTCCAGCCGGACAGGTACGTGACGACGATCCAGGCCAGACCGACGATCATCAGACCGAGCATGACGGGCACGAACCACGGCGCGTTCGGCTTCGGTGCCGCCGCCTTCGCCGGGGGCGGGGTGTACGTGGCCTTCTTGCGCGGCTTCGACTCAGGCACGTCCGGTGGCTCCTGTCCGGTGAAGGGCGTGGGCAGATCGTCCCGCCCAGGGCCCTGACGGTCCCGTGATGGGCACGACGTGACCTAGCGTAGTGGCGACCGCACCAGGCGAAGGGATCCTCGTTGAACGACCACCCGCACCGGGCACGTCGAGGCGTGCCGCGCGGCACGTGGGCGGTCGCCGTGGTGCTGGCGCTGTCCGGCGCGCTGTTCGCCGCCAACGCCTCGATCGCCAACCGGCAGTCCGGCGACCGGCACCCCCAGGACCTGCGGGAGCTGGCCCTCGCCGAGAGCGACCGGGTGACGACGCTCGCGGCCCAGGTCGACGACCTGCACGCCGAGGTCGACCAGCTGACCTCGGAGGCCAACGCGGCCGCCGGGACGCCGCTGACCTCGCCCGGGACCGGCTACGAGGTGGCGAGCGGCGCGGTCGCGGTGCGCGGTCCGGGTCTTGTGGTCAAGCTCGACGACGCGCCCACGGACACGTTGGGCAACAGCGGTGCGCGGCCCGACGACCTCGTCGTCCACCAGCAGGACATGCAGAACGTGATGAACGCGCTGTGGGCCGGCGGCGCCGAGGCGATGTCGCTCATGGACCAGCGGGTGATCTCCACGAGCGCGTTCCGGTGCGTGGGCAACGTGCTCTGGCTGCACGGGCTCGCGTACTCCCCGCCCTACACGGTCACCGCGATCGGGGACCCGGTCCGGCTGCGCGCCGCTCTCGAGGCGTCGCCGGAGATCCAGATCTACCTCGAGTACGTCGACGCGTACGGCCTCGGCTGGGACGTGGGGCAGGGCAGCTCGCTCGACGTGCCCGCGTTCACCGGCGCGACCGACCTCACGTGGGCGACCGTCCCCGACGGCACCGAGGTGCTGCCGAGCGCGCAGGCCGACGACGCGATCACCCTGGGCTCCCCCTCCGAGCCGACACCGTCGAGCAGCGCCACCGACGGCGAGGCCGGATGAGCACGCTCGCAGCCCCGCCCCGGCACAGCCGCGGCCCCGGCACGTCCGCGACCTCGACAGTCGTCTTCGGCACCATCGGCGTCGTCGGCGAGCTGCTCATCACTCTCGGGGTGCTGCTCCTCGCGTTCCTCGCCTGGCAGCTGTGGTGGACCGACGTCGAGGGCAACCGTGCGCAGGCCCAGGTCGTGGAGCAGCTCGGCTGGCAGACCCCCGCTCCGACGCCGAGCGCGTCGACGGACGACGGCATCGCCGAGCCCCGACGCGACGAGGAGGCGCCCGTCCTCGCCGAACCCGAGCTGACGACGACGTTCGCGACCCTCCAGGTGCCGCGCTGGGCCGGAGAGCCCGAACGACCGATCAGCCAGGGCGTCGAGCGGGCCACCGTGCTGGACGTGCTGGGGATCGGGCACTACCCGGGCACCGCGATGCCCGGTGCCGTCGGCAACTTCGCGGTGGCCGGCCACCGCACGACCTACGGCAAGCCCTTCAACCGGATCCAGGAGCTGCAGGTCGGGGACGCGCTCGTGGTGCGCACCGAGGACACCTGGTACGTGTACCGCGTGACGTCCTCGGTGATCGTGAGCCCGTCGGACGTGTCCGTGATCGCGCCCGTGCCGGACGACCCGACGGCCACCGCGACCGAACGGCTCATCACGCTGACGACCTGTCACCCGATGTTCTCCGCGCGGGAGCGGTACGTGGTGCACGGGGTCCTCGACTACTGGGCGCCCGTCGCGGACGGCACCCCGGTCGAGCTGATGGGAGGCGCATGATGTACGGGTGGCTGTGGCGGCACCTGCCAGGACCGACGGTCGTGCGGGCCCTGATCCTCACGGTGGCAGCGGTGGCCGTGCTCGCCGCGTGCTTCACCTGGGTGTTCCCCGCCGTGGCGCCCCTCATGCCTTTCAACGACACGACTGTGGGTGAGTGACGTGACGCGGATCCTCGTGATCGACAACTACGACTCGTTCGTCTACACGATCGTCGGCTACCTCGCCCAGCTCGGCGCGGAGACGGTCGTGGTGCGCAACGACGCGGTCCCGCCCCTCGCGGACCGGTCCGGTTTCGACGGGGTGCTCGTCTCCCCCGGTCCGGGCACCCCCGCCGACGCGGGCGAGAGCATCCAGGTGATCCGTGACTGCGCAGCCGCCGGCGTGCCGATGCTGGGCGTGTGCCTCGGCCACCAGGCTCTCGGCGAGGTCTTCGGCGGCACCGTCACGCACGCACCCGAGCTCATGCACGGCAAGACGAGCCAGGTCGAGCACGACGGCTCCGGGGTGCTCGCGGGCCTGCCCTCGCCATTCACCGCGACGCGCTACCACTCGCTGGCCGTGGTCGACGGGACGATCTCCGACGAGCTCGTCGTCACCGCGCGGGCCAACGGCATCATCATGGGCCTGCAGCACCGCACACTGCCGCTGCACGGGGTGCAGTTCCACCCGGAGTCCGTGCTCACCGAGGGCGGGCACCGGCTCCTGGCGAACTGGCTGGCGATCTGCGGGGACACCGAGGCCGTCGGCCGGTCGGAGGGGCTGCACCCGCTCGTGCGGCTCTGACCGCTCGGGACCAGACGAAACGGGGCCCGGCGCGGAGGCGATCCTCCGAGCCGGGCCCCGTTCGTCTGGCCTGTCCGTGTGTCAGGGATTCGAGGTCGGGGTGCTGCCGGCCTGCGGTCCCTGGGACACGTAGATGATGATCGTCTGGTCGCGCTCGACCTCGGAGCCGCCGGCCGGGTCCGTGTAGAGCACCAGCCCCTTGGCGGCGTCGGACGGGAGGTCCTTGCGCTGCACCGAGGTCAGCCCGACCGCCGCCAGCGCCTGCACGGCGTCGTCGTACTTCATGTTCGTCAGGTTGTTCGGGACCGTCGGGTTCGTGGCCGCCTTGGCGATTTGCAGGTTGACCGTGGTGCCCTGCTGGAGCAGCCCGGTGCGGTCCTGCGCGACGACCGTGCCCTCGGGCTCGGTCGAGTCGACCTCGGTCGTGTTGCCCACGAGCTTGAGCGCGTTGAGCTCGGCGAGCGCGTCGTCCCGCGTCTTGCCGCTGAGGTCACCCAGCTCGACGTTGCCCGTCGAGACGAAGAGCTTCACGGTGGAGCCGGCGTCGACCGGGGACTGCGCGGCCGGCTCGCTCTTGGTGACCTCTCCGCGCTCGAAGTCCGGGTTGTTGTCCTGCTCCTGCACGGGGTCGACGACCAGACCCTTCTCCTGAAGGATCGACGTCGCCTCGTCCGCGGTCTTGCCGGAGACGTCCGGCACGGTGACCGAGTCGGGACCGGCGGACACGACATACGTGACGGTCGAGCCCTTCTCCGCCTTGGCAGCCGCGGGCGGGTCGGTGCTGATGACGTTCCCTGCGGCGACCTCCGTCGACGCGGCCGTCGTGCGCTTGGTGAGGAGTCCGGCGTCCTCGAGCGCCGTGACCGCGTCCGCCTCCGCCATCCCGACCACGTCGGGCACGGCGACGGTCGTCACCTCGGGGGGGTCGTTGGTCATGTTGATCAGGATCGCGATGATGCCGGCGACCGCCAGCACAGCGATGCCGATGAGGGACCACATCAGCCACGGCCGCTTGCGCGGCTCGTCCTCGTCGGGATCGTCGGGCGAGGTCGTCAGGACGCCGGTGGTCCCCCAGGGCGTCACGGACGGGGGCAGTGTCTGGGTCGCAGGACCGGTCGGCGCCATGACCTGCGTGGCGTCGGCACCCAGCGCGGCCGCGGCCACGACCGCGCCGACGGCGGGCGCGGAGACCGGGCCGCCGCGCAGCACGGCCTCGAGGTCGGCGCGGAACTCGGCCGCGTTCGAGTACCGGTCGTTGCGGTCCTTGGCGAGCGCCTTGAGCGTGATCCGGTCGAGCGTGTCCGGCACGTCCGGGGCGAGCGAGCTCGGCGTGGGCGCCGCCTCCCGCACGTGCTGGTACGCGACCGCGACGGGAGAGTCGCCCATGAAGGGCGGGCGGCCCGTCAGCAGCTCGAACAGCAGGCAGCCGGTCGAGTACAGGTCGGAGCGGGTGTCGACGGTCTCGCCACGCGCCTGCTCGGGCGAGAGGTACTGCGCGGTGCCGATGACGGCCTGCGTCTGCGTCATGCCGGCCTGGGAGTCCGCGACCGCGCGGGCGATGCCGAAGTCCATGACCTTGACCGCCCCGGTGGGCGTCAGCATGACGTTGGCCGGCTTGATGTCGCGGTGCACGATGCCCGCGTGGTGCGAGTACTCGAGCGCGGAGAGCACCCCGACGGTGATCTCGACGGCCTCCTCGATCGGCACGGCCTGACCGTCACGGAGGATGCCGCGAACCGTGTGGCCCTCGACGTACTCCATGACGATGAACGGCACGTGCGCGACGTTGCCGCTCGGCTCGGTGAACATGTCCTCGCCGGTGTCGTACACGGCGACGATGGCGGGGTGGTTGAGCGAGGCGGCAGCCTGCGCCTCACGGCGGAAGCGTGCCTGGAACGTGGGGTCGCGTGCGAGGTCGGAGCGCAGGATCTTGATCGCGACCGTCCGGCCGAGCCGGTTGTCGTGGCCGATGTGCACCTCGGCCATGCCGCCGCGTCCGATGAGCTCACCGACCGCGTAGCGTCCGGCAAGGATGCGCGATCCGCTGTCCACCACTAGGCGTCCTTCACTTCCGTCGATGCGAGAGACCTGCGAGTCGTTGTCGGGTTCTCGCCGGTGCTGGTGGGCACGTACGGCGTGATCATCCCATCGTGCAGGCCCGCACGAGAGTACTCGGTCCCGTCGCCCCCGAGGGAGGACATCACCACCGTCATCGTGGCGGGCCCGGAGTCGGACGTGACCCGTGAGGCCAGGGCCGCGCCGAGCAGCGCGACGACCACCAGCAACGCGACGACGATCGGCCACGTGAGCCGGCGGGGCAAGGAGCCGTTGCTCTTGCCGAGCAGGCGGTCGACGAGCGCCCGGGGGCTCATCGACTCGTCCTCGCGCAGGTCCCGGCGCGGCGGGTAGGACGGCGGCGTGAGCCCACGGATCGGCGGCTGCGGGCGGCGGGCGAAGGCGTCCTTGGGACGCACGGGCTCCGAGACGAGCACCGGGACACCGCTCGGGGGCGTGCGGGGCACGAGCTTGTCGAACATGTCGGCCAGCTCGGCGCCCGACTGCGGCCGCTGCGCCGGGTCCTTCGACAGCAGCCGGACCACGAGCTCGGCGACGCGACGGTCGACCGACGACGGCAGAGGCGGCACCGGGTTGTTCACGTGCGCGACAGCGATGTCGACCGCGGTCGGCCCGGTGAACGGGCGGTTCCCGACGAGCGCCTCGTACGCCACGATGCCGAGCGAGTACAGGTCGGACAGCGGTGTCGCGGCCTTGCCGACGGCCTGCTCGGGCGACAGGTACTGCGCGGTGCCCATGACCATGCCGGTGGCCGTCATGGTGATCTGGTTCTCCGCGAGCGAGACGCCGAAGTCGGTGATCTTCACCTTGCCGCCGCGCGCCATCAGGATGTTCCCGGGCTTGACGTCCCGGTGCACCACGCCGGCCTGGTGCGCGGCGTGCAGGGCCCGGGCGGTCTGCGCGAGCACCGGCAGCAGGCGTCGGATCGGCAGCACGGGCTCGCGTTCGAGCAGGTCGGACAGGGGTTCGCCGACGACGAGCTCCATGACCAGGTAGCCCGAGCCCTCGACCTCGCCGTAGTCGAAGAGCTGCGCGATGTTCGGGTGCGACAGCGACGCGGAGTTGCGGGCCTCCGTGCGGAACCGCTCGAGGAACCCGGGGTCGCCCGCGAACTCCTCCCGGAGGACCTTCACGGCGACGTCGCGCGTGAGGGCCTCGTCGTACGCGGACCACACCTCGCCCATGCCGCCGACCGCGATGGGACGCACGAGGCGGTAGCGCCCGCCGAGGGCGATGCCCGGTTCTGCCCTCATGAGCCCAGCACCGCCTCGATGACGGCCTTCGCGATCGGCGCGGCGATCTTGCCGCCCGTCGCCTCCGAGCCCATCGACCCGCCGTGCTCGACCAGCACCGCGACCGCCACCTGCGGGTTGTCCGCCGGGGCGAAGCCGGTGAACCAGGCGTGCGGGGCGGCGTCGGCCGTGGTCTGCGCGGTGCCGGTCTTGCCGGCGACCTGCACGCCCGAGATCTGCGCGCCTGTCCCCGAGCCGCTCTGCACGACGCCGACCATCATCGAGGTCAGGGTCGCGGCCGTCCCGGGCGAGACCGCGGTGGACAGCAACGACGGGGTCGTCTCGTCGACGACGGTGAGGTCGGCCGACCGCACGGTCTGCACGACGTACGGCTGCATGAGCTGGCCGCCGTTGGCGATCGCCGCCGACACCATCGCCATCTGGATCGGGGTCGCGGCGACGCTGCCCTGGCCGATGGCCGCCAAGGCGGTCTGCGGCGCGTCCAGGTTCTCGGGGAAGTCACTCTCGGCGACGAGCATAGGGATCGTCAGGTCGGCCGAGTCGAAGCCGAAGCGGTCGGCCTGGGCCTTCAGCGCGTCGGCGCCCAGGTCCATGCCGAGCTGCGCGAACGCGGTGTTGCACGAGACGCGCAGCGCGTCGGCGAGCGTGATCGGGTCGACCCCGCAGCCGCCACCCCCGAAGTTGCCGAGCGTGGACGAGCTCAACGGCAGGTCGAGCTCGACAGGGGCCGGAAGCGTGGTGTCGGCGGTGTAGTCGCCCGACTCGAGCGCGGCGGCGGCCGTGACGAGCTTGAACGTCGACCCGGGCGGGTACCGCTCGCTCGTCGCGTTGCTGACCAGCGGGTTCCCGTCGGCCGCGAGCAGCTCCTGGTAGGCGGCGTTGGCCGCAGTCGTGTCGTGCGTGGCGAGCGTGTTCGGGTCGAAGCCGGGCGTCGAGACGAGCGCGAGGATCTTGCCGGTGGACGGCTCGATGGCCACGACGGCACCCTGCTGGTCGCCGAGCGCGTCCAGCGCGGCCTGCTGCGCCGCGGGCAGGATCGTCGTCTCGACGGCCGCACCCTCCGGGCTCTTGCCGGTCAGCACGTCGCGCAGCCGGGAGAAGAACAGCTGGTCGGACCGTCCGGTGAGCTGGTCGTTCGCATACTTCTCGAGCTCCGTGCGGCCGTTGACGATCGAGTAGAAGCCGGTGAGCGTCGAGTACAGCTGACCGTTCGTGTAGGTGCGCTGGTAGCCGAACGCGTCGTCCACCTCGACCGAGGACGCGACGGCCTCGCCGGCGACGACGATCGGGCCCCGGGCGTTGCCGTACTCGCGGTAGAGCGTGCGGACGTTGCGCGGGTCGTTGTTGAGCGAGTCCGCCTGCACGTACTGGATCCACGTGGTGCCGACCATGAGCACGAGGAACATCGCGAGGGCGACGCTCGCGAGGCGGCGCAGCGGTGTGTTCATCGCGGCACCCCTTCGATCCGTTCGGTCGGCTGGTCGTCGCCGTCACCGTCCGGGCGCGGCACGTCGTCCCCGGGGACGATCGGCTCCCCGGAGGCCGGTGTGAAGGGTCTGACCATCGGTGCAGGTCGACGGGCCTCGTCGGAGATCCGCAGCAGCAGGGCGACGATGACCCAGTTGGCGAGCAGCGACGACCCACCGTAGGCCAGGAACGGCGTGGTCAGACCCGTCAACGGGATGATCCGGGTCACCCCGCCGACGACCACGAAGCACTGGAACGCGACGACGAACGCCAGACCGCCCGCGAGCAGCTTGCCGAACCCGTCACGGACGCCGATCGCGGTGCGCATGCCACGCTCCGTGAGGATCGCGTACAGGACCAGGATCGCGAGCAGACCGGTCAGCCCGAGCTCCTCGCCCAGCGAGGCGACGATGAAGTCCGACTCGGCGTACGGCACCAGGTCGGGGCGGCCCGCACCCCAGCCCGTGCCGAACAGACCACCGCTGGCCAGGCCGAACAGCCCGCGGACCAGCTGGCCGGACCCGCCGGGGTACCGCTCGAACACCTCGGGGTCGAGCGCGTTGAGCCACACGTCGAACCGGGCGCCGACGTGCGGGAACGCGGTCGCAGCCGCGAACGCGCCACCCATGAACAGGACCAGGCCGATGACGACCCAGCTCGTGCGCTCGGTCGCCAGGTAGAGCATCGCGACGAACAGGCCGAAGAACAGCAGCGACGTCCCCAGGTCGCGCGCGAAGACCAGCACGGCGAGCGAGACGGCCCACACGACGAGGATCGGACCGAGGTCGCGGGCCCGCGGCAGCTGCAGCCCGGCGAAGCGCGGCCCGGCGAGGGCGAGCGTGTCGCGGTGCGTGACGAGGTAGCCGGCGAAGAACACGGCCAGCGCGATCTTGGCGAGCTCGGCCGGCTGCAGACCCACGCCACCGACCCGGACCCAGATCCGCGCGCCGTTGATGGTCTGCCCGATGCCCGGTGCGAGCGGCAGGACGACGAGCAGCAGACCGACGACCATCGCGGTGTACGTGTACCTGCGCAGCGTGCGGTGGTCGCGCAGCAGGATCAGCACGACGGCGGCCAGCACCATCGACAGGGCCGTCCAGGCCAGCTGCTTGCCGGCGAAGTCCGACTCGATGTCCCGGGCGGCACGGGCCAGGTCGATCCGGTAGATCATCGCCAGGCCGATGCCGTTGAGCGCGATCGTCACCGGCAGGATCACCGGGTCGGCGTAGGGGGCCCGCCAACGCAGCACCAGGTGCATGCCGAAACCGAGCGCGACCAGCCCGCCGCCGTAGCCGAGGACGTCCGCGGGCACCGAGCCCTGCGTGCCCAGACCGACGAGCGCGTAGGCGCCGATGCCGATGGCCAGCGCCAGGACCAGGAGCCACAGCTCGGTCCCGCGACCCGCACGCAGACGGTGCGGCTGCACGGTCGCCATCAGGTCACCACCACGACCGTCACCCGTTCGCCTCGGCGTCGGCGGCGAGCGTGGCGACCATCGCCTGTGCCGCGTCGAGCGAGGTCACCTGGATGGTGCCCTCGACCCGGGTGCGCAGGTAGGCGGACAGGTCGTCGACGGCGACGTCGGACTCCTCGACGATCGACGAGAGGGAGATCGGGCCGAGGTCCTGCGGCAGGCCGCGGAACACCGCGACGTTCGTGCCGTCGACCCCGACGTAGTACTGCGTCTGCGTCCACCGGTACGCCAGGTAGCCGGAGGCGCCGAGCACCAGCGCGATCGCGACCCAGACGATCGTCGTGCGCACCCGGTGGGTTCGCGGCAGCTCGTCGACGAGCTCGCCACCGGGTGGCGGGACGGCGGCGGGTGCGGCCCCGTCCGCCGGGTCCCCACCCGCGGCGAGGGGGTCGGTGGCGGTCTGGGTGAGGCGGGCCGCCCGGGCTGCGGGGCCGTCTGCCGCGGCGGACGGGGCGTTGCGCGAGATGGCGGCCGCACCGACGACGGACGCGGCCGTCGTCGGACCCGACCCGTCGGCGACGGCGTCCAGCTCGACGACGTCCGCGACGACGACGGTCACGTTGTCGCCGCCGCCCGCCCGCAGCGCGAGCTGCACGAGCAGGTCGGCGCACGCGTCGACGTCCGGGACACCCACCATCGTCTGCTCGATCGTGTCGTGGCTGACGAAGCCGGACAGGCCGTCCGAGCACAGCAGCCAGCGGTCGCCGGGGCGCGCCTCACGGACGGACAGGTCCGGGGTGATCTCCGTGTCGTAGGCGCCGAGCACCCGCATGACGACCGAACGCTGCGGGTGGTGCTCGGCCTCCTCGGGCGTGATCTTGCCCGTGTCGACCAGGTGCTGGACGAACGTGTGGTCGGCGGTGACCTGCGTGAGCGTGCCGTCCCGCAGCAGGTAGCCGCGCGAGTCGCCGAGGTGCATCATCGCCAGCTTGTTGCCGGCCCGCAGGATCGCCGTGACCGTGGTGCCCATGCCGGCCAGCTCGGGCTCGCTCTCGGTGCGCGCCACGAGCTCCTCGTGCGCGAGGGCGAGTGCCTCCTCGAGCTCGTCGAGTGCGTCGTCCGGACCGTGCGACTCACCGTCGAGCGGCGCGAACGCGGCGACCGCCATCGAGGAGGCGACGTCACCGCCCGCATGCCCGCCCATGCCGTCCGCGACCATGAGAAGGTGCGGCCCGGCATAGGCCGAGTCCTGGTTGTTGGCGCGCACCAGTCCGACGTCGGACCGTGCTGCGTACCGCAGCGCGACTGTCACCGTTTACCTCTGCAGCTCGAGGACGCTCTGACCCACGCGGACCGGTGTACCGGTCGGCACGGGTGTCGGCGCCTCGACGCGCTGGTCCGCCACATATGTCCCGTTCGTGGAACCCAGGTCCTCGACGAACCACTGACCCCCTTGCGGGAACACCCGGGCGTGCCGTGACGAGGAGTAGTCGTCGTCGAGCACGAGGGTGCAGCTCGGTGCGCGGCCGATGAGGATCGCCGAGGCGCCCAGCGGCAGCGTCGTGCCCCGCAGCGGCCCTTCGATGACCACGAGCCGGGACGGGCCGGAACCCGTCCGGCTTCGCCGGGACACCCGCTCGGGCGCGCCGGAGGCGGGCACCGGCACCGCCGACTGGCCGCCCGGCTGCGTCTGCGTGGGAACCGCTGCCGCCGCGGGGGCGCCCTTGCCCGGCGGGCGACGCCGCGTGATCTGCGTGCCGTACAGGTCGCGGCGCAGCACGCCGATCGCCGACAGCACCAGGAGCCACAGCAGTGCGAGATAGCCCAGCCGCAGCAGGGTGACCGTCAGCTCACTCATCGGCCGCGGTCACCCCTCCTGGTCCGGCTCGCTGCCCGTCCAGAAGAGGATCCGGGTGCGTCCGATGGTCAGCGTGTTGCCGTCGAGCAGGGTCGCCGCGGGCACCTGGTGCCCCTCGACGAACAGGCCGTTGGTCGAGCCGAGGTCCGTCGCGATGACGCCGTCGGGCGTCACCCGGATCTCGAGGTGCAGCCGGGACACCCCCGGGTCGTCGACGATGATGTCGGCCTCGGAGCCGCGGCCGACGACCGTGCGCTCCCCCGTGAGCAGGTAACGCTGGCCGTCGATGTCGACCAACGGGTGCCGGGCCGACGGGGCGGTCGTCGTGGCGGGCGCCACCGCGCCGCGCACCGTCGCCGAGTGCACGTCGAACCGGCCGGTCTCGAGCTCGGGCTCCTCCGTGAAGGACACCGTCACGGGACCGACGAACGCGTAGTGCTGGCTCGTGGCGTGCTCGGTGACGATCGTGGCGAGCTCGTCGGCCAGCGCCTCCGCACCCCACGCCTCGACCTGGTCGTAGTCGGCGGTGGAGAGGGTCAGCGTGAAGTCGTTCGGCACGACCGTGCGGTCACGCCCGACGACCGCGGCACGATCGTCGACCTCGCGGCGCAGCGCGCTGGCCAGGTCGACGGGCTTGACCTCGCTGCGGAAGGCCTTGGCGAAGGCGTTGTTGACGACACGCTCGACGCCGTTCTCGAACTTGTCCAGGATGCCCATGCCCACCTCCCTCTTCCGCGCGGTCGTGCGTCGATGGTATCCACCGCACCCGGCCGATGGACCCGAGGCCGCGCCGTTCACCCTGTCTGCCCTGGTTCTGCACGTGATCAGGCGTCTTGCGCGGCGGTCGGGGGTGCGTCGCGCCGAGTCTGCGGCCCGTCGGCGCCGTGCGCACGGGACCGTCGTCCGGGGTGCCGGCCCGCGTGCGGGCGAGGAGCTGTGGGGGGTTCGCCGGGCGTTCGTCGGGCATCTGTCGGGCATCAGTCGGGCACACAGCAGCCGATTCAGGACCGGCGCCCCTCCCGTGCTAACGTTCATCGTCGCGCGCGAGTGGCGGAACGGCAGACGCGCTGGCTTCAGGTGCCAGTGTCCGAAAGGGCGTGCGGGTTCAAATCCCGCCTCGCGCACACAGGGTTGTTCGTCTAGGACAGCCAAAGCAGTTCGGGTAACCCCCGGTCGGAGTCACTCCGGCCGGGGGTTCTTCGTTTGTGGGTCTGACCTGCACGTTTACTAGCACGCTGGCGTGCTCGTACGGTGGCTCGGGACGGCGAGGGCGCTCGCGGGTGCATGCCAGTGAGCCCGCTGACCTTGTCGGTCAGCGGGCTGCTGGGTGGTGCTGTTGAGTTCGCGCGGGTCAGGGGGCCCGCCGGCTGGGGTCAGCCGGGCTGGTGGGGAGGGGCGTGGCCCTCGGTGTCGTGAACGGTGCCGCCGATGTCGGTCTGGCGAAGGTGCTTGGGCCGCAGGTGCCTGGGAACGAATGGGTACCGGGCGCGGGGCTCGGTGCGGCGCGGGATGTCGCCGGTCGTGACCCGCACGTGCAGCGACGTGCCGCGGGGCTGGGCGGTCCGGCGGGCGTGGACGGCGGCGAAGTCGGGGTCGGTCGTGTCGCCGATCGCGACCATCCACGGGTCTGCCTGGCCGCGGGTTGTGTACCAGTCACGGAGCATGCGGACGTTCACGCCGACGAGCCCGAACGTCACGAGGGCGTGGGTGCGGGCGGCACCACGAACGCGGCACCAGTCGCGGCGGAAGTTCATGCCGCGGTGGGTGCGGAGCTCAGAGTTCAACGCTTCGATCGCGGACCGCCGCCCGTATGACGCGTGCCAGATCGTCGTGCCGAACTGCAGGGGCTGGCGTTCACGGGCGTACTCGTCCAGAGAGACCGTGACGGTCCTTGAGCATCCGCACGGAACGACACGCTTCCCCGTGACCGGGTCGACGGACGCGGGCTTGCAGGTTGTGGTGGGGCGGTCGTAACCGAGACGCATCGACTCGGGGTCGTTCACGCAACGAACCAGGCGACGCAGAGCGGGGCCGCGCCAGCGTTGCGTGCCGCGGTCGGTGTTGACGTCACCGAACGGAGCGAACGCGTACGGGATCCTCTGGTCGTACTTGCCCTGCAGCTTGATGATCTCGGCGGTCGACAGGCCCAGCTTGAACCCGGGAAGTTCGCGTAGGTGCTTCGGCATCGCGTCGGTGAACAGTGTGCCGTCAACCCAGATGGAGCCCATGATCGGGCCGGGGCGGACGCCACGTTGGTTCTTGTGCAGGTCGAACGTCTGAGTGATGTCTCGAGCGCGCAGGGCATTGGCCCACTTCCCGGCGTCCAGGTACGTGTACCCGCGGTCTGACAGCAGCTCTTGGACGTCGTACCCGACAGCACGGAGGGCTTCGACCGCGAGGATCCCGGCGGCGGCCTTGTCCGACCCGGCCGGGGCCGTCACCAATGACAGTGCCGTGTGCGGGATCTCGCCGGCGCCGAACTCGGGGACCTGGGTGACGATGTGCTCGTCGAACCCGATGTACACCTCCTTGCGGCGCATGTTCTTCCCCGACCGGTACCCCTCGCGAGCGTCCAGATCGACCGTGTGCTGTGCCCGCCCGTCGTACCCGAGACGCGGCCACCCAGGGGTCCTGAACGTGTCCTGGGAGTTGACCTTCTCGCCCTCGTCCTCCGGGCGGACCGCGCCGGCGGACTGGTCGATGTCCGGGAGCTTGTCCCACGACTGGCGTGCCGCCCACGTCTCCTTGTCGGTCGAGTCGAGCGCGAACACCGTCGTGTTGATGGTCATCCCGCCGGGGAACGACGACGCGTGCAGCAGCAACGCGGCGAACAGCTCGCGGGTGATCGGCCGGCCACCCGTGCACCCGGTCGGGCAGTCCTCGACCTCACCGGTCTTCGTGCTCGCGACCAGGTCGTGGTTGTGCGCGGACACGACATGGTCGGCGTCCATCGCGGTAGAGAAGTGGTCCAGGTTGTCCCACAGCTGGCAGTACGACACCTTCGCCGGCAGCAGCCCGTCACGGAGCATCTCGGCGGCCGTCTTCTGGACCAACGTCAGCAGCATGTCGCCGCCGCGGATCCCCGCCGTGACGAACACCGTCAGCAGCGTCCGCCATGACACTCGCCGCGGTGCACCCGTGCGGGCGTTCAGGGAGAACTCGAACGCGTCAGCTAGACCGGTGGCGTCGACGATCGCCTCGGCGACCTTGGTGGCCTGAGCCAGGGACAGGTCGCACGCCTCCACGACATGCTTCGGCAGCGGAGCCAGCAGCAGCGGGGCGGTCACCGGACACCGCCGATCAGACGGCGCAGGACCGAGTCGTCACGACGCGGGACGAACTTCGAGAAGTCCTCCCAGCCCGTCATGGTCTTCACCCCGGCGAAATGCTGCAGCTCGGAGATGCGCACTCCTGCCGTGGACAGCTCGACCATCCATGTGGTCCGCAGACGGGACGGCACCAGCCGCGGTGCACCTGTCGGGAACTCCAGTTGGGCCAGGACGTTGGCGGTCCAGTTCCGGCTCGGGGTTCGGTCGGAGAACATCGGACGGTCCCAGTAGTCCAACGACAGGCGCACGAGCTCGTCGGCGTACTGCGGCAGCACCGGTACGTCCCGGGCATGGTCACCGGGGATGTGAACGACGGCGACCCCGTCGATCATCTCGATGCTCGAGCCCAAAAGGACGGAGAACTCCGCACCCGCCAGGCCCGCGCCGTGGCACAACGCCATCGTCGCCACACCTGCACGCCGACGGACCTCTGAACGCTGCGTCAGGCAGATCTCCCAGAGCCACGCCAGGTCCAGGCGTGCGTACGGGTCGGCCAGTGTGGTCCGCTTCTTGCGCTTCGGCTCCGGTGTCCATGGGGCCTTCTTGGTGACGGTGCGTCCGATGCGGCGCAGCGCGGACCGGTAGCACGACTGGGTGTGCTCACCAAGGTGGGTCATACCGGTCTCGACGAACCACTCGACGTTCGTCTCCGTGAACAGGTGCTCAAGGTCGAGCGGCAGGCGATTCTCGATGGCCCAGAGCTGGAACATCGTCACCGCGCGCATCGCCAGGTATGCCGCGGACAATGACTGCGGGGCGTAACGCCGGGTGGCGGCACGGACGTCATGCTCGATCGGAGCCCACTGATGGGCCGTCACAACACCCTTCGGGCGGTACGTGACGATGCGGTGCTCGATGAGTTCGGGTGTCACCGGGGTGCGGGCCGAACTCTTCGGCGTCGAACGCCTAGCCACGGTGCATCATCGCCGCTAGAGCGATCGAGGTCACGCCGGTAGGCGTGGCGAACTCTGGCGTGCGGTACGCACACCGGTCTACAGTCTTCAACGAGGACTCCAAACACCTCGGCCCGGGAGCGGCAACTCCTCGGCCAGCGAAAGCGTCGCCTTCGGGCGGCGCTTTTTGCTTGCCTGGGCTTCAGACGTTCTTGATTGACCGGGCGGGGCCCGGGGCGCGGCTTGTTCCGCACGCCTACCAATCAACGTGACGAGACCGACCGGATCGTCGATCTGGGCTGGATCCGTGTCGACAAGAGTCGACCGGACTTGCGCGCTCGCGTCTACACAGCGCGCCATGGCGGAGTATCGTCAGGCCAGATCCGCACCGTCATCAGGATCAGCCGCGCTCCGCCGCGGGCACTACTCTCCACCCGCCGGGGGACTCTTGTCGACAGCCAGTCCTGGGCAGTGCGTCGACTGCATGAAGTTCAAGCTGCGTGTCCCGGCAGTCGAAGCATCACGGTGCCGGCTTCACCGGGATGCGTATCGGCGCTTCTACAAGTCTCAGTGGAAGGCTCGTAAGGCGGGGTCGCCGTCAGCAGAACAGCCTTACGTCCCTGAACCGGTGTACGTCGAGCAGATCGCCGTGACGCCCGAGGTCGTCGAGATCCTCGCGGCGATCTCCCGGGACCTGGACTTCGTGACGCGCAAGCTCTCTCAGGATCTGCAGCACTACCGCGGTGACAACATCAAGCACGTCCGCGACGCTCGTGCGAAGGCTGCGAGCAGCAGTGAGCAGCTCAGCACCCTCGTGGACGTCATGCGCGGCGCCAAGCGCTACGTGGCGGTGACAAGGGGCAAGGGAGCTCGACGAGCGCCCGGCACCTCCTGAGAGCGCGCCGAGCCGGTCAGGTCGACTGGCCGGGCGTGAAGTTCTCGGTCTCCTTCACCGGGAAGAACGCCCGTGGGGACACCTGGAGAGCGTCCGCGAGCTGCCACATGGCCTTGAGGGACAAGTTCCTGCGCCCGTTCTCGACGCTGCCGATGTAGGTGCGGTCGAGGCCGGCGGCGTGCGCGAGTTCTTCCTGGGTCAGGCCGGCGTTCGCCCTGATCAGCCGCAGGCTTGCGCCGAACGCGAGGCGCTGGGCGAGCTCTCGGGCAGGAACGGGCACCTGCTCGACGGTAGGCACGAGCGGCCTATCGGTCGACGGACTGTGGGTCACCCTGACCATGACCCGCAATGTATAGACGCTTGCCCCGTCAGGACGCAGTCTTGGAGGCCAGGGCGGACCCGGAGGGCTTGACCTGACGAGGGCGATGCGTACTCTGAGTCGAGTCCGTCACTACCGTCGGTGACATCGCGACCCTGAACCCGGGCCACACCCCGCTGTTCACGCTCCCCTCGAGAAGAGGACGCCACCATGCGAGAGAGCACCCCCAGCCTCGCCCGTCACCAGGCCGCCGTAGCCCAGGCCGTCTGGTGGGCGCCGAGCCACGTCATAGCGATTCTCGGGCTCGTCGGCGGCTTCGGATCCCTGCTGACCGGCCAGCCGATCGCCGTCACGCTCTGCGCGTTCTCGATCGTCGTGATCGCCGGGACCAGTCAGATCCGCACCCGCCATGAGTTCCGCAGGGGGTGGATGTACGGGTACGAGAGTGCAGTCCGCACCGCCCTTCAGTACCAGGTCGGCGCAACCCCCGACGTCGAGGTTCGTGCGGCGGTCCACGGTGACCCGATCCCCGAGCCGTGGGAGGTGCACGTCTCTCCCGTTCTTGCTCGGAGGGCGTCATGACGGCCCGGACGGTGTCCGAGTTGGTTCTGGCGGACGAGGCCGGGGTGTGGGCGATCCGAGCGGCATCCGAGACGGTCTTCTTCGTGGATCTGGAAGCGAGGTTCCTCTTGCGTCAGGCCGGCCCGACATCCTCTCGCGGGCCGGGTGATGAACGGTGGGTGCCACTCATGTCCGTGAGCGGGCTCTTCGCGGGCGATTCCGGAGTGATCCGGGTCGGCGACCGGCACGCCTACCTCTTCGACTGGAACCGCGCCGGCGCCGAGTTCGGCTTCTGGGTCCAGCGGTTGGTGACGGCGATCGACTACGTCGAGGCCGAGGAACTCGCCACTCTGCCGGCCCTCCCTCAGGGCGACCCGTTGTGACCGGCGCCGGGCGCCATGGGGTGTTGCCGGTCGGCCTGGTGCGGAGCCAGTCCCGTCTCAGGGCGGGACGAGGGAGGTGGGGGCGGTGAGCACTTCCGCTGGCCGGCCCCGCGGGTTCGCTTGGGAGCAGACGGAGCGCCTGATGCCCGTGGTCGACGTTGTCCCGCACTTCGATGTGCTGGAGGGGGACCTGAGCGCGGGCATCCCGGTCGTCTTGACTGACGGCGCCATGCGCGTTGCAGTGATCGTGGCGTGGGACCTGTGGGGCCTGCAGCACGAGCGCTACCTGCGTGCGGCGGCACTCTCGTGGGCGCACTGGCGATCCGGACGCTTCGATGCCACGGGCTTCGGCTGGGACGTCCTCGAGTACCTGCGACCCCCGATGCAGGAGCGCCTGCACCCGACCGTGCACCCCGGCGAGGACGGCGGTCCTGTTGCGCCTGATCGCGGCTCCGATGCTCCGCTCGAGGCTCCTGGTGGTGCACGGTGAACGCGACGCCCAGGCCGAAGGGACCGGTCCGGGCGGGTCAGGGCCCGCACCCGTGGCCCGTGTGGCCGCGGGTGGAGCTGGGGAAGCACGCGACGATCGAGATCTCCAACCTCGGCCGTTTCCGTGACGTCGTCGATCGGGACCTCGTCGATGAGTTGTTCGCCCTCGGCTTGCTGATCGCCATGACCGAGGGGCCACCGGTGGCCAAGGGCAAGGCGGCGACGCTCACGATCGCCCTGAGGGGCAGGGGCCGTTTCATGGTCGGGCAGGAGGACCTGGGCACCAAGCGTGGCCTGAAGATCCTCGCCCGCGGCGTCATGTTCGCGCTCCGGGCCGCCTCCGAGGGAGTCCAAGCCGGGGGTCGGGGTGACCCGCCCGCCACCGCCGAGACCATGCCTGCCCGGCCTGAGCGGGACCGCCCGCGCACCGTCGAGATGCCTGTCGAGCAGGCGCAGGCGCAACTGAACGAACTGGTCGCCCGGGTCCGGCACGGGACACGCGTGGTGCTGACCGACGGCGGCGACCGCCTCGCGGTGCTGGTCGGCTGGTCCTGGTACGCCCATCAGGAGGAACGCCTGGCCGCGGCAACGGCCGCGTACTGGAAGGCATGGCGCAATGGCCGGTTCGACACGGCCGTCTATGCCAAAGCCATGCGCGCCGCCGGTCTCCATCCCACCGCGGGGCTGAAGCGCAAGGTCGACGACCGGGCCGCGCCCGCGGGAGACCACGATGACAACGCCAACTGACCGCCCAAGTCCCGACCTTTGGCTGGTGGCCACAGCGTGGGTGCCCGCCACTACATCGACACCACAGACGACCCTCACGCGGGCGACCCCGGGCATGGAGCAGCCCCGCGAGTGGATCCACACCGCGACAGACCGCCCGTCGTGGGGAGGCCGCAGATGAGCAACGACGACACGAACGGTACCCGGCAGTCCGCGCGGGAGCGACGCCGAGCCGCTGAGGTCGCCGCCCGTCGCCGACTCCTCGAACTCGACCCGACCGGGGTGCGGGACATCGAGGCAGCCGCCGCATGCTTCTGCGCGTGTCACCCCAGGCCAGCGGACCCGGACTCGCACGGTGGCGGCCGAAGTTGCCCCTGCCAGCTGACACCGGAAGAACTCCGCGCCCTGCGCGCACGCACCTCCAAGCTTCTCAAGGAGCACTCGACGGCCCTCGAGGCCGCGCAACGCGAGCGCGAGCAACGGCTCGTGGACATCGCCGCGGACCTGGGCATCGAGGCCAGGGAGGACAACTTGTACGCCCCGTGGGTGATCGTCGGGCGAGTCGACGGGCGGGGCTTTCGCATGCGGGAACGCTCAGATCGCTACGCCATCGTCATCGCCCCCGACGACAGCCCCACGATCGACCCGTGGAACGCACCAGACGGCACCCAGACGATCACGGTGCGCACCGGTGACGCCAGCGACCTGGGAAACGTTGGGCCCCCGGACTACCGACTGGCGCTGACGGTCATCACCGAGACCATCCGCACGTTCCTGCGCCAGCGCACCTGCCCACACCCGCACGCCGACGGCGACTGGTACTGCCCGCGGTGCGGCCTGACCCTCGTCGACCTGACCCGCCCACCGGCTGAGACCTCAGTCGACGACGAGCGGCGCGTCGAGGAAACACCCGACCCATGAGCACCCACGACCCCGTGTTCCAGGAACGGATGATCACCGCCTGGGAGACCTGGATGGTCTGGTGCGCAACCCACGGCCACGACCCTCTCTACCCGACCACCGACTTGCTGCGGGACGCTGCGACCGACTTACGACGGACCGGTGCGGGTGATGTCGAAGTCCTCGACCTCATCGACCAGGTTGGCTTCACCAGCGGGTTGTGGCGCACGTTGAAGTGGGTTCACTTGCGCCGCACTACCTAGCCTCCCCCCGACACTGTGCGCGGGCGGACGCGGTGGGTGAGATCGACTGCGTCGTGTCGATCGACTCCGCTCACAACCGCGCCCAGCGGGCCAGCCGTGGCGCTGCCGCGCGCCGTCAGGGGCGCGATCGTCTCCATCCACCGACGGTCTGGGCGGCCCAGGTGCGAGAGGCCCTCGCGCCCGCGGCACGAGGGCCTCTCTCGGCGTGCTCATCGCCGCGCAGACCCGGATGGCCGTCAGGTTCCTGGGGTGCGCCGGTGCTCTCCTGACCCGTGGACGAGCGGCGCGACGTGCTCTCGCGAATGACGAGTTGCGGTCGCGCGCTGGGTTCCACATCGCCGCGAAGGGCTGGCCGTCGAAGCCAATGACGCTGGCGGGTCAACTCACCCTTGCGGTGAGCGCTTCAGCTCGGCCAGCAGTGCGCTGGCGAGGGTCATCCACTCCTCCGGGGTCGCGCCCTCGACGCAGTCCTCGAGGTACTCCCGTTCGCTCAGACCAAGAGGGCGCTGGTTCAGCGGCTCACGGTCGTACCCGTCGAACGGCGAACCGCCGTTCACCGCGAACAGGATGTCGCGCGCCTGTGACGTGCGGCCGTCGGCGGACCCGCCGCTCCGGAACGACCGGAAGTACTGGGTGTCGCCCGCGGGTGGCCAGTCGTGCCAGACCTTGTAGAAGGCGGTCTCCCACTCGTGGTGCGCCCACCGCCATGGTCCTTCGAAGCCGACGGCGACCAGCCCCGCACGCAGACCGTTGGCGGTGTTCCTCAGTTTCTGCTGCTTCGTGAGTTTCACGACGCCAGTCTGCTGCGGGTAACCGTCACTACGCACCCAGGCACCCCGTGTGAGCGGCGCAGTCGCACCGCAGCCGCTCAAGCGTCAGGACGCGGCGGACGCGACGCGCCCGGCACTCTTGCCCGGCAAACATGCGTCAGGTGATGCGCAGGTGATGCGCCTGTGCTACGTTCCCAGTGTGACCAGCACAGCTGCCGACGAGTTCGGCCGGAGGAGCGCCGACCGTCGCATGCTCGTGCTCGTCCGAGAGGCCAAAGGCTGGACCCAGCGGGAGCTCGCTGCCCGCGCGGACGTGAGTCAGCCGACGATCTCGAAGGCGGAGAACGGCGTCGCGGAGCTGCGCGGCGAGACGCTCGAGGCAGTTGCGGCCGCGCTCGACTGTCCGATCGCGCTGTTGACGCACCCGGTGCCGAGCCTGGGCCTGGACGTGTCCTGCCTGCACCATCGGCGACGCTCGTCGCGGCTGACTGTCGCAGCGAAGGGCAAGGTCGAGGCGCTGGCCCACCTGTCGCGTCTTTCGATCGAACTGCTCCTCGCGTCCGAGCCGCTTCCGCGAGTCAACCTCATCCGTTCGGCGAGTTTTGACGCTCCGGACCCGGTCGCGGCCGCGGCCGCAGTCCGCGACCAGCTGGGCCTGGGTGCCGGACCGGTACCGAACCTCGTCGCCGTCCTGGAGGGCGCAGGGGTCGTCGTCTTCCAGCGACAGCTCGGATCGACCGCGCAGGACGCCGTCTCCTCCTGGCCGCACGGAAACGAGCGCATGCCGATCCTGATCATCAACGGCGGGCTGAGCGGGGACCGGCAGCGGTTCACCATCGCGCACGAGCTCGGCCACTTGGTCATGCATCGCCTCCCCGGCGAGGATCAGGAAGCGCAGGCCGACCTGTTCGCCGCGTCCCTGCTGGCACCACCCGACGAGATCCGGCCCGAGCTTGTTGGGCTGACCACCGCGCAGTTCCGCCGGCTCGCCGAGCTCAAGGCCACGTGGGGGATGTCGATCGCCGCCCTGATCCGCCGTGCCTACGACATCGGCGAGATCTCCGAGCGCCAGTACCGCGAGTTCCACCTGCGGCTCAACCGCATGGGCTGGAGGACGTCAGAACCCGTGGACGTGCCAACCGAAGTCCCCGCTTTGCTTCACGACGCGATCCGCCGTCAGGTTTCCGCTGGACAGACCGTCGCAGCACTCGCACGAACCGCACTGATGACAGAGGACAGTTTCCGCCGCTACTTCCCCATCGAGCTGCGCGAGAGCGCCCAAACCGCCTAGGACGGTGGTTGCTGTGACCGAGACCCTCGACGTGAATGAGCCAGTGCTCGCCGCACCGCTCCGGTCGGCGCCACTGGCCCCGGCTCGTGAGTTGTACACAGGTCGTCCCGCGATCTCGGTGCAGTGCGAGGCGACGGCACCGGCCCTGCTCAGCGCGGCCGGGATCTGCGTGGAGTCCCAGCTCGGTGCGGTGCTTACCTTCGCCGCCCGGTACCCGGTGCGTTCCTCGATGATCGGTGACGTCCTTGAGACCTTCGGAGGCGTCACCGGTGACGTGCAGCACGTCCTGATCGATGCGAACCGGTACGCCGGCACGTGCCGGACGATCGGTGCGTCGACGCTCGACCTGGACTGGGTCGACGCTCAGCTGCGTGCGGGACTGCGGTACGCGCTGACCGACTCGCCCTACATCCCCGACTGCGACACGGCGGCGTTGGAGAGCGTGCTGTCCCAGACGCGCGCGATGCGGCGCCCGGTCATCGCTGCCCTGCCCATCAACTACCTGTGGCTGAAGAACGGGTCTGCCCCGAGTTTGGTTGACACCTGACCTGTGAGGATCTGGTCCTCGCTGGAAGGATGTCCCCGTGGCAAAGCCGTATCCCAAGGAGTTCCGCGACGACGTCGTGGCCGTGGCCCGCAAGGGGCAGGTGCCGCTGACGCAGATCGCGAAGGACTTCGGTATCTCCGAAGGGTCGTTGTCGAACTGGATGAAGCAGGCCGACGTCGAGGACGGCCGACGGTCCGGGCCGACCCAGGCCGAGCGCGCCGAGCTGCGTGAGGCGCGCAAGCGGATCCGGGTGCTGGAGCAGGAGAACGAGGTCCTGCGCCGCGCGGCCGCCTACCTCGCGCAGGCGGGTCTGCCGGGAAAATAGTCTTCCCGCTCGTCCGTGAGATGGCCGCGGCCGGCGCCCGCATCAGGGTGCCGGTCGCGGTGGCGTGCCGGGTCCTGGGCCTGTCGACCCAGGGGTACGACAAGTGGCTCAAGAACCCGGTCTGCGACCGGGACTGGGACGACGCGCACGTCCTTGCCGCGATCTACGAGATCCATGGCGACGACGCGACGCTCGGCTACCGGTTCATCACCGACGAGCTGGCCGACGAGCACAAGATCAGCGTCGGGGAGAACCGGGTGCACCGGTTGTGCCGGATCGCCGGCATCACCGCCAGCCACCACAGGAAGCGGTCCAAGCCCGCGACGGCCGGCCCCGCGCCGCACGACGACCTGCTCGCGGTGGTCGACGAGCACGGCGTGGTCCGTCACGAGTTCGTCGCGCACGCCCCGAACCAGGTGTGGCTGTGGGACATCTCCGAGCACCCCACCGCCGAGGGCAAGCTCTACATCTGCGCGATCAAGGACGTCTACTCGAACAAGATCGTCGGGTACTCCATCGACTCGGGCATGAAGTCGTCCCTGGCGCGGGCGGCGATGCGCAACGCGATCGCGCTGCGCTCACCGGCCGGCACGGTGTGTCATTCGGACCGAGGCGGCCAGTTCCGTGCCAAGGCGACCCGGCGGCTGCTGGCGAACAACGGCCTGGTCGGGTCGATGGGCCGCTCCTACGGCGCGGGCGACAACGCGAGCATGGAGAGCTTCTTCTCCCTGCTGCAGAAGAACGTCCTGAACACCCGCCGCTGGCACACCCGCGACGACCTGCGCCTGGCGATCGTGACCTGGATCGAGACCAAGTACAACCGCCGACGCCGCCAACGCGCCCTCGGCAAACTCACGCCCGTCGAGTTTGAGATGATCTACACGGCCGCAGACGCGGCCTGACTACCGCAAACCCCGAGTGTCAACCAGACCGGGGGCAGACCCAACTGGCACAGTATGGAGTCGGCTAGGCGTCCGCTCGACGCAGCACGCAGACTGCTGTCGCGACTGCAAGCCCGGCCACTGCTGCCTCTAGGCCAAGCCCCACCCACGCCGCAGTTGCGAGATCGGCCGCGGGCGCGAGGAGCCGCCCGCGTGTTGCATCGACGGTGACATTCACCGCGATCATGATCGGACCGGCAAGAGAGACGGCTGGCACGACCCGGCGGGCCGCTACGCCCGCGAGCGTCCCGATGCCGAGCGCGAGAAGAGCAGCACCAACAGGCCACTGCCAGTCCAAGCTCGACAGAGCGCCGGTCGGAAGACCCTCGAGCCAGACGGCGGGTGTCGCGTCGCGAACTACTGCCAAGACCAGCCCGAGCCCTCCGGCGCCGAGCAACACCGCGACTGCCGGGAGCCAGATGCGCCACAACAGCCACTGGGTCCTACCTACGGCCTGAGTTAGGCCCCAAGCGAGCGTCCCGCGCTCGGCCTCTTGGGCGAGTAGTGATGCCACCAGTACCGCGACCAGGACGGATTGGTACTGACCGAGCGTGCGGACCATGCCCCACTGGGAGCCGGTCACCTCATTCACGCCGAGACCTGCGAAGACAGCGACGGACGCGACCACGAACCCGATGAGGGCACGATCCAGTCGGATCTTCGTCGTGAGCGTTGCGAGCGCGTGACCCTTCATGAAGCGGTCCTCTCTCCGGAGCGGGCATGCAGGCGCATAGCGGCCATCGCGGTCTCGCTGACCGACTGGCCCGGGTGCTCCGCGAGGATCTCGTCGCGGGTGCCGGCGAGTGTCAGCCGACCACGACTGAGGACCATGAGGTGGTCGCACAGGTCGTCGATGTCCGAGAGTAGGTGCGAGGAGATCAGCAGTGTGCGCCCGGTGCTGTCGAGCACGGCGCGCAGCAGATCGATGGCGTCGGCCCTAGCGAGAGGGTCGAGTTCGGCGAACGGCTCGTCTAGCACCAGATGCGGCGTGCCTCGGCCGAGTGCGAGAGCGATCGCGACCTGAGTCCGCTCGCCGCCGGATAGGACGGAACACTGCCGACTCAGCGGAATCTCGAATGCGTCCATCCACGAGCGGGCGGCTTCCTCGTCCCAGTCCTCGGTGTTGAGAGAGCGGGCGAGAACGAGGGCATGTGCGGGTGTGAGCGCGGGGTAGAGCGGCTTGCCCTGCGGCACGAAGGCAACCGCCCGGGTCTCCGCCGCCGCACTGCCGGCCCAACTCACGGTGCCAGACGTTGCACGCGCGAGGCCGACGGCCACCTTGAGCAGCGTGGACTTGCCGGCGCCGTTGGCGCCCACCAGTCCGATGCGCGAACCCACTGGCGCGCCGAAGGTCAGATGATCGAGCAAAGTACTGCCGCCGCGTCGGACGGTGATGTCCGAGAACTGCAGCGCGTTGCCTGAGTGGTGATGTCTTGGCACGGTCTAGAACTCCTGGGCGTCGTAGAGCTCACGGTAGAGCGGACTGGTGGTCATGAGGGTGTGGTGTGGCCCTTGAGCAGCGACCCGCCCGCTCTCCATGACAATGACATGGTCGGCGAATCGCACGGTGCTGAACCGGTGGGCGACAAGCAGTGTCGTGACCCCGGGCTCCCTTGAGTCGAACTGGTCAAAGATCGCCTTCTCCGAGATGGGGTCGAGTGAGGAGGTCGGCTCATCGAGGAGCCTCACGGGCACGTCGCGCATGAGGCTCCTGGCGATGGCGACCTTCTGCCACTGGCCGCCAGAGAGGTCGAGCCCGGCGTCGAAGGTGCGCCCGAGCGGGGTCTGCCACCCGGCAGGAAGTGCGTCCAGGTGCTGCGCGATCGACGCGCGAGCACCGGCGGCGCGAACTCGCGCCTCGTCGTCAAGGTGCTCCAGGGAACCTAGTCCGATGTTCTCCGCGGCGGACACGTTGTACTGCGCGTAGTCCTGAAACACGAAGGTCATTGCATCGAGCAAGGACGCTTCGGATATCTCGTCGAGAGGCACGCCATCGATCAAGATCTGACCGCTGCTCGGGGTGTAGATGCCGCATAGCAGCTTAACGACTGTGGACTTGCCTGCGCCGTTGCGACCCATGACGGCAGTCGTCATGCCGGGGCGCAGGACGAAGGACACGCCGTCCAGCGCGGGCTGAGTCTGCCCAGGGTAGGTGAAGGACACCGCGCAGAACTCGATCCCCGTGTGTAGCCGATGGGGTGCTTGGCTGGTACCACGGCTGCGAGCGTGCGGCTTCAACGACAAGAAGCGCTCGATGTTGGCCAGGTACATCGCGGTGTTCGACAAGGAGATCGCACCGCCGAACAGGCCGCTGCCCGCCGACTGAATGGCGACGATGCCCTGAATCACAGCAATCAGAACGCCGAGTGTTCCGTGCGACAGGGCGACCCAGAGAGCCACGATCTGCGCAGTGAGATTCAGTGCGACGCTGACGAGTGCCATCGACATCGTCAGCCCGGTGACCCGACGGAACAGAGCCATGTCCTGGCGGACGATCGCCTCGGCAGCGGTCCGGAACCGCGCGACGATGAACCCACCGATGCCAAACGCGTGCACCTCACGGGCCGACGCCGGGTCAGCGAGCAGGGACGGCCAGTAGACCAGGCGCCGGCGCTGCTCCGCGCGGCTCTGCTCGAGGGCGAATCCTCGACGGCCCGCCTTCCACTGGGCGTAGACCACGGGGCACGGCGCTGCCAGCGCTAGTAGCGCGACCCAGGGGTTCATCGAGCCCAGCACCGCGCCGACGGATGCGACGGTCGTGAGCTGGCCGAGGACATCCAATGTCTGCTGGATGGCCTGGGTGGGCCTGAACTGCGACTCACGCATGGCCCGCTGCATCGAGTCCAGGATCTCGGGTTGCTCGGTCTGTGCGGGCGGCAGCTCGATCGCATGCTCCATGACGCTCGTGGAGAGTTCGGTGCTCACCAGGGTCGTCACCGCCTGGAACGACATGCCGCGTACGGCGCCGAGCACCTGGGAGGCGGCCGCCAGCCCGGCCAGCACCGCAAGAAGCCCTGCGAGCGCCTGGACGTGTAGCTCGGCGCTGTCGCTGTTGAGCGCGTCGACCAGTCGCCCCATCGTGAGCACCTGGACTGCTGGGAGGAGGCCACTCACGACACTGGTGGCGACGAGTGTCCCCGTGTGTCCGGGGCTGAGTCGCAGTGCCCGGCGGAACAGGTCCACGAACAGCTCTGCTCGGGCGGCGGCCCGCCGGCGACTTGGCGGACGCAGGCCAATCACCGCTGGCCGCGCAACTGGGCGACCGCCCGATCGAGCGCGCGCCGCCACAGGCCGTAGACGCGCTGCTCGTCGATTCGGGGCACTCCCAGCCTGTTGCAGTGGAGGTGCAGCACCGAACTGATTACGTCCCGTCGTGACGAGGTCAGCGTTCCTGCTGCCGCCGCCGACTCGAGCGAGGCGTCTAGCCGGAGGCAGGCATCGACGATCGTTGTGGGTGCCGCCGCGCCCAGGGCGGCCCAGAGATCGGGGCCGACGGTTCGCCAGTCGCCGCCACCGGCCGTGGGCCCGGCGAGGGTTGCGGCGAACTCTCGGCGCTCCTTCAGCTCTGGCAGGAACACGCGGGCCAGCACGTCAATGTCGGTAGCCGCGCGGACTAGCAGGGAGGTGAGCGGAACTGGCCCGGTGGTACGCCCTGCGACCCACCGACTCGACGCGGCGAACACGGACTCTGCGGCCCGGATGCAGCCCGGACCGCCGTAGCGATCGGTCTCCTGCCGGTAGGGCATCAGGACAAGATCACGGACGAGCCCCGCGTCGCGCATTCGTGCAGCAAGGTCGACGATCTCATTGAGCCCCCCCGCCCCCGCGCTACTCAGACGCAGACGCAGATGGGGAGCGGGGTCGCCGTATCGGATGAAGAAGTACTCGAGGTCGGCCCAGCGCGGGTCCTGCGCAAGCGACTGAATCACGTCGTCCTGCAGTCCTCGGGGTCCGTAAAGCTTGCCGTAGACGTACTCCCGCCCGAACCAGTCGGTGCGTGCCCGTTCGTCGACCAACCGAGGCACTGGGGCACTGCGTTCGCCTGGAGCCGCGCGGTCAGGCAGGTCCGAGCGTTCGACCGTCAACACAACGTCCGCGGAGTAGGGCCGTTCCTCTGTGTCGCGGAGGATGCCATCGGAGACGCCGGGCAAGACCTCGCTGACGCACACCTGCGACTCGTGATCTGACTTCCACGACCACCAGAGGTCGAACAGGGATGCGCGTCGGTCCAGATCGAGGTGCAGGCGGTTGTCCTCTCGCGTGAGGAACACGTGGCGTGGCACTCGCCAGCGGGCTCGCCACGCAACAACGGCCTGTTCGAACTGGGTGAACGTCAGGGCCGTCCCGGCCCGCAGCTCGGGCGCAGCGCGCAACGACCATGAAGCCGGGCGCACGACGACCCGACCATGCCTCAGCCGCGGGAGGAACGGCGCAGCCCACTCAAGGTTGCCCCAATCGAAGCCCGACACCGGCCGGAAACGGTGGAACGAGCACTCGAGGAGGAAGCGCACAGCGTTGGGCGCCATGCGGAGGTTCAGTAGGCTGCTCTGGACGGCGACTATCTCCCGCCCGGTCCGCCCGTCCCAAAGTACGAGCATGGAGTCACGCACACCGACGCAGATGCCGTCCAGCGGGACCACCTGCTCGGCTGGCACGCTCGGCTCGACGTTGACCGGGATCTCATACTTCTGAACCACCGCCCGGGTGGCGACGTTCATCGCCTTGGCTAGCGTCGGCAAGTACGTAAGTTCCGCCACGTCCACGCCAGGCAGCGCTCGCCCCCAGACCCCGGCCGCCAGGCGCAGTGCACACTGGCCGTCTTGGTCGACCACATCCCAGAACCGTCCGACGAACGAGCCTGGCGGTCCCGAGGGAACTGTCGAACACACGGCTGTCCAGTCTTCACCGGGCCCCTGAACCGGTGTGAAGCAGACGTCAGATGCGGGGGCGAGCGGCCGGACGTCACGCACCGAGATGCTGCTCTCGGCGAAGAACTCCAGGTCAGCGTCGCTGAGATCGATCTCGGTTCCGCCCGCCGTCAGCGACTGCGAGATCCACGACTGCAGAAGGGCTACCCGAGAGAGCGAGATGCTTGTCCGGTCCTCGGTGGGCTCGGCGAGCGGGAACTCACGGGACGGGTAGCTGTAGGTGTCAGGTGGGCCGAGGCCGGTCTCTTCGCAGAGTAGGTGCAGGAGTGGAACTCGGGCGCCGGCGCCGTACTCCTCGGCAAAGGTCTTGGCGTATGCCGTTAGGTGTGGCGGGTAGCAGGAGGTCGTGTCCAATCGGAGCAGAGTGTCGGCGACCTCCTCAGCCAGACCCCGGCACGGTTGCGGTACGACGAGCGGTCCGTTGGACTGAAGAGCACTGTCCACGTGCAGCACCGGCTTGGCGCGGTCCCAGGTCATGGTTCGTTCGACGGCGCGCAGCACAGGGTCGTCCTGGCGCCCCACGTGACCGGGCAGGTCATCTAGCGCCTCAGCGACGGCCACGCGCCAGTCTCGAGGTGCCCACGGCGGCACCCCGCCGTCTCCGCGGGCCTGCATCCGTTCGGAGGAGACCAGGATGTTCGTGTCGAGAAGTTCCCCAAGGAATCGATCTAGGGCCTCGGGGGCTTGAGTTGGGTAGGCGTCGGCAAGCACCGAACGCAGCTCACCGAGCGTTGTCCCGTCGCCGACCTTGTCGAAGACCAAGGCGAGGGGTGGCGTGACCTGGACGCTGAGCGAGCGGCGGTCGGCGTCCCCGTAGGCGTCGGCGAGCGGCAGCCACACCCGATGCTGCGCGAGCGTGGCAAGGTCATTTCGCCGGATCGTGAGGTCGGCGGATCTCGTTGCCACCCGCTCGCGCGCCGCGGTCATCAGTACCCCGGAGTCGAGCCGAGCCCGACCGTGGAGAACCTCACCGGCGAGGAGCTGGCCGCTGCCGCCCCCACCGTCAGTGCGGGCCCAGCTCACACCGCTGAACAGGCCGAATGGAGTGGTCCGCGTGCACGAGCGTACGAGGTAGCGGGTGAGTTTCAGAAGTGGGCCGAGCTCGATGGTCCCCTCGTTGCGCGCGCGATCCAGGATCTCAGCAACCAGGGGGTTGGCCAATCGTGTTGCGCCGCTGAAGCCCGGGGCGTCGAACAGGGCCCGCAACGCTCCGAGGAACGGAACTGGGCTGTCCCGTCGGAGATCGCCCGCGGGCAGTGCTGCTTCGACCGTATCCCACAGCATGTCGAGGGTGGTCAGAGGCAGCCCGGGGGCACGCACCAGGGCGCCCGGCTGCGCGCGGTAGCGTCGCGAGTGAGTGCCGTTCATGCGCGTGCCTCCGTGCTGGCTTTCGGGACGGCCGCGCCGACGTCCGGCAGGCCGAGGAAGATCGAGAGTCCGGTTCTCGCGCCGGCGAGTTCAAGGCCGCACAGCGTGAAGCCCGCAGCACCGTCCAGGAGGTCAAGCAACGACCACACGTCCGTTCCACCGCGGTCGACCGTGAGCGCACCGCGGGCGCCTCGCTCGAGAGCAGCGTCGACCGACTCGGCGACCGACGCCGGGACCCTGGTCCCCAGGCGGTCGCGAATCAGGAGTATGCCTGCTGCGCCGTGGCAGAGCCCGGGGCCAGAAAGAGGCGCCTGCCCTGCAGTTGCCTCTCCAGGCAGGGCAACGTCTGCGAGGCCGTAACCGTCGAGCACTGATCGCGCGAGCCCGAGGTTCGCCGCCGTGCCGTCCTCGCCGCTGCACCACGACGGACGCAGCGGAGGTACGTGTGCCCGGCTCTCGTCGACGGCTCGCACCAGGTTGGCGAGCACGTCACGAGCACCGGCCGCGGCCTCGTCGTGCTGGATAGCCACCGCCAGCGCCGCGGCGATTCCAGGAAGACCGTGAGCTGCCCCGAGCGCCTTGGGGTCCTTCTTGACAAGCTCGATGGAGTCTGAAAGCTGGCACAGGATCGCGCTCGCTCGGGCGATGAGCGGCCGCGGATCTGGGCCAGAGTCGATCGGCGAGGTGGCGAGCAGCACGAGCGTGCGCACTACCCCCGCAAGGCCGTCGGTGACATCGAGGAGGCTTGCGGGAATGGGTACCTGCGGGTCATGGGCGTCCAGTCGGTCCAAGACCCGTCGGGCACCGGCCATCCAGCCTTCGACTAGCTGGCGGTGGGTCGGTGCGAATGCCGGTGCCCGTCGGGCGCAGGCATCGGTGGCCCAGAGCAAACCGCCCGACCCCCGGAACAGCCCGACGGCCGACTGGGCGGGCGCGTGGTCGGAGGGCGCCACGCGCGTGATGATGCGCGCGAGGGTCTCCTCGGTCCGTGCGAAGTCGGCGCCCGGTGCGACACCTCGTGCGCAGGCGTAGGCCCACAACCAGCCGGGGAGTCCTCCGGCGAGGGAGGCTCGCGGCCGACGGCACGCGGCGACGGCGTCATCCAGCCCGGTCGGATCTAGGACGACTTCTTCCGTTAGGTCGCCATAGGACTCCGCCCAACTCTGCCACGCCCCAGTCGTCCAACGGATGGAGACCTGAGACGTCGGGGACCACGTGTCGGCGCTCACGAACGCCGCCTGCCGCCGAGGATGGTCTGCAGGCCAGCATCGTCGGGCGTCTGGAAAGAGTCGAGTGCAGCGAGGACGCCGGCCGTCCCATTGAGTAGCCCGGACGTGTCGGCGGTGCACTCTTCGAGTGCTCCCCGCATCAATCCATGTTGATCCGGGTCGATCGCGCTCAGGAGAGCTCCAACGAGGTCCGGGGCCTCGTCCGGTGTGACGTCAAGACAGGCGAGAACCCCGGCGAGGCCGTGGCAGATCGCTGCGTTGTCGACGTGGCCCGCGCGCACGCGAGCGAGTGCAGCCGTGCGGGCGGACTCCGCGAGTGTGCTCACGCTGCTGCTTCCCAGCGCGGATGCAGCCATCCCGAGAGCCGCCGACACTCCCGGAGTGCCGTAGCACCACGCAGTTCGCGCGGCATCGGTCCTTGATCCGACGGCGTGCTGAGGATCGATCCCCGAAGGCCAGTCCGCGCCGTACTCGTCCTCGAAACTCCACACCGACAGGCGCTCGCACAATGAATGAAGCGAAGCGTCGAGGTCCGGCACGACTATGCCCGCCGAACTTGCCGCGCCGAGGACCGCGAGAATTCCAGGGACGCCGTGGGCGAGGCCGAGATTGTACTGGCCGCCCGGATATCGCGACCAGAAGCCACCCTCGTGAGGCGGGTAGAACTCCGGTGCGACATAGAAGCCCAGATGCGGTCCCCGGGGTGATCGCACGATCTCCACAAGGTACTTCGTACGTTGGCGCCCGAGCGCGATCAGCATGTCCCGCTCGTCTGTCAGCCGGGGACTCTGAATGAGTGCCAGGATCGCAAGGAGTTGCCCAGCGGCGCCGCGTATGACGTCGTAGGTATCCATGGCTGGGTCGCTGATTTGCACGCCATACGCGAGGCGGTGCGTGCGGTCGGCGAGGTCCTCCACCAGACGGTGAAGCGCCGGCAGGTAGCGGGGCTCGACGGCGGCCACCTCGTCGAGGGCGAGGACGAAGCCGCCCAACCCCTCGAACAGGCCGACGCTTGAGAAGGGATGGAGTTGCGACTGACGCGCACCGCGGCCCATCAGTTCGACGGCGCACCTAAGGGCGGCGTCGTCTCCCTGTAGTCTCGCCCGCCGCGCGAGCACCCATGCAACACCCGCGGCACCTGAGGCCAGGTCAGGCGCCGGGGAGCAGCGCAACGTTCCTGCATCCACCTCGGCGCACAGGCTGCGTGAGAGTAGGGCTGCTCCGTCGGCGATGGTGATGACCCCGGTGGGGGCGCCTGCAACAGCGCCCCCACCGGTTGCGAGTGCGTCGATCAACAGCTGCAGCTGTTCGAGCAGAACTTGCCCAGCGACGGTGTCGGGCAGCACTCTGAGTAGCAGGTGTCGCTGCACGACCAGCAAGTCGTTCCGAACGTCGTGAAGCCCTGCGGTTCGACGGCCAGGCTCCGCTCGGTGGTGCGAACGTCGAGGTCGAACGGGTCCTTGGGTGTCATGGTTTGCCTCCTGACTCTGGTGACGGGCGGCGTGCCCGTCCCGCTGAACCGGCCTAGAGAACGGCCTCGGGACAACCGGGGACGAGGTGTTCTCCAGGTGGCGTCACGTGCGACGCAACCGACGCTGCTGCAGCCAGAAGACATGGCTTCGCCATGAGATTGCCCCCTTTTGTCGGCCGCTGAACTCAGGGCCGGTAGGCCACGGCTGTGGCTTCGGCAGGAGTATTTAACCCGCCCTCTGAACCCCACAGGGACATTCGTCCCTTGACCCGTCGGGTGGGCCTTGTGGGACGTGCGTGTGGTGGGATCGAGCGCGTCGCGAATTCGCGCAGGGCCTGTTCGCCGTCGAGGATCACGTCCAGGTCGAGGCCACCTGAGCCACCTACCGGCGCATGATCGGCGCCTACCGCGACACCGACCGAAGCCGCGGCCGACCGGCGATGGCTGCACTGATCGACGCCCTCGCGACGAACTCGCGGGTGTCGGCCAGCGGTCACTCGTCTGGGTGAAGGCGCGGCACCCGGCCCCGGGCCATGCGGGACAAGCAGTGCGACCTGCACGTTCGCGTGTCCCCGGTGGTGCATACCGTCCGGCCCGTGGAGACCCTCTTCGCTCCATTCCGCGACAGCCGGCTCGTGATCGCGGCTCGGCGCCGTTGGTGATCGTCAACCGGTGGCTGGGGTCATCGGGTTGCAGGGGGCGGGTGCGTGGCTGGGTGGGCCGCTCTCGGATGTCGTGACGCGAACGACTCCCGCGGTCGAAGTGGTGGTCTCCGCGGTCGTGCTTGTGGCGCTAGTCCCGCTGACCTGGACGCACCCCCAGACAGTGGCGGATTCCCGGCTCGGGGCCACGCTCTGGCTGTGTGCGGGGCTCCTCGTGCCGACCGGCCCGTCCGTGCTCGTGCAGCGGCCTTCTCGGTGGTCACATCCGCCGAAGACCTCGTGGCCGGCGGTCAAGGCGATGCAGCTCAGCGTCCACCAACAGCCCACGCCCGAAGACGTCCACGCCCAGTTCGACAAGCTCCTCGACCAGGTCACCGGGCCCCTGCCGGCCGTCGCCGGGCACCTGGACGACGCCCGCGCGGACTTGCTCGCGTTCACCACGTTCCCCAAGGAGATCTGGCGGAAGAGCTGGTCGAACGACCCCAGCGCACGCCTGAACAAGGGGATCCGCCGCCGCACCGACGTCGTGCGGTCGAGCTCGACGAGACCCGCGCTGGGCCCTTGAGGTCACGCCGGCGGTCCAGGCTGACGCAGGGGCGGGGCAGGGCGAGGGGCCCGCCTGCACGGGCATCGTTTCGGCAGCCTGTACACAGCAGCAACCGAACCTGTACACAGCCCCGAGCGCCCGTCGACCCGAACCTGACTTGACCTGGGCTTACGAGGTTGGCTGAACAAGCCACACAGGGTTGTTCGTCTCGGACAACCAGAGCAGTACGGGGAACCCCCGGTCGGAGTCACTCCGGCCGGGGGTTCTTCGTTTGTGGTGCCCAAAGATCGTCGGAGGCCCAGCCGGTCAGGGCGTCCTCAGCACCCGCACGGGGTCTTGCCACGCGGCTGCTACCGCCGGGACGACTGCCGTGGCGGCGGTCACGAGCACGGCGATGACGCCGACGCTCACGTCGAACGCCACCGTCGGTGCGATGCCGGTGCGTGAAGCGGCCGCGGCGCCGGCCAGCACACCGAGCGTCGACCCGAGCGCTGCAGCAAGGGCGGCTCGCAGTACGACCAGGCTGACCAGCATCCACCGTGCTGCGCCGAGCGCGCGCCGCCGGCCCAGGTCCCGGCGTCGCAGCAGCACATCGGCCAGCACAACCACGCCGACGAGTACGGCACCGGCACCCATCACCAGGATCAGCATCCCCCGACCGAAGACCGTCAGATCACCGGCGACGCTCTGCTGAACCGTGGCGAGGTCGACCGGCGACTCCACCGTGACGTCGCCGGGGTCTTCCCTGTTCAGAGTCGCGAGCACAGCCGACTGCGTGGACGATGCGGCACCCGCGCTGCGCGCGATCACGTAGAGCGCCTGGGCGTTCTCGCCCGGGGATGCGGCAACCACCGCACCACCGTCGAGAGCGTCGAACGGCGCCCGAGGGGCGTACGAGCCGACGATCGCGAAGGTCGCGCCGTCCGAGCCGAGCAGCGAACCGACCGGTTCGTCCAGCCCGAGAGCGCTCATCGCCGGTGCGCTGACGAGCGCCTCGCCAGGGTTCGGCCACCGTCCCGCCGTCAGGCGCACCGCCGAGGAGAGGTCGCCGGTGACCGCGCGTGCGGCGACCGCGGTCCCGCCCGAACCGAAGACGGCGTTCGAGGCGTCGAATGCGATTCCCAGACCCACGGCCCGTTCGACGGTCGACAACGACTCGACCGACCCGACCACGGAGGAGGTCAGGAAGCCCTGGCTGCGGGCGTCGCGCACGACGAGCTGACGCGACCCGGCGCTGTTCAGCCGCTCGGCGACCTGGGCCTCCGCGCCGGCCGTCCGTCCGACGGTGAGGATCGTGGTGACGCACATCGCCGCCACCAGCACGACCACCATGAGGGTGGGAACGCGTTGCGCCCGCGCGGACGCGGTGGCCTCACGCAGCAGTTCGCGCAGCCTCACAGTGCGAGCACCTCGTCCGCCTGGGCGAGGACGTCCTTGTCGTGCGTTGCGATCAGCACGCACGCGTCGTCCCTCGCCGCGGCCCGCAGGCTCCCCAGGACCAGGGCGGTGTTCTCCTCGTCGAGGTTCCCGGTCGGTTCGTCCGCGAGGATCACCGCCGGGTCGTTCATCAGCGCCCGCGCGATCGCGACGCGTTGCGCCTGCCCCCCGGAGATCTGACCAGGGCGGTGCTCGACGCGCGTGCCGACCCCGAGCTGATCCAGCAGCTCGCGTCCGTGCCGTTCGACCGAACGCCGCCGGTCCCCGCGGTAGAGGGCTGGTTCGCACACCGAGTCCAGGATGGTGCGGGTCGGGTCGAGCACCGCGTCCTGGAAGACGAACCCGATGCTGGATGCGCGGACGCGTGCCCGCCGGGCGTCGGACAAGTGGGTGACGTCTCGCCCGTCGAGCAGCACCGCGCCGGCGCTGGGTCGCAGCATCAGACCGATCACGTACAGCAGCGTGGACTTCCCGCGCCCCGACGGACCGGTGATCGCGGTCAGTGCCCCCGGGGCGAACTCCCACGACAGGCCACCGAACAGCTCCTCGGTGCCGCGTCGGTAGGAGAATGCCAGCCCCTCAACCTTGATCCGGCTCACCGGCGCCGCCCTGAGTCGAGGATGCCGCGTCCAGCACCACCACCTGGTCACCCGCGGTGAGCCCGTCGACGATCGCAAGGCCGTCACCGGCGGCCAGGACCGTGACGGCCTCCTCGTCTCCGCCCGGGAGCACGACGTACGTGCCGCCGTCCGCGGCGGTCCTGACGGCCGCCACCGGGACCGCCGGACCGGTGGTCTGCGGGACGACCTGGACCTGCGCGAGCAACGTGATCTGCTCCTGGGCCGGCAGCGACGCGCACTGCTCACCGCACACGGCCCCTCCGTCCGGGCCCACCAGGGCGAACGTCGTGCTCCCGTCCTCGCCCACGGTGGACGAGGTGACGACCGCGGCCCACTGCAGGTCCTCGAACGTCACCATGACGTCTGCCTCGGCCGGAACCAGCCGCGCCTGGTCGGCGCCGAGCACGAGGCGGAACTCGGCATCCCCGGCCGGTGCGAACACGGCGGGTTCGCCCCCGCCGACGACAGCGCCGACGACGAAGTCCTCGTCCAGCCGGTAGGTCGCGGGCAGTTGGGGGAACGCGATCAACGAACCCAGCGTGACCGTCCCGGTCGCAGGCTCTCCGACGGCCTTCTGCCAGGCCGTGACCGCCCGTGTCGTCGAGGCGCCGAACCGCCCGTCGCTCGAGCCCTGGAAGTAGCCGAGGTCGCGCAGCGCGTCCTGCAGCTGGGTGACGTCCGCACCGGAGGTCCCGCCGGCGAGGTCGCGGTAGAACGGCATCACCCCAACGACCGCCCGTGCCGGCACGCCCGCGACGACGAACACCGGCTCGCCGAGCTGGGCATCACCACCGCCGACCGAGGTGACGACACCTTCGAGCGAGTTCGACGCCAGCAGCCGGAACGGGCGCGCGACGGTCACGTTGACCGCCAGCGCACGGCCCACCCTGCCGTCGACGACCTCGACCTGAACCTGCTGCGAACCCGCGTCGACTTCGGGGATGTCGTGCGCGGTGGTGACCCGCGCGGCCCACCACCCCGCACCGGCGGCCAGGGCCACGACCAGCACGAGTGCAAGCCACCGCGCGGTGCGGCGTGCGCGCGGCTCGTGCTCGTCGTGACCCGCCGGTGCGTTCTCTGCCGGCGCCGTCACTTGTAGAGCACGTCTGTCGGCGGACTCGGCGGGCATGCCTGCTGCAGGCTCTCCCACACGCGCTGCTCCGTGCTCACCAACGGTTCCACCGCGTACGGGTCGAACGCACCCTGCCCGCTCTGGAAGCTGTCGACATAGACGTCCTCGGTCGGGAGCCCATCGATGTCATATCCCTTTCCGGACAGGCACGGCAGCAAGGAATCGCGCACGTAGCCGTAGAAGATCCGGATCTGGTCTTCGCTGAGCGTGCGGACGTACTTCGGGTCCAGAGGATACTTCGCCTGGCAGATGTATTGCTGGAGATTGATCGCCGAACTTTGATCGACGGGCGACTCGACCGACCAGCCGTCGGACTCCGCGCGTGCGGTAACCCCGACGTCGGCAAGGCACTGCACGATCACAGCGGTGCGCTCGTCGGGTGTCACCGTACGGACCACCGCCACGTCGGGCGGGTCCTGGATGCCGTAGAGCTTCGCGGAGTCGCTCACGGTCTGAAGCAGCACGTCAGCGTCACTACCGGAGTACGGGTCGACCGCTGGGCTCGTGGCAGGGGCGGCGCTCGCACCCACGCCGGGCGAGGGTGCGGCTGACCCCGGGTCGCCACCCGTGCACGCCGAGGTCACGAGCACCCCGACGACCAACACCGCTGCTGCTGCACGGCGCATACCAGCCCCCTTTGCTGACCGTGGATGGCGCTGACGATCCCACGTCCTGGGGACAAGAAGCAAGCGACGCCCCCGACCGGTCGATGATCGTTACCCGTTGCGTACAAGGCCCACAAGAGCCATATTGCTCGTTGCCGCTGGAGGCCCGCTGGGTGAATGAGTTATGCCATCCATTACACAAGTGGTGGTCGGGTAAACAAGCAGGAGGCATCATGAAGTCGCTCGTCCGTACAGCTCTCGCCGCCGGTGTCGTGCTCGCCGCGACCGTCGCGCTGACCGCGCCCGCGTCCGCCTACGAGTCCGTGGGTGCGCGCAGCTGCGCCGCCAACTACAAGGTCTCCGTCGCCTCGACGGTCACGATCTCCGGCTACTCCGGCAGCTACGACGCCAGCCACACCTACATCAGCGGTCAGAGCCAGACCACCCGCACCGTCACCGGCACCGGCCTCAAGCGCTCCTTCGGGCCGTACCAGTTCGTCTCCCGGTGGAGCGCCTACTCGCCGAACCGGCCGATCTCGGGCCAGGCCGACTGCTCGAACACCGGCGTCTGACAGAAGGTGGGGCGCCGCACGATCGGCGCCCCACCTGGCCAGCGCGCGCGATCAGCTACCGCGAGCCTGGGGACGCAAGCCCTGGTGGGTGTCATGCGTCCGCTCGCGTCGTTCTGGGCAGGAGCCATGCACCGCCGAAGCGCCTCTCGATGTCGGTGGCACCATCGGCAGGACTTCGCAGGCGGCCATCGGCTTGGTTCTCAGCCATGCGGTGTGTAGCACCCGTCAGCCCGCTCATGCCCCGCCCGCCCCGCGCGTGTGGTCGGGAGCTGCTGGGCGGGTCCATGGCCGCGGCTGAGGGCCGCATCACCGCTCAGGCCGGTCGGCGGCGCACCCGGTAGCGCAGGTGCAGCACCCGGTCGCCCTGGATCACCACGTCGGGGTCCTCGAGCAGGTGCTGGGCGTGGACCGACCCGAAGTAGCGCTTGCCGGAGCCGAGCACGACAGGTGCCACGTCCATGCGCACCACGTCGACCAGTCCCGCGGCCAGCACCTGGCCACCGACGTCGCCGGCGGCGACCTCGACGATGCGGTCACCCGCGAGCTCCTGCGCCTTGGTGACGGCCGCCTCGACGCCGTCGACGAAGTGGAACGGCGCCTCGGGGTCCCAGCCCTCGGGCATCGGCCGGTGAGTCACGACGACCACGTGCTCGACCCCGCCGGGCGGCGTCCCGTCCCAGCCGTCCGTCAGGTCGAAGACGTGGCGGCCGACGACGGTCACCCCGATCTGGTCCCAGTACGGCCGGGTGTAGTCGAAGGACGCCTGTGACACCTTCAGCGCGCCGGTCTCGTCCAACGGCACGTCACCGCTGAGCAGCCAGTCGAACAGGGGCCCGGGCTGGTCGTCCTCGTCCGCGATGAAGCCGTCGACCGACACCGAGCCGTACATGACCACCGTGCCCACGAGGTTCTCCTCTGCCTGGGGACGCCCTCAGGCTAGCGATGCGTGGGCCGGCGCTCTTGTCAGGGAACGGTCGACCGGCTGTGGGCAGATGGCCAGTCGATGAGCGGTCGAATGCGGCCGCGAGCGAGGCGGTCCGCTCTCGCCAGTGCGTCCGGAAGCCGGTTCGGACCCGCCATGGCGACGACGATCCGTGCCGCTTCGGCGATCTCGAGCCCAGTGGCGGTGACGTAGAGGGGACGTCCGCGTCGCCTGAGCCCTGGCGACCAGCTGCGGTGCACGGGTTCACGAGCCGGCCGGCAGCGGCTCGTCGTCGACCTTGACGTACAGGGTGTGGTGGTCGTCCTCGCCGAGCTCCGTGACGCTGACGGTGAGTCCGATGCGTTGGTCGCCGTCGGTGAGCACGCAACGCACCTCTGCGTCGACCCGTACCGGTAGCGGATCGGGGCAGTCGATGCTGTCGGGCGTGCTTCCGACCTGCTGCAGCAGCAGCTCGTCGGCCTTCTTCTCGAGCTCGTCGGTCGGTACGAACTTGGTGTCGACGTGCACCGCGCACCCGGCCACGACGAGCGTCAATGCGATGGTCAGGGTCGGCAGGGTGTGACGCACCGGGATGTGGTTCCACCCGCCGAGACCCGGCAGGTCCCATCGCCCTGAGCCGCCCTGGCCTGCCTGGAGGCTCCTGACCTCGGCAGCGAGGCCGCGCGGTGGTGGCCCTCGATGCCAAGGTGATGCATCGGTCCCGCTTGGCCGCCTCTGTCTCTCACCTCGCAGGCCCGCAGCAGGAACCCGGCGGACTCCCGGACCCCGAGGGCGTGCCGCAGCGTGTTGTGGTCGCGGCCGACCGCGGCGCCGATGGCCTTGGTCGTGCGGTTCCCGGCGGCGACGGCCTGCAGGATCGAGTTGTAGGCGGCCTTGTCCAGGATGCGTGGGTCCTCGCGCAGCAGGATCGCGCGCTGGTTGAACAGCGCTCGGGCGGGGTTGAGCAGCTCCTGCGCGAACCAGGCGTCCAACCCGTCCACCGAGCCGGGCGGCGCGGTCGAGACCAGTGGCCGGTAGCCGGGCGTCCCGCCCAGCACGGCGTCGAGGTGGAAGGCGACGTGCGGGTCAACCGCGGGGGCGGAGCCGTCGCGCGCGTGAGCCGAGGACGGCGCCCGCGCCGGCCAGGGTGAGCATCAGGGCCGTGAGCGCGGCACCCTGCACGTCGGCGCCGGTCGCCGCCAGGGTGCTGCTCGCCCGAGCAGTGGTGGTCGACGCAGTCGTCGTGGCGCCCGGCACCCTGCTCGTGGTGGTGGCTGAGGCGGCAGCCGGTGCGACGACCGCGACGGCCGTGTCGACCGGTGCGACCCCGGCCATGGTGGCGACGAGGGTGTGGCTGCCCGTCACACCGGCCGGCAGGGTCACGGTCAGGCGGTAGGTGCCGTCCGCGGCCACGACTGTGGTGCCCAGGAGGATCGGGGTCGAGTGCAGCTCGAGGACGATCGTGGCGCCCGGTGTGGCACCCGATCCGGTCATCGTGATGACCGTGCCCGCCGTCATCGACTGCATGTCGAGGGGCTTGCCGTCGGCCGTGGTGTAGCCCGGGGTGAAGCGGAACGGGGTCGCGGTGGCGTCCTGGGACGCGGGGCCGACCCCCGTGCCGTTGATCGCGACGACGCGGAAGTCGTGCTCCACCGCATTGGTCAACCCGGTGACGGTCCCCTGGGTCTGCGTCGCGGCGACGACGGCCCCCTGCGTCCAGGTGCTCGTCCCGGTGGGCCGGTGGTCGACCCGGTAGCCCGTCACGGCGCTGCCGCCGTCGCTGGCGGGTGCCTGCCAGGTCACGGTCACCCGGCCGTCGCCGGGGGTCGCCGTGCCGATGGTCGGCGCGCCGGGAACGGCTGCGGGGACGACCGTCACGGTGTCCGCCGTGCCGAGGATGCAGGGGCCCGTGAAGAAGACGGTGCACGCCGCGACCGTGACGGTGTAGGTGGCGCCGTTCGTCAGCCCGGTCAGGGTCGTGCCGAGGGCGCTTGCGAGGACGTCGTGGGTGGTGACGGGGCCCCCGTCGCTCTGGCTCACGACGTACTTCTCGACGGTGAACCCGCCGGAGGAGGTCGCCCACGACAGCGTGGCCGACCCGTCGGCCGGCGTGGCGGTCAGCGCGGAGACGGTCGAGGGGACCCACACCGGGCCGCCGATCGTCTGCGCCGCGCCGGTCAGGTCGAAGGAGTTGGTGGCGGTGATCTCGACCGTGTACATCCCGCCGACGGCGAGCGACGAGATCGTCGCGCTCGGCACGGGCGTCCGATCGAGGGTTGCCCACGCCCCGGAGGGCTCGAGGCGATAGCGCACGGTGTACTCGAGCCCGCCCGGCGCACCGCTGCTCACTGGCCCGACCCAGGTGACGTGCAGCTTGCCCGGCTGGGCCATGTCGATGTACATCATCACCCGGGTGACGATGCCTGGTGCGACGGGGTCGACGGTGAGCGTCGGGCTGATCGTCGCGGTACCGCTGGCACCGGTGACCGTCACGGTCAGCGGGTAGCTCCCGACAGCTACGGGCGTGCCGCTGATCGTTTCGGCGCCGTCCCACGACAGGCCGGTGGGCAGGCCGCTCACGGCCCTGACCGTCGTACCCGTGCCGCCCAGGGTGATCGTCGAGGAGTACGGCTGCCCGTAGGTCGCCGTCGCCGGCGCCCATGTCGCCGAGGCGGGGACGACGATCGTCACGTCGGAGGTCACCTGGGCCGTGCTGCCCACGACGCGGATGGCGACCGCCTGCGTGCCGGTCGTGGCGCCGGCCGGCAGGGTCCCGTTCAGGGTGGTCTCACCTGCTGCGTCGGCGACGCCGCTGTCGAGGATCGCCTCGGCGGGGGTACCGGGTGCGAAGACCAGCTCTGCCTCCCGGCCGGTGGGGACACCGGTGGCGCGACCTGCCACCGGGGCGCCGGCGATGCGCGGCGTGCCGTCCAGAGGCGTGCCGGAGGAGGTGAAGGTGCCCGCCAGGAGGAACGGCGTGAAGGTGCCGGTGGCGGCCGTGCTGTCGCCGATGGCGTTGTGGATCGTCAGGCTGTACTCGTAGCCCGCGCGATTGGTCAGACCCGTGAGCGTGCGCGTGCCGGTGGTACCCGTCGATGCGAAGGTGTCCGTCGTCCACGACGGTGCGCCGAGGACCCGGTACCGCAGGGTGGCCGAGTCGATCGCGGCCCCGTGGTCGGCGGCGGCCCAGGTGAGGGTCGCGGACCCGTCGCCCTCGGCGAGGGTCGTGTCACTGATCGACGGGGCGCCGGGCAGGACCATCGGCGCGCTGGACCTCCAGGCCGACCCGCCGGCGGTGTTGCCGGCCCGCACCCGGACGGTGTACTCCACGCCGGGGGTGAGGCCGCCGATGGTCGAGCTCAGTGCCGCGGTGCTGCCCGCCGAGGTCCACCCGGTGTCGCCCGTCGCCTGGTATGCGACGTCGTAGGTCACGGGTGCGCCGCCGGAGCTGGCCGGTGCCTGCCACGTCGCGGTGACGGCGTGGTCGCCCGGTGTCGCCGTCACGGACGTGGGCGCGCTGGGTGCCGTGGCGCTGACCACCAGCGTGAAGGTCCGGGACGCGGACCCGACGCCGTTGTCGGACTCCACGGTGAAGGTGGCGCTCCCGGCTGCCGTCGGGGTGCCGAGCACGACACCGTCGGGGGACAGGCTCATCCCGGCGGGAAGTGCGCCCCCGACGACGCGCCAGACAGGGGTCGGGGTGCCGGTCGCGGTCAGTGGCTGCGAGTACGCCTGGCCGAACGAGCCGTCGGGCAGCGTCGTCGTGGTGATCGTGGGAGCTTCGGTGTGGATCGTCAGCGAGAGCGGTAGGTCGGCGGTCAGATACCCGTAGTCGACGGCGCTCTCCCAGAGGAGGTCGGCCTGTCCCGGGGCGTTCTCGGATCCGAAGAGGATCCCGCCGCCCAGGTAGTTCGTCGTGTTGTTGAACATCAGGTTCGAGCTCGAGAAGTACGTATAGGCGCCGGGGCCTGCGGTGGTCCGGACCCGCACGACGACCGCGTAGCGGACGCCGAGATGCAGCGCTTGCTCGGTGCCGAAGATGCCGGTGACGACCCCGCTGTTGATCGACGTCGACATCGCCGCGACGCAGCTACCTGGGCGGGGAAGGTCACCGTCCGTGGCGCAGATCGACAGCTCTGGGTACTGATCGACGACGCCCTGCAGGGTCAGCGACGCCGAGGTCACGAGCATGTCGGCGGTGGCCACGAACGTCTGACCGATGCCCATGGCCATCCACGGGTCATAGGACCCGGTCCCGCCGTCGACGGGCACGACCTGCACCGTGGTGTCCGCGGCCTGCGATGCCGCGGCCGGCACCACGAGCGCAGCCACCGTGCCGATCGCGACCGCCGCGGCGATGCGGCTCACCCGACCTCGTCGCCGGGAGCCGGCGGGAGAACCCGAGTCGGATCGCTGGGCAGTACCGCCGGCAGTGGTCGTGCTCATCGCTGTCACGTCATCCTTGCTCGAAGTCGAGATCGGTCGCCGTCACGCTGCCGTGGCGCATGTGGGAGCGCTCCCAAAGCCAGCGCGCCGAGACAGACACCGAGGTCATCGGCATCGGGTGCTCATACCTTGATGAGTGACCGCCGACGGATCTTCAGGTGGGACGCGGGCGCCATGGCGCCGGTCGAGCTCAGCGCGTCTGCGGGACGGGGCCGACAGGCGCGAGGTCGCGTCGGTAGAACGCGCTGAGGGGGTCGGGCCGGTAGTCCGCGAACGGCGGGCACGGGACGAAGCCCGCACGCTCGTAGAGGCGACGGGCCGGCGCGAAGTACTCCTCCGCGCCCGTCTCGAGGTGCACGGTGGCGTAGCCGCGCCCGGTCGCGATCGACAGGACGTGGTCGAGCAGCGCCGCGCCGACGCCACGTCCGCGGGCCGCGGTGGCCGTCCGCATCGACTTCAGCTCGCCGTCGGTCGGCGAGAGCTCCTTGAGCGCGACGCAGCCGAGCAGCACTCCCCCGGCGTCGCGCGCCGTCCAGAACGTGAGGCCGGGCGCCGTCAGGGCGGACGGGTCGAGGGCGTGCACGGACTCGGCCGGGGTCGTGGCGTACATGTCGGCCAGGTGCTCGCCGAGCAGGGCGAGGACGTCGGGTCGGTGAGGGTCGTCGAGGTCGATCGAGACGGGGGCGGCGTCGAGGTCCATCGGGGTGCGGCTCCAGGGGTCGGTGGCCCTCATCGTGCCACCGGGGTCGCGCGCTCCCGTGCTGCCGCCGTGGGTGGCCGGTGGCACCGTGGGGCGCATGGAGATCACGCGTCTGCAACCGGCCGGGCTGGTCGTCAGCCCGGCGTTCAGCCATGTCGCCGTGGTGCCCGCGGGCGCGACGACCATCTACGTGGGCGGCCAGAACGGCGTCGACGCGACCGGGGCGGTCGTCTCGGCCGACGTCGCCGAGCAGGCGGTCCGCGCGATCGAGAACGCCGAGGTCGCCCTCGCGGCGGGAGGGGCCACGCTCGCCGACGTCGTGCAGTGGACGGTGCTGGTCGTCGCCGACGCGAACCTCGGGGCGGCCTACGGTGCCATCGCACCCCGGCTCGCGGGTGCGGGAGCGCCGGCTCTCGTCACCGCCGCGCGGGTCGTGGGGCTCGGGGTGCCGGGTGCGCTGATCGAGGTGAGCGCCGTCGCGGCCCTGCTGCCGGCGTGAGACCGCGCGGCGGCGGACGAGCGCGCACGGTCCCGTGGCCTCGCCGGGCCGTCGAGGAAGCGACGGCCTACCGTGAGGGCGTGGAGCGCACGCCATGACCGTCGTCATCGCACACCGGGGCAACTCCGCGGTCGCCCCCCAGAACACCCTGGCGGCGTTCGAGGCCGCGTGGCGGGCCGGTGCGGACATGTTCGAGCTCGACGTGCAGCTCACCGCCGACGGTGCGGTGGTCGTGATCCACGACGACGACGTCGACGCGACGACCGACGGGAACGGCCTGGTGAGCGAGCACACGCTCGCCCAGATCCGTGAGCTGGACGCCGGCTCGTGGTTCTCCCCCGGGTTCGCCGGGGCGCGGGTGCCGACCTTCGAGGACGTCGTCCGGCTGCTGCTGACCCGGCCCGGGATCGCGCTGCTCTGCGAGGTCAAGGGCGAGTGGACGGTCGACCAGGTGCGGCTCGTGACGGACCGGGTCCTCGCCGCGGGCCTCGAGGACCGCGTCGTCGTGCAGAGCTTCTGGCCGGGCACGGTGGCGGCGCTCCGCGAGGCGGCGCCGACGCTGCAGCGGGGGCTGCTGGTGGCCGACGCACCCGACGACCTCGTCGCGCGGTGCCTCGAGCTCGGGGTCGCGATGTGCAACCCGCACGGCGTCCTGCTCCTGCAGCACCCGGACCTGCTCGGCAGGCTGCACGACGCGGGGCTGAAGGTCATGGTGTGGACGCTCGACGAGGACGTGCACTGGGCTGCGGCGGTCGCTGCAGGGGTCGACGGGATCATCACGGACCGGCCCGACCGCCTCGCGGGCTGGCTCGCCGGGCGTCGGTCCGACCAGGCGGAGCACGGGACCCTGGCCTGATCGCGAGGACGTTCCGGTCATGCTGGGCGGTACCGCCCCCGCACCGGGCGAAGCCCCGGGTGGAGTTCGCGACGGGGCCGTCCGGACGCTTGTCGACGGACCTACTGTGTGAGTCCAGGACGGCACCGGAGGTGACCTGTGCGGGCTCGATACATCGCGCGCCAGCCGATCTTCGACCGTGCGCTGGCCGTGGTCGGCTACGAGCTGCTCTACCGCGGTGAGCGGCAGGGCCCGGCCAATGTCGTCGACGGCACGGCCGCGACCTTCTCCGTCCTCTACGAGGCCTTCATCGAGCTCGGGCTCGACGTCACCGTGCACGGGCTGCCCGCGTGGGTCAACGTCGAGCCGGAGGCCCTGACCGGCGGTGCGCACCTGGTCACCGACCCGGCCAGCGTCGTCCTGGAGCTGCTGGAGACGACCGAGGTCACGCCCGCCGTCGTCGCCCAGGTCGAGGACCTGCGCGCCCAGGGCTACACGATCGCCCTCGACGACTTCGTCCCCGACGACCCGCGCGCCTCGCTCCTCGACCTCGTGCAGATCGTCAAGCTCGAGCTGCCGGCCATCGCCGAGGGTGACCTGGCCGCGCAGGTCGCCGCGGTGCGCCGCCCCGGGCTGACGGTGCTCGTCGAGAAGATCGAGACCCAGGAGCAGCACGCGGAGGCCCTCGCTGCCGGTGCCGACCTCTTCCAGGGGTACTTCTTCACGCGGCCGCAGGTGCTCACCATGCAGGCCGTCACCGTCGGCACGGCCTCCGTGCTGGCCGTGCTGTCGCAGGTCAGCCGCGCGGACGTGCGGCTGCACGAGCTGAGCGAGCTCGTCTCGTCGGACGTCACGCTCTCCCAGAAGGTCCTGCAGGCGGTCAACTCGGGGTTCGCCGGCGTGCGCCGACGCGTCGACTCGATCCACCAGGCCGTCGTGCTGCTCGGGCTCGAGCGGATGCGTCAGCTCGTCACGCTCGTCGTCATGGCGGGGGCGACCGGCAAGCCGCACGAGCTGGGGCGGGTCTCCCTCGTGCGTGCGTCGATGATGGTCGCCCTGCTCGGGGCCAGGTTCCCGGACGCCCCACGGGCGCAGCGGGACGCGGCGTTCACCGTCGGGCTGATGTCCACGCTCGACGCGTACACGGACACGGACATCAGCGAGGTGGCCGAACGCCTGTCGCTGACCGAGGTCGCGCTCGACGCGCTCGTGCACCACGAGGGCGTCCTCGGCCGGCTGCTCGACACCGTGCTGGGCTACGAGGAGGACCGGCTGCCCGACGACGAGGCCGAGTGCGCCGCCGCGGCCTACCTGCAGGCGGTCCGTGACGCGGACGCCCGGTGGGCGGTCGTCGAGCTGGAGACGGCGGGCGTCAGCGCCTGAGCGCCAGCCGTCGACCCCGCTGGACCATCGAGGACTCAGCCGTCGACCAGGGTCACGTCGCCGACGTCCGACGCCGCGAGCCCGCCGGGCAGTGCGATCACGCTCGTGGTGACCACGTAGTCGGCGGTGCAGGCGCTGTCGGGGGGTGCGTCGACGGCCAGCGTGATCACCACGTCGGTGTCGTCCACGACCTCGATCGTCGTGGGCACGACCGGACAGGTCGACGACCCGGAGGTGTACACGACGATCTGCGAGGCGGCGGTGTCGACGAACGCCCCGCGTCCCGTCTCGTCGACCTCGACGCCCGGCGGCAGCCCGGCGTACTGCTCGACGATCTCGGCCTCGTGCGGCCCGTCCGAGTCCTGCCCGAACAGGAAGGACGGTCGCGTCAGCCAGGACACGAGCACGACGACCCCGAGCGCGACCACCACCCCGAGGCCGATGAGGACCCACCGACGTCCGCCCTGCTGTGCCACGGTCTCCCCCTGCGATCTACGTGCTGCCAGCCTGGCAGTTCGCGGCCCGGCGCGCGCGTCGTCGCGCCGGGCCTCGAGCGGGCAGCGGGCTGTCACGGGTACCGGCGACGGCTCCCACCTGCGGCGATGACGTGTCCGGGACCGGTGGCACGATGCTCCCGTGGCCAAGCCCCGGACGTCTCCCCGCACCCCTCGTCTCGACCCCGTCGTGCTTCCTGCGCTCGACGTGGGGTTCGCCGGTGACCTCGAGCCGGACGTGACGCTCGAGGGGCTGGCGTTCGACGACGTGGAGGTCGACGAGCTGGACCTGGGCGGTGCGACGGTGCTCGGGTGCCGGCTGTCGGGGCTGCGGGCGGGCACGGCGGACCTGAAGGCGACCAGGATCCGGGAGTCGGTGGTCGAGCGGCTCGACGTGCCGGTGATCCGTGGGGCGCGTGGCAGCTGGAAGGACGTCGTCCTGGATGGCGTACGTATTGGCTCGGCCGAGCTGTACGAATCGCGGTTGGAAGGGGTGCACGTCGTCGGCAGCAAGCTGTCGTTCGTCAACCTGCGCGGCTCCCACCTGCGGGACGTCGTCTTCACCGACTGCGTGATCGAGGAGCTCGACCTGCTGCAGGCCACCGCGACCCGCGTCGCCCTGGTCAACACCACAGTGCGGCGGCTCGACGTGCAGCACAGCACCTTCGAGCACGTCGACCTGCGCGGGGCCGACATCGAGGAGATCTCCGGGATCTCGGCGCTGGGCGGGGCCGTGATCAGCCCGGTGCAGCTGCAGCTGCTGGCCCCGGCCCTCGCGACGGCGCTCGGCATCGCGGTCGAGGAGTCGACCGCACCCCTGCTCTGACGGGCCGGGCTCCCCCGCTCGAACCGCTCAGCCGTCGACGGCGGCCGTCCTGGAGGCGTCGGGCACGCCCTGGCCGGCCACGTCCACACCGAAGGTCAGCACCTCGCGCGAACCGTCCGGGTGCACCTGCACGGTCGAGACGCTCGCGTTGGCGAGCGGCGTGATCGGCCCGGGCACGATCGTCGTCAGGTACGCCAGCAAGGTCACGCCGTGGCTGACGACCAGCACGTCGCCCTCCGGGTGCGCCTGCTCGATCCGGTCGAACGCGCTGCGCACGCGGTGCAGGTAGCCCGCGGACTCCTCGCCCCCGGGCAGGCCCGGGAACGTGCCGGCGAGCACGGCCGGGAACATCTCGAACGGGTCGACGCGCGACCACAGGTCGACCTCGGGGGTCGCCTCGAGCTCGCCGAAGCTGTACTCGCGCAGGTCGGGGTCGGTGAGGAGCGGGACGTCCGGGTGGTGGGCGAGGATCTCGCCGGCCGTGGTGACCGTGCGGCCCAGCGGGCTGGCGTACGCGGCGACGAACCGCCGGTCGGCCAGGTGCGCCGCGGTGACGCGCACACCCTCCAGCCCGGACGGCGTCAGCGGCGAGTCGCACCAGCCCTGGAGCAGGCCCTCGGTGTTGTACACGGTGCGACCGTGCCGCACGAGGGTGAGGGTGAGGGGCACGGGTGCCTCCGGCGTCAGGTCGGGGTGGGCTCCCTCGAGGGTAAGCCTCGCGGTGCGCGCGGCCCTCGGCCGTCCGTCCCATCGGGGCGGGGCGGGGCGAGGGCCGGCAAAGGACCGGGCGCCGGGTCAGGGCGCGCGGTGCCCTGTCCAGCGGACGCCGTCCCAGTACTCCTGACCCGCACCGGCGGGCGACGGGTACCACCCGGCCGGGACCGTGTGGGCCACCGGCGCGTAACCCGCCACCGGCACCGCCAGCACGGGCGTGTGCGCCTGGCAGGCCATCACGAGTGTGACGATCCACCCGACCAGGCTCCAGCCGAGCAGCAGGTTGAGCAGCCCGATCGTCGCCTGGTTCGACCGGCCACGGCTCGCGGCGACCGCCCACGGCAGCATGTAGCCGAACGTGACCACGGTGCAGATCCAGGCGGTGACGACGACACCGCTGCCGGGGTCGCGCCGGTCGGTGAGCACGGTCGGCGCGGCCCAGGCGACGGGCTGCTGCGGCACGGCGGACTGTCCGTACGCGGGCTGGTCGTACGGCTGGACGTCGCTCACGGACGGGTCCTCCTGCAGGTCGGCGGGGCGCGGGGTGCTCGCCCGATGGTCCTCCGCGCCCGGTGGTGCTACCCAGGACCTGCGGTCCGTCCCCGTGGGCGACGCGGTGGGATGGGTGTCCGGCGAACGAGGCGGTGCGGCGTGGTGCAGGCGATCGTGCAGGTGGTGCCCTTCGGGGTGGGGCTCGCGGTGGCAGCCGCCCCGATGGTGGTGCTGGCGCTCCTGCTGGCGACGAGCAGGCCGCCACGGGTCGGGGTGGCGTTCGCCGCCGGGTGGGTGCTCGGGATCGTGCTGGCGGCGTCGGTCGTCGTCCTGGTGGCCGACCTCGTGCCGGGCGGGCCGCCGCGCACGGTGACGTCCGTGGTGCGCGTGCTCGCCGGTGCGGCGCTGTGCTGGCTCGCGGTCCGTTCGTGGAGGTCCAGGGCGACCAAGGGCACGCCGCGGTGGATGGCCGGGGTGGGGGAGTGGACGGCGGGACGTGCCCTTGCCGTGGGGCTGGGGCTCGGTGCGCTGAACCCGAAGAACCTGGTGCTCGTCGTCGCGGCGGCCGGAGCCGTGGTGGAGTCGACGGACCGTCCAGCCGAGCAGGCGGCGGCGGTGCTGGTGCTGGGGCTGCTCGGTGGGCTCGGGGTCGGCGCGCCGGTGGTCGTGCGGGCCGTGGGCGGCCCGGCGGCGGACCGCGCCCTGGCGTCCGCGGGGGCGTGGATGACGGCGCACGCGACCGCGCTGACGGCCGTCGTGCTGCTGGTCATCGGGGTGCTGCTGCTGGTCAGCGGTGTGACGGAGCTGGTCTGACGGTCGGGGTCGGCACGCCCGGGTGCCCGCGTGCCCGGTCAGGCGACCGCGACCGCCGCGTGGTCCGGGACCTCGTCGAGGTGACGGTAGACGGGCAACCCGCGGGCCTGCGCGAGGGCGACGTCCTGGTCCGCCCCGGTGGATGCGCCGGGCAGGCGCAGGACGGCGTCGCAGTGCTGGATGAGCCGGGCCGCGGTGGGGTAGAGCACCTCGGCGGCGCGGGGGGCGGCGATGTCGTCGACGCCGCGCCCGCGCAGGACGGGCAGGGCGACCCACTCGCCGATCATGGGGACGTGCCCCTTGGTGAAGAGCGGGTCGGCGGCCTCCTCGAGCCGGGCGAGGTTGCGGGCGATCAGCTCCGGGTCGTCTCCGGTGCCGGAACGGTAGGGACCTGCGATGAGAATCAGCATGTCGGCTAAGGTACGTGCAGAAGCGTGCAAGAACAAGGAGAAACACGGATGCTGGCTGCCCATCGACGAGACCTGCTCCTCCGACGCCTGCGGGAGGACGGCCGTCTCGTCGCCAAGGACCTCGCGGTCGAGCTCGGGGTCTCCGAGGACTCGGTCCGTCGTGACCTGCGGGAGCTCGCGTCCGCCGGCCTCGTGCAGCGCGTGTACGGGGGAGCGCTGCCGGTCTCGGCCGCCGTCGTCGACTACGCCGCGCGCGCGCAGGTCCAGCCCGAGAGCAAGGAGCGGGTCGCGCGGGCGGCGGCGCGGCTCGTCACTCCGGGGTCGACCGTGCTGCTCGACGGCGGGACGACGACGCTCGCGGTGACGCGGGCGCTCCCGTTGGACCTGCGGGCGACCGTCATCACGCACAGCCCCACGATCGCTGTGGCCCTCGCCGAGCATGTCGACATCGACGTACAGATCATTGGCGGGCGGCTGTACAGACACTCGATGGTGGCATGCGGGGCCCTCGCCGTGGAGGCGGCCCAGCGGATCGGTGCCGACCTGTTCCTGCTCGGCGTCACCGGCGTGCACCCCGAGACCGGCCTGACCACGGGCGACGCGGACGAGGCCGCGATGAAGCGCGCGCTCGCCGCACGCGCCGCGGAGACCTACGTGCTGGCCAGCGCCGAGAAGGTCGGAGCCGCCTCGCCGTACCAGGTGCTGGGCCTGACCGACGTGGCCGGGATCCTCACGGACGCCCCGGAGGAGGATCCCGTGGTGGCTCGGCTGCGGGCGGCAGGGGCGCCGGTGGTCGTCGTCGGGTGAGCGTGCGGCGATCGAGCACCCAGCGGCCCGCACCGACGACGAGCAGCACGACGCCCGCGCCGACCACGGTCGTCACGATCCGGGTGGCGTCCGTCGCCAGCGCGGTCCCGGCATCCCCCGTCATGAGGATGACCGCCAGGGTGAGCAGCGCGGCGTAGCGCGTGTACGGACCCGACGTCGAGGCGACCGCAGCGGCCAGGGCGAGCAGCGCCCCGAGCAGGACGAGCAGCCGCGGCTCGGGCAGCAGGATCACCACGATCGCGGCGATCGCGCCGCCGACCACCGTGCCGACCGTGCGCCCCACGGCCCGCCGGCGGGTGGCCTCACCCGTCGGGTGCAGCACGAGCAGGATCGTCGCCGGCAGCCACCAGGCGTGCGACCCGGGGAACCACCGCATCGCCACGAACGTCGCCGCGGCCGTCAACGGGCACAGCAGCGCGGCGAACACCCGTGCGTCGGCCGGGTCCTCGCGCTGAACGGGGGGCAGGGGCACGGACCGCAGCAGACCGGTCGCGACCGCAGCCACCCACAGGCCGCCGACCAGCACGAACGCCGTGGCGGCGGTGGTGCGCAGGGCGAGCCCCGCGTCCGGTGCGACGGCCTCGAGCGTCGGTGGCGCGACGAGCGCGAGCGTGACGGGCACGACGGCCGAGGCCGCCGCGGCCGCACGACCGCCCGGAGCGCAGGCCGCGACACCGAGCGACAGGACGGCGACGAGTGCGGCCCCGGCGAGCGGCCACGGGCTCAGCAGCATCCCCGCCGCGAACGCCGCGGCCGTGATCAGGGCTCCCCACCACGCGAACCGCGGTCCGGTCAGGTAGCCCAGGAGCGCCGGCGGCAGGCCGAGGAACAGCAACGAGGCGGCCTGGCTCCACGGGCTGGCGGCCACCACCAGGACAGGGGCGAACATGAGCAGCAGGACGACCAGCAGCTGGGTCGTCTGCCGGGCACGCGACGGGTGGGGAGCCGACGACGCCTCGGCTGCGGGTGCGCTCACCTGGTCAGGGTGGCAGGCGGGCGGCGCTCCCGTCCGGACCTGCGCTCAGACCCGCGGTGCGTGCCGTTCGAGGAACTCGTAGACCTCGGTGGTGTCCACGCCCGGGAACACCCCGACGGGCAGAGCGGCCAGCAGGCTCGCGTGCGGGCGCGCGCTCGGCCAGGCCTGCTCGGCCCACCGCTCGGCGAGGGCAGCGGGCGGCTGCCGGCAGCAGGTCGGGTCGGGGCACCGGGACACCGAGCGTTCGGTCGTCTCCCGTCCTCGGAACCACCGCACGTGCGCGAACGGCACGCCCACGCTCACCGAGAACGCCCCCTGGGACGACGGCTGCACGCGGGACGTGCACCAGAACGTGCCCGACGAGGTGTCGGTGTACTGGTAGTACGGGCTGAACCGGTCGGGCAGCGTGAACACGACGCGGGCCGTCCACTGCCGGCAGACCGGCTGCCCCTCGATGGCCCCCAGCGGGTCGGAGGGGAACGTGACGCCGTCGTTCTCGTACGCCTTGTGCAAGGTGCCGCCCTCGTGGACCTTCATGAAGTGCACGGGCACGGCCAGGTGCCGGGTGGCCAGGTTGGTGAACCGATGGGCGGCGGTCTCGTAGGGGACCGCGAACGCGTCGCGCAGGTCCTCCACGGACAGCCGCCGGTCCGCCTTGGCCTCCTGCAGGAACGCCACGGCGCCGTCCTCCGGGAGCATGAGCGCGGCGGCCAGATAGTTCGCCTCGACGCGCTGCCGGAGGAAGTCCCCGTAGTCCCGGGGCTCGGCGTGCCCGAGGACGTGGCTCGCGACGGCCTGCAGCAGGGGTGAGCGTGCGTCGGCGACCCCCGGGTTGCCCTGCGGCAGGTAGATGCGCCCGTTCGCCAGGTCGGTCACGGTGCGCGTCGAGTTCGGCAAGTCCGGCACGTAGTGCAGCGAGAAGCCCAGGTGCGCCGCGATGTCGGCGGTCGCGCGCTGCGAGAGCGGGCCGCCGGGGTGGTCGATCGCCTTCAGCAGGGTGCGGGCGTGCTCCTCGAGGTCGGGGAAGTAGTTGTCCTTCGCGCGCATCTCGGCCCGCAGGTCGGCGTTGGCGCGGCGGGCCTCCTCGGGGGTCGCGGCGTTCTCGGTGAGCAGGTGCTGCACCTCGCCCTGCAGCTTGACGAGCGCCTCGAGCGCGTCGGTCGGCAGCGACTTGGCGACCTTGACCGGCGGGATGCCCAGGGAGGCGAACAGGGGTCCGCGTTGCGCGCGCTCGAGCTCGACCTCGAGGGCGGCGCGTCGGCTCGGCGCCTCGGTGCGCAGCAGCTCGGTGAGCGGCACGCCGAGCGCCTCGGCGACCTGGGCGAGCAGCGACAGCTTGGGTTCGCGGTGGCCGTTCTCCAGCATCGACACCTGCGAGGGTGCCCGGCCGATCGCGGCGCCGAGGTCGTCGAGCGTCATGCCGCGGGCGGTGCGCAGGTGCCGGATGCGTCGGCCGAGGACGAGCGTGTCGATGGCCCCGGCGGCGACCGCGGAGGGCGGGACGGACGGGCGGCCGGGGGTGCGGGTGGTCGGGGACGTCGTCGTCGTGGCCATGCTCCACGGTGACCCACGTCACACCCTTCTGTCGAGGAGAAGGAACGCCGATCTTCTGCTCCACCGACCGGTGAAACCGCGGTCCGCTTCCCACAACCTGGGTGCAGGGCGCCACGAGGACCCGGCGGACCCAGAAGAACGACCACCAACGGAGGCGGGACGATGACCACGACGACCGAGCGACGGACGCTCCCCGGTGACCAGACGCAGACCGCGGAGGAGCTGGAGGCACGCTGGGCCACCGACCCGCGCTGGGCCGGCCTCACCCGGACCCACTCGGCCGCCGACGTCGTCGCGCTGCGAGGCTCCGTGCGCGAGGAGGCGACGCTCGCCCGCAGGGGGGCCGAGCGGCTGTGGCGCCTGCTGCACTCCCGCACGCACGTCCCCGCGCTCGGCGCGCTGACCGGCAACCAGGCGGTGCAGCAGGTCCGCGCCGGCCTCGAGGCGATCTACCTGTCCGGCTGGCAGGTCGCCGCCGACGCGAACCTGTCGGGGCAGACGTACCCGGACCAGTCGCTGTACCCGGCGAACTCGGTGCCCGCGGTCGTCCGGCGCATCAACAACGCGCTGCTGCGCGCCGACCAGGTCGAGGTCGCCGAGAACGGCCGTGCGTCCCGTGAGTGGCTCGCGCCCGTCGTCGCCGACGCCGAGGCCGGGTTCGGCGGGCCGCTCAACGCCTACGAGCTCATGCACGCGATGATCGCCGCCGGTGCGGCCGGCGTGCATTGGGAGGACCAGCTCGCCGCCGAGAAGAAGTGCGGCCACCTGGGCGGCAAGGTGCTCATCCCGACCTCGCAGCACGTGCGGACCTTGTCGGCGGCGCGGCTCGCGGCCGACGTGGCCGACGTGCCGACGATCATCGTGGCGCGCACCGACGCGCTCGGCGCCGACCTGCTCACCTCGGACGTCGACGAGCGCGACCAGCCGTTCCTCACCGGGGAGCGGACCAGCGAGGGGTACTTCCGGGTGCAGCCCGGGCTCGACGCGGTCGTCGCCCGCCAGGCCGCCTACGCGCCGTTCGCCGACCTGCTCTGGGTCGAGACGTCCACGCCCGACCTCGGCCTGGCGATCGAGTTCGCCGAGCGGATCCACGCGCAGTTCCCCGGCAAGCTGCTGGCCTACAACTGCTCGCCGTCGTTCAACTGGCGCTCCGCGCTCGACGACACGCAGATCGCCCGGTTCCAGCGCGAGCTGGCCGGCCACGGGTACGCGTTCCAGTTCATCACCCTGGCCGGCTTCCACGCCCTCAACCACTCGATGTTCGAGCTCGCCCGCGGGTACGCCCAGCGCGGCATGAGCGCGTACGTCGAGCTGCAGGAGGCCGAGTTCGCGTCCGAGGCCGACGGGTACACCGCCACCCGGCACCAGCGCGAGGTCGGCACCGGCTACTTCGACCGCGTCGCCACCGCCATCAGCCCCGACAGCGCCACCCTCGCGCTCGCGGGCTCCACCGAGACGGCCCAGTTCACCCACTGACGCCGCAGCCGTCTCAGCCGCCTTCGCCGGCGGGCCGCGCACCCGGCCTGCCGGCGCCACCCCCACCATCTCGTTTGACGTCCCCGCCCCCGTTGGCGGAGGAGGAGAGCAGTGCCATGTCCATGACGACGATCGCGAGCTCGCGACCCCGACCCGAACCCCTGCCCGAGCCGCGCCGACCCTCGCTGACGATCAGCGGCCCGCGCACCGACGCCCTCGACCACGTCCTCACCGACGAGGCGATGACCTTCCTCACCGAGCTGCACACCCGGTTCTCCGGGCGGCGGCACGACCTCCTGCTCGCCCGGCAGCGCCGACGCGACCGGATCTCCAACGGCGCCGACCCCGACTTCCTGCCCCTGACCGCGCACATCCGCGCGGACTCCTCGTGGCGCGTCGCGGGCCCCGGGCCCGGCCTGGAGGACCGCCGGGTCGAGATCACCGGCCCCACCGACCGCAAGATGACCGTCAACGCCCTCAACTCCGGCGCCAAGGTCTGGCTCGCGGACCACGAGGACGCGATGAGCCCCACCTGGGAGAACGTCCTCGGCGGCCAGCAGAACCTGCACGACGCGATCCGCGGCACCATCGACTTCACCAGCGCGGAGGGCAAGGAGTACCGGGTCGGGGAGCAGACGCCCACGATCGTCTTCCGGCCCCGCGGGTGGCACCTGACCGAGAAGCACCTGCAGTTCACCGACCGCGCCGGCCAACAGGCCGCGTCGTCCGCGAGCCTCGTCGACGCCGGGCTGTACCTGTTCCACAACGCGGTCGAGCTCGTCGAGCGGGGGAGTGGCCCGTACCTCTACCTGCCCAAGCTCGAGGGGCACCTCGAGGCGCGCCTGTGGGACGAGGTCTTCCGCTTCACCGAGGCCTACCTGGGCCTGCGGTACGGCACCATCCGCGCCACCGTGCTCATCGAGACGATCACCGCGGCGTTCGAGATGGACGAGATCCTCTACGAGCTGCGCGACCACTGCGCGGGCCTCAACGCCGGCCGCTGGGACTACATCTTCAGCGTCATCAAGAACTTCCGGAACCGCGGCCCCCGCTGGGTGCTGCCCGACCGCGGTTCCGTCAGGATGACCGTCCCCTTCATGCAGGCCTACACCGAGCTGCTCGTCGCGACCTGTCACCGCCGCGGCGCGCAGGCCATCGGCGGCATGAGCGCGTTCATCCCCAACCGTCGACGCCCCGAGGTCACCGAGCGCGCGCTCGCGCAGGTCACCGCCGACAAGCAGCGCGAAGCCGGCCAGGGGTTCGACGGCACGTGGGTCGCCCACCCCGACCTGGTGCCCGTCGCCCGCGCCGTGTTCGACGAGGCGCTCGGCGAGCGCACCGACCAGCGGCACCGCCTGCGCGAGGACGTGCAGGTCACCGCCGCGCAGCTGCTCGACATCCCCTCCGCCGGCGGCGGCGAACCCGGAGCCGTCACCGACGCCGGGGTGCGCGCCAACATCTCCGTCGGCGTCCGCTACCTCGAGGCGTGGCTGCGCGGCTCCGGGGCCGTCGCACTCGACGACCTCATGGAGGACGCCGCCACCGCCGAGATCTCCCGCTCGCAGATCTGGCAGTGGGTCGCCCAGGGGACCGTCACCGCCGAGGGGACGCGCCTGACCCGGGCGCGGATCCTCGAGGTGCTCGACGAGGTCGTCGCCGGGCTGCCGCGCGACCCGCAGGACCGCGTCGACGACGCCGTGGACCTGTTCGCGCAGGTCGCGCTCGCGGACGAGTTCCCGACGTTCCTGACCGTGCCCGCGTACACGCAGTACCTGGTGGAACGGGGCGACGAGGGCGCCTGACCTGCGAGTGAGACGTCCGAGGTCCCGCACGGCCCTGGGAGCCGTGCGGGACTTCGGAGGTGTGGCCCCCGCTCGTCCACAGGCCCCGGCCCTTCCACAGCCACCCAGCCGCGCGCGTCGCACTCCCGCTACTGTCACGGCTCGTGAAGCGCAGCTCCATCGACACCGTTGCCGCGACGCTGCGTCGAGGCGGTCGAGCGTGATGGTGGTCCATGACCGTCGTGAGGGCGCCGCAGTCGCTGCCGCGCTGCTCCGGGTCGATGTCGACGAGCTCTACGCGCACTCGATCGACGTCCCGGAGATCGATGCCTTCTTCTACTGGCAGCCGATCCGCGGTGGCGCGCACCTGCTCGTTGCGCGCGACGGGTCGGCGCTCTTCGCCATCTCGTCGCTCGCGCTCGCTGACATGATCGAGCCCTTCCGCAACGGTCGCCGGACCGACCCGGCGCTGTTCGACCGGTGGGTCGGCTGAAGCCTCCGGGCCTAGGGGAGGTGGCCGCCGCGATTGGGCGTCCATCGCCCAGGCGAGCGCGCGAGCGGTGAGTCCGGGGCGATAGCGTCCGTGCCCACATCGGCAGGCGCTACAAGAAGGAGACCCGTGCGGTCGTTGGTGGAGAACCGCTGGTTCTGGCCGGCCGTCGCCTCGCCGCTAGCGGGGTTCGGGATCGTGGCGATGGCCGGTGGCCGTGCACCCGGGGTGGTGTCGGGTCTCGGGTTGCTGCTCGGGTGGGTCCTGTCGTTCCCGTTCGGTCGCGCGGAGGCGAGGTCAGCCGCGGACCCGACACCGCGGAGCCAGCTCGTGGTCGCAGGGTGGGGTGCCCTGGCGGTGGCCTGCGCGTTGGGCGGTCTGTGGCTCGGTCGCGCGCTCGATACCGGGTTCTGACGGCCGCGTCGCGCCACCGGCCCCGGCGGGCCCCGGGGTTCCCGGCGTGAACGACATGCACATGCTGACAGGGATTCGTCTTCGTGCAAGTGACGCTCGCCGACGAGATCCGACGTCCCTCGCGGTGTCGGCGCACATGTAGTGACGCACGGATCGACCCGGAGACTGGGATCGAGAAGGTGGTGTATCCGTGAATGCTCTCAGCGAAGAACCTCCCGCGATGGATGCGGAACTCAGTGATGCGATCGGGCCCTATTTCAGTCGAGGCCACTCGCCGTATCCCCGAGTGGATCGACGGGCCGCGGGCGCGACGGCACGCAAGCGCACGCCGGAGGTCCTTGTCCGCGAGATCGAGTCCCTCGTCGCGGAGATGAATTCCATCCCCGTCGACTGGACGGAGGTGGGTTACGAGCGCGGGTGCCGTTACGTCATTGACAGCATGGCTCGACGGCACCCGGAGCTCACGGGTGCGGCGATGAAGACGCTGGGATGGAACTTCAGCTACGTCAACCGGTGACAGGGCGTCCGCGGTCTCACGTGGCACAGTGGTCGGCACCCAGCGGACACGGCCGATCTACGAGGTCGTGTTCGGTGGCCGAGAGATCCGCGTTGCCGTGACTGTCGGAGACAACGGCTTCATTGTGGGGGCGAACCCAGTTGGCTGAGGAGCGCATGCGAGTCCGTGTGATGGCCGAGTACGAGTCGTACCCCCTGTGGCGGGAACGCCGCAATGGCGTGACGAATGTCTCCCCTGAGTCGCTCGGGTTGCCAGTCGAGCTCGCGGCACAACTCGACGCATGGGCGAGCCAGTTCGACTCCACACTCGACGTCGGCGATCCTGCGAACTCGGGGTTCACGGATCCTTCCCAGGAGCGCACCTTCTACGCCGAAGGGCTCGTCCTCGCGAAGGGAGTCGCGGAAGCGCTGGGCGAGGAGGCCGAGGTCGTCTTCTACGACGGGTCTGATTCGACCCTCAAGTCGCGGGTCGCCCGCAGGCGCGCACGCAGGTCGTCGAGGGCGGACGGGTCGACCGGGGATGCGAACGGACCGTAAGGCTGATGCGCCTCGCTCATGCCTTGCACCCTCGGACGCCCGGACCGGCGACCGGGGTCGAGCGGCACCGAGGTCGGCGACAGTTCGCGCAAGAGGTCGCCGCGCGTAGGTTGCTCGGGTGGGGAGCACCGGCGGGTCGACGGTCACGCTCCGGCGGTACGGGTCGCCGGGGGACGCCGCCGCGACGTTCGCGGTCTTCCAGGCGGCGGTCCGGCAGACCGCGGCGACGGTGTACGCACCCGAGCAGGTCGAGGCCTGGGCAGGTCCTCCCGATGTCGACCTCACCGGGTGGGACGCGCGGCGGCGCGAGGCGTTCACCGTCGTGGCGCAGGACGGCGAGGGCGTCGTGGGGTTCACCGACCTCGTGGGCGACGGCCTGGTCGACATGCTCTTCGTGCATCCCCGCGTCGGCGGGCAGGGCGTGGCCCGCGCGCTCGTCACCGCGATCACCGACGAGGCGCGGGCCAGGGGACTGCCGGGGCTGCGCACCTTCGCGAGCCGCAGCGCCCGGCCGGCGCTCGAGCGGCTGGGGTTCGTCGTCGTCGCCGAGCGGCCCGACAACGCGGTCCGCGGGGTCGTCGTCCCCAACTGCGAGATGCGGCGCCTCCTCCAGGAGGACGGCCGGAGGTCTGGCCGCGAGTCAGCCGGCGGGTGACGTCGACGCGTCGGCGAGGATCTGGGCGAGCTCGTCGGGTCGGCTCCACATCGGCCAGTGGCCGGTCGGGAGGTCGACGAGGTCGAGGTGGTGCACCTTGGCGACCTCGGCGAACATGGGGTGGCCGGCGCCCGCCAGTTCCATCATCTGTGCGCTCGAGATCGAGCAGCACACCACGGTGGTCGGCACCTGCAGACGCGCGTCGTCGGTGAGCCGGACCGGCTCCCGCAGCACCGGCCCGGGCTCCGGGACGGCGCTGGCCCGGAAGCGCTCGAGGACGTGCGCACCCAGACCCTCGAGGCTGGCCTGCTCCCCGAGCACGTCGAACGGAGGCAACGGCACCTCGACCAGGTCGTCCGACGCGTCGGGCGCGAAGACGGTCCCGGGAGCGACGGGCCCGCTGTCGACCCAGACCACCCGACCGATGAGCTCCGGATGACGATCGAGCACCAGGCTGACCGGGGCGTTGGCTCCGCTGTGGGCTGCGATGACCACCGGCTGCTCCGCGGAGGCCCCCGCCTCGCCCATGACCTGCTCGATCGCAGCGACCTGGTCGCCGAGCGTCCTCGACGACCGTTCGGGGTCCAGCGCGTCCAGGCCGGGCAGGGTCATCGGAACGGCGCGCCGGCCCAAGGCCGTCAGGCGTGCCACCACGTCATCCCACGCCCAAGCCCCCAGCCAGTGGCCGGGGATCAGGATGATGGTCGGGTCGTTCGTGCTGATCGTCATGCTGCGATGCTCGCGCACCCTTGGGACAACGGTGTGTCACCATCTCTGTCATGATCTTCGCCGGTCTCCTGAGATGAAGCGGGCGGAGCGGCTCCACGCACTGTCCGAGATGCTGCGACGCCAGGGCCCTCGCGGATGCACGGCCGAACGGCTGGCGTCCGAGTTCGGCGTCTCGGTGCGCACGATCAAGCGGGACCTGACCGCCCTCGAGAACAGCGGCGCGCCGGTGTGGTCGCGCCCCGGCCCCGGCGGCGGCTACGGCCTCGCCGCCCGGGCGACCCTCCCGCCCGTCACGCTGACTCCCTCGCAGGCGGTGGCGCTGCTCGCAGCGGTCTCGGCCGCGCCGGATGCCCCGTTCGCCGACCTCGCCTCTGCCGGGGTCCGCAAGATCCTGGACGTCCTCGACCCCCGGACGCGCGCCAAGGTCGATCAGCTCGCGGGCCGCGTGTGGGTCAGCACGCCGCCGACGCCCGCTCGCCGCGTCAGGTCGGCGCTCGAGGAGGCCACGGTCGAGCAGCGCGTCGTCCGGATCCGCTACACCTCGCGTGAGGGCAGCAGCACCACACGCGACGTCGAGCCCGTCACGTTCGCGTACGTCAACGGCTGCTGGCACCTGGTCGGCTGGTGCCGGCTGCGCGGCGCGATGCGGTGGTTCCTCGTGTCGCGCATCGAGCACGCCCACGTCACCAAGACCCCGTGCGGCGGCCACGACATCCACGAGCTGGGCGTCCCGCCGGCGACGGCGCGACCCGTGCACAGCGAGATCGGTGCACCGCGAGAGGAGTAGACCCCCGATCGACGTCAGTTTCTACCGCGGGCTGCCGCCGACGCGGCGGGTGAGCTCGGCTGCTGCCCGTGCGGTCGCCTCGGCGAGCCGGGGCCAGGCCTCTTCGGGGACGTCGGCGCGGGCGAACGTCACGGCGAGGCCCGCGATCGGGTGGCCCGTGTGGTCGGTGACCGCGCTGGCGACGGAGGCGAACCCGGGGGTGACGTCGCCGTCCTCGGAGGCCCAGCCGGTGCGGCGCGCGTCGACGAGCAGGGTGCGCAGCTCGCTGAGCCGGTGGGGGCCCTTGCCGGTGCGGTCGACGAACGCGTCGGCGTCGGGGAACAGGGCCCTGACCTGCGCGGACGGCAGGGCGGCGAGGATGGCGCGGCCGCTGGCGGTCAGGTGCGCGGGCAGGCGCACGCCGACATCGGTGACGAGCGGGGCGCGGCGTGGCGCGCGTTCTTCGAGGACGTACAGGACCTCGTTGCCATGGAGCACGGCCAGGTGGGCGCTCTGGCCGACCTGGTCGACGAGCCGGGCCAGGACGGGGCGCGCGGCACGGGCCAGGGGTGCCTGACGGGAGTAGGCGGTGCCGAGCTCGAACGCGGTGACGCCGAGGCCGTACAATCGCTCCTCACGCAGATGTACGACGAAGCCGTGCTCGGCCAGCACGGTCAGCAGGTGGTAGGTCGTCGAGCGCGGCAACCCGAGCGCGGTCGCCAGCGCGGCGGCGCGCAGGGGGCCGGTGCGGGACAGGTGCCGCAGCAGCCGGGCCGTGGCATCGGCGGCGGGGACGTCGGACATCGGACCTCCTCCCTGCGTGCGGCATGGCCCGTGACTCCCCGTGGGACGCGCCCGGCGTCGAGCTCGCCGCGTGTGACGGCCGCGTGTCCTGTCTGGGATCCCAGACACTACCGGCGCCCGACCTGTGGCGGACCCCGAGGGGTGCGCGGTGTCATCGAGACATGAGCCTGAGCACCACACCCCGCACGGTCGTCGTCGGCGCCGGCCCGGTGCCGCCCGAGGACGTCGTGGCCGTCGCCCGGTACGGCGCGGGCGTGCGCCTCGACAGCGCGGCGCTGGCCGGTATCGCCGCGAGCCGGGAGGTCGTCGACGCGGCCGCAGCCGACACCGTCGCGCACTACGGCGTGTCCACGGGCTTCGGCGCCCTGGCCACACGGCACATCGAGCCCGCCATGCGCGCCCAGCTGCAGCGCAGCCTGGTCCGCTCGCACGCCGCCGGCACGGGCGCCGAGGTCGAGCGCGAGGTGGTCCGGGCGCTCATGCTGCTGCGCCTGTCGACCCTGGCCACCGGGCGCACCGGCGTCCGGCCGTCGACCGCGACCGCCTACGCGGCGATGCTCGACGCCGGGATCACCCCCGTGGTCCGTGAGTACGGCTCGCTCGGCTGCTCGGGCGACCTCGCGCCGCTCGCGCACTGCGCGCTGGCCCTGCTCGGAGAGGGCGAGGTCCGTGACGCCGCCGGAACCCTGATGCCGGCGGGGGAGGCCCTGGCCGCCGCGGGCATCCAGCCCGTGGTGCTCGCCGAGAAGGAGGGGCTGGCGCTGATCAACGGCACGGACGGCATGCTCGGGCAGCTCGTGCTGGCCCTGCACGACCTCGACGTGCTGCTGCGCACCGCCGACGTGGCCGCCGCGATGAGCGTCGAGGCCCTGCTCGGCACCGACGCCGTGTTCGCCGCCGACCTGCAGGCGCTGCGGCCGCACCCCGGGCAGGCGGCGTCCGCCGCGAACCTGGTGGACCTGCTGCACGGCTCGGCGATCATGGCCAGCCACCGCGGCCCGGAGTGCACCCGCGTGCAGGATGCGTACTCGTTGCGCTGCGCGCCGCAGGTGCACGGGGCCGCGCGGGACACCGTCGAGCACGCCCGCACGGTCGCGGGGCGCGAGCTCGACTCGGCGGTCGACAACCCGGTGATCACACCTGACGGACGCATCGAGTCGAACGGCAACTTCCACGGCGCGCCCGTCGCGTACGTGCTCGACTTCCTGGCGATCGCGGCCGCGGACGTGGCCGGGATGTCCGAGCGTCGCACCGACCGTTTCCTCGACGTGGCCCGCAACCACGGGCTGCCGGCGTTCCTGGCCGACGACCCCGGGATCGACTCCGGCCTGATGATCGCGCAGTACACGGCGGCCGGGATGGTCTCGGAGATGAAGCGCCTGGCCGTCCCCGCGAGCGTGGACTCGATCCCGTCGTCGGCGATGCAGGAGGACCACGTGTCCATGGGCTGGGCGGCGGCGCGCAAGCTGCGTCGGTCGCTCGACGCGATGGGCCGGGTGCTGGCCGTCGAACTACTGACGGCGGCCCGGGCGATCGACCTGCGGGCGCCGCTCGCCCCGGCCCGCGCGACCGGTGCGGTGCGGGACCTGCTGCGCGAGCACGGCGTTCCCGGACCCGGGCCGGACGCGTGGCTCTCGCCGCACCTGGAGACCGTCGGCGCCCTCGTCGCCTCGGGCGCGGTGGACGCGACGGCCCGCGAGGTCGTCCCGTTGCGCTGACCCTGCGCCCCCGAACCCCGACCCCGAATCGCCACCCCGAATCGCCACCCTGAACCCGGAGGACCCGATGTCCGGACCTCGCCCCGTCCGCGCCCCGCGCGGCACCCAGCTGACCGCCCGCTCGTGGCAGACCGAGGCGCCGCTGCGGATGCTCATGAACAACCTCGACCCGGAGGTCGCCGAACGCCCCGACGACCTCGTCGTCTACGGCGGCACGGGCCGCGCGGCCCGCTCCTGGGACGCGTACGACGCGATCGTGCGGACCCTGACCACGCTCGGCGACGACGAGACGCTGCTCGTCCAGTCCGGCAAGCCCGTCGGCGTGCTCACCACGCACGAGTGGGCGCCGCGCGTGCTGCTGGCCAACTCGAACCTGGTGGGGGACTGGGCGACGTGGCCCGAGTTCCGCCGCCTCGAGCAGCTCGGCCTGACCATGTACGGGCAGATGACCGCCGGGTCGTGGATCTACATCGGCGCCCAGGGCATCCTGCAGGGCACGTACGAGACGTTGGCCGCGGTGGCCGCCAAGCGGTTCGGCGGGACGTTGGCCGGCACGCTCACCGTGACCGGAGGGTGCGGTGGCATGGGCGGGGCGCAGCCGTTGGCCGTCACGCTCAACGGCGGCGTGTGCCTGGTGGTCGACGTCGACGCCGCCCGCCTGCACCGGCGGCAGCGCGAGCGGTACCTGGACGTGGTGGCCGACGACCTGGACGCGGCGCTCGCGCTGGTCGAGTCGGCCCGCACCGAGCGGCGGGCGCTGTCGGTCGGGCTCACCGGCAACTGCGCGGCCGTGCTGCCCGAGCTGCTGCGTCGTGGCGTCGAGGTCGACGTGGTCACCGACCAGACCTCCGCGCACGACCCGCTGTCGTACCTGCCGCTGGGCGTCGAGGTCGCCGACTGGGCCGACTACACCCGGCGCGAGCCGGAGGAGTTCACCGACCGGGCGCGCGCGTCGATGGCCGTGCACGTCGAGGCGATGGTCGGCTACCTGGACGCCGGCGCGGAGGTCTTCGACTACGGCAACTCGATCCGTGCCGAGGCGCAGCGCGGCGGGTACGAGCGCGCGTTCGACTTCCCCGGGTTCGTGCCCGCGTACATCCGGCCGCTGTTCGCGCAGGGCAAGGGGCCGTTCCGGTGGGCGGCGCTGTCGGGCGACCCGGCCGACATCGCCGCGACCGACCGCGCGGTGCTCGACCTGTTCGAGGACGACCACCTGCACCGCTGGATCCGCGCCGCGCAGGAGCGGGTCGCGTTCCAGGGCCTGCCCGCCCGCATCTGCTGGCTCGGCCACGGTGAGCGCGACCGGGCGGGCCTGCGGTTCAACGAGCTCGTCGCGTCGGGCGAGGTCAGCGCCCCGATCGTCATCGGCCGCGACCACCTGGACTCCGGGTCGGTGGCCTCGCCCTACCGGGAGACCGAGGCCATGGCGGACGGCTCCGACGCGATCGCCGACTGGCCGCTGCTCAACGCGCTCGTCTCGGCGTCCTCGGGGGCGACGTGGGTGTCGATCCACCACGGCGGGGGTGTCGGCATGGGCCGCTCGATCCACGCCGGGCAGGTCAGCGTGGCCGACGGCACCGAGCTGGCCGCCCGCAAGCTGGCCCGCGTGCTGGCCAACGACCCGGCCACCGGGGTGCTGCGGCACGTGGACGCCGGGTACCCGCAGGCCGAGCAGGTCGCGCGCGACCACGGGCTGCGCATCCCGATGACCGAAGGAGGCGAGGCGTGAGCACGACCCTCGCCCCCGAGACGGTCGCCGGGTTCCGCACGGCCTGGCGCGACCTGGCCCCCGTCGGACGCGCCACGACCGGCGGCTACCAGCGTCTGGCGTGGACGCACGACGACCTGACCCTGCGGGAGTGGTTCGCCGCGCAGGCCGTCGCCCGTGGCCTGGACCTGGTGGAGGACCGCGCGGGCAACCAGTGGGCGTGGTGGGGCGACCCCGACGCCGACGGTCCCGGTGTCGTGACCGGCAGCCACCTCGACTCCGTGCCCGGCGGCGGCGCGTTCGACGGTCCCCTCGGGGTGGTCAGCGCCCTGGCCGCGGTCGACGAGCTGCGCGCCCGCGGCGTCCGTCCCTCCCGCCCGCTCGGCGTCGCGTGCTTCACCGAGGAGGAAGGTGGCCGGTTCGGCGTCGCGTGCGCCGGGTCCCGGCTGCTCACCGGGGTCCTCGGCCCGGACCGGGCGCTCGGGCTGCGCGACACCGGCGGCACCACCCTGGCCGACGCGCTGCGCGCCGCCGGACGCGACCCCTCGACGCTCGGCCCCGACCCGCAGGCCCTCGCCCGTGTCGGCTCGTTCGTCGAGCTGCACGTCGAGCAGGGCCGGGCCCTGGTGCACTCCGGCGACCCCGTCGGCGTCGGACGGGCCATCTGGCCGCACGGCCGCTGGCGCGTCGACCTGCACGGACGCGGCGACCACGCCGGGACCACCCCGCTCGCCGATCGCGTCGACCCGATGCTCGCCCTCGCCGCGCTCGTCCAGGAGGTCCGCGCCGCCGCGCTCGAGGCCGGGGCGCTGGCCACCGTCGGCAAGGTCGTCGTCGAGCCGAACGGCGTCAACGCGATCCCCTCGCTGGTCCGCGCGTGGCTCGACGTGCGCGCCGACGACGAGCACCGCGTCCGCCAGGTCCTCGACCGGCTGCGCGGGTACGCGCCTGTCGAGGAGTCGTGGACCGGACCGACCGTGCTGGACGCCGACCTGTCCGACACCGTCGCCGCAGCCCTCGGGGACGCCGGGCTGACACCCCCGCACCTGAGCACCGGCGCCGGGCACGACGCCGGGATCCTCGCGGCGGCGGGCGTGCCGACGACCATGCTGTTCGTGCGCAACCCCACGGGCGTCTCGCACGACCCGGCGGAGGACGCGGACGAGGCCGACTGCCTGATCGGTGTCGGCGCGCTCACCGCGGCGCTGACCCGGCTCGTCGGGGACGTGCCGGCGTGACGAGCGAGGCGACGGACGCTCCGCCGAGCCGTTCCCCCGAGGGCACGGCCTACTGGTGCCCGTCCGCCTGGCTGCCGACCGGCCTCACGCACCGCGTCCGCCTCGAGGTCGCGGACGGGCGGTTCACCACCGTGGTCCCCGGCACGGACCCGCGCCCGGACGACCACCGGCTGCCCGGGGTCGTCCTGCCCGGCCTGGCGAACACGCACTCGCACGCGTTCCACCGGGCGCTGCGCGGGCGCACGCACGGCGACGGCGGCACGTTCTGGACCTGGCGCGAGCGGATGTACGCGCTCGCAGGCACCCTCACACCCGAGACGTACCTCGACCTGGCGCGGGCGACCTACGCCGAGATGGCGCTCGCCGGCGTCACCGCGGTCGGCGAGTTCCACTACCTGCACCACGCTCCCGACGGTCGCCCGTACGCCGAGCCGAACGTGATGGCCGAGGCCCTGCGGGAGGCCGCCCGCGACGCCGGGGTGCGCGTCACCCTGCTCGACACCTGCTACCTGGCCGGCGGCCTCGCACCCGGGACCGGCGCACCGCTCCCGCTCGACGGTCCCCAGCTCCGGTTCGGTGACGGCGACGTCGAGGCGTGGGCCGAGCGCACGGCGTCCCTCCGCCCGGACGGGCACCTGCGACCCGCAGCCGCCGTGCACTCCGTGCGGGCCGTGACCCCGCCGGACCTCACGGCCGTGGCCGACGTGGCCCGCGACCGGGGAGTCCCGCTGCACGTGCACGTGTCCGAGCAGCCGGCGGAGAACGCGGCATGCCTGGCCGCCTACGGCACGACCCCCACGGGCCTGCTGGCCGAGACCGGAGCGCTCGGACCGGCCACGACCGCCGTGCACGCCGTGCACCTCACCGACGACGACATCGCGCTCCTCGGCGCCGCGCGCGCCGGCGTCAGCATCTGCCCGAGCACCGAGCAGGACCTCGGCGACGGCCTGGCGCCCGTCGCACGCCTGAGTGCCGCCGGGGTGCGGCTCAGCGTCGGCAGCGACCAGCACGTGCTCACCGACCTGCTCGGCGAGGCCCGGCTCGTCGAGATGCACGCGCGGCTGGCCGGCGGCACGCGCGGCGTCCTCACCCCCGCCGCCCTCACGACGATGCTCACCGCCGACGGGCACGCCACGCTCGGCGACCCGGGTGCCGGCCGGATCGAGCCCGGGGCTCGAGCCGACCTGGTCGCGGTGCGGACCGACACCCCGCGCACCGCCGGGGCGTCACCCGAGCAGATCGTGCTGGTCGCCGGCTCGTCGGACGTCGACACGGTGATCGCCGGGGGTGCGGTCGTCGTCAGCGGCGGCGTGCACCGGCTGGGCGACGTCGGCATGCTGATGACCCGGGCCGTGGACGCGGCGTGGTCCGCCACAGCACGGTCCGCCACAGCGCGGTCCGCGACCGCACAGTCCGGGGCAGGAAGGGGCGGGCGATGACGGCGCACCTCGTCACCGGCATCGGCGAGCTCGTCACGTTCGACCCGCAGCACCCGGGCCCGCTGGGTGTCGCTGAGGACGCCGCTCTCGTCGTGGTCGACGGGCACGTCGCCTGGACCGGCCCGCGCGCGGCCGCCCCCGCCGCCGACACCCACCAGGACCTCGACGGTGCCGCGGTCCTGCCCGGGTTCGTCGACTCGCACACCCACCTCGTCTTCGCGGGCGACCGCTCCGCCGAGTTCGAGGCCCGCTCCGCCGGCCTGCGCTACACCGGCGGGGGGATCGCGACCACCGTCGCCGCGACCCGCGCCGCGAGCACCGACCGGCTCACCGCCCGCGCCCGCGCGCTCGCCGCCGAGGCCCGCCGCCAGGGCACCACCACGATCGAGGTCAAGAGCGGCTACGGCCTCGATGTCCCCACCGAAGAACGCCTGCTCCGCGTGGCCCGCACCATCACGCCCGAGACGACGTTCCTCGGCGCGCACGTCGTCCCGGACGGCGTCGACCGCTCCGACTACCTCGCCCTGGTCACCGGCCCCATGCTCGCCGCCTGCGCACCCCTGGCCCGCTGGGCCGACGTGTTCTGCGAGCCCGGATCGCCCGTCGCCTTCGACGAGGACGAGTCGCGCACGGTCCTGGCCGCCGCGGCCGCGGCCGGTCTCGGGCTGCGCGTGCACGGCAACCAGCTCGGCCCCGGGCCGGGGGCGCGGCTCGCCGTCGAGCTCGGCGCCGCGAGCGTCGACCACGCGACCCACCTCAGCGACGGCGACGTGGCCGGGCTCGCGGACGCCGCCGCGCACGGCGGACCGGTCGTCACGCTGCTGCCGGGCGTCGAGCTGAGCACCCGGTCCCCGTTCCCGGACGCCCGCCGCCTGCTCGACGCGGGCATCGAGGTGGCCCTCGCCACCGACTGCAACCCCGGCACGTGCTACTCGACGTCGATGCCGCTCATGGTCGCGCTCGCCGTCTCGCTCATGGGCATGACGACCGGCGAGGCGGTGCGCGCGGCGACCCTCGCGGGTGCCCGTGCGCTGCGCCGCGACGACGTCGGGCACCTGCGCGTGGGTGCCCGCGCCGACCTGTGCGTGCTCGACGCGCCGAGCCACCGTCACCTCGCGTACCGGCCGGGGGTCCCGCTCGCCCGGACCCTGGAGCTGCCCGGGCGTGGGCACGTCGAGCACCCGTCTCCCGCGCCCTCGCCGCCGAGGTGACCTGGTTCGCCGCCGGCCGCTGAGCCCTCGCCCCCCGTGACGCGTTCCGCGTGCCGACGGGCCGGACCGACAGCAGGATGGTCGCCATGGTCGCGCCCACCGCACCCGACGTCCCGACGACCGGTCCGGCCCCCGTGCTCGTCACCGGCGGCACGGGCACCCTCGGGCGTGCGGTCGTGCACACGCTGCTCGACCTCGGCCGACCGGTGCGGGTGCTCAGCCGGCGTCCGCGGTCGCCGCTCGTGCCGGGCGGTGTCGAGTGGGTGCAGGGCGACCTGATCACGGGCGACGGCCTCGACCCGGCGGTGTCCGGCGTGTCGGCGGTCGTGCACGCCGCGACCGACCCGTCGCACCCGCTGGACGACGTCGAGGCGATCGCACGGCTCCTGCTCGCGGCCCGCTCCGCGCACGTGCCGCACCTGCTCTACCCGTCGATCGTCGGGGTCGACGTCATCCCGTTCCGCTACTACGAGGCGAAGCTCGAGGCCGAGCACCTGGTGGAGCACGGCGGTGTGCCATGGACGATCCTGCGGGCCACGCAGTTCCACGAGCTCGTCGTCTCGATGCTCGGCGCGCTGTGCGCCGGGCCGGTGGCCGTGGTCCCTGCCGGGACGTCGGTCCAGCCGGTCGACGTGCGTGAGGTGGCCGCCCGGATCGTCGGCCTGGTCGAGGCCGGTCCCGCGGGTCGGGTCGATGACCTCGGCGGACCCGAGGTGATCGACTCGACCGAGCTGGCGGCCATGTACCTGGACGCGCGCGGCCGCCGGCGCAGCGTGCAGGCGGTGCCGTTCCCGGGCGAGGTCGCCGCGGCGTACCGCGCGGGCGCGCACCTGACCCCCGAGCACGCCGACGGCATCGGCACGTTCGCCGAGCACCTGGCGCATCGTCGCTGGTGAGCGGCATGCGCTCGGCGCCGACCCGGAGGATCGCCGACTCGCAGCGAAAAACCCCTTGGCGGACGTGCGGTCGAGTCGTAGCGTCGTCCGCACACGGAAGGAGGTGGTCCAGGACATGAAGTACTCCAGGACGCGTGAGGTGGCTGCCCGCTAGCCGCCCGAGCACTCGGACGGACTCGTCTGGTCCGCCCGTGGCCCCGCCGGTGATCCGGCCGGGCGACGAGCGAATACCGGCAGTCACCGCAGCCCGTGGGAGCCGCGATCTCGTCCTTCGCGGCAGGGCCCCGTCAGGGGTTCCGGCCCACGGGCTGTTCCCTGCCCTCCTCCGCCTGCCCTCCTGTGCCTGCCCCCTGTGCGTGCCACCGTCCCCCGAGACGAGCGCCCGTCCCCCGAGACGGGCGGAGGCCGCACGCCGGGACTGCGCGTGCGACCTCCGGTCCGATCAGCGGGCCGTCACCAGCCCCACTCGCTGACGTCGGTCTGCACGAACGTGCCGCTGCTCATCGAGTACGTGATCCAGAACTCGTAGTCGTCGGCCTCGACCGGCGACTCGGCCGGCCAGTAGTCGGCGGCCGGCAGGTTGTACGACACGGTCGCGCTGCCCGAGACGTGCACGAGGATCTCCTCGGGCGACTCGAGCGTGGTCTCGAGGGTCGGGTCCCCGTCGAGCGTCCAGGCGACGTCGGTCGCCTCGTCCTCGCGGTACTCCCAGATGTCGAGCCCGCAGGTCTCGACGGTGAGCGTCCCGACCCCGATGCAGTCCTTCGTCAGGTACCCCGTGGCGAGCTCCTCGACCTGCGAGGCGGCGTCGTCCGTGAGGGCGTACGTGAGCGCGTCGTCGTAGTCGAGGTACGCCGACCCGTACTCGTCCGACCACTCGACGGCCACGTCGGCCTCGGTGCTGGTGAGCAGCTCGTCGGAGCCCTCGGGGACCGGCAGCGACACCGTGTAGGTACCGGGCAGTGCCGAGAACGTCGAGGTCTCCGACACGTCGACCTCGACGCCGTTGACGAGCACCGAGGTGGCGTCGGTCGGGAGCGCCGCGTACAGGTCGACCGACGGGACCTCGGGCGAGTCGAGCACCCACCGGTCGAAGAGCAGGAACGCGTGACCCTGCTTGGTCAGGTGCAGCTCCTGCGTCACGGTCGCGCCGTCCTGCTTGGACTCCACGGTGACCCATGCGTCGTCGCCGCTCGTCTCGACGTCCGTGATGTGACCGCCGGTCGGCCGGTTCTCCACCGCGCCGTACACGTCGTCCGTCAGCAGGGTGCGCTGAGCCGTCGGCAGGTCGGGGTCGGCGAGGGCGAGGGCGTCGGCGGCGTGCCCGCCCTCGATCGCCGAGACGTACGCCTCGACGGGTGCCTTCGGGCTGAAGAGGACGTTCGACGCGACCGCGCGGGCTCCCAGTGCGGCGCCGATCAGGACGACCGCTCCGAGGACGCTGAAGGCGATGATGCGCGCCGTGCGCTGGTCACCGGCAGGGACCTCGGTGCGTGCCTCCTGGACCTCGGCGAGGTCGCGCCCGCTGACCCGCGCGTACAGGCCCGGCAGTGCCGGGACCAGGCTCACGACGAGCGGGGCGACGACGCGCTCGACGACCTCGATCACCAGACCCCAGACGGCGGCGAGCAGGATCGTCAGGAAGCTGAGGTGCAGGGCTCCGGCGTCGGAGTCGGCCAGGTCGCCCGAGGTGGAGAACCGCACGGAGGTGATGATCGCGCCGAGACCGGTGACCACCAGCAGGACCGCCGGGGTGACCCAGGCCTCGCCCCAGCTGCGCGGACCGGAGGCGAGGAACCCGCGCACGGCGGCGATCAGCACGGCGACCAGGACGAGCGCGACGCATGCCCACATGCCGCCCGGGGTGTCGCCCGAGAGCAGGGACGCGGTCTGGTCGCTGCCGTCGGTCAGGCTCCCGCTGGACGTGATCCCGCCGAACCCGCCGAGCGCGAGCGCATAGGCCGTGGCGTTGGGCAGCAGCGTGAGCAGCAGGGTGATCGTGGTGGTGACACCGAGCTTGATGATGCCGACGACGAGGCCGACGACGGCCACCAGTGCCGTGCTGACCGCACCCGCGGTGAGCAGGTTGCCGAGCGTGGTGCTCACGGCACGGGGGAGGCCGAACCCGAGGCGGCGCGTGTCCGGCCCGCGGCGCGTCGTCGCCGAGCCGAGCGCGGAGCCCAGGGTCCCGATCACGAACCCGCCGAGCAGGGTGCCGAAGGGTGCGGCGCCGATCTTGAGGTCGGCGCTGACGAACAGCACGTCCACGGACCAGGTGAGTCGGACGATCGCGGCGAGGAGCGCCCCGCCGAAGCCCAGGACTCCTCCGGTGATGAGCGCGTCGCGCCACCGCTCCTTGGCCGTCCGGTCCGCGCGCCCGCGCAGACGGGTCCACAGGGCGACGGCGGCGAGGGCCACGAGGCTGAGCGTGAGGGGGACGATCGTCAGCTGCAGGGAGATCGCGTCGTAGCCGTAGGCCGAACCGCTGGAGTGCAGGGGCCCGAGCAGCGCGGTGCCTGCCAGCACGAACGGCAGGCTCACGAGCGCGCCGCCCGGCAGAGCCGTGTCGCTGGGGACGGCCGCGAGGAGCGCGATCGAGGCGACGAGGGCGACGAGCAGCGTCGCGGCGTACGCGATGCCGGCCGCGGCGGCAGGCAGGGCGAGCACGCCGAGCCCCGGACCGCTCGGACCGGCCGGGACGAGCGCGGCACCGGGCTGCCCCGGGACGGGCCCGTACTGCTGGCCGGGGTGGACCGGCCCGTACTGCTGACCGGGAGGAACCGGCCCGTACTGCTGGCCCGGGGGGACGGGTCCGTACTGCTGGCCGGGGGGAACGGGTCCGTACTGCTGGCCCGGGGGGACAGGTCCGTACTGCTGGCCCGGGGGGACAGGTCCGTACTGCTGGGCCGGCGGGACCGGTCCGTACTGGGGCGCGGGGGGCACGGGACCGTAGCCGGGTGCCGCCGGGACCGGCGGGGCCGCGGGGGTCGGCTCGGGTGCCAGGGGTGCCGCGGGAGTCGTCGCGTCGAGGGAGGGTGCAGCCGGAGTCGCGGCGTCGTCCGGGGCGGTCGTCTCCGGTGCGGCCAGTGGCACGCCCCGGGCGGGTGTGGTCACCGCGGCCTGGTCGGGCGGTGTCGCGTCCGGTTCGGGCATGGTCATTGCTGTTCCCCTCGATGGTGTCGGCGCGCTCTTCCCGGAGGCAGAGCCGGCCAGTTATATCGCATGTCGATGCCCACCCGTCGGGCGCCTGTGCACAACCTGCAACCGGGCCTGGATATCTTCGGACGAGGGAGCATCCGCGATCTCGGCGACATTTCCGTCGCATTCGTGTTCGCCCTCGTCAGTGCGGTCCGCCGCGCGGTCAGGGGAGGCCTCGGGCCGCTCTGACGGGCGGTTTCGCACGGCCATCCGGGTCCGGGCGGTCGCCTGTGCACAGTCGGAACACAGGAGACGCATGGTGTGGTAATGACGCCCTCGATGAGGACGATGCATGCAGCATTCCGTTGTGCGCCACGTCACGTCTTGTGCCGAGATTTCGCCCGACGTGCCCCATGTGATTCCCGGCGGAGCCACCGGTTATCGTGACCTGATGGTGACCACGCGCATTCTTCGCCCGACCCGCGGATCGGTCACCGGCGCGATCGTCGGGCTCGCCCTGGCGCTCGCCGTCACCGCATGCGGACCCTCACCCGTCGGCGCCTCGCCGTCCGACACGCCGTCCGCCGCCGCCTCGCCGGTCGACTCGACGCCTGCCGTCCCCTCCGCTGCCGATCCCTCCGTTGACGCCTCGCCCGTCGGCGCGGCCCCGAGCGGGTTGCCGTCCACCGGGACCGCCGACTACCAGCTCGGCGGCGCCTACCCGCCGCCCGCGGGCGTCACGGTCGTCGCGCGCGACTCCACCGAGCCCCCGGCCGAGGGCACATACGGCCTCTGCTACGTCAACGGCTTCCAGTCGCAGCCCGGCGAGGCCGACCGGTGGGCCGCACGCGGTCTCCTGCTGCTCGACGACGCCGGCGACCCGGTCGCCGACGAGGGATGGCCCGACGAGGTCCTGCTCGACACGTCGACCGCGCAGAGCCGCGCGGCCGTCGCCGACGAGCTGACCACCGAGCTGACCCGCTGCGCCGACGCGGGGTTCGACGCCGTCGAGCTCGACAACCTCGACTCGTGGACCCGGTCCGACGGCCGTCTGACGCAGGACGACGCGGTGGCCCTGGCCGGCCTGCTCGTCGGGGCCGCGCACGACCTCGGGCTGGCGGCCGTGCAGAAGAACACCCCGCAGCTCGGCACCGTCGGGCGCGACGACATCGGCTTCGACCTGGCCGTCGCCGAGGAGTGCGTGCACTACGACGAGTGCGCCGCCTACACGGACGTCTACGGCGACGACGTCATCGACATCGAGTACGTCGAACCCGGTCAGCAGGCCGACGAGCTGGCGGCCGAGGTGTGCGGCACCCCGGGGCGACCGGCCCGGCTCGTCGTGCGCGACCACGACCTCGCACCCGCCGAGGCCGACGGCTACGCGTACGCGGCCTGCCCGTTCACGCCGGGAAGATGACAGGCTTGCCCCCGTGAGCCTCAAGACCCCTGCCGAGATCGACGCCATGCGCCCCGCCGGGAAGTTCGTCGCCGGCGTCCTGACGTCCCTGCGCGAGATCGCCCGACCCGGCATGACCCTCAAGGACCTGGACGCGCACGCGCACCAGCTGATCCGCGACGCGGGCGCGCACTCCGTGTACCTCGGCTACCACCCGTCGTTCGGCGCGATCCCGTACCCGGGCGTGCTGTGCACCTCCGTCAACGACGCCGCGCTGCACGGCCTGCCCTCGGATCACGTGCTGGCGGACGGCGACGTGCTGAGCATCGACTTCGCCGCGCAGGTGCAGGGCTGGGTCGCCGACTCCGCGCTCACGTTCCAGATCGGCACGCAGAGCGCCGACGCCCGCCGGCTCATCGAGACCACCGAGAAGGCCCTCGCCGCCGGCATCGCCGCCGCCCGCCCGGGCAACAAGATGGGCGACATCTCCGCCGCGATCGGCGCCGTGGGCCGCGCCGCCGGGTACGGCATCAACGCCGACTTCGGCGGGCACGGCGTGGGCCGCACCATGCACGAGGACCCGCACGTGCCCAACCTGGGTCGCCCCGGCTCGGGCCTGAAGCTCAAGCCCGGCCTCGTCATCGCGATCGAGCCGTGGTTCATGGCCGGCGGCGACGGCTACGTCATCGACCCCGACGGCTGGACCATCCGCACCGCCGACGGCTCCCTCGCCGCGCACGCCGAGCACACCATCGCCATCACCAAGGACGGCCCGGTCGTCCTGACCGCCCGCTGACCTGCGCCCTACGTGAGGCCGAGCCGAGCTCCGAGACGCTCGTCGGAGACCGCGTAGTTCAGGCCATCTCCGTCGCCGACCCCCAGTCGGCACCGTGATGTCGCCAGCCATGCGGAGATCGGGAGCGGCGACTCGACGTCGAGGGCGCGGGGCGCGACCAGGTAGGCGTCATCGGGCGGCCGCGCGACCGGAAGGCGCGATGGCACCCAGATCTCGTCGAACCCCGTGAAGAGCGAGGGGTCGCGAAGCAGCTCCAGGACCGAGCGGCCTGACAGCACCAGCGGCGACATCGACGTCGCCCACGTCGAGTCGTCGGCACGGCGGCTCGCCGCCCACGTCATGCGGCCGACGTCACGATCGCTGTCCATCGAGCTCACGAGCACACATCGCAGCGAGCGGATCACTGACGCGTTGCGACTCATCCACTCGCGCACGGTGTCGTCAGGAACTCGACCGACGTGGGCACGGGCAGCATCCATGGCTTCTCCCACGGTGACGGCGGGCGGCCGTGTGGCCTCTCGCGCGATTGGCGTGTGACGGCTGTGTCTGGGGAGAGGCGCTAGTCAGCCCGCCCGGCCGCACTGCTCGAACTCCTCAAGGCGGCCACTCGGGCGAGGTGGCGTTGACGCACGGTTCGCATCACCGGCGGGGCCGCCAGGGTCCCGACGACGAGGAACTCGACTCCGAGGAGACCGACGATCACGGGGAACACGAAGCGTCCCCAACCCCCGTCGGCCGCCCACCCGACCGCCATGCCTACGAAGACGACACCGCCCACGAGGTAGATGAGCGACTGCACCCACGCGGCCCGGTGCAGGGTGCGCAGATGAGGCACGGCACCGGGGAATGCGGTGTCCAGGGCCTTGTCGTCACCGGTGAAGTCGCGGTCGTCCCACCGGAGCCCGGCGTCCTCGACGGCCTTCCGCACCGCCGGCATCGGGTACCAGCCCGCGACGTGCTCGGGCAGCGACGACCCCGTGACGCCCTCCCCGGAAGGGAAGGATCCGAGGATCGCCCCTGTCGTGTCGGTGACGACGTAACGGTTGATCTCCCCGGCCGAGGAGCGGCTGGGGAAAGCCGTCCGGATCTTCGTGACAGCGTGTGCCCGCCCGGGGAGGTCGCCGATCGTGACGCTGAACCTGCCGTGGTTGTAAGCCCGGTAGCTCGGTGGCGTCCAGGTGATGCCCTCCGCGCCGATCTCGACCGACGACCCCTCGTATCGGCGACGGATCAGCTTCCCGTCGTAGCGGCCGTGGTTCGGGGTGAGAAGCACAACGCCATGGTGCCCGACAGTGTGAACTCGGGCGTCACAAACGGCCCGTACGCTCGCGCCCGTGGACGTGGCGGTGCTGGGTGCGACAGGGGACGTCGGCCGACAGGTGGTGACGCGGCTCGTCGACTCCCGGGTGCTGCCGACGAGCTCACGGCTGCAGCTGGTCGGACGGCCTGACGGATCCTCGGGCCGTGCCGTGCACGGGCTGCGGGCCGACCTCATGGACGCCTACGACGAGCACGCGCCGCTGCTCGACGTCGCGCTGCGGCCGCAGGACGTCGTCGCCGACATCGTCGTGATGGCCGCCGGTCGCACCAACCCGGCACGACCCGGCGCGACGCACGACCGCTCCGCGCTCGCCGAGGCCAACCTGCCCGTCTTCCGCGCGTACGCCGAGGCGCTCGCCGAGCACGGGTCCGGGCACGAGGTCGTCGTCGTGGTGACCAACCCCGTCGAGCTGGCCGTCGCCGTGCTCGCCGAGACGCTCGGCCGGCACCGCGTCATCGGCATGGGCGCCTGGCTCGACACGCTGCGGTTCCGCCGCGAGGTCGCCGTGCAGCTCGGCGTGCGCCGACACCGGGTCGGCGGGTTCGTCGCCGGGCAGCACGGCGAGGACGTCGTGCCGCTGTGGTCGAGCGTGCGGATCAGCGGGCTCGACGTCGACGAGCGTCGACGGGCGGTCGCCCGGCTGCGCGGCGGACGCACGCTCGCCACGTTCCCCGACGAGATCGCCGAGGCGAAGGCCCGGCTCGCCGCGCTCGCCGAGCACGACATCGGCGCCGCCTTCGCGCTGCTCGACACCTGGCCCGCCGACCTGCAGACCGTCGCCCGACCCTGGATGACCCACCAGTCCGGCGCGAAGACGCCCGCCGGCACCGCCGCCGCGACCGCCGACCTGGTGGCCACGATCCTCGACGGCCGCGACATCGTCGTCGCCGGTCAGGTCGCCCTCGCCGGTGAGGTCGCCGTCGGTGGGCATCCCGTGCACGGCGTCCTCGGGGTGCCCGTCGTGCTCGGATCGGAGGGGTGGACGCGTGTGCTGCTCGACGAGCTCGCGCCCGACGAGGACGTGCGGCTGACCGGCGTGGTCGAACGGATCGCCGCCGGGGTCGACCCCTACCTGCGTGCGTCCGAGGTCCGGCCCACGACCGCTCCGCCGGTCGCCGCCCAGGGAGCGACGGAGAGCGAGGCAGCACCGGATGCCGAGCCGGCGCCGGCAGCGGAGGTCGTCGAACCCGACCCCGACGCTGCTCGCTGGGTCGCGCGCATCGACACCGACCACCGCACCGGGGCGATCGCCGCGCTCGCGGCCGTGTTCGCCACCCGCGGGGTCAACGTCGACTCCCTGCGCACGGACGACACCGACGACGGCGCCGAGGCAGGGACGGTCGTCGTCGCGTTCCGGGCCGACGAGCGTCGCTGCCGGGTGCTCGTCCGTTCGCTCGGCCGCCTCGCCGTGGTCCGGGCCGTCGAGGTACGGGCTGCCGCGGTCTGACCGCTTCGCCTGGACGTCCGTCGCTCGGCGGGACGTCGCCTCACCGTCGCCGGCGACGCCCCAGCACGGCCGCGACGACGGCGAACAGCGCCGAGACGCCGAGCCAGACGAACCCGTCGAGCAGGGCCTCGTTGCCCGAGCGCAGCATCTGGGCGATGTCCCGGTACGGCCCCTGCTTCGCAGCCTCGTCCACCTCGGGGTAGAACACCTGCTCGGCGACGTACCAGTGGTTCGCCCAGATGACGATGTTCACCCCGCCGAGCATCAGGCTGAGGCACGCGAGGCCGAACGACCAGGAGAAGACGCGCCCGGCCCAGCGGCCCATCCGATGCGCAGGTTCCGCAGACACCTCGACAGCGTTCCCCACAGTTGCTCCCCTTCGGTTTCGTCCGGATCGGCGACCCCGGCGATCGTAGGGTGGCAGGAGTCGCACTCACCCGCGTCACACCCGAAGGAGGGTCCCATGGGCTCCCGGCCTGGACCGGGTCTCCTCGCACTGGGCTCGCTCGCGCCCCGGCCGGGGGAGGTCTGGTCCGGCGAGCTCGGGGATCGCGTGACGGTGATGCCGCACGAGCTTCGCCTCAAGGTCATCGACTATCTTGGCTGGTGTCCCGTGTTCCTCGCCTGGATGGAGTACACGCGGGATGTGATCGGGGATCGTTTCGGTGTGAGCGGCGGTGCGGCCATCGCCTCGGACGGGCGCTACTACTGGCGCCTCGATGCCATCGAGTACATCAGGGAGTACGGGATCACCATCCCGGCCGCGGCGGTCCGGCACATGGAGTCACGCTCCTGGACGCCTCCTGAGCTGGACCGCCAGCAGTACCTGGGCATCTACGAGGAGCTCCTGCGGATCTCGACCCCGGTCGACCGGTGACGGCTGCACCGGTGACGGGGTCCCTTCCTGAGAGGCACGTGACCATGCGAGCGATTGCCCTGACCGGCGCGGACCCGACGCGACCCTTCATCGAGCTCGAGACCCAGGCGGGACGTCTCTCGGGCTTCTGGAGAGGCGCAACGGCGGTCGGTCGAGGCGCGTCTGTCGACGTGGAACTAGAACTGCCTCGGGTGCGAACCCGGAGCGAGGTCGTGGTCGGTCCGCTCGGAGACCTGGCGCCCGGGATGGTTCGTGGCGTCGTCACGACCGTCCTTGAGGACTGCGTGATTGTGCTGGAGATCGGCGGCGCGCTCCTTCAGGTCGAGTTCGACACCGACGGCCCGTCGCCTGAGATCGTGGGCGCAACTGTGGAGTTCATGGCGGAGGACCTGGAGTTCTACCCGACTGGCGTGTGACGACACGTCAGTCGAACCCGGTGGGACGAACACGGCGTCGGGACCGCTGCGCGGTCCCAGGCGACCTGAGCGAGACAGGGTTCGAGGACTGGTCCGGATCGCCCGCGGACTGGCTCGGTCGATCGTTGGCGGAACTCGGAAGACTCGGCTGGAGGCCCATGGGAGCACGCTTCCGGCTTCGGCTGACCGAGCGTGGCGAGGCAGCAGCGACACGGGGCGATGACGATGGACCCACCCGATCTAGCCGGATGCTGCCGGCTACGACTGCCTCCGGTGTCCCGCGTGTGCGCGAGCGGGCACCCGTACGTCCGTGGCGGTGGTCGTACTGAGCCGCCGCGTCAAGCGTCTCGCCGGTAGCCGAGCGAGTGCGTCTCAGGCCGGGCGGGCGACGGCGGACGCCCGTGCGCGGGCGATCCAGGTGACCAGCGGCGCGCTGATGACGACGGTGATGCACAGCGACAGGACCAGGCCCTGGAACGTCGGGTACCAGTCCGGTTCGCCGAGGCCGGCCACGACGGTGAGCGGTGACCGCATCGGCCCGATGTCCCCGGCGTCGGCGACGACGAACGCAGCGAGCACCCAGGCGCTGCCCCAGACCCAGGCGAGCGCGCGGTAGAGCGTCGGCACCTGGCCGTGCGTGGCGCGTACGCGGCTGCGGCGCCGGAACGTCGAGGTGAACGTCACCAGACCCGAGACGAGCAGGGCCAGGACGATCGGCGACCCCACGACCAGGAACAGCAGGACCCAGCCGGGGACGGCGACCTTGAGCGCGACGGCGAGCAGCGGCAGCGCCCAGACGGCGACGAGCGCGGCGCGGTCGGCGGTGCTCGGGACGGTCTCGGGGACGCGCGACTTCACGGGAGGTGCGGCGGGCCCGGCGTGCGTCGAGTTCGTCATGGGCGGGAGTATCGCGGCACCAGGTGACGGGCACGTGACGCCGCCGCGTCGTGGGCTCCGCCGGGGCCCGTCGCACAGGGGGACGGCGACCTCGTCGGACCTGCCTCGTCAGCGGTAGGCGTCGGCCCGGTGGGCGATCCGGACCACCAGGAGCGTGCGCGTTGTCTCGTCCAGGGTGAACAGGACGCGGTAGTCGCCGCGACGCGCAGAGCGCAAGCCTTCGAGCTCGTACCGCAGAGGCTTGGACATGCGTTCGGGATTCTCCGGCAGGGTGCGGGTGACGAACTCGACGACGGCGCCGGCCACGCGCGGCGGGAGCCGGTCGAGCGAGCGGATCGCGCTCGGTGCGACCTGGACGTTCCAGGGGTCCTGCTCGGGGCTCACAGCGGAGGCAGCCCGTACCGGGCGCGCAGGTCCTCACCGGAGGTCGTCTCGCCGGACGTGCTCGCCTCGCGGGCATCGACGATGTCCTGGCGCACGTTCGGCTGGGACAGCCAGAAGAGCGTCTCGTGCAGGGAGTCCAGGTCGTCGGCGCTCATCAGGACCGCGGCGGCATGCCCGTGCTTGGTGATCTGGATGATCTCGTGGGTGCTGTCGGCCTCGTCGATCAGAGCCGACAGCTTGTCCTTCGCCTCGCTCAGCGCAACCGTCTTCATGAGGGCGAGTGTAGTGCGACTAATAGCCAGTAGATAGCCCGACTTATAGCCAGATCGAGGGTGTGCGTCCTGGCGGCGCAGAGCACAACGGGACCCGGCCTCGCTTCGTCGACGCCGCGGCGGACACTGGGCCGGTGACCTCGATGTTCGCGCGCTACGCCCCGCAGGTGCACGGATCGCCCGATCCCCGTGCCCACGTGCGCGCGGCGCGACCGGAGGACGTCGACGCGATCGTGCAGGTCGTCGCCTCGCGAGGCCCGGTGCCCGACGGGTTCGCGCGCAGGCTCGCGGCGGCGGTCGGCGACCCGGGTCGGTGCGTGCTCGTCGGCCACGTCGGGCCCACCGTGGTGGGATGGGCGTCGGTGTCGTGGTGGTCGGGTCACGCCGACGTGCCGGACGGGTACGCGGTCTCCGGGCTGACGGTGGCGCCGGACTGGCGTCGTCGGTACATCGGCGACCGGCTGCTCGGGGCACTGCTCGACTGGTCGTGGCAGCGGACGGCGGTGGTGCGCAGCGTGGTCAACGCCCGCAACACCCCGTCGATCGCCCTGCACGAGCGGCACGGCTTCACGCAGGTCGCGCGGGCGGCACGGCTCGCGGGCATCAGCTTCGAGGGAGGGACGGGGATCCTCATGCAGGTCGACCGTGGGCGGGTGCGCGCGTGAGCGTGCCGTACCGGGTGATGACGGTGTGCACGGGCAACATCTGCCGGTCCCCGATGGCCGAGGTGGTGCTGCGCGACCGGTTCGAGGCGGCGGGCCTCGGCGAGCTGGTGGTGGTCGACTCCACGGGCATCAGCGACGAGGAGCACGGGCACCCGATCGACCGGCGGGCCCGGACGGTGCTGGTCGCGCACGGGTACTCGGCGGGGGAGGGCCACCGCGCGCGGCAGGTCCGCGCCACCGAGCTGCCCGCCCGGGACCTCGTGCTGGCGATGACGGCGACGCACGCCCGCTCGTTGCGCCGTCTGGCGGCGGACCCGGTGATCGCGGGTCGGGTCGTGATGTTCCGCTCGTTCGACCCGGCTGCGCCCGTGGTCGCACCGGGGGAGCCGGAGCACGTGCTCGACGTCGACGACCCCTGGTACGGCGGACCGGAGGACTTCGAGGACTGCCTGGCGCAGGTCGAGGCGGCCGCGGACGGCATCGTCGCGCACGTGCGCGCGGCGCTCTGAGGCTGTCGCCGGACCGTCGCTCGCCGTTCACCGGCGCGCCCCGCGGTGCTCATGGGCACCAGGGAGGCTTCCTGGCAATCGCCCGTCCGGCTGAGAGGTCGGGACCCGTGAAGGAGCCAGCCGATGGTGACCCCGTCCCACCTGCGGCGCACCGTCGCGCCGGCAGTCGTCCTCGGCACGAGGCCGCCACGCGTCGCGCGCCGGGCCCGTGGCGGTCGGGCGCTCGCGCGGGTGGTCGTCCTGGCCGCGGTCGTCGGGGTCCTCGTGGCGGTCCTGCTCGTCGCCCCGGCGTCGTCTGGTGCGGGGGAGCTGCTCGTCGGTGCGGTCGCGTTCGGCTCGACCCTGCTCGGTGCGGGTGCCGTCGTCCTCGTCCGGCGGCTCCGGCGCAGCAGGACGCGCTGAGCGGAGCGCGCACCGCGTCCTCCCGTCCCCGCTTGCGACCGCCGGTCCCGTCGTCACACTGGCAGAGGTGCCGCCGACGTCCCGCCGACGGCCTGGGCCAACGGGGGCTGTCGTGAAGTTCGAGATCTACAAGGACAAGGCCGACGAGTTCCGGTTCCGTATCAAGGCGACGAACGGCAACGTCCTGGCGAGCAGCGAGGGGTACTCCGCGAAGGCCTCGGCACAGGGTGCGATCGACCGCATCAAGGCCGACGCCGCGGATGCCGAGGTCGACGACCAGAGCTGACGGGGTCCACGACCTGGACGAACCTGGACATGTCCGCGCATCTCCCAGGTGTCTCGGCGACGATGGGGGCATGAAGGTCTCGCGCCGGTCCCAGGTCCCGCCGTTCGCCGTCATGGAGATCCTCGCAGCGGCCAACGCACGCCGGGCCGCAGGCGAGAAGGTGCTGAACCTGTGCGCGGGCGAGCCGTCGACGGGCGCGTCCGACGTCGTGCGTGCCCGGGCGATCGACCTGCTGACCAGCGGTGACCTCGGGTACACCGAGTCGATGGGTGCGCCGGGGCTGCGCGCGGCCATCGCGCACCACTACGCCGACTGGTACGGCCTGGACGTCGACCCGGCCCGCGTCGCGGTCACCACCGGTTCGTCGGGCGGGTTCCTGCTGGCCTTCCTCGCTGCGTTCGACGTCGGCGACCGGGTCGCGCTCGCCCGGCCTGGGTACCCCGCGTACACGAACATCCTCGCGGCCCTCGGCTGCGAGGTCGTCGAGCTCGCGTGCGGGCCGCAGACCCGGTTCCAGCCGACGGTCGCCCAGCTCGAGGCGCTCGACACCCCGGTCGACGGCCTGGTCGTCGCGAGCCCCGCCAACCCGACCGGCACGATGATCGACCCCGACGAGCTCGCGGCCCTCGCCGCCTGGTGCGGCGCGCACGGCGTCCGGCTGATCAGCGACGAGATCTACCACGGCATCACCTACCCGGACGCGACGGGGGAGGCGCTGGCGACTGCGACGGCCGCGCAGTACCTCGACCAGGGTGCGGTCGTCGTGAACTCGTTCTCCAAGTACTGGGCGATGACCGGCTGGCGCCTCGGCTGGCTCGTGCTCCCGGACGACCTCGTCGCGGCCGTCGACGCGCTCGCGGGCAACGTGGCGCTGTGCCCGCCCGCGCTCGCCCAGCACGCCGGCGTCGCTGCGTTCAGCCCCGAGGGCTACGCGGCGGCGCGCGAGAACGTCGACCGCTACGCCGAGGCGCGCACGCACCTGCTCGGCCGGCTCGACGAGCTCGGCTGGGTGCACGTAGCCCCCGCCGACGGCGCGTTCTACCTGTACGGCGACGTGTCCGCCTCCGGGCTGGACTCGGTGACCTGGTGCGCCCGCCTGCTCGACGAGGCCGGGGTCGCCCTGACCCCGGGAACCGACTTCGACCCGGTCGACGGGAACCGGTACGTCCGGCTGTCGTTCGCCTCGTCCGTCGACGTCGTGCGCGAGGCCGTCGACCGGATCGTCGCGTGGCAGGGCACGCTGTGAGGGCGCCGACCGTCCCGACGGCCCCGACCGTGATGCGCACGCTCGCCGAGCACCGGGCCGCCGCGCTCGCCCTGGGCGCACCTCTGCCGACCGAGGAGGTCGGTCTCGACGACGCGCTCGGTCGCGTGCTCGCGCAGGACGTGCGCACGGCCGACGCCCTGCCCCGCTGGGCGAACTCCGCGATGGACGGCTACGCGGTGCACCAGGCGGACCTCGTCGGTGCGTCCGCCGAGCACCCGGTGACCCTGTGGGTCGTCGCGGACCTGCCGGCAGGCACCTCGGCCGACCCTCGGATCGACCGCGGCACAGCCGCCCGGATCATGACGGGTGCGCCCGTTCCCAGCGGGGCCGACGCGATCGTCCCGGTCGAGCACACCGACGGCGGGACGATCTCCGTGACCGTGCGCGTCGAACCGGCCCCCGGCGCGCACGTGCGGGGTGCGGGCGAGGACGCCGCAGCGGGCGACCTCGTCGTCCCGGCGGGCACGCTGCTCGGCCCGGCGCACGTGAGCGCGTGCGCGTCGGTCGGGCAGGCCAGGCTCGTCGTGCACCGGCGTCCGCGCGTGGCCGTCGTCTCGACCGGGGACGAGCTGGTCGCACCGGGCGAACCGTTGGCCCGCGGGCAGCTGCCCGACTCGAACTCGTGGCTGCTCGCCGCCGCCGTGCGCGAGGCCGGCGCCGACGCGGTCCGTATCGGTCCCGTCGGCGACGACCCCGCGGACCTGCGTGCCCTGCTCGACGCCCTCGACGCCGGCACGTACCCGCAGGCCGGGCCGGTCGACGCGATCATCACCTCGGGCGGGGTCAGCGTCGGTGCGTACGACGTGGTCAAGGCTGCGCTGCTCGACGAGCCGGACGTCGCGTTCGTGCCCGTCGCCGTGCAGCCCGGCAAGCCGCAGGGACTGGGCCGGCTGGTCCACGGCACGCCGGTGTTCGCCCTGCCGGGCAACCCGGTCAGCTCGTTCGTCTCGTTCGAGCTGTTCGTGCGCCCTGCGCTGCGACGCCTGCAGGGAGCCACGGAGGTCGAGCGCCCCACGGTCGTCGCGACCGTCGACGACGCGTGGCGCACGCCACCGGGCCGCACGCAGATCATGCCCGTGCGCGTCGTCGCGCCGGCCGACGACCTCGGGCTCGACACCGCCGTGGACCCTGCGACGAACCCTCGCCCGACCGTCCGCCGTGCCACCCCGGGCGGGTCCGGCTCGCACCTGGTCGCCCGGCTCGCGCTGGCCGACGGGCTCGCCGTGGTCCCGGTCGACGTGACGGCCGTCGAGCGTGGTGACCTGCTCACGGTCCTGCGGCTGCGTTGATGGGCACGTCGTTCGACGCCGTGGTGCTCGCCGGCGGGCGTGCCCGGCGGCTCGGCGGCGCCTCCAAGCCCGAGGTTGCCGTCGGTGGCCGGGCGCTCGTCGACCACGTGCTCGACGCGACGACCGGGGCCGGCCGCACGGTCCTCGTCGCACCCGACCGGCTGGTCCGCCCCGGGGTCGTGACCGTGCTCGAGGACCCGCCCGACGGCGGCCCGGCCGCCGGTCTCGCCGCCGGGCTGACCGCGCTCGGACCGGACGGTGCACCGCTGGTGCTCGTGCTGGCCTGCGACGTCCCGCTCGCGTCCCGCGTCGTACCCGCGCTGCTCGAGGCCGCCACCAAGGCCCCCGACGGCGCCCGACTGGTCGACGAGGACGGTCGGGCCCAGCACCTGCTCGCCGTCTACACCCGCGCCGCCCTCGACCAGGCGGTCGCGCGGCACGGCGGGCCGACGGGCGTGCGCGGGCTGCCGGTCCGTGCGCTGCTCGACGGCCTGCGGCTCACCGACGTCACGGACCTCGAAGGAGGTGGGCTGGACGCCGACACCTGGGACGACGTCCGCCGGCTCGACGCGCAGCTCGGTGCGGCCGCGCCGGTGGCAGGATCGGACGGGCCGGGGCAGCGCCCCGCAGCACCCGCAGCACGCGGACGACACCACGAGGAGCGACCCATGAGCGAGGACCCGAGGCGCGCACCGGGCGCCGACCTGCCCGTCTGGACGTCCGCGCTCGCGGTCGCCCTCGGCGTGGACCCGTCGTTGGTCGACGTCGTCGACGTGCTGGACGTCGCCGGGGAGGTGGCGCACCAGGTCGCCCGACCCGCGGCACCGTTGTCGCTGTTCGTCGCGGGCATCGCCGTCGGGGCCGCCGGCGGGAGCCCCGAGGCGGTGGCCGACGTGCTCGCGCGCGTGCGTGCCGCGGCCGCAGCCTGGGGTGCCGACGGGCCGACCGCGTGATCACGGTCCGCTACTTCGCCGCGGCCGCCGAGGCCGCGGGCCTCGAGCAGGAGCAGGTGCCGGCCGGCTCTCTGGCGTCGGTGCTGGCCGAGGTCGTCGCGCGGCACGGCGCGGAGCTCGACCGCGTGCTCGGTCGGTGCGCGCTGCTCGCCGACGGCGTTCGCGTCGAGGGCGCCGAGCCCGTGCCTGCCGGTGCCGTGCTCGACGTGCTCCCGCCCTTCGCCGGCGGCTGACCGGCTCGTGCCGTCGTCCGGGCGGGCACCGATCGGTGCCGTCGGCCGTTGTCCCGGCCGGAGGCGGTGACGGTCACCGCCACGACGGAGGTGCGCGCATGTTGTGTCCGGTGGACCAGGCACGGCTCGTGATGACCGACCGCCAGGGCGTCGAGATCGACTACTGCCCGGTGTGCCGCGGCGTGTGGCTCGACCGCGGCGAGCTCGACAAGATCCTCGAACGCTCGGGCGGCACCGCGTCCGCCGTGCAGGCGACCCCGGCCGCTGCTCCCGCCCCGTACGGCCAACCCGCCCCGTACGGCCAACCCACCCCGTACGGCCAGCCCGCGGCGCGCGGCTACGACGACAGGCGTGACGACCGTGCGGCGTACGACAGCCGCGGGCACGACCCGCGGCGGAAGAAGAAGCGCGAGTCCTGGCTCGAGGACCTCTTCGACTTCTGACCCCGACCACTCCGTGACGTCGGCGGTCAGCCGCCGATCGCGCTCATCGGTCGCGTCGGCTGCAGGAACGTCGGGTCGTCGATGTCGTGCCCTGCCTTCTTGCCGGCCAGGCACCGCCGGTAGGCGTCCCCGAGCGCGGCGTCGACGTCCGTCCCGTCGGCCCGGACCAGCGCGCGCACGTCGGTCTCGGTCTGGGAGAACAGGCACGCGCGCAGCTGTCCGTCGGCGGTCAGGCGCAGCCGGTCGCACGCTCCGCAGAAGGGTGCGGACACCGAGGCGATGACCCCGACGGTCTCCGGGCCGCCGTCGACGGACCAGAGCTCGGCGGGTGCCGCGCCGCGCCCGGGCACCTCGGTGAGCGTGAAGGCGGAGGTCAGCCGCTCGAGGATCTCCGCCTGGGTGACCATGGTGACGCGGTCCCAGGTGTGCCCGCCGTCGAGCGGCATCTGCTCGATGAACCGCATCTGGTACCCGTGGTCGACGGCCCAGCGCGTGAGCGCGACGACCTCGTCGTCGTTGACCCCGCGCATGGCGACCGCGTTGATCTTGATCGGCGACAGCCCGGCGGCCTCGGCGGCGGCCACTCCGGCCAGGGTCTCGACGAGCCGGTCGCGGCGGGTGAGCTGCTGGAACCGGGCGCGGTCGAGCGTGTCGAGGCTGATGTTGACGCGTTCCAGCCCGGCGTCCCGCAGGGGTGCGGCCAGGCCGGGCAGGCGCAGCGCGTTGGTGGTCAGCGAGACCTCGGGGCTACCCTCGGGTCCGGTCAGCGCGGTGAGCCGTCGGACGACGTCGACCACGTCGGTGCGCAGCAGGGGTTCGCCGCCGGTGAGCCGGATCTCGGTGATGCCCAGCTCGACGCCGACGCGGGCGACCCGGACGATCTCCTCGGTGCTGAGCATGGTGTCGCGGGCGAGCCACGGGACGCCCTCGGCGGGCATGCAGTAGGTGCAGCGCAGCGAGCACCGGTCGGTGAGCGAGATCCGCAGGTCGCGGTGCACCCGGCCGAACCGGTCGACCAGAGGTGCCTGCACGGGCCCGTTCACAGCCCGACCCACAGGTGCGACCCGTCGGCGAGGACCTCGCGCTTCCAGACCGGCAGCTGCGCCTTGACGCGTTCGACCAGTTCCCGGCACGCGTCGAACGCCTCGGCCCGGTGCGCGGACGCGACCACGGCGACGAGGGCGGCCTCCCCGACCGCGAGGTGGCCGATCCGGTGGCTCACCGCGACCCCCAGGACGCCGTCACGGTCGGCGATCTCGTGCGCGATCCGCTCGAGCTCCGCGCCGGCGTCCGGGTGTGCGCTGTAGTCGAGCGCGACGACCTCGCCCGGGACCGAGGGGTCGTGGTCGCGGACCACCCCGAGGAACGTGGCGAGCGCACCGACCTGGGGGCCGCTCACCTGTTCCACGTGAAACCCCAGGTCGAGCGGGGTGTGCGTGACCTGCGCCAGGACGCTCATCGGTGGTCACCGCCGCCCACCTGGTCGAGCAGGTGCCCGAGCAGCGGGAGGAGCACGTCGAGACCCTCGACCACGCCGCGCGGCGAACCGGGCAGGTTGACCACCACGGTGCCCTCGACCGTGACGCCGGCGAGGCCGCGGGAGAGCACGGCGGTCGGCACCGACCGTGCCCCCTCGCGGCGCAGCAGCTCGGCGATGCCCGGCAGCTCGAGGGCGAGCACGGGCCGGGTGCCTTCCGGCGTCCGGTCGCGAGGCCCGACCCCGGTGCCGCCGGACGTGACGACGAGCCGGGCGCCTCCGGCGACCGCGGCACGCAGCGCGTTTTCCACGGAGATGGCGCCGTCCGGGACGACCACCACGTCGACGACCTCGTAGCCGGCCTCGACCAGTCGGGCGGCTGCCGCGGGGCCCGAGAGGTCCTCGCGCTCGCCCGCGGCGGACCGGTCGGAGACGACGAGGACGAGGGCGGTGGCGGCGCCGATGAGCGCGCCGTCGCGGCTGCCCGCGTGCTCGCCCGCGGTGTCCACCGCGGGTCGGTGCGAGGAGTGGTGCGTCCCGCCGTCAGGGGCCGTCATCCGGTCAGGGTAACCAGGCCCGGCGATGTCCGGCGCGGGCGACCGCCGTGGATTTGTCACGGCGGGGGAGTCGCCCGGGGCCGCCCTTCGGTGTGCGGCACGGTGGCCGCCGGCCCGCGGCCCGCCGGCCCGGACCGATCCGCGAGACCACCCGCTCGACGGGAGGACCGCGGGGTACCCTGACGCCACAACTCAACACGCTGCTCGAACCATGGCGGGAGAGCTCCCGACGGCCACGGCCGGCCGGGACGCCGAAGGAGCAACCCTCCCCGGGAATCTCTCAGGCCCCCTGTACCGCCACGGCGAGGCAACTCTGGAAAGCGGTCGTGCCCTCGGGCCCGACCCACCGACGGTGCAAGTCGGCGCGCCCCGGGCCCACTGGCCACGGCGGACCGGCAAAACTCTCAGGTCGCGTACCCCCGGGCGCGCGGATGACAGAGCGGGGAGCCCACCTTGCCGTCCCGGCGTGCGCCGGGCGAACCCCTGTGGAGCAGCCCGTGACCGAGCTCGACCTGACCTCCCCTGCGCTCCCCGTGCGCCCCGCAGCGCCTGCCGAGTCGCCGGCTGCCGTCGATTTCTCCGACCGGCACATCGGTCCGCGGGGCACCGAGACGGACCGCATGCTCGCGGTCGTCGGGTACGACGACCTGGACGCGCTGGTTGACGCCGCCGTCCCTGCGGCGATCCGCACCGACCGCCCGCTCGACCTGCCCCCGGCACGCTCCGAGGAGCAGGTCCTGGCTGACCTGCGCGCGATCGCGGGCCGCAACCGGGTGATGACCTCGATGATCGGCCAGGGGTACTCCGACACCGTGACCCCCGCGGTCATCCGCCGCAACGTGCTCGAGTCGCCCGCCTGGTACACCGCGTACACGCCCTACCAGCCGGAGATCTCCCAGGGTCGGCTCGAGGCGCTGCTCAACTTCCAGACGATGGTCGCGGACCTGACCGGCCTGGAGATCGCCAACGCGTCCCTGCTCGACGAGGCGACGGCCGTCGCGGAGGCCGTCGCCCTCATGTGGCGCGCGTCGAAGGCGAAGGCCGGCACGGTGGTGCTCGACGCCGAGCTGTTCGGCCAGTCGCGCGAGGTCACGCTCGGTCGGGCCGAGGCGATCGGCCTGCCGGTCGTCGTCGCGGACCTGACCGACGGGTTGCCCGAGGTCGAGGGCGCGCTGGTCGGCGTCGTGCTGCAGCAGGTCGGCGCCTCGGGGGTCGTGCGCGACCTGGGACCGCTCGTCGCGGCGGCCAAGGAGCGCGGTGCGCTGGTGACGGTCGCGGCCGACCTGCTCGCACTGACCCTGCTGCGGACGCCGGGTGAGCTCGGCGCGGACGTGTCGGTCGGCTCGGCGCAGCGGTTCGGCGTGCCGCTGTTCGGTGGCGGTCCGCACGCGGCGTTCATGGCCGTGCGCCCGGGTCTGGAGCGGATGCTGCCGGGGCGGCTCGTCGGGGTGTCGGTCGACGCCGACGGCGCGGCGGCGTACCGGCTCGCGCTGCAGACGCGTGAGCAGCACATCCGTCGCGAGAAGGCGACGAGCAACATCTGCACCGCGCAGGCGCTGCTGGCGATCGTGGCGTCGATGTACGCGGTCTACCACGGGCCCGACGGGCTGCGGGCGATCGCGGAGCGGGTGCACGGCAACGCCGTGCGGCTCGCGCAGGTGCTGACCACCTCGGGTGTCGAGGTCGCACACGAGCAGGTCTTCGACACGGTTCGCGCGTCGGTTCCCGGGCGCGCTGGCGCGGTGGTCGCAGCCGCCGCGGCCCGCGGAGTGAACGTGTGGGCGCCGGACGGCGACCACGTGCAGGTCGCCTGCGACGAGACGACCGGCCCCGACGACCTGATGGCCGTCGTCCTCGCCTTCGCCGACGCCGGCGCCACGACGCTGCCGCGCGACGAGGACGGAAGCCACCGCGTCGGGTTCGTCGGCCCCCGGCCCATGGATGTGCCCGACGGTCTGCGCCGGAGCACGGCCTACCTCACCCACCCCGTGTTCCACCTGCACCGCTCCGAGACGGCGATGCTGCGCTACCTGCGCCGCCTGTCCGACAAGGACCTGGCGCTGGACCGCACGATGATCCCGCTGGGCTCGTGCACGATGAAGCTCAACGCGACGGCCGAGATGGAGCCGATCTCCTGGCCGGAGTTCGCCTCGATCCACCCGTACGCCCCGACCGACCAGACGCTCGGGTACGCCGAGCTGGTCACGCAGCTGCAGGACTGGCTCGCGGAGATCACCGGCTACGCCGCGGTGTCGGTGCAGCCGAACGCCGGTTCCCAGGGTGAGCTGGCCGGTCTGCTGGCGATCCGTGGCTACCACGCGGCCCATCACGCGGACGGCGCCCCGGTGCGCGACGTGTGCCTGATCCCGGCCTCCGCGCACGGCACGAACGCGGCGTCGGCGGCTCTGGCCGGGATGCGCGTCGTCGTCGTGGCGACGGCCGCCGACGGGTCGGTGGACCTCGACGACCTGCGCGCCAAGCTCGCGCAGCACGGCCCGCAGGTGGCCGCGATCATGATCACGTACCCCTCGACGCACGGCGTCTACGAGGAGGGCGTCCGCACGGTCGCCGACCTTGTACACGAGGCGGGCGGGCAGGTGTACATCGACGGCGCGAACCTCAACGCCCTCGTCGGACTGGCCCGTCCGGGCGAGATCGGCGGCGACGTCAGCCACCTGAACCTGCACAAGACGTTCTGCATCCCGCACGGCGGCGGCGGTCCCGGTGTCGGCCCGGTCGCGGTCGCCGCGCACCTCGTGCCCTACCTGCCGGGCAACCCCACCCCGGGCGAGCTGGGCGCAGGCGTCGTCGCACCCGTCTCCGCGGCACCCTGGGGCTCGGCCGGCATCCTGCCGATCTCGTGGGCGTACGTGGCCCTGATGGGTGGCGACGGCCTGCGCCGTGCGACCGAGGTTGCCGTGCTCGCCGCGAACTACCTGGCCACCCGCCTGCGCGACGCCTACCCGGTGCTCTACGCGGGCCCCGGCGGGCTGGTCGCCCACGAGTGCATCCTCGACCTGCGCGAGCTCACCAAGCAGACCGGTGTGACCGCCGAGGACGTCGCCAAGCGGCTACAGGACTACGGATTCCACGCGCCCACGCTGTCGTTCCCCGTGGCCGGCACGCTCATGGTCGAACCGACCGAGTCGGAGGACCTGGCCGAGCTGGACCGGTTCGTCGAGGCCATGCTGGCGATCCGCGCCGAGATCGACGACGTCGCCGCCGGCCGCTGGGCCGTCGAGGACTCCCCGCTGCGGCACGCCCCGCACACCGCCGCCTCGGTCACGGCCGACACGTGGGAGCACGCGTACCCGCGCGAGCTCGCGGCGTTCCCGGTGCCCGCGCTGCGCGCCGGCAAGTACTGGCCGCCGGTGCGCCGCATCGACGGCGCCCGCGGCGACCGCCACCTGGTCTGCTCGTGCCCGCCCGTCGAGGCGTACGCCGAGTGACCACGCCCACGCCCACGCCCGAACCCGCCGCCGCCCCCGACGCTGAAGTCCAGGAGACCGACATGACGCAGAACCCCGAGCAGGACGTGCTCTCCCCGCTGCACGACGAGCACGTCGCCCTGGGCGCCGCGCTGACCTCGTTCGCCGGCTGGCAGATGCCGCTGCGCTACTCCTCGGACATCGCCGAGCACCAGGCGGTCCGCGCGGCCGCCGGCCTGTTCGACCTGTCGCACATGGGCGAGCTGTGGATCACCGGGCCTGAGGCAGCGGCCGGTCTGGACGCCGCGCTCGTCGGGAACCTCTCCGCCGTGACGCTCGGCCGCGCTCGCTACACGATGATCTGCGCCGAGGACGGTGGCGTCATCGACGACCTGGTCGTCTACCGCCGTGGCCCCGAGCGCTTCCTGATCGTGGCCAATGCCTCGAACGTCCATGTCGTGCGCGAGGCGCTCCTCGAGCGGCTCGCCGGGTTCGACGCGACGCTGACCGACGAGTCGCTCACCACGGCGTTGGTCGCCGTGCAGGGCCCGCGCGCCGAGGAGATCCTCACGGGTCTGACCGCCGCCGCCGACGTCGAGACCGTCCGCTCGATGCCCTACTACGCCGCCGCCGAGGCCACGGTGGACGGCCACGCCGCTCTGGTCGCCCGCACCGGCTACACGGGTGAGGACGGCTTCGAGCTGTTCGTGCCCGCCGCCGAGGCGCCGGCCCTGTGGCGTGCGCTGCTGGCGGCCGGCGAGCCGCTCGGGCTCGTCCCCGCGGGTCTCTCGGCGCGGGACAGCCTGCGGCTCGAGGCCGGGATGCCGCTCTACGGCAACGAGCTGGACCGCACCACCACGCCGCACGACGCCGGTCTGGGCCGGGTCGTGAAGCTCGACAAGGTCGCCGCCGACGGTTCGCCGCTGCCCTTCGTCGGTCGTGCCGCGCTCGAGGCGCGAGCGCACGCGTCGGGTGCGCGCACCCTCGTCGGGCTCGTCGGGCTCGGCCGTCGAGCGGCCCGCCACGGGTACGACCTCGTCGCGTCGACCGAGCCGGACGCCCCGACGGTGGGCACGGTCACCTCCGGCGCGCCGTCACCCACGCTCGGGCACCCGATCGCGATGGCCTACGTGACCCCGGAGCTGTCGGCCGAGGGCACCGAGCTGGCCGTGGACGTGCGTGGTCGGCGCGAGCCCGTGCGCGTGGTGGCCCTTCCCTTCTACCGTCGTCCTCGGTGACCGGGCTGCTGCCTCTCGCCGTCGCGCACCTCGTCCCGCCGTCCCCTGCCGAACCCGCCTCGAGACCCCAGGAGCACCCATGAGCACCGACCTTCCCGCCGACCTGCACTACACCGTCGAGCACGAATGGCTGAAGGACGGCAGCCCGTCGACCATCGGGATCACCGCCGTGGCCGCCGACGCGCTCGGCGACATCGTCTATCTCGAGCTGCCGAAGGTCGGCGAGGAGATCGTCGCCGGTGCGGTCGTCGGGGAGATCGAGTCGACCAAGTCGGTCTCGGAGCTCTTCTCCCCGGTCTCCGGGACCGTCACGGAGATCAACCAGGACGCGGTCGACGACCCCTCGGTGGTGAACTCCGACCCGTTCGGCGCCGGATGGCTGCTCAAGGTGGAGGTCTCCTCGACCGGTCCGCTGCTCACGGCGGAGGAGTACGCGGCCCAGACAGCGGGCTGAGTCGTCCCTCGGGCGGGTGGCCTGCAGGTTCGGACAGATCGGGAGGACGTTCGCAATCCACGTCGGAGGGCGAATGATGGACCAGACCGCGGCGGTCGTGGCACGCGACACGCCCGGATCTGGCCGGTCGACCAATGTCGTGACACAGTCGAGTCCTGGACGTTATCTCACCGTGACATTTCTAGGCGGTTTCCCTCGCCCGAACGGGTGAAAGGTCCGCGTGAGATCGTCGCCACGTATCTGGAAACCTCCCGCTCCCTCATTGTGGGACGTACGGCAGGAACAGCGCCAAGGGAACGTGCCCGAGAAGTTCACGGAAACCGCGTCATAGACCGCGGATCCGCCCCTCTCATCCGGTACGCATCCCACGGCGGGCGTCTGTTTCATTCGGCGGCCGTGCAGGACACCCGGAGGACAGACCATGAGCATGCTGGAGACGACCAGGACCATCCGCACCCTCGACGAGGGTCTCACCCGTCGCGAACGGGTCGTGCTGGCGGAGCTGACCGAGGACGTGACCCTCGAGGAGATCGCGACGCGACTCTTCGTCACGCGCAACACCGTCAAGTCCCAGGTTCGTAGCGTCTACCGCAAGATCGGCGTCTCCACGCGCGCCGAGGCGGTCGCCTGGGCCGAGGCCCACGGCATCCGCTGACCGCGTCCGTCCGCACGACGCCGGTCGACGAAGAGTCGTCGACCGGCAGATGAGCGGCGAGCGTCCGGCGGTTGTCGGGCGACTGTTCGGCGACGATGACGTTCAGTCGTCCGTGAGCCCCCGCAGGGCCACCCGGGCGAACTCCTCGACCGCAGCCGGCACCTGCCGGCCTCGTGACCACACCATGCGCAGCTCGCGCCGCAGGTCGATCCCGTCGACCTCCACGGCGACGAGCTGTGCGTGCGCGATCTCCTCGTGCACGGCGTGCCGCGAGAGCACGGCCGCGTGCCGTCCCGCCCGCACCAGGTTCTTCACCGCGACGGTCGATCCCAGCTGCGCGATGTCGCGCGGTGCCGGCGCCCCGGCCGCCGCCAGGGCGCGTTCGAGCGTGGACCGTGTACCCGACCCGAGCTCCCGTACGGCCAGCGCGGTCCCGGACAGCTCGAGCGCACCGACCGGCCGTCGGCGCCGCGCCCACGGATGCTCGGGTGCGACGACGACCACGAGCTCGTCGGTCCCGACGACCCGGGACGCCAGCGCGTCGTCGACGTCGGGCCCTTCGACGAACCCCAGCGCGGCCTCACCGGTGAGCACGGCGCGGGCGACGTCACGCGAGTTCGCGACGAGCAGCTCGACGGCGGCCTGACCGGGCGTGCGCTCGGCGATCCACCGGGGCGCCAGGTGCTCGGCGATGGTCATGCTCGCGGCCACCACGAGGTGCCCGGCGTGCTGCGAGCGTTCTGCGGACGCGGCCGCCTCGAAGTCGTCGGAGGCCCGCAGCACCGCAGCGGCGCGCACCAGGAGCCGGCGGCCCTCGTCCGTGAGGGTCGTGCCCGACGGCGCCCGGGTGACCAGCGCGACGCCCGTGCGCCGTTCGAGCCGACGCAGGGCCGCGCTGGCCGAGGGCTGCGCGACACCCAGGGCGCGTGCGGCTGCTGACAGCGAGCCGTGGTCGCCGACCGCGACGAACACCTCGAGGGCCGCGAGGGGTGCGCGTTCGAGCGGTCCGGGGGGCATAGTCGAAGGCTAGACCCCTGCAGGTGATGCGCCGTTCCGCCCGGCCTCGCGCCCCGGCAGCCTGGTCTCGTGACCAGCACCACCGTCCGCCCCGGCGGCCCCGCCGCCCGGCGTGGTCCCGACTCCCAGGGCACGCCCGCGGACGCGACCGGTGGGCCCGCCTCGTCGCCGTCCGTCCGCCCGGCCCGCGCACGTGTCACGGCCGTCGTCGTACTCGTCGTCGTGCTGCTGGTGGGGGTCGCGGCGCGGGTGGTCGGCGTCGCCGCACCCGGGGCACCGACGCTCCTCGTCGCCCTCGGGCTCGGGATTCTGGTCCGGTCGGTCGGGCTCGTGCCGGCCGCGGCCGACAATGCGCTGCGGTGGTGCTCGAGCCGTCTGCTGCGCCTCGCGGTCGCCGTCCTCGGTCTGCGGCTCTCGCTCGCCGACCTCGGGACGGTCGGACCGGCCGAGCTCGGCGTGCTCGTCGTGACGGTGGCCGTGACGTTCGGCGGGACGCTGGGCGCCGGCCACCTGCTGCGCGTGCCGAGGGACCTGCGGCTGCTCGTGGCCACCGGCTTCTCGATCTGCGGCGCCGCCGCGGTCGCCGGGATGAGCACGGTGCTGCGCGGAGGTCGCGGGCCCACGGGTGCCGTGGCCCCCGACGGCTCCGCACCGGAAGCGGCCGGCTCGCGTGTGGACGACGACGTGGCGCTGGCCGTCGCGCTCGTGACCCTGTACGGCAGCCTGGCCCTCGTCGCCCTGCCCCTCCTCGCGCACGTGCTCGCGCTGCCCGACCGGACGGCCGGGCTGTGGATCGGCATCTCCGTGCACGAGGTCGCGCAGGTCGTCGCCGCGGGAGCGACCGTGTCGGCCGCAGCCCTGACCGTCGCCGTCGTCGCCAAGCTGGCCCGCGTCGTGCTCCTCGCCCCGCTCGTCGCCGGTGCGGGCGCGGTCCGGCGGCGCGGCGCACCCGTCGCCGTCGGGCGGCGTCCGGCCTGGGTGCCGCCGTTCGTCGTGGCGTTCGTCGTGCTCGTCGGCGTCCGCAGCACCGGGGTGCTGCCCGCCGCCGTGCTCGGCGCGGCCGACGTCGCCACGACCGTCGCGCTCACCGCCTCGCTCGCGGCTCTCGGCACGCAGGTGCGGATCGGGCGGCTCGTGCGCGGTGGCGGACGCCCGCTGCTGCTCGGCGCGATCGCGACCCTCCTGGTCACCGGTACGGGTCTGGTCGGCCTGCTGCTGATCGGCGACGGCGCGGCCTGAGCGGTTGCCGGGTCGTTCCTGTGACACGGCGGACGCCTGCTCGCGACGTGCGCGTCACGTGCTGCTGGCAGACTCCGGCCATGGCTTCCCCCGTGCTCGTCGTCGCAGCCGCGATCGTCGACGACCTCGACGACCCCCGTGAGCTGCTCGCCGCCAGGCGGGCCACCCCGGCCAGCCTCGCCGGCCGGTGGGAGTTCCCGGGCGGCAAGGTCGACGCGGGGGAGTCCCCGGAGCAGGCGTTGCACCGCGAGCTGCGCGAGGAGCTGGGCGTGCGGGTCGGCCTGGGGGCCGAGCTGGTCGGGCCGGACGACGGTGCCTGGCGGATCTCCGACGCCTACGTGATGCGGCTGTGGCTCGCGGAGATCGTCAGCGGGACGCCCGAGCCGCTCGTCGAGCACGACGAGATCCGCTGGCTCCCGGTGGGCCAGTGGGCGGACGTGCCGTGGCTCGACGCGGACGTGCGGATCGTCGACGCGCTCGTCGCATCGACCGCGGGCGAGGCCGTGACCAGCGAGGACCGATCGGTCTGACACAGGTCCGTTCTCCGTAGGAGAACGGCCGTCTCGAGGCTGGCACTCTCCGGTGGAGAGTGCTAAAACGGAAGCCGTAGCCACCTGGTGGCAAGGAGCCACCGGCGATGCCACGGCTCCGGGAGGTCCGGAGCCTGCTGTCGAGGAGGTGAGGCACATGGCTACCCGTTACGACCCGTTCCAGGAGATGGACCGGCTGTTCGGCCAGATGCTCGCGTCGGACCGCGCATCGGCCATCATGCCGATGGACCTGTTCCGCTCCGGTGACCACTACGTGCTCAACGTCGACCTGCCGGGCGTGGACCCCGGCACGATCGACGTCAACGTGGAGGACCGCACGCTGACCATCCGTGCGCAGCGCACGCCGCGCACCGAGCAGGACGTGCAGTGGCTCGCCAAGGAGCGCCCGTCCGGCACCTACGCCCGGCAGTTCACCGTCGGCCGCGGTCTCGCGCTCGACGCCATGGCCGCCACGTACACCGACGGCGTGCTCACGCTGACGATCCCGGTGGCCGAGGAGGCCAAGCCGCGACGCATCGAGGTGCAGCACGGCGAGCACGCCGCGACGATCGAGGCCACGCACGCGAAGGCCTGACCGCCGCACGCAGCAGGACGACGCCCCCGGGGAGCGAACACGGGGGCGTCGTCCTACCCGGTGAGCCATGCGTCCGCAGGGTCCGGCACGCGCGATCATGGCGCGGTGCCCCCCATCTCCCGAGGTCATCGCTGCGCGAACCTGGCCGAGCTCCGCCTGCTGCTCCGCGACTGGCTCGCCTCGACCGGCGAACCGACCGTCTCCGGCGGGACGGACTCCCGCAGCGGCTACGTGAGCGTCACGATCGGCGGCGTCGAGTGCCTGCTCGCCGGCGACACGTCACGAGCCGGTGTCGAGGAGTTTCTCGCCGACACCGACGCGGGCACCCGGTTGTGGGTGGTGCCCAGTCGCCGCGGCATCCAGTGCCAGGTCGCGTTCGGCACGCCGCCACGGGTCGTGCCTGGCTTCTACCTGTACACCGCGCGTCCGTTCGGGCCGCCGCAGGAGCTCGACGGCCCCCTGGTCGTGCCGCTGCGCATCCTGCAGGGCGTCGCCGCGCTGCACCGGCGCGGGCACCAGCAGGTGCGCATCATGCCGGGCATGAGTCCGTCCGGCATGTACTGGCGGCTCAACCTGACGCACGCGACCAACCTCGGGGAGAGCGGGGCCGGGTTCCCGCAGGACAGGAGAGCCACCCTCGACTACACCACCGGAGACGGCGCCGACTTCGCCGGCATCGCCGTCACGGCGGCGACCAGCCCCGACCAGGTGGCCGACGCCGTCCTCGCGGCGCGCCCGCACCTGGCCCGCCCCGAGCGCGACTGGGCCTACGCCGGGTGGTTCGCGGAGCTCCTCGGGCTCGTCGAGCAGCAGAACCGGCTGCCCGTCGCCTTCGCCGACTGGTTCGAGGAGAGCCTCGGGTGGGAGGTCGGTTGGGGTTCCGGTGTGCGGTTCCCGATGCCACCCCGGCCGGGTGCGGACGCTACCCGGTGAGCGTCGCGGCCGGGGACGGCGCACGTGTGGCGCCGAACCTCAGCTGCGTGCGGTCCGTGCGGAACAGGTCGACCGACGTCTCGATGGCGACACCGTCCGCGTCCCAGGAGACCCGGCGCAGCGCGTACAGCGGTGAACCCGCGCGCACGCCGAGCAGGCCCGAGACCCGTGCGTCCGCCGTGGTGACGTCGAGGTGCTCCTCGAACCGGTCCGGGCGCACGCCGTAGCGGCGCTCGAGCGTCGCGTGCACCGACGCGAGAGCGTCGAGGTCGCTGCCGCCGTCGACGAGGTCGTCGTCGAGCAGGTCCGGGAAGCGTGCGGCCGACAGGTACATCCGCTCCAACGACCAGGGCGACCCGCCCGTCGAGCGGAGCCGCAGCAGCGACACCACGGGCGCCGTCGGCCCGATCCCGAGCAGCCCGGCGACCGTGGCCCCGGGGAGCTCGACGCCGGCTGCCAGCACCTGGGTGCGGACGACCAGGCCGTCCTCGCCCACCAGCCGTGGTTCACCGGGTTCGTGGTCGAGGTCCCGCACGAGCCGGTCGGTGCGCAGGTCGAAGAGGGGTGCGTGGATCGGCGCGGCCTCCGCGACCCGGCGCAGGTGGGTACCACCCGTGCGCCCGAGCGAGCGGAACACCAGGCCCTCGTGCTCCAGCCGGGCGATCCCGAGCCGCAGCGTGCCCCGGGACACCCCCAGACGCGCGGCCAGCTCACGTTCCGACGGCAGCTTCTCGACGCCGTCCGCGGCATGCTCGGCGACCACGGCGCGCAACCGCTCGGTCAGGGCGTCCACGCTCGTCACGACAGCTCACCTCCGCCACGCCCGGGTCGGGTCCCGTCAGGGAGCGTCACCGTACGACCCCGGTGTTTCCCCGCGGTGAACCTGCCGTCAGCCGAGCGGGCGGCCCCACCCGCGCAGGAGCGCCGCGACCGTCGCGACGTCGGCGACCTCACCGGCGGCCACCGCGAGCACGAGTGCGACGGCCTCGGCAGGCGGCGCCTCGACGACGATGCCGTTGAGCTCGAGGAACACCAGGGTCGAGACCCACCCGAGGCGTTTGTTGCCGTCGATGAGCGCGTGGTTGCCGACGAGTGACAGGAGCAGCGCTGCGCCCTTCTCCTCGAGGCGTGGGTACGCGTCGTCGCCGAAGACGGTGGCTCGCGGCCGGGCGAGCGCGGCTTCGAGCAGTCCGAAGTCGCGCACCTCGGGGTCGTGGCCCAGGAACGCGCGACCGAAGAGCAGCAGGTCGTGCAGCTCGAGGTACGTCAGGTTCACGCGAGGGCGTCCAGGATCGCCTGGTCCCGCTCGAGGACGCGGGCGAGGGCGATGTCACGCCGTCGGTCGCGGTCCGCGGTGTAGCGCTCGATCGCCTCGACGATCACCGCGTGCTCAGACCGGTGCTCGCGTGCAGCGGTCTCCTTGAGGCGTGCCTGCAGCTCGGGCGGCAGGCGCAGCGTGGTAGCCATCTCGCGATGCTACCGATTGCTACCAGGTGGTGTCAGGTGCGAGAGGCGACGATCCGGTTGACGATCTCGCGCAGGACGTCCCGGTTCGTCGCCAGGTTGATGCGCACGTGCGTCGGGCTGGCGTCGTCGAACGTGCGGCCAGGGTTCACCGCGAGCCGGCCGCGGTGCAGCAGGGCGTGCGCCGGGTCGTCACCCAGGCCGGCGTCGCGCAGGTCGACCCACGCGAAGTAGGTGGCCTCGGTCGGCTGCCAACGGGCGTCGGGGACGCGGTCGGCGAGGTCGGCGGCGAACGCGCGCTTGTTGCGCTCGATGCCGTCGCGCAGGGCGTCGAGCCACGGGCCGCCGTGCCGGAGGGCGGCCGTCTGGGCGACAAGGGCCAGATGGCTGACCCCGTCGCCGACCGTCTCGGGCAGGCGGGCGAGGTCGTCGACGGCGTCGGGGCCGGGGACGGCGAGAGCGGCTTTGAGGCCGGCGAGGTTGAACGCCTTGGAGGCCGACACGAGGGCGATGGCGTCGGGGACGACGGTCACGGCGGGGACGTAGCCGGTGCCGGGGCGGGTGAGGGGTCCGTGGATCTCGTCGGAGACGATGCGGACGCCGTGCGCGCGAGTGAGGTCGCCGAGGGCGGCGAGCTCCTCGCGCGTGGGCGCCGTGCCCGTGGGGTTGTGCGGGTTGCACAGCAGGTATGCGGCGCGTCGCCCGCCGCTGCGGGCGCGGGTGAACGCGGCGTCGAGCGCGACGAGGTCGAGCCGCCCGTCGGGGCCGAGGTGCGCGGCCTCGACGAGGAACCCGGCGGCACGGCCGAACGCGGTGAACGGCGGGTACACGGGCGGGCTGATGACCACCGTGTCGCCGGCCCGCAGGTGCAGCCGCAGGACCTCGGTGGCGCCGACCATCACGTCCGGCACGGGGCGCACGGCGGGCACGTCGACGCTCCAGTCCCACCGGTCGGCGGCGAACCCGGCGAAGGCCTCGGCGGTGGCCGTGCCGTGCGGGTAGCCGGTGTCGCCGGCGACGAGCGCCGCGGTGACGGCCTCGATCACCTGCTGCGGCGGGGTCACGTCCATCTCGGCGACCCAGGCGGGCAGCACGTCCGGCGGGTACTCACGCCACTTCACCGAGGTGCGGGTGCGCAGCGTGGCCAGGTCGAGCGCGTCGAGAGGGTTCGGCACAGGGGCGACGATCACGTGCCGACAGTACGACGACGCGCCGCCACCCCTGCTCGGGTGGCGGCGCGCCGGGTCGTGGGCGGGTGCGCGTCAGAGCGTCGCGCGGACCGCCAGGGTCGCCGCCTGGATGCGCTCCAGGGACGGGGTGACCTCCTCGTAGCGGCGGGTCTTCAGGCCGCAGTCGGGGTTGACCCAGAGCTGGTCGACGTCGATCGCCTTGACGGCCGCGGTGAGCAGCTCGGTGATCTCGGTCTCGGACGGCACCCGCGGGGAGTGGATGTCGTAGACGCCCGGGCCGACGGCACGCGGGTAGCCGGCGGCGTGGATGTCGCCGAGGATCTCCATCTTCGAGCGGGCGGCCTCGATCGAGGTGACGTCGGCGTCGAGACCGTCGATCGCGTCGATGATCTCGCCGAACTCGGAGTAGCACAGGTGCGTGTGGATCTGCGTGTCCTCACGGACCCCGGCGGTCGACAGGCGGAACGAGCGCACCGACCAGTCGAGGTAGGCGGCCTGGTCGGCCTCGCGCAGGGGGAGCAGCTCGCGCAGGGCGGGCTCGTCGACCTGCACGATGGCGATGCCGGCGTCCTCGAGGTCGGCGATCTCGTCGCGCAGGGCCAGGGCGACCTGGTTGGCGGTCGCGCCGAGCGGCTGGTCGTCGCGCACGAACGACCACGCGAGGATCGTCACCGGGCCGGTGAGCATGCCCTTGACCGGCTTCTGCGTGAGCGACTGCGTGTACTCCGACCAGGCGACCGTGATGGGTGCAGGGCGGGACACGTCGCCCCACAGGATCGACGGACGCGTGCAGCGCGAGCCGTAGGACTGCACCCAGCCGTTGGCGGTGACGGCGAACCCGTCGAGGTTCTCCGCGAAGTACTGGACCATGTCGTTGCGCTCGGGCTCGCCGTGCACGAGGACGTCGATGCCGATCTTCTCCTGCAGCTCGACGACGCGGCGGATCTCCGCCTTCATCTCGTCCTCGTACTGCTCGGCGGTCAGCTCGCCCTTGCCGAACGCGGCGCGGGCCTTGCGGATCTCCGGGGTCTGCGGGAACGAGCCGATGGTCGTCGTGGGCAGCGGCGGCAGGTTCAGGCGCGCGGCCTGCGCGGCCTTGCGGGCGGCGAACTCGCCGCGGTGGAACGCGTCCTCGTCGAGTGCGGCGACGCGGTCACGGACCTCGGGGCGCACGACGCCGGGGGCGGTGGCGCGCGTACGGACGGCGTCGGAGGCGGCGAGCAGCTGCTCGTGGATCGCCTCGCGGCCCTCGGTGAGGCCCTCGGCGAGCGTGACGACTTCGGTGACCTTCTGGTCGGCGAACGCCAGCCAGGACACGAGCGTCGGGTCGAGCTGCGGCTCGTCGGCGGTGTCGTGCGGCACGTGGAACAGCGACGTGGACGTGCCGACCGCGACGGCGGCCGCACCCAGGTTCTCCAGCTGCTCGAGGATCGCCAGCTTGGCGTCGAGGTCGGCACGCCAGATGTTGTGGCCGTCGATCACCCCGGCGACCAGGGTCTTCGTCTCCAGGCCGGGCACGGCGGCCGTGGGGACGTCGCCGCGGACCAGGTCGATGCCGATCGCCTCGACGTCGGTCGCGGCGAGCACGGGCAGCGCCGCGCCGAGGTCGCCGTACGGAGCGGCGACGAAGATCGCCGGGCGCTCGGGCGCGGTCAGCTCGGTGGCCAGCACGCGGTAGGCCTCGGTCACCGCGGCGAGCAGGCGGTCGGCGGGCACGTCGATCGAGTCGGAGACCAGCGCGGGCTCCTCGAGCTGCACCCAGGTGGCGCCCGCGGCGGCCAGGTCGCGCAGCAGCGCGACGTACACGGGGAGGATGTCGGCGAGCCGGTCGATGGGCAGGAAGCCCTCGCCGGCGCCGTCGGTGGCCTTGGCCAGCGCCAGGTAGGTCACGGGGCCGACGATCACGGGGCGGGTCAGCACACCCTCGGACAGCGCCTCGGTGAACTCGGCGACCGGGCGGGTGCTCGCGTAGCGGAACGCCGTCTCCGGGCCGATCTCGGGGACCAGGTAGTGGTAGTTCGTGTCGAACCACTTGGTCATCTCGAGCGGCAGGTCGTCCCCGCGGCCACGCGCGACCGTGGAGTACCCGGCGAGGTCCAGGCGGCCCTGCGCGTCGACCAGGTCGGCGAACCGGGCGGGCACCGCACCGACGACGGCGGTCGCGTCGAGCACGTGGTCGTAGAACGAGAACGCCGACGGGATGGCGGGGGAGTCCTTCGGCAGGCCCAGCTCGACCAGGCGGTTGCGCGTGCGGCGGCGCAGGTCGGCGGCGACGGCCTCGACCTCGTCGGCCGAGGACCGCCCGGCCCAGAACGCCTCGATGGCCTTCTTGAGCTCGCGGCGCGGGCCGATGCGCGGGTAGCCGAGGACGGAGCCCGCGGGGAAGACGGGGGTGGTGCTGGTGGTCATGTCGTGTTCCTTGCGGTCAGTGCTGCCGGGGGTCAGAGGGGCTGTCGTGCCTCGCCGGAGCCGCCCAGGTGGGCTCCTTCGAGCAGGTCGAGTGCGGCGCGGTGCTGGTTGAACGTGTAGACGTGCACGCCGGGGGCGCCGCCGTCGAGCACGCCGTTGACCAGGTCCACGCACGCGCGGATGCCGCGGCGGTGTCGCTCGGTCTCGTCGTCCGCGCCACCGAGCACGTCGAGCAGGGCGCGCGGCACGGGCACACCGGTGAGGTCCTGCACGCGCAGCAGGCGGTCGGGGTCGGTGGTCGGGATGATCCCCGGGATGATCGGGATGGTGACCCCGGCCTCGCGGGCCTCGGCCACCAGGCCCAGGTAGGCGTCGGCCTCGAAGAACACCTGCGTGATCGCGAAGTCGGCGCCGGCCTGCTGCTTGGCGAGCAGCGAGGCGACGTCCTGCGCGCGCGTGCCGCCCGTGGCGTGGTTGCCGCGCGGGAACGCGGCGACGGCCACCGACAACGGGCGCACCGTGGCGCGCACGGCCTGCGCGGGTGAGACGGCGCAACGCCGCCCTTCGATCTCGCGGAGCAGCTCGACGAGGTCGGCGGCGGTGTGCAGGCCCTGGGGGTGCGGGTGCCAGTCGACGGCGTCGGCGGGCGGGTCGCCGCGCAGCGCCAGGAACGAGCGGACGCCCTCGTCGAGGAACTCCTCGACGATCGTCGTGGTCTCCTCACGCGAGCTGTCCACGCAGGTCAGGTGGGCGATCGGGTTGAGCGACGTCTCGCGCAGCAGCCGCCGGACGAGCTGGCGGGTGGTCTGCCGGGTGCGGCCAGACGCGCCGTACGTCACCGAGACGAAGTCGGGGCGCGCCGACTCCAGCGCCTGGATCGTCGCCCAGAGCTTGGGGGCGGCATCCGGGTTGCGCGGGGGGAAGAGCTCGAACGAGACGGTCGGGCGGTCGACCGGTGCGGTGAGGGCGCGGGGGGCCGTGGCGGTCGCGGCGCTCATCGCCGGCCGGCCCGGGGGGTGCGACAGACTGCGGGGTCGTTCATCGTCAACTCCATCGACCCTGGCGGAAGCACCCACACCCTCGTCATGAGGGGGGTTGCTGCGGCGTCGACGAGCCAGGTCTCTCGGCCGCTCTGGATGGTTGTGCCGATGGTAGAACGACGATCACATCGTGGGCAACCAGGCTCGGCATGCGAGACAGGTGGGGTCGCGGAGCGGTCCGTCCGGAGGACAACGCCCGGGAGGCGCGTCCCTGGCGGTGGTGCGTCAGCTCGTACGACGCTGCGTCAGGTCGCCGCCGAGCTTCGGCCGACGCTGCTTCGGCACCTCGAACCACGAGGTCGGAGAGCCGGCCGGCACCGACAGCAGGGCGTCCTGCACCGCGGCCAGCACCTCGACGTCCTTGGCGTCGGCGACCGACTCGCCGCGCAGCACCTTCTGCACGTCCCGGTCGGCCGGCGGGCAGCCTGCGGGCTCGGGCACGTCGGTCATGGCCGCACTCTAAGCAGAGAGCCCGTGGACGGCCAGGAACCGCGCGGAACAATCACCCCGCAAGTCGTGCGGCAAACGGGTGACGTCAGGCCGCGGCGGGGCGCACCACCGGGCAGCTCGCCAGGTGGTCGTCCACCAGTCCGCACGCCTGCATCGCCGCGTAGGCGGTCGTCGGGCCGACGAAACGGAAGCCGAGCCGACGCAGCTCCTTGGCCATGGCCTTCGACCCGTCCGTCACCGACGGCACGTCCCGCCACGTCGTCGGCCGCACGCGGGCGCCGACCGGCGGCGCGAACGACCACAGCACCTCGTCGAGCGTGCGACCGGCCTCGTGCAGCGCGACGAGCGCATGGGCGTTCGAGATCGTCGCCTCGATCTTGCCGCGGTGCCGGATGATCCCGGCGTCACCCAGGAGCCGCTCGACGTCGTGCTCGTCGTAGTCCGCGACCACCACCGGGTCGAACCCGGCGAACGCCGCCCGGAACGACTCTCGTTTGCGCAGGACGGTGATCCACGCGAGCCCCGACTGGAAGCCCTCGAGCGCGAGCCGCTCGTACAGCGCGTGCTCGTCGTGCACGGGGACGCCCCACTCCTCGTCGTGGTAGCGCTCGTAGAGGGGGTCGCCGTCGCCGAAGCAGCGCGGTGTCCGGTGCGGGTCGACGTCCATCGTCCGATCCTGCCCTGAGTCACTGACAGGCGACGGGCAGGACAGGACGACGCCTGGTGCGTGGCGACGCTGGGCCGGCCGGGTGACTTCCTGGCTCCTGGACGGCGCACGGTTCTAGGTTCGGGGCGTCGGGCCTGGTCAGGGGGCTGCTCGAACAAGGGAGCGATCCGCACCAGCAGCGCCGCCCTGGCGGCCATCGGTGACATCGACCCGGCGCTCTACGCCCTGGCCGAACCCCGCGGCCCCGGCGGTGCCGTGGGCATCTTCGCCATCTCCGACCTCACCCACACCACCACCAGCAGCAGCGCAGCGAGCCCGGCCTGAACCATCATGACCATGAAGCGAGTACGACCCGACGAGGAGGTGCCGGCATGAAGCGACAGATCGCAACCGTGGGATGCCTGACCGCGCTCGGGCTCCTGACCGGGTGCGTCTACGACGCGGCAAGACCGCAGGTGACCTACGAGAACCGGCTCGACCAGACCGTCCTCGTCACGCTCGAAGGCGCAGGCGGGCCGTATGAGGTGGTCGTCGGCGGCGACTCGTCCAACTCGCTCGGGACCGACGAGTGCCTGGGGACGGCGATCGTGGTCAAGACCGAGGACGGCGACCTGGTCGGGCGGGTCGAGGAACCCGCGTGCCCTGACTGGTCCCTGGTGGTCAACGACGACGGCACCCTCGACTACACCGAGGACTAGCAGCGATGCGCGCATCTCCGACCGCGCCGTCCTTCACCCTCGACGTCGGCGTGACCCGCACCAGCAGCGCCGCCCTGAACGCTATCGGTGACATCGACCCGGCCCTCTACGCCCTGGCCGAACCCATCAACCCCGGCGGCGCCGTGGGCATCTTCGCCATCTCCGACCTCACCCACACAACCCCCACCACCGCGAGCACCCCAGGAAGCGCGGTCTGAACCACGATGATCATGAAGCGAGCACGACTCGACGAGGAGGTGCCGGCTTGAAACGACACATCGCGGCCCTGGGAGGCCTTGCAGCGCTCGGACTCCTGACCGGGTGCGTCTACGACGCCGGCTACCCGAAGGTGTCCTACGAGAACCGGCTCGCGGACACCGTCGTCATCACACTCGAAGGCGCAGGCACGCCGAACAAGGTGGTCGTCGGCGGCAACAACTCGTACAACGAGCTCGCGACAGACGAGTGCAAGGGGACGGCGATCGTGGTCAAGACCGAGGACGGCGACCTGGTCGGGCGGGTGGAGAAGCCCGCGTGCCCCGACTGGCGTCTGGTGGTCAACGAGGACGGCACCCTCGACTACGACGAACAGGACTAGCTCCGATGTCCGGGCTCGGCACGCGGCGGATCGCCCGCATCCTCGGACTGTCGTCGTGACACGGCGATCAGCGGCCGCCGCCGGATGCCTTGCGGTGATCGGGCTCCTGTCCGGGTGCGTCTACGACGCGGGCTACACCGCGGTGTCCTACGAGAACCGGCTCGACGACACCGTCGTCATCACACTCGAAGGCGCAGGCACGCCGAACGAGGTGGTCGTCGGCGGCAGTTCGTACAACGAGCTCGCGATCGACGAGTGCAAGGGGACGGCGATCGTGGTCAAGACCGAGGACGGGGACCTGGTCGGGCGGGTCGAGAAGCCCGCGTGCCCCGACTGGCGCCTGGTCGTCAACGAGGACGGCACCCTCGACTACGCCGAACAGGACTAGTGCCCCACCCAACCCCGGCGGTGCCGTGGGCATCTTCGCCATCTCCGACCTCACCCACACCACCCCCACCACCACCGCGAGCACCCCGGAAGAGCGGTCCGAACCACGATGACGATGAAGCGAGCACGACCCGACGAGGAGGTGCCGACATGAGGCCCCACATCGCGGTCCGGGGAGGCATCGTGGCGCTCGGGCTCTTGACCGGGTGCGTCTACGACGCCGGCTACTCCGCGGTGTACTTCAGGAGCCGGCTCGACGAGACCGTAGTCATCACACTCGAAGGCGCCGGCGGCCCCTACGACGTGGTCGTCTCCAGCGACTCGGTCAACGAAGTCGCGACGGAGGAGTGCCTGGGGACGGCGATAGTGGTCAAGACCGAGGACGGGGACCTCGTCGGGCGGGTCGAGAAGCCCGCGTGTCCCGACTGGCGTCTGGTGGTCAACGAGGACGGCACCCTCGACTACGACGAGTAGGACTAGTTGCGATGTCCGGGCCCGGCACGCGGCGGACCGGTAGGCGGGGGACGGGCGGTCGGGTGACCGTGTCGGACCGGGCGCCTACGGTCGACGGCATGGAGCAACGACTGTCCCTGGTGACCCTCGGCGTGGCGGACGTGCCGCGCGCGCACGCCTTCTACGCGGCGCTCGGCTGGCGCTCGCGCGCCGACCTCGGCAACGACGAGGCCGACATCGTGTTCATCCAGGCCGGCGGCATCGTGGTCGCCCTCTGGAGCCGCGCGGCGCTCGCGGAGGACACCGGGGTGAGCGACACCGGCGGCTGGGGCGGCATCACGCTCGCCCACAACGTGCGCAGCCCCGCCGAGGTCGACGCGGTGCTGCAGGAGGCGGTCGACGCGGGCGCGACCCTGCTGCGCGCGGGCGCGGCGACTTTCTGGGGCGGGTACAACGGGCTGTTCGCCGACCCCGACGGGCACTGCTGGGAGATCGCGCACAACCCGTCCTGGCCGATCACCGAGGACGGGCGCACGCTGCTGGCGCCCTGACGGCGTCCGCCCCGGCTGTGCCGGTCCGGATCAGCCGAGCGAGGCGAGGGCCTTGCGGATCCGGGTCGGCGAGATCGGCCCTGGCGTGCCGAGCTGCTGCGCGAACAGGCTGACCCGCAGCTCCTCGACCATCCACCGCACGTCGTCGAGAGCCGCGTCCCGCGCCGGGTCCGGCGTGGCCGTGCGGGCCTTCGCGACGGCCGCCGCGAGCAGGTCGGCGGACTCCTGCACCTGCCAGGCCAGGTCGCCGTCCCGGACCGGGTTGTCGGCGGCCTTCGTCAGCCGGTAGGCGGCGGCGCGCAGGTAGCGGGCCAGGTGCGGCAGACGGTCCGCGCCGACCTCGGAGACGAAGCCGTCGTGCACCAGGTCGGCGGACTGGGCGCGGACGTCCTGCAACGTGGCGAGCAGGGCGAGGCTGCTCGTGCCGCGCACCTGCGCGTCGAGCTCCCGCCAGGCGACCAGCACGGCGACGAGGTCGGTGACCACGGCGTGCACGGCGTCCTCCAGGCCTGCGCGCACCGCGGTCCGCAGGGCCGCGTACGTCTCGGCGTCGCGCACGGTCGTGGCGTCCGCGCCGGCCAGGTGCGTGCTCATCAGCCGGTCGACGGCCGCCAGCTGCACGTCGGCGACCAGCGCCTGCGTGCTGGGGTACGGGCTCGCGGCCAGGGCGAGGGCCTGCGTCCCGGTCCACCGCGTGGTGATGCGGGCGGAGGCCAGGGCGGTCTCGGTCAGCAGCAGGCGACGCAGGCCGAGCCGGTGGGCGCCGGCGACCCGCTGCTCGTCCGCCAGGGCCCGCAGCGCCACGGACGTGCCCTCCTCGACGAGCGTGGGGAACGCGCGCACGACGACACCGCCTTGGCCGCTGGTCTCGACGACCTCGGGCAGCGTGCCGCCGGGCACGTCGGCCCACGAGGTGACGACCGTGCGCTCGACGGCCGCGGGTGGCGGCGGGCTCGAGGGTGCGACCGGACGGGCGGCACCGGACGGACCGCTCCCGGCGCTCGCGGACGTCCCGTCCCCGGACCTGCCCGAGTCGGCCGCCGTCGTGGAGGCGTCGACCGTGGCCTCCTCCATCGCCGCCCGCAGCGCGGTCCGGACCGCCGAGGAGACCGCGTCCTGCGCGCGTGCCGCGTGGCGTCGTTGCAGCACCAGCAGGTCCTTGCCGTCGTCGACCACCCCGCCGCGGTCGCCGACCACCCGGAACGTCATCCGCAGGTGCGCGGGCAGCTTCGTGTCGTCGAACGCGTCCTCGGGCACGTCCACATCACGCATCGAGCGGACGGCCTGTCGGAACGCGTCGTGGAACGAGGGTGCGGCGTCCCCGGCGCGCACCGTGTCCTCCCACGACGCCAGGTGCTCGTCCATCCATGCGTCGACCGCCGCCGCGACGTCGGGCGCCGGCACCAGCTGCACGCGCACGGGTTTGGGCAGCGCCCGGATCGTCGCGGTCACCAGCTCGGCGCGCAGCCCGGGCACCAGCCAGTCGAACCCCTCGGGGCGCACGCGCGCGAGCGAGACGAGCGGGATGTGCACGGTGACGCCGTCGGCCTCGGTGCCGGGCTGGAACTGGTAGGTCAGCGGCAGGCTCAGGTCGCCCTGCGGCCAGCGCGAGGGGAACGACTGCTCATCGATCGCCTCGGCGCCGTCGGCCACGAGCAGCTCGCGCGTGAACGAGAGCAGGTCGGGCGTGCTGCGCCGAGCCTGCTTCCACCACTGGTCGAAGTGCCGGGCGGAGACGACGTCGTCGGGAACGCGCTCGTCGTAGAAGTCGAACAGCACGTCGTCGTCGACCACCAGGTCACGCCGTCGCGCGCGCGCCTCGAGCCCCTCGGCCTCGGCCAGCAGGCGGCGGTTCTCGTGGAAGAACTGGTGGTGGGTGGTCCATTCGCCCTGCACGAGTGCGTGCCGCAGGAACAGCTCGCGGGCGTGCTCGGGGTCGACCTTGGAGTACAGGACGCGGCGGCCGGCGACGATCGGCACCCCGTAGAGCAGCACCTTCTCGGTGGCGGTCGCGGCACCCTGCTTGGTCGACCACGCCGGTTCGGAGTACGTGCGCTTGACCAGGTGCGCGCCCAGCTCCTCGGCCCACTCCGGTTGGATGCGCGCCGCGTCCCGCCCCCACAGGCGCGAGGTCTCGACGAGCTCACCGGCCATGACCCACGCGGGGGGCTTCCGGGCCAGGCCCGACCCGGGGAAGATCGCGAACCGTGCCCCGCGGGCACCCAGGTACTCGTTGCGGCCACGGCGGTCCGGGCGGCCGCCGCGCGCGTCGGGCCCGGTGCGTCCGCGCGAGGCCTGGACCTCGGTGGCCTCCTGCATGCCGATGTGCGAGAGCAGCCCGGACAGCACCGACTGGTGGATGAGGTCGGCGTCCCACTCCAGGCGTGTCGGCGGCCCGTCCGTGGCGGCTGCCGCGGCGTCGGAGTCGGCCGGGGTGGCCGCGCGTCGCGGTGGGTTCACCGTGATGCCCAGCGGCTTGGCCAGCTCCTTCAGCTGGGTGACGACGTCCTGCCACTCGCGGATCCGCAGGTAGTTGAGGTACTCGGCGCGGCACATCCGTCGGAACGCCGAGCCGGACAGCTCGCGCTGCTGCTCGCGCACGTACTGCCAGACGTTCAGGTACGACAACAGGTCCGAGGTCGGGTCGGCGAACCGGGCGTGCTGCTGGTCGGCCCGCTCGCGCTCCTCCGCGGGGCGTTCGCGCGGGTCCTGGATCGAGAGGGCCGCGGCGATCACCATGACCTCGCGGGCCACCCCGCGGCGGCCGCCCTCGACGATCATCCGGGCCAGCCGCGGGTCCATCGGCAGCTGCGCCAGGGCCTTGCCGGTGTCGGTCAGGCGGGTGCCACCCCCGTCGCTGCCGACCGCCAGGGCTCCGAGCTCGGTGAGCAGCTGCACGCCGTCACGCACCGCACGCACGTCCGGCGGGTCGACGAACGGGAACGCGGTCACGTCGTCCGGGGTGGTGGCCACGCCCACGGCGATCATCTGCAGGATCACCGAGGCCAGGCTGGTGCGCAGGATCTCCGGCTCGGTGTACATCGGCCGGGCGTCGAAGTCGTCCTGCGAGTACAGGCGGATCGCGATGCCGTCCGCGACGCGCCCGCACCGCCCCGAGCGCTGGTTGGCCGAGGCCTGCGAGATCGGCTCGATGGGCAGCCGCTGCACCTTGGTGGCCTTCGACCAGCGCGAGATGCGGGCCGTGCCCGGGTCGACGACGTACCGGATGCCCGGCACGGTCAGCGACGTCTCGGCCACGTTGGTCGACAGGACGACCCGGCGGGTCTGGTGCCGCTCGAACACCCGGTGCTGCTCGGCGGCCGACAGGCGCGAGTACAGGGGAAGGATCTCCACGGCCCGCGGGTGCTTCGGGTCGCTCACGCGCGGGCCGAGCGACCCGCGCAGCGCGTCCTCGGCGTCCCGGATCTCCCGCTCACCCGACAGGAACACGAGGATGTCGCCGTCGCCCTCGGCGCACAGCTCGTCGACGGCCTCGCAGATGGCCGTCATCATGTCGCGGTCCTCCTCGCCGCGCGCCGGCTGGCCCCCGCGCGCAGCACCGCGCGCCTGACCCTTGCGCGGCTTGGCGCCCGCACCGCCGCCCGTGCGGTGCGGAGAGGGCGGGGCCGGGACGTCGTCCAGGTCGTCGCCCGTGACCCCCGTGTCCGGCGAGAGCGGCCGGTACCGCAGCTCCACCGGGTACGTCCGCCCGCTGACCTCGACCACCGGCGCGGGCACGCCCTCGGGGTGCTCGGCCGTCGGCGCCGAGGCGAAGTGCCGCGCGAACCGCGCCGAGTCGATCGTCGCCGACGTGATGACGACCTTCAGGTCCGGCCGCTGCGGCAGCAGCCGCGTCAGGTAGCCGAGGATGAAGTCGATGTTGAGCGAGCGCTCGTGCGCCTCGTCGATGATCAGCGTGTCGTACTGCCGCAGCATCGGGTCGCGCTGGATCTGCGCGAGCAGGATCCCGTCCGTCATGACCTTCACCAGCGTCGAGTCGCTCGACTCGTCGGTGAACCGCACCTGGTAGCCGACGATCTGCCCCAGCGGCGTGCCGATCTCCTCCGCGATCCGCTCCGCGACCGACCGCGCGGCGATCCGGCGAGGCTGCGTGTGGCCGATCTGCCCCGCCCGGCCGCGCCCGAGCTCGAGGGCGATCTTCGGCAGCTGCGTCGTCTTGCCCGACCCGGTCTCGCCCGCCACCACGATCACCTGGTGGTCGCGCAGCACCTGCGAGATCTCCGCCCGGCGCGCGCTGACGGGCAGCTGCTCGGGGAAGACGACCGGGGGGAGCTCGACCGCGGTGCGCAGCGCGGCGGCCCTCTCGAGTCGGGCCGTGGCCCGGGTGTCGTCGGGCTGCCTGCGCCCGCGGCCCTGCGCCTGACCGCGACGCTGGCCGCCGTTCCTCGGCTCGCCCTGCGCGTCCCCGTGTCCCTGCCCTTGCAGCCCTTGCGCCTGCGTGAGCTCGGCACGCGGGCCACGTCGGCCGCGACCACCACCCCGGGGTCGACGACGACCGGACCCTTGCGGGTCGGCGGCGGGAGGGGGTGACGTGCTCACGACCCCCGATCCTCTCAGGCCTCCGCCGCGACCCGCGCCTGGATATGGAGCACCCGAGGCCGATGGCCGCCGTCTGCGGGTGACGACGTACGCCCGAACGGGCGGAGCACCCCATCGGGTGAGGGTGAGAGACGGTCCAGCGGCGGTACGACTTGTCCGCTTCGCCCTACAGTGGCCGGATGGGCGAGCAGACGACCGGTCACGAGGTGACCGAAGGCGAACGGCGTGCCGTCGCCGCGCTCGAGGCGTCCGAGATCCCGTTCGAGGTGACCCGCCACGGTCCGGTCCGTTCGTTGGCGGAGGCGGCTGCGGCCCGCGGGGTGGACCCGAGCGCGATCGTGAAGTCGCTCGTGGTGCGCCGCGGCGACGACGACTTCCTGTTCGTCCTGGTGCCCGGCGGCCGCACGATCGCGTGGCCCAAGCTGCGCGCGCTGCTCGGGGTGGCACGGCTGTCCATGCCCGACGCCGGGACCGCGCGTGAGGTCACGGGCTACGAGCGCGGGACGATCACACCGTTCGGCTCGCTGCGCGCGTGGCCGGTCGTGGTCGACGCGCACGTGCCCGGCGGAACGGTGTCGATCGGTGCCGGTGCGCACGGCGTCGCGGCCACGGTGCACGGCGACGACCTGGTGCGGGCGCTCGACGCGACGCTGGCCGACGTCACCGAGCCGGAGGGCGACGCGTGAGCGGGCAGCCACCGGCAGGCGGTGACGGGCGCCGCGAGCTCTCGGCCTTCTTCGGCTGGTCGCGGCCCTCGCCCGAGTGGTACCGGCAGACGCCGGTGCCGTGGTGGAAGTCGCTGACCCAGCCGCGCTGGTCGTCGGGGGCACGCCAGACCGAGGTCCCGACGGTGGCGCCGACGCTGCCCGTCGCGGACGGCACGGTGGCGACGTCGCCCGCCGGGCCCGAGCGGTGGGAGCCGGCCGATGCGACGTGCGTGCCGACGCCGTTCGGCGCGTACGACCCGGGTCCGTACGGCGCGTGGGCGCAGCTCGCCGCCGGTTCCGGCGGGGTCCGCAGGTCCGAGGCCCCCGTGGCCGACCGCAGGTTCCGGGTCGCGTGCGTGCTGCTCGTGGTGACCACGGTGCTCCTGGGTGTCGGGATGGTGGCGCTCTCGCAGGTGGTCGACGGCCTGGCCTGACCGGGTCGACCGAGGGTCGGCGCGCGTCCGCGAGCTGTGGGCGGCCTCGGCTAGCGTCCGTGGCATGCGGCTGATCCACACGTCCGACTGGCACCTGGGCCGGACGCTGCACGGGGTCGACCTGCTGGACCACCAGGCGACGTTCCTGGACCACCTCGTCGAGCTGGTGCGGGCCGAGCGGGTCGACGCGGTCGTGGTCGCCGGTGACGTGTACGACCGGGCGATCCCGCCCGTCGAGGCCGTGACCCTGCTGTCCGAGGTGCTGGCACGGCTGTCGGAGACGACGACCGTCGTCGTGACCTCGGGCAACCACGACTCGGCGACCCGGCTGGGCTTCGGCTCGTCGCTCATGCGCGAGCGGGTGCGGCTGCGGACCCGGGTGGCCGGGCTGGCCGAGCCGGTCGTGCTGCCCGGTTCCGACAGGGCCGACGGTGACGTCCTGGTGTACGGCGTGCCGTACCTGGACCCGGACTTCGCCCGTGTCGAGCTGGCCGACCCCGACGCCCCGCCGTTGCGTCGCTCGCACGAGGCCGTGGTCGCTGCGGCCGTGCGCCGCATCCGTGCCGACGCGGCCGTGCGGAGCGGGTCCGGCGGCGTCCGGCCGCGCACCGTGGTCGCCGCGCATGCGTTCGTCGTCGGCGGCGCCGCGAGCGAGTCCGAGCGGGACATCCGGGTCGGCGGGGTCGACCAGGTGCCCGCGGGGGTGTTCGAGGGGATCGACTACGTGGCGCTCGGCCACCTGCACGGGCCGCAGCGGGTCGGCGGGCCGGACGGCACCGTGCTGCGGTACAGCGGCTCGCCGCTCGCGTACTCGTTCTCCGAGCAGCACCACGCGAAGTCGACGGTGCTGGTCGACCTGTCCGGCGCCGAGGTCCGCACGCAGACGGTCGCCGCACCCGTGCCCCGCCGGCTGGCCGACCTGAGCGGCCCGTTGGACGCGCTGCTGGGTGCCGCGGGCGAGGCGCACACCGACGACTGGCTGCGGGTCACGGTCACCGACGCCCACCGGCCCGCGGACCTGTTCCGCCGGGTGCGTGACCGGTTCCCGCACGCGCTCGTCGTGCAGCACCGGCCCGCCGGGGGAGCGGAGGAGCCGTCACGGGCGGCCGCCGTCACGGCCGCTCAGGACCCGCTCGACGTGGCGGCGGACTTCGTCGCGCACGTCACCGGGGCCGCGGCGACCCCCGACGAGCTCGCGGTGCTGCGCCGCGCGTACGAGTCCGTGGCCGCCGCGGAGCGGAGCGCCTGATGCACCTGCGGTCCCTGACCCTGCGCGCCGTCGGGCCGTTCGCCGACGAGCACACGATCGACTTCGACGCGCTCGCCACGTCCGGGCTGTTCCTGCTCGAGGGGCCGACGGGCTCGGGCAAGTCGACCCTCATCGACGCGATCGTGTTCGCGCTGTACGGCAAGGTCGCCTCCGCCGAGGCCAGCGAGGACCGGCTGCGCTCGGCCTACGCGCCCGACGACATCGAGTCGGTCGTCGACCTGGTGTTCGAGGTGCCCGCCGGGGTGTTCCGGGTGCGGCGCACCCCGCAGTACCAGCGCGCCAAGAAGCGCGGCTCGGGCACGACGACCGCGCAGGCCACCGTGAAGGCCTGGCGCCTGCCCACCGACGTGGACCCGTGCGCCGGACCGGACGTCCTCGACGCTGTCGGCACCCCGCTGGGCAACCGGTTGGACGAGGTCGGCGCAGAGATCCAGCGGCTCGTCGGGCTGGACCGGCAGCAGTTCGTGCAGACCATCGTGCTGCCGCAGGGCGAGTTCGCCCGGTTCCTGCGTGCCAACCCGGAGGACCGCCGCGGGCTCCTGCAGAAGATCTTCGGCACCGAGGTCTACGAGCGGCTGCAGGTGCGGCTCGCCGAGATGCGCCGGGAGCACGACCGCGCGGTCGAGGCCGGGCGTGCCGCGCTCGACCGGTCGGTCGCGCACCTGATCGGCGCCGCCCGCTGGGAGGACGTCGAGGCCGACGAGCTGCGCACCGCCGCAGCAGGAGTCACGGCGGGGTCGGCCGACGTGGCCGACGCCGGGCTCGGCATCCACACGGTCGTGACGGCACGGGTCGCGGTGCTCGACGAGCAGGCCGCGCAGGCGTCCGACGTCGCCGCGCTCGCCGAGCAGGTCGTCGCAGCCGCCCGCACCCGCCTGGACGAGGAGAGCGCCCGTGCCGCCGTCCTGACCCGTCGGCACGCCTTGCGGCAGGACCGGGCCGCGCTGGACGCCGCCGCGGACGAGCACCGTGCGGCCGTCGCACGGCTGGCACGCGCGCACGCGGCGCGCACGGTCGGCCCGCTGCTCACCGGGGCCGACACCGCCCGGACCGCCGTGGGCGCCGCGCACAAGGCGGTCCGTGCCGCGATCGACGCCGCACCCGCCGACCTGGCCTCCCTGGTGGGCGACCTGCCGTCCGACGGTGGCGACCTGACCGCGCCGCGGGCGGCGCTCGAGCACGACAGAGACCTCACCGTCGGGACCGTGGCGACGCTGCGACGTGCGGTCGACGTGGAGGCCGGGCTCGACGCCGAGCGTCACCGGGTGCGCGCCGCCCGGGACGCCATCGAGGACACGCACGCCCTGCTGGCCCTGCACGACGCGTGGCTCGCCGAGCGCCCGCAGGCCCGTGGCGCGCTCGTCGACGCGCTCGCCGTGGCCCGCACCGCCGCCGCGCGGGTCGGGGAGCACGAGGCCGCCCTCGCCGCCGCAGGGGCGACCGTGCAGGTCGTCGAGGACCTGGACGCCGCGCGCCGCGAGCACGAACGTGCCGACGCCGCGCGGACCCGTGCCGTCACGCTCGCCACCGCGGCCGTCGATCACGAGCGGACGCTGCGCACGGCCCGGATCGCCGGGCTCGCCGGTGAGCTCGCGTCCGTGCTGGTCGACGGTGACCCGTGCCCGGTGTGCGGGGCGACCGAGCACCTGGCGAAGGCCGTCGTCGGTGCCGACCACGTGCAGGCCGCCGACGTGGACCTCGCCGAGCAGGCACGTGCCGCCGCCGAGGCCGGGCTGACCGCCGCAGCCGAGGCCGCGACCCGCTGGGCGGAGCGGCTGCACGTGCTGCTGGACCAGGTCGCCGCCTCACCTGTCGGGTCGGTCGACGGCGCGGACCGCGTCGATCGGGCCCGTACGCACCTCGTGGCCGCGCAGGGTGCGCTCGACGCCGCCCGGCAGGCGGTCGACGAGGTCGCCCGGCTCGACGTCGACCTCGCCGCGTTCGACGCGTCGACCACCGTCCGACAGTCCGAGCGCACGGCGACGGCCACCGCGCTCGCTGCCGCCGAGGCCGCCCTCGACGCGCAGGTCGCGGCGCTCGACGAGCACGAGGCGGAGGTCGTGGAGGCCCGCGGCCCGCACCCGACGGTCGCCGCCCGGCACGGTGAGCTGGTCGAGCGTGTCGCAGCCGCGCAGGACCTGCTCGACGCGCTCGCGGACCTGGTCTCCGCCCACGACGACGACACCCGGCGCGGCGCCGAGCTGGCACTCGCGCTCGACGCCCACGGGTTCCCGCACGCCGAGGCGGCGCGGGACGCACACCTCGACGGCCCGCTGCTGACGACGCTCGAACGGCAGGTCGCCGAGCACGTCGCGGCCGTGGCCGCGGTGACCGCAGGGCTGGCCGAGCCGGACGTCGCAGCGCTACCGGAGGACGCCGAGGCCGACGTCGAGGGCGCCCGCGCGGCAGAGGCGGTCGCCCGGCAGACGGCGCAGCAGGCGGCGGCGCTCGCACGGACGGCCACCGACCGGGCTGCGGGGGCCCGCGCGGCGGCCACGGCCGTGCTCGCGGACGCCGATGCGCTCGGTCGCGCGATCGCCGCAGGGGCACCCGTCGCGCGCCTGGCCACGTTGGCCGCCGGCACCGGGGGCGACAACGCCCGCCACCTGTCTCTCGCGACGTACGTGCTGGTCAGGCGGTTCGAGGACGTCGTCGCGGCAGCCAATGACCGGCTGCTCACGATGTCGGACGGTCGCTACGAGCTGGTCCGCTCAGACGAGAAGGAGGACGTGCGGGCCCGGGCGACCGGACTGGCGATGCGGGTCGTCGACCATCGCACCGAGCAGCCTCGCGATCCCCGCACGCTGTCCGGCGGCGAGACGTTCTACGTGTCGTTGTGCCTCGCGCTCGGCATGGCCGACGTGGTGACCGCGGAGGCCGGCGGGATCGACCTGGGCACCTTGTTCGTCGACGAGGGGTTCGGCTCGCTCGACCCGCACGTGCTCGACCAGGTGCTCGTCGAGCTGGGCCGGCTGCGGGCGGGCGGGCGGGTCGTCGGGCTGGTCTCGCACGTGGAGACCCTCAAGCAGGCGATCGCGGACCGCATCGAGGTGCGCCCGACCGCGGCAGGCCCGAGCACGCTGCGGGTCCTCGCGTCCTGACCACCTGCTCGGTGCGTCCCCGGACCCGTGGATCGGTCCGGTGGAGGTCGGGCGCGTCGTCGCAGGTCGCGCCGGTCGGCCGTCGCTAGCGTGGACGCACCAGGCTCGGCGCCGACCAGTGCCCTGGTTGACGACCCGGGCGCGCAGGAGGCATCCCTTGACGGACCCGTACGCACCCTTGCTCCCCGTCTTCGTCGTGGCGCTCCTGGCCGTGCTCGTGGCTGGCCTCCTACCTCGCTCCGCGCGCGTCCCGCAGGTGGTCCTGCTGCTCGTGGGCGGTGTGGCCATCGGGCCGCACGGCTGGGGGCTCTCGAGCCCCGAGGAGGTCGTGACGCTGTCGGACCTCGGCCTGGGGTTCCTGTTCCTCCTCGCCGGTTACGAGCTGGAGCCCGCCGCGCTGCGCGACCGCGTCGGACGCCTCTCCGGTGCCGCGTGGGGCACGTCGTTCCTGTTCGCGCTCGCGCTGGTCGGCGCGGTCACTGGGACCGGGTTGCAGGAGGGCGCGCTCGCCGGGGCGATCGCGCTGACGACCACCGCGTTGGGGGTCGTCCTGCCCATCCTCAAGGACGCCGGGCAGCTCAAGGGTCCGCTAGGCCGGGTGGCGCTCGCGGTGGGCGCGTTCGGCGAGCTGGGGCCGATCGTGGCGATGGCGGTGCTCCTGGGTGCCCGTCGCGGCGGGGTCACCGCGGTGCTGCTCGCCCTGTTCGCGCTGGCCATCGCGGCGTTGGCCGTCCTGCCGAGCCGGATCCGCCTGCCCGTGACGGGCCGGCTGCTGCGCGTGGCCGAGCACGGCACGGCGCAGAGCACGGTCCGCCTGACGATGGTGCTGCTCACCGGTCTGCTCGCGGCGACGGTGGCTCTCGGGTTCGACGCGGTGCTCGGCGCCTTCCTCGGTGGCATGGTGCTGCGGCAGTGGGCGCCGGGTGATGTCGAACGGCTTGAGGGCAAGCTCGAGGTCGTCGCGTGGGGGGTGTTCGTACCGGTGTTCTTCGTGAGCTCGGGCATGGGCCTGGACGTGACCGCCATGGTCCGCGAGCCGTGGCTGCCGATCCTCCTGTGGCTCCTGCTGCTCGTCGTGCGCGGAGGGCCGCTCATCGTGCTGTTCCAGCGCGAGCTGGGCCGGGTCGACCGTGCGCGGACCGCCCTGTACGGGGCGACGACGTTGCCGCTGCTCGTCGCACTGACGGAGCTCGCTGTCAACGACGGGGCGATGACGGACCGTGTAGCGACCGCGCTGGTGGGTGCCGGCCTGCTGTCGGTCGTGATCAACCCCCTGGTCGCGGGCGTTCTCGGCGGCCGGTCACCACGCCCAGCCGCGTGAGGCGAGCTCGACCTCCTCGCGGAAGCGCTCGGCCGGGTCACCCTTCGCGTGCGGCTGCACCTCGACGCCGGCCATCCGGCAGGCCTCGGCGAGCAGCTGGTCGTACGCGAGCTGCGAGGCGATGACCCGCTCGGCGAGGGCCCAGGTGTGCGGGTCGCGCTCGAGCTCCTGCACGTGGTCCGCGACCGCACCCAGACGTTCCTGCACGTGCAGGGCGAGGAACGGGTCGATCGACACGTGCCGCTCGCGACGCAGCCGCCGGGCGAGCCTGTCGAGCCGACCGGCCAGGGCCGTGCGCCAGCGCGGCGTCTCGTCCGGGGTCGGGAACAGCGACCAGAAGAGCATCATGACGAGCGCCGGGACCAGGAAGGTCAGACAGAGCGCAACCCACACCATCGTGCGTCCTTCGCCGTGCGCGCACCTACGCGTTTGGCGTCAGGCTAGGTCCGCGGCTCGCTCTCCGCCACAGCGGGCGCTCAGCATCCGATCGCCCGGGTCAGGGGTCGGGACGCGTGCTCAGCGGCCGTCGGCGGGGCCGTGCGCGAGCGTGCCGGCCGCCACGGGTTCGTGCTGATCAGCGACGCGCGCGGCGTCCGCGACCTCGGCGCCGTCGACCTGCGCGGCCTCGATCCGTCCCGCCCCCTCGGTGGTCCGCCAGGTCCGCCGGAGCGCGAGCAGCAGCAGGCCGGCGACCGCGATCACGCCGGCCATGACCGCGGCCATCGAGACGGCGGTCGGCTCCCCATCGAGGGACGTCAGCGGAGCGATGACCGCACCGAGCCCGAACTGCAGCGCACCCAGCAGCGCCGCGGCCGAGCCGGCGCGGTGCGGGTTCGCGTCGAGCGCGATGGCCGGGGCGGACGGCATGACGAACCCGGCGGTGCCGAGCGTGAGCACGAGCAGCACCGTGACCGGCCAGAACCCCGCCCCGGCGACCGCGACGGCGAGCAGTGCGAGCGAGAGCACGACGCCGACCGCGACCGCCGCGGACAGGATCTGCTCGGGCCGGAACCGCCCGACGAGCGCCCCGTTGACCTGCGTCCCGGCGGTGATCGACACCGCTCCGGCGGCGAACACCAGGCCGAACTGCTGCGCGTCGAGCCCGAACCCGTCCTGGAGCACGAAGGTCGACGCGGCCACGTAGGTGAACATCGAGCCGAGGTAGAACGCCGAGAGGAGCGCCAGGCCGAGGAACGGCAGGTCGGTGAGCAGGTCCCCGTAGGTGCGCAGCGCGGCGCGGGTCCCGCCGGTCCGGCGACGCTCGGCGGGCAGGGTCTCGGGCAGGGCGACCGCGGCGAGGACGAGAAGCGTCGCGCCGACGACGGCGAGGAACGCGAAGATCGTCCGCCACGAGCCCACGGCGAGCAGCTGCGCGCCGATCGTCGGGGCGAGCACGGGGGCGACGCCGACGACGAGCATGAGCCGGGCGAGCACCTTGGACACCGCGATGCCGGAGTACCGGTCGCGGACCACGGCCATGGACAGGACCATGCCGGCCGCGGCCGTGAAGCCCTGCACGAACCGCAGCGCGGTGAACGCCCGCACGTCGCCGACCAGCATGATCGCGACCGAGGCGAGCACGTACACGCCGAGTGCGACGAGCAGCGGGCGTCGACGTCCGAACGCGTCGGACAGCGAGCCGATGAGCAGCTGCCCGATCGCGAGGCCCGCGAGCGAGGCGGCGATGGTCAGCTGGACGGCCGCCGCGGGCGCGTCGAGGTCCTGCGCGATGCGCGGGAACGCGGCGAGGTAGGTGTCGAAGGTGAACGGGCCGATCGCCGTGAGGGCGGACAGGAGCAGGACGAAGCCGGGACTGACGCGAGCCGTGGGGGAGGTCGCCATGACCGGACCAACCCGCTCCGGCCGATCGTTCTTCCGGGCCGCCCGGATGCCGGGACGCGCCGAGGGGACGTCAGGCGGGCTGCACGTCGCGGCGGGCGAACCGGTCGATGCCCGACCAGACGAGCCCGACGGCGATCAGACCCATCACGACGAGCGGTGTCCAGCTCAGCGGTTCGAGCGGCTGCGCGGGGGTCGCGGAGAACGGCAGCAGGTCGAGCAGCCAGGTGGGCAGGTGCAGCGCGTCGCCGATCATCACGACGAACCACATCCCGGCGAGCAGCCCCCAGGTCAGCGGCACGGCCAGGCGCGGGAGCCAGCCGAAGAGCGCCACCGCGACCCCGACGAGCACCATGACGGCCGGCCAGTAGGCCAGCGCCGCCCCTGCCAGGCGGGTGGCCTGCCCGCTGTCGCCGATGATCGAGCCGTAGCCGGCCCCCATGCCGGCACCGCCGACGACGAGCAGCACGGCCGTGCCCACGGCGGGGATCAGCAGCCGCTGCGCGGCCCACCGGGTGCGCGAGAGGGCGCCGGCGAGCTGCGTCTCGACCATGCCGGTCGCCTCGTCCGCGCGCAGCTGCACGGCGGACTGCAGCGCGAACACGGTGGTCACCATCGCGATCATCATGACGAGCAGCGACAGCATCGCGTCGACACCGGTGCCGCCGACCATCCCGGCGGCGGACGGCCCGGCGTCGGCGATCAGGTCGGTCATCGCCTCGACGACCGACCCGAACAGCAGCGCGGTCAGCACGACGGTGAGGCTCCAGCCGATGATCGGACCGCGCTGCAGACGCACCGCCAGACCGAGCGGCCGGCTGTACCGGGCGGGTGCCCCGGCCGGTCCGGGCCGCTCGGGCAGCAGCCCGGAGCCCAGGTCGCGCCGCGCCTCGAGCCTGGTCGCGACGGCGAGGAGCACGAGCGTCAGGAGCACGAGCAGGCCGAACGGCCACCAGCGGTTCGCGCCCCACGGCTGCATCTCCTGCCCCCAGCCGACGGGTGACGCCCAGGTCAGGCGTCCGTCGCCGAGGTCGCCGATCATGCGCAGCACGTAGAAGACGCCGAGGACGATCGAGCCGAGCGCGTTCGCCCCGCGGGACGTCGAGGCGACCTGCCCGGCGACCGCGCCGACCCCGAGGGAGACGAGGCCGACGCCGGTGACGGACGCGCCGACGACGAGCGAGCCGGTGATCCCCGCACCGTCGGGGTCGAGCCCGCCGGCGGCGGACACGGCCGCGACACCTGCGCCGACCGCCACGCACAGGGCGGCGTTCACGAACCAGGACGCGGCCGACCCGGCGTGCAGGCCGAGCGCGCGCGAGCGGAGCAGCTCGGTGCGGCCCAGCTCCTCGTCGGCCCGGCCGTTGCGGGTGACGAGGAAGACGACACCGAAGCCGAGAGAGAGCGCGGTGGTCATCCAGATCTTCGTCCAGACGGCTCCGCCGAGGGTCGCGGGTGCGGCGGCGAGACCGGTGAGCGCCTTGATCGACGGGGTGTTGCTCAGCGCTGCGAAGTCGTCGAGCGCGGCCTGCGTGTCGAAGATGTCGCTGTAGTAGGCGCCGACGTAGGCGAACAGCCCGACGAGCACGACCCACCAGACGGCGAGCCGGACGCGGTTGCGGCGCAGCACGAGCCGCACCATCGTGCCGGTGCCCGTCAGGCTCTCGGACGGTGCGCGTCGGCGGGTGGCCGTCCCGGTGCCGGGGGTGCCCGTGGTCGGCAGCGCGGTGGCGGTCATCGGTCGCTCCCGTGCAGCGCGGCCAGCTCGTCGCCGTAGTGCCGCAGGAACAGCTCCTCGAGCGACGGCGGGTTCGCGACGAGGGAGCGCGGGCGCAGCCGGGCGACCTCGGCGAGCACCGCGGGCAGCTCGGCCTCGTCGACCGCGAAGGTGACGTGGCCGTCGCTCGCCTGCAGGTCGTGCACGCCGGGCAGCGCGGCCAGCCCGTCGGCGCCGCCGTCGAGCCCGACCGTGACCTGCGAGCGGGTCAGGTGCCGCAGCTCGGCGATCGTGCCGGCCTCGACCGTGACGCCGTCGCGGATGATCGTCACCCGGTCGGCCAGCTTCTCGACCTCGGCGAAGATGTGGCTGGACAGCAGCACCGAGCGGCCCTCGGCCTTGACCTCCCGGATCGACTCGGTGAACGCCGCCTCCATGAGCGGGTCGAGGCCCGAGGTGGGCTCGTCGAGCAGCAGCAGCTCGGCGTGCGAGGCGAGCGCGGCGACGAGGGCGACCTTCTGCCGGTTGCCCTTGGAGTAGGCGCGGGCCTTCTTGGTCGGGTCGAGCTCGAACCGGTCGAGCATCGTCTGCTTGCGCTGCGGGTCGAGCGACCCGGACAGCCGGGACAGGATGTCGATCGCCTCGCCGCCGGTGAGGTTCGGCCACAGCGTGACGTCGCCGGGCACGTACGCGATGGAGCGGTGCAGCCGGACCGCGTCGGACCAGGGGTCGCCGCCCAGCACGCTCGCCCGGCCGCCGTCGGCGCGCAGCAGCCCGAGCAGGATGCGGATCGTCGTGGACTTGCCCGAGCCGTTCGGCCCGAGGAACCCCGTGACCTGACCGCTGGGCACGTCCAGGTCGAGGCCGCGCAGTGCGTGCACGCGACCGAAGCTCTTCGTCAGGCCGGAGACCTCGACGGCCATCTCGTGTGCGGACATCGTGCTTCCTTCATCGGCTCACGCAGGACGCGGGCGGCGGGCGCCGTCACGCGGTGGGTGGTGCGGCGACGACGGGGCCCGGCGGGCCGTTCCCGTCAGCCGGCCCGTCTGTCGTCCCGTCGAGGAGCCGGACGTAGTCGTCGAGCATGGCGCTGCTGGTCAGCAGCCCTTCGGTGTACAGCTCGAGCATCGGGAGGACGGAGTCCTGCTCCCGGGCGCGCAGCGACGCGACGAACGCGTCGGGCGTCGTGTCGGGTGCGGTGAGGAACTGCACCAGCATCGCGCCCATGGACTGGAGCGTGAGCTGGCGCAGGCGTGCCTCCTCGTCGCGCGAGGGGCGGATGAGCCCGGCGGCGACCCCGTCCGCCATCAGGCCGCGCACGTGCTCGGCGAGGCTGGCGAGGAAGTCGCGGGCGGGCTGCCCGCCGGACTGGATCGCCCGGAGCATGTAGACCGTGACGACCGCGGCGTCGCCCGGGGCCGTCAGCCACGCCGTCAGCGACCCGCTCGGGTCCGCGATGGCCTCGGTCTTGAGCCGGTGGTAGCGCTGCAGGACCTCGGCGTCGCACGCGGTCCGCAGCACGGCCTTGGAGCCGAAGTGGTGCGTGATGAGCCCGGGCGAGACGTCGGCCCGCAGCGCGATGGTGCGGAACGGGGTGTCGAACCCCTGCTCGGCGAAGCACTCGACGGCCGCGTCGCGGATCCGCGCCCGCGCGGTCAGGTCGGAGGGTGGACGCCCGTCGGACGCCTCGGCTGTACGCACGACCAACACGCTATACGCGTGACTAGCCGTGCGCCAGAGCGCATCGGATCAGAGCCGTCGCAGGACCAGCAGGTGCTGACCGCCGCCCGGCTGCACCAGCGCCTCGACCCGCAGGTCAGGGGCCAGGCGACCGATCCGGTCGACCAGCCAGTCGGCCGCCTCCTGCGCATCGCCCCGGTCCGCGCACCGCGCCACGACCTCACGACCCCCCGCGCGCGACAGCCGCTCCACCGTCGCCACGATCGGCGCCGGGTCCGCGACCAGCAGCCGGTCCGGCCAGGCGACCACCGGAGCGACCGCACCCTTGCGGGTGTTGCACGCCCGGTGCGCCAGCCGCTCGGCGCCGAACGGGCCGGCATCGGACGCCCGGGACCGGTTCTTGCCCTTGCCCGCACCCTTGCCCGGACCGTTGCCCGCAGAACCCGCACCGCTGTCGATGCTCGGGCCCAGGTCGGCGTTCACGGAGGCGTCCGGGTCGACCGGCTCGTCACAGAGCCAGCAACGCCAGCGGTCACGGTCGCCGATCTCGTCCAGGGTGCTCATGCCGCGAGCGTACGGGCGTGCGCGAGGTGGGCCGGGCCGCCCGGCGGGTCCAGCGCGCGCCCGCCGCGGCCCGCCCGGCAGGATGGGCACCGGCACGACCCGCCCGCGGGTCGCCAGGAGGGGGCGTGGGGCGATGAGCACGAAGGGCGCGGTGGCCCTCATCGTCGGCCTGGTCGTCGTGGGGGTCGGCGTCGTCGTCGGCGACCGGTTCGCCGCGTCGCTGGTCGAGGACCAGCTCGCCGGGCAGGTCGAGAGCCGGCTGGAGGTCACCGGGACGCCCGACGTGCAGATCGGCGGCTTCCCGTTCCTCACCCAGCTGGCCTCCGGCACGTTCTCGCACGTCACCGCGGACGTCGACGCGGTCGTCCTCGACGGCGTCCCGACCACCGACGTCACGGTGGACGCCCGCGGCGTCAGACGCGGCGACCCGATCACGGTCGACGAGCTGGAGGCGTCGCTCACGCTCCCGGTCTCCGCGGTGCAGGACGCCGTCGCCGAACGCACCGGCCTCGCCGTCACGGTCGTCGTGCAGGGCGAGCAGCTGCAGGCCTCCATGGACGTGCTCGGCGTCCCGCTCGCCGTCACGTTCGCGCCGCGCGTCGAGGGCGGACGGCTGCTCGTCGACACCACCTCGCTGTCCCTCGGCGGGCTCTCGGTCGACGCAGCATCGCTGCCCGGCGGCCTGGGCGACCGGCTCGTCGACCTCGAGGTGCCCGTCGACGGCCTGCCCGACGGGCTCGCGCTGACCGACGCGCACGTCGTCACGGACGGGGTCCGGGTGACCGTCGCCGGGACGGACGTCACGCTCGAGGCCCCCTGACGTCGGCTGACGCGCACCTGGTTCCTGGTCCGGGTCGATAGGGTCGGCGCGCACATCCGGCGACGACGGGAGCGGCGTGGACACCATCGGGGACCTGTGGACGCAGGTCACGACACCCCAGGCACCGCCGACGACCTCGGTCGTGGTCCTCACGGGCGTGGCCGCGCTGGTCTGCCTCGTGGTGCCGTGGCTGTGGCACCTGACGCGGCACGGCCTGACGATCCTGCACGAGGCGGCGCACGGCGGCGTGGCGGTGCTGGTCGGGCGGCGTCTGACGGGGATCCGGGTGCACTCGGACACGTCCGGGCTGACCGTGTCTGTCGGCAAGCCGCGGGGGCCCGGCATGGTCTTCACGCTGCTCGCCGGCTACATCGGTCCGGCGGCCGTCGGGCTCGGTGCCGCGTGGCTGCTGTCGCGGGGCTACCCGACGGCCGTGCTCTGGCTGCTGCTCGTGGTGCTCGCGCTCGTGCTCGTGCAGATCCGCAACTGGTACGGGCTGTGGGCGGTGCTGGTGAGCACCGCGGTGCTCGTCGCCGTCACGTGGTGGGGGTCGGACGAGGTGCGCAGCACGTTCGCGCACGCGCTGACCTGGTTCCTGCTGCTCGGTGCCCCGCGTGCGGTGCTGGAGATGCAGCAGCAGCGCCGTCGGCGCCGGGGTCCGTCGGACACGTCGGACGCCGGCCAGCTCGCGCGCATCACGCACGTGCCGGCCGGCGTCTGGGTCGCCGTGTTCCTGCTGGTCTGCCTGGGCGCGCTCGCCCTCGGCGGCGGCTGGCTGCTCGCGGTCCTCTGACCCGGGGCCCTGACCCTGCGGCCGTGCCCTCAGGAGGTGCGGGCCAGCAGGTCGGGGTGGTCGCGCCAGGCCGGCATGGTCGACATGTACGCGAGAGTCTTGGCCTCGATCTCGGCGCGCGGCGCGTCCGGCGTCTCGCGCGCCTGCCAGCCGACCATGCGCTCGAACCGCTCGTCGAAGGCCTGCAGGTTGCCCTCGGCGTCCGTGCAGTACTGGCAGTAGGTGCCCGACTCGACGGGCATGCCACAGCTCTCGCAGTGCAGGCTGTCGTGCAGGCCGTCGGCCGGGCCGTCGTGGGTGTGGTCGTGGGTGCTCATGCGGGGTCTCCTCCGAGTGTGGGGACAGGGGCGGGGACGTCGGCTCCGACGAGCCGGCGCAGGGTCTCGAGCAGCACGGCACGCTCGGCCGGGGTGAGCCGGTCGGCGGCGGCCGTGACGAGGTCGGCCGAGAGCACGCTGCGCTCGCGGTCGAGGGCGGCGCGTCCGTCGGGGGTGAGCCAGACGAGCGTGCGACGGCGGTCGGCGGGGTCGCTCTCGCGGGCGAGCAGCCCCTTCTGCTCCAGCTGCGTGACGATGTCCGAGACGACGGACTGCGCGCGGTCGAGGTGCTTGGCGGCCTCCCCGACGGTGAGCGGACCGGTGTGCGCGAGGTGCAGCAGCACGGCCCGGGACGCCCCGGACATGGCGGACCGCTTGCCGTCGCGCCGGTGCAGCTGCAGGAAGGCCCGGGCGTACAGCTGCTCGAACGCGGGCGCGAAGGCCTCGGCGGTCAGCGCGTCGACCTGCTGCACGCGGGGGCCGTCGGGCTGTGTCGGGAGTTCGGACGGGGTCACACGGACACCGTCGTCCGGCACGTGTGCATCGTCAATCCCGATGGATCCCGCTGAGGCCTCAGTCCCCGGGACGCGCGGAGCGCAGGCGCTTGGTCGCGGACCGTTGCTTCTTCGCCGTCAGGCGGCGTTCCGCGGAGCCCCGGGTCGGGCGGGTCGAGCGCCGCTGCCGCGCGGGTGGGGCGATCCCCTCGGCGACGAGCGCCACGAGCCGACGTTCGGCCGCGGCCCGGTTGCGCAGCTGCTCGCGGTGCTCGGAGGCGGTCACGGTGAGCACGCCGGCGACGAGCCGGGGGCCGAGGCGTTCGAGCAGCCGGGCCCGCTGGGTGTCCGTGAGCACGCGGGAGGAGCCCACGTCCCAGGAGAGCTCGACGCGCGAGTCGGTCGTGTTGACGCCCTGCCCGCCGGGCCCGGACGAGCGGGAGAACCGGACGGTGAGCTCGGCGCGCGGCAGGACCAGTGAGGGTCCGACCGTGATGCCGCTGCTCATGGGGTCGATCGTCCCACCCTGTCCGGGTCGCGGTCGTCGGTCAGGACGCGGAAGACCGGGTAGTCGGCTGCGACGGCGGCGAACTGCTCGAGCGGTGCTCCGCGAGGCACGGCGATGTGCGGGCGGGCGCCGGGGGCGAGGTCGAGGTAGCGACGCAGCAGCGGGGCGCGGTCGGCGACGGGGACCTCGACGAGCCGCACGTGCTCGGGTCCGCGGCGACGGAGGACGAGGGCCCGGCCGTCGTCGGCCTGCACGTTGAGGACCCACTGGGCCTGGGGCCCGAGCATGGAGACCAGGTAGCGCTCGCCGTCGTGGCGGGCGAGGACGAGCGGCAGCCGTACGGCCTTGCCCGTGCGGCGGCCGCGGACCTCGAGCGTGATGCCGCGCCCGCCGAGCGTGAGGATGCCGTGCGCGTACTGCCAGGCGCTGATCCGGTTGAGCGCCTGCGCGAGGCGTCCGGGTCGACCGTCGCGGTACCAGGCGCGTTTGACGGCGTACCGCCAGGGTCCGTGCTCGGTGCTGCTGGTCGTGCCGGTCATGGCGTCCCGTCCCGTCGTCCGGCTAGATTGGTACTTGGAGTTCCAAGTTCCTTCACGAAGGTAGGCCGATGACCGCGTCGCGTCAACGCCCCGCACGCCGCCCCCGGATGTCCGACGCGGACACCCGCAGCCGCATGCTCTCCGCCGCGGTCGACCTGCTCGCCGAACGCGGCGTCACGGTCGGGCTGGACGGGCTCGCGCTGGAGGACGTCATCCGCCACGCCGACGTCTCCCGGACCTCCGCCTACCGGCGCTGGCCCACGCGCGACGCCTTCCACGCCGACGTGCTGCTCGAGGTGGCCCGCGGCACCGACCTGCCGGGCATCGGGGCGCGGGTCGTGGCCGAGGCCGAGGCGGTCCTCGAGGAGCCGTGGGTCGACCTCGGCACCGTCGCGGGTCGGCACGAGCTGTTCGTCGAGCTCATGCGCCTGTCGTTCCAGGCCGACCTCGAAGGGGTCCTGGCCTCCCCGCAGTTCGGGGCGTACCTCGCCCTGCGGGCCGCGTTCGCGAGCGTGCCCGAGCCGGATCTGCGCGACGAGCTGGCCGCCGAGCTGCAGGTCAGCGAACGGCGCACCCTCGCGCGCGGCGCGGCGATCCTCGCGGGGGCGGCCCGACTGCTCGGGCTGCGGCTCGTCGCCCCGCTCGACGCTCCCGACGGGTACACGGTCGTCGCCCGTGCCGTCAGCGCGATGACCACGGGCTCCGTCATCGCCGCCCAGGTCGACCCCGCGCTGGTGCACGCCACGCAGCAGCTGGCCCCGTTCGGCGTCGCCCGCACGGCCGCCTGGTCGGTGCCGACGTTCACGCTCACCGGGCTCGTGCTCGGCCACCTGGAGCCGGACCCCGGGAGCGCCGCGCTCGACGCCGACGACGTGCGCCGGGCGCTCCTCCGGCTCGTCGAGGAGGGTCGCGTCGCCGCCGGGCGGCCCGAGGCCGCTCAGTCCGTGACGACGCAGCGGTCGAGCTGGTCGGACAGCGCGTCCCGCTCGGCCGCCGTGACCCACAACCCGTAGGCGGCCTTCACCCGGATCTGCCGCAGCGCGTACACGCACCGGTACCCGGTGTTCGACGGCAGCCAGGTCGCCGCGTCGCCCGCACCCTTCTGCTGGTTGGCGGGGCCGTCGACGGCGAGCAGGTTCGCCGGATCGTTGGCGAAGCGCTCGCGCTTCTCGGCCGTCCACTGCTGGGCGCCCTTCTGCCACGCGTCCGCGAGGGCGACGACGTGGTCGATCTGCACCTCGGACGAGCGTTCCCCGCGCTCGAACGCGATGACCTCGTCCGTGTACGGGTCGTCGAGCGTGCCCGTGCGCACGATGCAGGCGTCGTCGGGGTCGGTCGTGATCGCCGTCAGGTCGCGGGCCAGGACGTCGTTGCGGGTGTCGCAGCCGTTGCCGTCGACGTCCGCCCACGCCTCGCCGAACTGCTCGCGCGCGTAGTCGGTCCGCGGGGCACGGCCCTTGACCGGCAGCGCGTCGAGCGCGGTCCGTCCGTCCTCGAGCACCTGTGCGGTCACCGGGAAGCGCGCGGCGTCCTGCGCGTCGGACCACGCCGGTGCACCGGCGCCGATCGCCACCGCCAGCACGAGCAGCAGGAGCCACCCCCACGTGCTCCGACGTCGGCCTCGTCCGTTTCTCCTGGTCACCGCAGGAGGGTGCCACGGAACGCCCACACCTGGTGCGGGCCGACCGCCGTCGGGGGACGATCACCGTGCCGGACGCGGCAACGACGCCGTGACCTCGGTCCCACGGCGGGTCGCACAGGGCTGTGGGAGGGTCGTCCCCACCCCGAGGCCGAGCAGGGCCCGCGGGCAGGACGCGCACGAACCGATGGAGGTCCGATGGCCAGCAACCGGAGCGTCCTACGACGCAAGTCCGTCGAGGAGACCCTCGCCGCCGTCGACGATCCGGAACGCTCGCTCACCCGCACCCTGACCGCCTGGGACCTCGCCGTGCTCGGCGTGGCCGTCGCGGTCGGTGCCGGCATCTTCTCCGTCGGTGCCACCGCCGCCGCGAACTACGCCGGACCGTCGGTCATCGTCTCGTTCCTCATCGCCTCGGTCGTGTGCGGCCTGGCGATCATGTGCTACGCCGAGTTCGCCTCGACGCTGCCCGTCGCCGGCTCCGCGTACACGTTCTCCTACGCGACCATGGGCGAGCTCGCCGCCTGGATCATCGGCTGGGACCTCATCCTCGAGATGCTGCTGGCCGCCGCCGTCATCGCGAAGTTCTGGGGCGTCTACCTCGCGGACGCGTTCGGGCTGTTCGGCATCGGGATCCCGACGACGCTGCACCTCGGGCCGGTCGACATGGAGTGGGGACCGGTGCTCATCACCGCGATCTTCACGACGCTGCTGGTCATCGGCACACGCCTGTCCGCGCGGGTGAACAGCGTGTTCACGATCATCAAGATCGCCATCACCCTGTTCGTCGTCGTCGCCGGCTTCTTCTACATCGACAAGGCGAACTACACGCCGTTCGTGCCGCCGTCGCAGCCCGCCGCCGGGGCGACCGCGCTCGACCAGCCGCTGTTCGCGTTCCTGTCCGGCATGCAGCCCTCGACGTACGGGGTCGTCGGCATCCTGTCCGGTGCCGCGCTCGTGTTCTTCGCGTTCATCGGCTTCGACGTCGTGGCGACCACCGCGGAGGAGACGAAGGACCCGCAGCGGACCGTCCCGCGCGGCATCCTCGGCGGCCTGGCCATCGTCACCGTGCTGTACATCCTGGTGACGGTCGTCGTCACGGGCATGGTCAGCTACCAGGACCTCGCCGCCTCCGGCAGCCCGTCGCTGACCACGGCGTTCGTGCTGGTCGGCGCGGACTGGGCGGGCAAGATCATCTCGGTCGGCATCCTCGTCGGCCTCACGTCGGTGCTGCTCGTCCTGCTGCTCGGCCTGACCCGCGTGGTCTTCGCGATGAGCCGTGACGGCCTGCTGCCCCGCTCGGTGTCCAAGACGCACCACCGGTTCCACACGCCGGCCCGCCTGCAGATCGGCGTCGGGATCGTCGTGGCGCTCATCGCCGGGTTCTCCCGCGTGGAGCTGCTCGAGGAGATGATCAACATCGGGACGCTGTCCGCGTTCGTGCTCGTGAGCTTCGGGGTGCCGATCCTGAGGCGGACGCGACCGGACCTGGCGCGCGGGTTCCGGGTGCCGTGGTCGCCCGTGCTGCCGATCGTCGCGGGGCTCGCGTGCCTGTGGCTCATGCTCAACCTGACGACCCTGACCTGGATCCGGTTCGCCGTCTGGCTGGCCGTCGGCATGGTCGTCTACGGGACGTACTCCTACCGGCACAGCCAGCTCGCCGTGCGGGCCGCCACGCAGACCGAGAGCGCTGAACCCGGGGTCTGAGGGCGTCGCCGAGGCCCCTGTGGGTGATTCCTGTGGGCCGCCTGGGTGAACTCACGGATATTCGGACGAAACGGACATCAACGAGGCCGATTCATCGGTACTCTTCGGCGCGCGCCCGCTGCCGAGCGGGCCCCCACCAACGAGGAGAACTCATGTCCGACCAGGTTCCCGCGCCCGCGCCGGTCCCCGCCTACGGCGTCGCCCCCGAGGGCAAGTCGCGCGTCATCGTCGGTGTGCTCGGCATCCTGCTGGGCTCGCTGGGTGTGCACAACTTCTACCTGGGCTTCACCCAGAAGGCCGTCATCCAGCTCGTGCTGTCCATCGTGACGTTCGGTGTCGCCGGCCTCTGGGGCTTCATCGAGGGCATCATCTACCTCGTCTCGAAGGACCCGAAGTGGTCCGTCGACGCCGCGGGCGTGCCGCTCGTCTGATCGACGTGAGCATGCGGAGGGGCGGGCACCTGCGGGTGCCCGCCCCTCCGTCGTCTCTGGGAGTGGCTTGCGGACCAGGCCGGACCAGGCCGGGGTCAGGCCCGGGTCACGCCCGGTCAGTCGGTGACGGGCGTGAGCAGCAGCAGCGGGATCAGACGGTCGGTGCGCGTGGTGTAGGTGACGTAGTCCGGCCAGACCTCCACGGCCCGCGCCCACCACGTCTCGCGCTCGGCGCCCTCGAGCTCGCGCACCGTGTAGTCGCGTCGGACGGCCCCGTCCTGCAGCTCGGCCAGCGGGTGCTCGACCAGGTTGCCGTACCAGGCCGGGTGCTCGGGCGCCCCGCCCTTCGAGGCGACCACGACGTACTCGCCGTCGTGCTCGACCCGCATGAGCGCGGTCTTGCGCAGCTTGCCCGACCGGGCGCCCAACGTCGTCAGGATGATGACCGGGCGGCCCTGCAGCAGGTTGCCCTCGCGGCCGTCGGTGCGTTCGTAGAGCTCGGCCTGCTCGCGGGCCCACTCGGACGTGCTCGGCGCGTACTCACCAGTCAGAGGCATGACGTGCACAACCCGTGCCGGCCGTGACGCATTCCGGCCCGGACCTCGCAAGGAGATCCGGGCCGGAGCGTCTTGCCGTGCCGTGAAGGGTCAGGGGCGCTGACGCCCGCCGCCGTCGCCACCAGCCATCCCGCCGCCCCCGCCCATGCCCGCGATGACGGTGCCCGCCGTCGCGGTCCCCACCGAGGACGCACCGTCGGCGTCACCGGAGTGCGAGAGCCCGTTCACCGCGTCGTCGCCGACCGAGCCGCCGACCGAGAGCGTGTACTCCTCGCCCGAGGTGATGTCGGAGGAGGTGTACACGACCGACGAGAAGCTCTTGGTGGCCTGGAACGAGGCCACGACGTTCCCGTCCGCGTCGAGCACGTGCACGACCGACCCGTCGCCCTCGGTCGTCGACATCGTGAAGCCGACGAACGACTGCGACGACCCGTCCGTCGGGGTCTGCGCCATGCCGGCCGCACCCACGGCGATGAGCTCGCCGCCGGAGACCTCGAACGTGCCGTTGAAGTCGAGCGCGCCGTTGCCCGAGTTCGTCGGGCCCGCCACGACGACCGTGCCACCGGTCATCACCATGGACCCGTTGGAGTCCAGGCCGTCGCCCTCCGACTCGACGTACAGCGAGCCGCCCGAGATCGTGACCAGCGCGTTCGCGTCGGTCGCCATCTCCCCGCCCGGACCGGCAGCGGCGTCGCCCGAGGTGTCCTCCGTGGCGTCCTCGGTGGAGGACGCGGCGTTCACGCCGTCGTCGCTCGCGATCACCGACACGTCACCGCCGGCGACCGTGATCTGCCCGGCCTCGAGACCCTCGTACGAGTCGGTGACCTCGATCGCGCCGCCGCTGATCTGCAACGCGTTGTCGGCGTGGATGCCGTCGTCGCCCGAGGCGAGCGTGAGCACGCCGTCGGCCACGGACACGACCCCGCCGGAGTGCACGGCGTCGTCCGCCGCGTCGACGAGCAGCGTGCCGCCGCCGATCACCACCGACACGTCGCCGACCAGGCCCTTCGGCGTGGCGTCGTCCGCGACGGACGCACCGGCGCCCCCGCCGGTCTGCACGGCGATCGTGCCGCCGCCGACGATGACGTCGGTGGTCGCGGTGAGGCCGTCGTCGACCGCCGTCACCGTGAGGTCGCCGCCGGAGACGTAGACGTAGCCGAGGGCGGCGTCCTCGTCGTTGTCGGACTTGATGCCGTCGCCGCCGGCCGTCACGTCGAGCGTGCCGCCGTTGACCACGACGTAGTCCTTCCCCCGGATCGCGTCGTCGACCGCGTCGACCGTGATCGTGCCGGACTCGATGACCAGACCGTCCTTGCTCGCGATGCCGTCGTTCGCGTTGCCCTGCACGTCGAGCGAACCGGTGCCCGTGATGGTCAGGTCGGCGGTCGAGAACAGGGCCGCGTTGGGCTCGTCGACGTCCGCGGCGTACACGTACTCGCTCGCGTCGGACAGGCTGTTGGCCGTGCCGTCCTCCAGGACGACGGCGACCGCGGTCGCGTCGGTGACCTGCAGCGGCGAGGTCGTCGTGCTCGACAGGGACGCGTCGTCGAGCACGATCCGCACGAGCCCGTCACCCGTGCTGTTCACGACGAGCGAGCCGTCGTCCAGCGTCCCGGACACCCGGTACGTGCCCGGCGCGGTGATCGTGACCGTCGAGCCGTCGACGCTCACGCCGTCGCCGTCGACCGTGGCCGACGAGCCGGTCAGGGCGATCGTCACCTCGGCGGACTCGTCCCACGTGGACTCGACGGTCTCGGCGGCGGTGTTCGCGGCCATCGCGGACTCGACGGTCAGGTCGGCGTCGGTGGCCGCCTCGATCACGGTGCCCGACGCGGTGTCCGAGCCGGTCGAGTCGGTCGCGTCGGTCGTCGAGGAGCAGCCGACGAGGAGCGCGGCGGTGAGCGCCGCGGGCAGGAGCAGCTTCAGGGTGGGGCGTCGCATGGGGGTCTCCCTCTCAGGAGTCGTGGGGGTGGAGGCAGGTCACGCGACCGCAGGCAGGACGTGCCGGTCGAGCACACGTCGCCACGGGGTCGCGGGCAGGTCGGGGTGCAGCACGGCCATGCCGGTGCCGTACTTGGAGATCCGCACGGGGCGGTGGCCGTGCCGCCACAGCAGGCGGTCGGTGGAGGACGGTGTCGAGCCGGTCTTCGTCTCGACGATCGCGTAACCGTCGAACGTGATGCGCTCGCCGTCGACGGGGTCGATCCACTCCAGGTCGGTGTCGATCGTCGTGCGGCTGTCGGTCGCCGGCAGGTGGATCGTCGTGCGGCGGTACCGGCTGACCAGGGTCGGGGTCAGCGGCGTGCCGGCGACCTCGTCCTCTGCGGCGGGCGGGGCCACGTCGGCCTCGCTGAGCACGTGGTGCGTGAACACCGTCGCGTCGCCCGTGAGCACCGCCCGGGAGTGCACGTCGTGCGGCAGGCGCGTCTTGACGGTGCAGCCGCGCGGGCCACGGGTCTTCACCTCGACCCAGCACAGCGCCGAGTCGACGTAGGTGCGCGTGCGGACCTTGTAGCGGCGGCGCCGGCGGCGGGCCGCACCGAGGTAGGAGTCCAGCTCGGGGGTGTCGAAGTACACCGACTCGTAGGCGAACGAGCGACCGCCGTCGATCTCCAGCACCCGGGCCCCGGGCTCGAGCCCGGCCAGCAGGGTGGGCAGCTCGGTGAGCGGCACGACGTACTTGCGGTCGACGCGGGTCTGCAGGGACGCCCGCTCGGTGAGCTCGGCGAGGTCGATCGGGTCGAGCAGGCCCAGCGCGTGCAGCGGGTCTGTCCCAGGGTCGGTCACAGGGCCCGTCGCAGGGTCGGTCGTGGCGGAGGCGGGTCGGGGGAGCGTCGTGGTCATCGGGTCACCCCGGCCGGCAGGTGCGAGACGGTGGCGGCCGTGACGTCCGCCGGTGCCAGGCCGGCACGGTCCGGCACGGATCGGACCACGGTGGGTGCCGGCACGGGGTCCGTCCGGCGCGCGGCCGAGGGCAGCAGCTCGTAGCGGACCTCGACGACGGTCGTGTCGTTCACCAGGTCGAGCCGCTGCACGTCGGCCCGCAGCACCCGGGCACCCAGAAGCTGCTCGAGCCGGTCCACCAGCTCGGTCTCGTCGACCACGGCCTGGTCGAGCACCATGAGCTGCTGCCGGTGGCGGCTGAGCAGCCGGGGCGAGTCGGCCAGCGCGAGCACCAGCACGAGCAGGGCCATCAGGCCGACCGTCAGCAGGACGGGTCCGGCGGCCAGCCCGCCGAGGAGGCCGAGCGCGAGGGCGGCGAAGTAGTACGCGACCTCGTGCTGGGTCAGCTCGGTCGACCGCAGCCGGATGATCGACAGCACGCCGAACAGCCCGAGCCCGAGGCCCGCGCCGACCGTGCTCTGCGCGAGTGCGCCGGCGACGACCAGCACACCGACGTTGACGCCGAGGAATGCCACGACGAGGTCCCGGCGATGGTGCCGGGGGAAGTAGACCGCGAACGTGAGCACGCAGATGGCGATCAGGTCGACCGCGAAGAGAAGGTAGGCGGACACAAGGACCTCCGGGGGGTGGGGTCTGGTAGACGTCCCCTATTCAGTCCGCCGTGCCTGTGGTGCGTCTGTGAACCGCCTGGGACGGGCGTCAGCATCTGACGCCGTCGGTCCGCCCCGCCCCAGGCCAGGCGCCTACGGGTCGCGCTGCGGGCGACCCCCGGGCGCCGTGCTCAGGGCTGCGGGCTGTGGTCGTCGCCGGCAGCGGCGGCAGCGATCCCGCGGCGGCGGTGGGTGTGGTCGCGCACCTGGCCCTCGCCCGTGACGCACGGGCTGCCGGCGGGTGCGTCGCAACGGGGACAGGGGATCTCGAGGGGGCTCATGCCGCCAGCGTGCCAGCCGACCGCCCGCCCTGGCGAGGGGCCTGGGCCGACTCGGTCGGGCCCGCGAGGACGATCGTCCCTGGGCCGTCCGCGACGGGAGGGCGCACGCTGGTGGTGCGGCGGGCCGTCCTGGACGAGCCGGCGCACGCACTGCGGCAAGGTGGCCGGGCGCCTTCGGGCGAGGGTCGTCTGTGCCGGCCGGCGGACCCCTCCTGGCGTGCCCCGACGTCGGAGGGGTTCGTCGTACCTGCCCGTCGTACCTGCCCGTCGGTGACGGGTCGTAGGGTCGGACGGTGAGCCTGACGACCCCTGCCGATCCTGCGACCGCCGAGCCCGCGACGGCCTACCGCGCCGGTGCGCTGCTCGTCCGTGACCACCGCGTGCGGGTGCCCGTCGACCGGGACGAGCCGACCCGGTTCGGCGACCTGCACGTGCTGGCCCGGGAGGTGGTCGACCCGACGCGCGACGGCGACGACCTGCCGCTGCTGCTGTTCCTGCAGGGCGGCCCGGGTGGGGCCGGTCCCCGGCCGATGCCGGGCGGGTGGATCGCGACCGCGACGCGCACGCACCGGGTGGTGCTCCTCGACCAGCGCGGCACGGGCCGGTCCTCGCGCGTCGACGGCCGGACGATCGCCCGGTTCGACGACCCGGCGACGGCGGCCGACTTCCTGGCGTGCTTCCGGGCGGACGCGATCGTCGAGGATGCCGAGGCGGTGCGCGCACAGGTGTTCGGCGGGCGTCGGTGGGCGACGCTCGGCCAGTCGTACGGCGGGTTCCTCACGCTCACGTACCTGTCCCGGCACCCCGAGGCACTGACCGCCTGCTACGTCACCGGCGGGTTGCCGGGGGTCACCGCCTCGGCGCCCGACGTGTACCGGGCGACGTACCCGCGGCAGGCGGCCCGTAACCGCGAGCTGGCCCGGCTCTACCCGGACGACCCTGCGGTGCTCGGCCGGTTGGCCGACCGGCTGGCGGCGGGCGACGTGCGGCTGCCGACGGGTGACCCGTTCAGCGTGCGGCGGCTGCAGACCTTGGGCGGTCCGTTGGGCATGAGCACGGGGATCGACGCGCTGCACTGGCTGCTCGAGACGGCCTTCGACGAGGACGGCGAGCCGTCCGCCGCGTTCGCCGCGACGGTGGCGCAGCAGACCGGGTTCGACACGAACCCGCTGTACGCGGTGCTGCAGGAGGTCATCTACCACCAGGGCGAGGTGGTCGGCGGCTGGGCCGCGCAGGCCGAGCACCAGCGGTGGTCGGCCTTCGCCGAGACTGCTCGACCGCTGCAGCTGACCGGCGAGGCGATGTTCCGCTGGATGTACGACGAGCACACCGCGCTGCGCCCGTTCGCGGGGGCCGTGGACGCGCTGGCCGCGCGCACGTCCTGGCCCGCGCTGTACGACCTGGACCGGTTGGCCCGCAACGAGGTGCCCGTCGCGGCCGTGCAGTACTACGACGACCCGTACGTGGACCTCGATCTGGCGCTGGGGACGGCATCCGCGGTCGGCAACGCGCAGGTGTGGGTCACCAACGAGCACCTGCACGACGGGCTGCGGGTCGCCGGGGACGTCATCCTGCCGCGCCTGATGGACCTGGCCGCCGGGACGTGGTCGGTCACCGGACGCTGAACGGCCGTCCGCCCGCCGCGGCCGGGAGGCGCGCGACGGGCGGACGACGATGCCGGGTCAGACGAGCCGACGCCGCCACAGCGTCGCGACCGTCGCACCGATCCCGAACAGGGCGAGCGCTGCCGCCCCGCGACCGACCGAGGTGACCCCCGACCCGTCGACCGCGGCGAGGTCGAGCGAGTACGCGGTGACCGACGCCGCACCCTCGGGCCCGCCGTAGGCCATCGACTCCTCGGCCGTGCGCTGGGCGCCCGCCTCGATCACGGCGTACTTCACGCCGTAGTCCGCGGCCGTCTCGGCCCCCGACGCGGCCAGGACCGAGGTGCCCTGCTCGGAGAGCTGGGTGGCGCCGTCGACCAGCGCCGGGGCGCCGTCGGCGGCCTGGGTCAGACCCTCGGAGAGCTGCTCGGCGCCGTCGGCCGCGTCGCCCAGACCGTCGGCGAGGTCGCCCGCACCGGTGGCCAGGCGTGAGGTGCCGGAGGACAGCTGGGCTGCGCCGCCGGACAGTCGCGCGGTGCCGTCGGCCAGCTGCGACGAGCCCGAGCTCAGCTTCCCGGCACCGGCCTGGAGCTGGCCGAGGCCGCTCACCAGGGCCTGCGCACCGGTGACGATCTGCGCGGTGCCGTCCTGCAGCGAGGTGATGCCGCCGCGCAGCGTGCCGCTGGCCTGGGTGTCGGCGTCCTGCCCGACGCCACCCTGGACGCTCTTGACGACCTCGTCGACCAGGTCGCCCAGGCCCTCGTCGACCAGGCCGAGTCCCTCGGCGACGCTCGGGCTGGCGGCGCAGTCGAGGCCCCCGGCCGTCGCGGCCGGTCGGTCCAGCCCGCACTGCAGCGCCCCGAGCCCCGTCACGATCCCGGAGCTCAGCACGCTCGCCAGCGTCTGCATGCCCGGCCCGAGGTCCACCGGGCCGGTGTCGACCGTGTACATCGCGGCGACGGCCTGCAGGGTGACCTTCTTGACGGGGTCGGTCTCGCCCGCCGCGACGGCGCTGAGGAACTGGTTGAGCCCGACGACGGCCGGGTACCGCGGGTCGGCAGCGCCTGCGAGGGTGAGGGTCGGGTGCGTCGCGCCGAGCCCGTTGAGGACGGCGGCGAGCGAGCCGATCGTCGAGCTCATGGACTTGGCGCCCAGGCGTGCGTTGGTCACGCCGGTCTGCAGGGACGCGATGCCGTTGTGCAGGTCGATCACGCCCTGGTTCTCGGGCAGCCCGCCGATGGACCCGGACATCGTGGCCAGGCCCTGGTCGACGGCGGTCAAGCCACCCTGCACCTGGTTGAGGCCGTCGAGCAGCGAGGGGACCTTTTGGCCCGCCTGCGTCAGCCCGGCGTCGAGCGCCGCGGCGCCGTCGGCGACCTGGCGCGCGCCACCGTTCGCCGTGGCAGCACCCGCGGCGAGGTCGCTCGCGCCCGTCCGGGCGGTGACGAGCCCGGCAGCGAGCGTGCGCGCACCGGGGGCGGCCTCCCCGTTGAGCCCGGCGGACAGCTGGGCGGCGCCGTCCTGCAGCTGCAGGAGGCCGTCGAGCAGGGTCGCGGCCCCGTCGCGCAGCGCGAGCAGGTTGCCGTCGATGGCGGTCGCGCCTGCCGTGAGCTCCTGCCCCGACTCGGCACCGCCGGCGTAGGACGCGGCGCCCCCGGCGAAGGACGGGCTGGTCAGCGGCGAGACGGGCAGCACCGAGACGTTCGCCGCGGGCACCTGCCCGTTCTCGATCTCGGCGGTGTACCCGAACTCCGCGGTCGGCGAGCCGATGGGCGGGAAGAGGGTCATGGTGAACGACAGCTTCGTGCCGCCGCGTCCGTCACCGGCGATGTTCGCCTCGTCGGAGGCGACCGCGGTGAACGTGGACGGCAGCGTGGTGGTGAGCTGGCCGACGAGCGGCACGACGGTCTCGGCGGTCGTCGTGACCTGCGTGCCGGTGCCGTCGTCGTAGGTGACCGGGTCCTGCCGGGTGGTCAGGTTGCTCACGGTGTAGCGGACCTTGAGCGTGCCGTCGGCTCCGACGACCCGGCCGGGGTCCACCTCCTTGCCGTTGAGCCGGTAATGCACCTCGACGCCCACGGGCAGGTCCCCGGTGAAGTCCGAGACGGTGCGCAGCCGCTTCTCGCCGTCGACGGTGACGGTCGCGGTCATCGCGCCGTCGCTCGTGCTGAAGCCGCCGAACCCGTCGAGGTTGCGCAGGCCCTGCGTGGAGGTGGGGTTGACGACGGTCGTCGTGCCCTTCCCGCTGAACGCCAGCTGCTCGTACAGCCGGGCGACCTCAAGCCGCCCGGACGCGTCGAGCTGCGCCTGCACGGTCTCGGTGTTGGTGACGCTCACGTCGCCGTCGGTGGTCGTGGTCGCGTCGGTCGCCGTCAGCGGGGCGAGCGCGGTGGCGGGTGCGGCGAGCAGGACGAGGGGCAGGCCGAGCGCGGCCACGCCTGCGCGGCGGAGCCGGTGGCGCGGGTCGGTGCCGGCTGTCCTGCGTGCGGTGCGTGCGGTCACGTCAGGCCTCCGGTGCGGCGTCGAACGGACGGAAGATCGGAGCGGCGGCGGGCGCCGGGGTCGGTGCGGGCCGGGCGGGCGGTGGTCCGCCGGCCGGAGCCGTGCCGTCTGCGCGCCGTCCGGCGTCGGCGAGCTGGGCGCGGGCGTCGGCGAGGATCGCCTCGTCGGTGCGCGACTGCTGGACGACGGGCCCGAGCAGGGCAGTGGCCAGGAACCCGGCCGCGGCGGTGACGAGCACCGCGGTCGCGGAGACGGGCGAGGTGGCCAGGAACCCGCTCGGGTCGGCGACGTACGGGTACTCGTACGAGCCGGCCATGGCGGCGGCGCCGAGCAGCGCCGACCACAGCGGCAGCCGACCGCGCGTGCCGACGGCGACGGCGACGCACACGAGCACGACGATCAGGACGGCGACGGCGCGCCCGCCTGCGGTGTCCGGCAGGGCGGCGGCGCGGAGCGCGTAGCCCGACCAGGCCGCGACGAAGCCCACCGCGAACCCCCCGACGCGGGCCCCGGGCGAGCGGTCGGGCACGAGCCCGAGGGCTCCGCCGAGCGCGGCGCCGAGCAGCGCGACGCCCTGCACCTCGGGGCCGAGCAGTCCGGAGAGCAGGACCGTCAGGGCTGCCAGCACGGCGAGGACGATGCCGGCGAGGACGTGTCTGGTCATGTCCACCTCGTTGTGGGTAGGCCGAGCCCTGCCAGGGCGCGGACGTGGGGGAGCGTCCGGCGGGGGGTGCTCACGGCGGCTCCGTTGCCGCCGTCGAGGACCGTCCGACCGGCTGGGCACTTCCTACCAGGGGGTGGTTTCTCCCGGACAGTCGGTACTAGGTACTTTGGTCCCGCATCGCGCGATTGTTACCGTTCCGTAACCCTGCTCGTGGGTGCGCCGGGCCGCGTCCCCCCGGCCCCGCACGCCCGTACGCTGCACGGATGAGCTGGAGCGACGACTGCCTGTGGTGGCACGTCTACCCGTTGGGATTCGTCGGCGCCGCCATCCGCGACAGCGACCACCTCGGCACCGAGCGCCGCCCGCCCCTGCACCACCTCGACCACCTCGAGCGCTGGCTCGACCACGTCGTCGACCTCGGCCTCAACGGCCTCGCGCTCGGCCCCGTCTTCGCCTCCACCAGCCACGGCTACGACACCGTCGACCACCTGCGCGTCGACCCCCGCCTCGGCGACGAGGACGACCTGCGCCAGCTGTTCCAGGCCGCGCACGACCGCGGGGTCCGCGTGCTGCTCGACGGGGTGTTCAACCACGTCGGCCGGGACTTCCCGCAGGTCAGGGCGGCGCTCGCCGACCCGACGGGCGACGCGGCCCGCTGGTTCCGGCACGAGCCCGACGGCCGGCTCGCCGTGTTCGAGGGGCACGACGGGCTCGTCCTGCTCGACCACGACGCGCCCGAGGTGGTCGAGCACGTCACCCGCGTGATGACCCACTGGCTCGACCAGGGTGCCGACGGCTGGCGCCTCGACGCCGCCTACGCCACACCCGCGCGATTCTGGGCCACGGTGCTGCCGCGCGTGCGGGCCGCGCACCCCGACGCGTACGTCGTCGGCGAGGTCATCCACGGCGACTACGCGGCGATCGTGCAGGAGTCGACGGTGGACTCCCTCACCCAGTACGAGCTGTGGAAGTCGATCTGGAGCTCGCTGCGCGAGCGCAACTTCTTCGAGCTCGACTGGACGCTGACCAGGCACGACGCGCTGCTCGACACGTTCGTCCCGTGGACCTTCGTCGGCAACCACGACGTCACCCGGATCGTCGACCAGGTCCCCGACGCGCGCCACCACCCGCACGCCCACGCGCTGCTCCTGCTGCTCGCCGGGACGCCCGCCGTCTACTACGGCGACGAGATCGGCCTGCACGGCGTGAAGGAGGACCGGCTCGGCGGCGACGACGCCGTCCGCCCGGCCTACCCCGACGCCCCCGGCGCGTGGACGCCCGAGCAGCAGGCCACGATCGACCTGCACCGCCGGCTCGTCTCGGTGCGGCGACGCCACCCGTGGCTGCGCACCGCACGCTCCCGCTCGCTCGTGCTGGAGAACGAGCTGCTGGTGCTCGAGCTGACCGCCCGCGACGGCGAGGACGGCTCGCTGGTGCTCGCCCTCAGCACGCGCGACGAGCCCGCTCGGCTCGACGTCGGACGCACCGAGCTGCTTGCCGGGGACGCGACACGGCACGGCGACGGCTGGCAGCTGCCCGCGCACGCCTGGGCCGTGCTGCGCTGACCTGCACGTCCCGCACGAACGGCCGAACCTTCACCCGCCGACGGTCCCGGTTGCTCAAGACGGGACCCCCGCGCGCCGATGAGAACGGTGTGGCAGCCATGCCGAGCACGACGCCGAGGACGGTGGGGAGACCCGCCGCTCGTCTGCGTGTGACCGGCCCGCTGACCGGCGAGCTGCCCGTCGTCCCGACGACCACCGGGCAGCACCTCGCGGTCACCCCGGAGCTGCTCCGGGCCGCGGCCGCACCGCTCGTGACGTTCGTGCCGACGCAGCGCGCGCCGCACGGCGCCGACCTGCCGCACCGCGAGAAGCACCCCGCGACGGGCAGCACCCCGTCCGTCGCCACCCCGACCCCTCCCGTGGTCCGTGCCCCGACGCCCGAACCCGCAGGGCCCGAGTCCCGCTGGGCTCCTGAGGCCGTCCGTGCGCTCGCCTCGCACGCCGTCGTGGAGGCCGTCGGGCCGGTCACCGCGCCGTCGCCCGTCGTCGGGGTCGCCGTCATCCGGACCCCCGACCGGCTCGATCCGCTGGGCCCGTTCGTGCCCGTCCGACCGCTGCACGACGTGACGGTCCGCCGCGAGCAGCCCGCACGCACGCAGCTCGCCGCGCCGTCGCCCGTCTCGTCCTCGCCCGTGACGTCCTCGCCGGTCATGTCCTCGCCGGTGACGCCGGAGCCTGTGCACCTCGAGGACCCCACCGCGACCGACACGTGGCCCACGCGCCGCTCGTTGCGCACCGTCCGCTCGCGCGCCCAGCGCACGGCACGCCTCGCGCTGCCGGGCGTCGCCGTCGCGAGCGCCTTCGCCGCCGGGTACTGCGGCCACCTGCTGCTCGGCTGACGCGCCCGGTCGCTCGAGGGTGCTCAGTCGCACGAGTCGTCGGACAACGCCCGGTCGGGCACCCTGGTCGCACGTGAAGGGTGCAGAACCGGCGTCGACCTGCCGATAGGGACGATGCCGCGTGCAGCCGGCGCACGTCGACCGCAGGGGGGGGAACCGGGGAGCATGGCGAGGACGGAGACCGGTCGTGCCGCCGCGCGCCCCCGCGCCGCCCGGGGCAAGCGACCGGATTCGTGGACCGTCGTCGGGCCGGCCGGGCTGTCCGCCGCCGACGCCCGCGACCGGGTGCGCGACCTGCTCGCCGACGCCGACCTGGCGGACGACGAGGTGCCGTCCGTCCCTCCGGGCATCGCCGCGGGAGACGTGCCGCTCGAGGCGCTCGCGGAGGCCGCCGAACGGCTTCGTGACGCGCTCGCCGAGCTCGGTCAGGCGCCGTCCGCGTCCCCGTGGCGGCTCGCCGGGTTGACCGACGCGGACCGGCTCGACCTGCGACGACTCGCCCAGGTCGTCAAGCGGCTGCTGTCGGCGAGCTCGGCTGTCGAGGACGGGCTCGTCAAGGGGCTCGCCGCCCGCGCGTTCACGCCGACGCACCTGGACCTCATGGCCGACTGGCTCGCCGCCGGGGGCTCAGCACCCCTGGTGCCCACCGGCGACGCCCGCGAGGTCGTCGGACCGACCTGGCACGCCCACGCCGCGCACGTGCGCGAGCAGGTCGAGGCGTACCGACAGGCGCACGTGCCGCACCTGGGCCCGTTCACCCCGGGCGCCCTCGCCGCCGACCTCGACCGGGCGCTGGCCGCCGCGCAGCACGCCGACACCCGGCTGCTGACCCGCAAGCGCCGTCGTCGGGAGGTCGTCGCCGCGCTCGCGGACGTCGTCCGGCCCGGCGCCGACGTCGACCTGGCGGCCCTCAGCGACGCGCTGGGCGCCCTCGTCGAGGCGCGCGACGACCTGCCCGCGCTCGTCCGGACCGTCGGTGAGCTGCCCGGGGTCGCCCTGCCCGCCGGATGGAACGCGCTCGACGACGACGAGGTCGCCTCGCTGGACCGGGCGCTCCAGGCCTGGGAGGCCGCGGCCGCGCTCGAACCGGCCGGCGAGCCCGACGGTGCGGCCGAGCTGGACGCCGCGACGCTCGCGATCGTCGCCGCCTCCGACGCGCTGCCCCCGAACGCGGCCGGCTCCCTGCGCGCGCTGGCCGACGCCTGGCGCGGGCTGATCGACGCGATGCAGGTCGGTGCTGTCGACGCGGTGTTCTGGCAGGCAGGTCGCACGCTCGCCGAGACGCTCGCGCATGACGGACCCCTGTGGCACGCCGACGTGTCGAAGGCCGGCGGCCTGACCCGGCTGACCCGGTGGGTGCGGGTGCGCGCGGCGCTCGCGGAGCTCGACGGGTACGGGCTGACCGAGGTCGGCGACCTGGTCAGGGCCGGTCGGCTCGACGCGGAGACGGTCGGCGACGCGATCGCTCTGGCGGTCGCACGCGCGGTGCTCGACGAACGTCTGACGGCCACCGGCCTCACGGTCGACGAGCCGGTGGACGGGACGGGCGACGAGGCAGCCGAGGACGCTGCGGACGACACGGTCGCCGAGACGGCGGACGCGACCGGCTCGGCCTCAGCGGGCCCCGGGGCGCTCGGGCTCCTGAGCGGGCGCGGCACCGACACGGGCGCCGGTGTCCCGCACCCGGACCTGCCCGGCGACCTGGTGATCCGCTCGGCGCTGGCCTCCCGCTACGTGCCGGCCGCCGACGCGCCCGTGCTCGACCTGTTCGTGCTCGACAACGTCGGCATCAGCAGCAACCTGGCGAAGGTCCGTGCGCAGATCGACGACATCCTCACCGCCGAGGCGCCCGTGACCGCCGAGCGCCTGGCCCGGCTGGTCGCGCGCCGGTTCGGCCTGGAACGGCTCCGTGAGGCGCGCCGGGCGACGATCCTGCAGACCGTCCCCAAGGGTCGGTTGCACCGCTCGCCCAACGGTGACCTGGTCGTCTGGCACCTCGCGCAGGACCCGGCCACGTGGACGGGCTACAGGGTCCCGGCCGACGGGACGCGTCGCGACGTCGCGGACGTGCCGTACGAGGAGCTGCGCAACGCGCTGGCCGACGTCGCGCGTCGCGCCCACGGCCTGCCGGAGGACCGGCTGGTGTCGCTGACCGCGGGCGCGTTCGGGATCGCACGACCGTCCGCGGCGGCTCGGCAGCGCCTGTCCGAGGCGGTCACGACGGCCCTGCGCGAGGGTGTGCTCGTCCGCCGGGCCGAGGCCTTGTTCGCCCCCTGAGCGGCGCGGCCCTCGGCTACTTCTGCTTGTCCAGGAAGTCCTTGGCCTTCTCGGTCACGGAGTCGACGGTCTTGTCCTGGTCGTCGTTCGTGCGCTCCTTGACGGTCTCGGCGACCTTGTCGATCGCGTCGTCGACGGCGTCACCGTGCTGCGCGAGCGCGTCCTTCGCCTTGCCCACCAGGTCGTCGATGCCCATGAGTGCTCCTTCGTCGACGCACCGGCGGGTTCGGGGACCGCCGGGTACCTGGTCGAGTCTGCCCTCGCGTCGATGCGCCTGCGCGCCGAGGGTTCAGCCGCGGGCGGCCAGCTCTCGGGCCCGCACGAGGACCGCGTCGAGCATCGTCGGGGTCAGTCGACCCGTGTACGTGTTGTGCGGGCTCACGTGGAAGCAGCCGAGCAGCGTCACGGACCGCTCCCGCCCGTCGTCGCCCGTGCGGGTGAGCACGACCTGCGCGCCGTGGCCGAACACGGGTCGCGGACGCGGCACGTCCCACCCCTGCTCGGCGAGCGTCGCGAGCACGGCCTTCCAGCCGAACCCCCCGAGCACGACGACGACCGCCGGTTCGAGCAGCGCCAGCTCGCGCGCCAGGTACGGCCCGCAGGTGCGCCGCTCCTCGGGCGTCGGGGCGTTCGCCGGCGGCGCGCACCGCACGGGTGCGGCCATCCGCAGACCGGTGAGCACCAGGCCGTCGTCCTTCGCGGTCGACGTCGGCTGCGACGCGTACCCGGTGCGGTGCAGCGCCGCGAACAGGAAGTCGCCCGACGGGTCGCCGGTGAACAGCCGGCCCGTGCGGTTGCCGCCGTGCGCCGCAGGAGCCAGCCCGACGAGCATCACGCGGGCACGCGGGTTCGACCGCGGGCTCGTTCACCGCGCACCCGCAGGTCGGCTCAGAACCGGTCCGGGTCGCCCGCGCCGACCCGCACGACCTCGGGTGCGCCCTCGGTCCAGTCGACGACCGTCGTCGGCTCCGTCCCGCAGTCCCCGGCGTCGACCACGGCGTCCAGGACCGCGTCGAGCTCCTCCTTGATCTGCCAGCCCTCGGTCATCGGCCACTCCGACCCGGGCATCAGCAGCGTGCTCGACAGCAGCGGCTCGCCCAGCTCGCGCAGGATCGCCTGCGCCACCGGGTGCTCGGTGATCCGCACCCCCACCGAGCGCTTCTTGGCGTGCGCGAGCCGACGCGGCACCTCGGGCGTGGCCGGCAGGATGAACGTGTACGGACCCGGCGTGGCTGCCTTGATCGCCCGGAACGCGCTGTTGTCCAGCACGACCAGCTGCCCGAGCTGGGCGAAGTCGGCGCACACCAGCGTGAAGTGGTGCTTGTCGTCCAGGTGCCGGATCTGCCGGATGCGGTCGGCCCCCGCGTGGTTCTCGATCCGCGTGCCGAGCGCGTAGCAGGAGTCGGTCGGGTACGCGATCACCGCGTCGTCCCGCAGCATCGCGACGACCTGGCTGATCGACCGTGGCTGGGGATTCTCGGGGTGGACGTCCAGGTAGCGGGCCATGGGACGAGCCTAGGAGCGCGGCGGTGGGGCGCGCGACCCATCGTTGGCCTCCGGGTGCCCGCTGGAGTGGTGCTGCCGCGCGTCGCGAACTAGGCCATCCGGGTGGCACCGGGAGTCCCAGGTCGGTTCCCGGCCTGAAAGGGGGTCGTAACACCTATCACTCTGGTTAGCGTCTGCTGTGATTCGTGACGGCGCAGAAGCCTGCACGGTGCGGAGCTCGCAGCGGGTGCGCTCCGGTCTCGTAGGGGGTCCTGGGTGCCTGGTCTGCGTTCGCTCTTCGGTGTTCCGGCTCGTTGGCGCCTCTTCGTCCCCGCCACCGCGGCGGCGGCCGTGGCGGCTGTGGCGATGGTCGGGCTGCCCGCAGCCGCTGCGCCCCGCGTAGTCGAGCCGGCGGCATCGCAGGTGGTCGAGGACCCGGAGCCGCTCACCGCCGCGGATGCGGTGTCGGCGCAGGCGATCGCCAGGTTGCAGAACCAGCCGGTCGAGGTGATCGGCGAGCGAACAGAGGTCGGATCGGTCTTCGCCCTGCCCGACGGACGGATGGCGTCCTCGCAGGGCGCCGGGCCGGTCTGGGTGCGTGAGGGTGGCGATGGTTCGGCAGCCGAGGACTGGTCGCCGGTCGATCTGACACTCGAGGCTCAAGCCGATGGCACGGTCCAGCCCATCGCGCAGGGCGCGGACCTGACCCTCTCGGGAGGTTCGGTCCTCGGCCCGGGCACGGAGGAGGCGACCACGCTGGCCACGCTGACGGAGCCGGCGTCCGGTGTGACGACCGAGATCAGCTGGGGCGGCCCGCTCCCCGCTCCGCGGCTCGAGGGTCGACGTGCGGTGTACCCCGATGTTCGCCAGGGCATCGATCTGGTCGTCGAGGCCACGAGTACGGGCCTGGAGCAGTTCTTCGTGATCAACGAGCGGCCCGGGTCGGGTGAGTCCCTTGAGCTGCCGCTCACCGTCGCCTCGACCGGCGGTGAGGTCGCGACTACGGAGGATGGCGGCCTGTCGGTCGTCGCGGACGGGGCGGTCGTCGCCTCGTCACCGACCGCCCTGATGTGGGACGCCGAGACCGACGGCGGTCGGGCGTTCCCGCTGACCGTGGACCGTCCGGCCGAGGACCCGGCTCTGACGAGACTGTCGCCGATGCCCGAGTGGGTCGTCTCCGGAGCTGAGACGTCGACGCCGCGCACGAGCGCCGAGGGCGGAGCCGACACGCCGGCCGCGCCCCCGGGCGATGGCAGCATCGACACCGCCTCAGGGCTGGTCGCCGTCGAGCACGATGTGGACCAGCAGGAGCCCGACGCGGCCCTCTTGACCTTGACTCCACAGGAGGAGTTCCTCCACGACCCGGACACCGAGTACCCGGTGGTGGTCGACCCTCAGTTCGAGTTCCAGATGGGGTTCGACACCTACATCCTCAAGGGCTACGAACAGAACCGAGAGGGCGAAGGCACCCTCAACATCGGGACCTACGACGGGGGGACCCACATCGGGCGCGCCTTCATCACGTTCCCGACAGCGCCGCTCGCCGGCAAGCAGGTGCTCGAGTCGGAGCTGGGTCTGTACAACTACTACGCGTGGTCGTGCACCGTCGCCCGGCAGTGGGACGTCCTCGCCGCCAACCCCGCTAACTCAGGGACGGTCGGGTGGGGCTCGCAGCCCCCGCTCGGTGGCGTCGTCGCCTCGTCGACTGCGACCGCGTGCGGCGACTGGGCGGTCACCAACGTCACGGGCCTCGCGCAGATCTGGGCGAACACCGGCCAGCCGGACGGGAACATCGCGCTGAAGGCCGCGAACGAGGGCGACAACTACGGGTGGAAGAAGTTCTACTCCGCTAACAACGGCGCGGGGATCCCCACCCTGTGGACGACCTACAACTCGGTGCCGGACAAGCCGACCAACACCTCGATGTCCGGCGCACCCACGTTCAAGCCGATCGTCAACTGGATCGGTACGGCGACGCCGACCTTGTACGCCACCATCACCGACGCCGACGTCGGCGGCCTGAACGGTCACTTCTGGGTGATGGACGCAAACGCCAACGCGGAGGTCTACCGCGGCGTCGTCGCGGCGACCGCCGGCGCGGCGATCTCGACGACGGTCTCTCCTGCGCTGAAAGAAGGAGGCATCTACTACTGGGCCGTCAAGTCCGGTGATTGCTGCCTCTTCGGCCAGCAGAGCGACTGGTTCTGGTTCGGTATCGACACGGTCGCTCCCTTGGCTCCGAACGTCGCCTCGACCGCCTATCCGAGCGACGCCGCGTGGCACGGTGAGCCCGGTCAGGCCGGTGCCTTCACCGTGAGCATGCCGTCGGGCGACGGCACTGTCTCCGGCTACCGCTGGGGCCTCGACAAGGCTCCCGACCCGGCACAGCAGGTGACGACGACGTCGGGTGCAGCAGCGGCCATCAGCGTGACGCCCCCCGACGCCGGTCGGCACGTCCTGCAGGTGCAGGCCGTCGACCGGGCGGGCAACGTCTCGGGAATCAGCAAGTACGTCTTCAGGGTCGGTCAGGCCGGTATCGTCGGCCCTGAGGACGGCGCCCAGGTCGTGCAGCGTGCGCGCATCGCGGTCGAAGCCATGCCCGGGCTCGCCTATGTGCACTTCCAGTGGCGCCGCGGGCCGGACTCGCCGGCCACGGACGTGAAGGACGTCCCGCCGGCTCTGCTGTCGACCTCGGCAGGGCAGGCGTGGAGCTCACCCTGGCAGGAGCTCCCGGCGACGTCGGGCTACACGACGTGGGACGTGGGTCGAGCGCTCGGATTCGAGGGTGGGCCCGTGCAGATTCGCGCTCAGCTGTCCTCGTCGCCGAGCGGCACGACGCCGAAGGACACGCAGTGGGTGACGTTGAATGTCGACCCGGACGCCGATGGCGCCGCGACCGCATCGGTCGGGCCGGCTTCGGTGAACCTGCTGACGGGTGACAGCACGATGTCCGTGACGGACGTCGAGGAGTTCGGTATCGCGCTCGTCCGCACAACCTCCTCGCGCGACACGGATGGTGGTTACCAGCTGCAGAAGGACGCGCTGACAACGGCACAGCAAGAGGGATCGGACGCCGCGGGGATGTCGAGCCCGGGCTCCGCCACTGTCACGGTGGACACGACGCTCCACCACTCCGGAAGCACGTCCTACAGGGTCAGCCCGGTTGCGGGTAGCGCCTACTCGTTTGCAGCAGTGGGAGGCAGCGACGTCGGCGGGATGCGACTCGGGATGAAGCCCGGCCGTTCCTATCGGGTGTCAGCGTGGATCTACGTGCCTGCGGCCACCGGGCTCCTCTCGTCGAGCGACTACGCCCTTCAGATCGGCGCGTTCACACGCGTCGGGACAGCGCCCTACGAGAACACGAAGTCGTCGCGGGCTGCCCTGACGAATGCATGGCAGCGTCTGACGCTTGACGTCACCGTCCCCGCGGGAGCCACCGAGGCCGGAGTTCGGCTCTACGACGGCTTCACCAGTCCTGACAAGGTTGTTTATTTCGACGACGTCTCCGTGACCGAGCTGTGGTCGCCGTTCGGGCCCGAGTGGGATCTCGGGACGGCGGATGCCTCTGCGGGCACCGCGTACACACGCATCACCAGGCCCTACGACGATGTCGCGTCGCTCGAGCTCACAGGTGGCGCCGACGTCTGGTTCACGCAGGGGGCAGACGGCGCCTGGTGGCCCGAGCCGGGCGCCGAGTCGCTGCGACTGACGTCGACGTCGCCGACAACGTGGAGGCTCACCGAGATCGACGGGACGGTCACGGACTTCGAGAAGAACGCGAGCTCGAACGACTTCGGGATCCGCTCCACGGCACCGCCGGCCGCCGCGGGGGCCACTCGCCACATCTACGACGTCGCGACCGTCCCTGGCGTCTCGCGGCTGTCTCGGATCATCGCGCCCATCGAGCCGGGGGTGGACGGGTGGCCGAGCAATGCGCAGGCGTGCACGACGGTCGTTCCCGCGCGCGGATGCGAAGTCGTGGAGCTGGACTATGCGACGACCACTAGCGCAACGGCGACGAGTCCGGGGTCGTATGCCGGCCGAGTGTCACTGGCGTCCGCCTGGACGTGGAATGGCGCGACGATGTCCAAGACGCCGGTCGCGTCGTATGCCTACACCGCGGACGGTCGGCTCGCGCAGGTCTCTGACCCGAGAATCGTCGCCGCAGGCGCCTCGGCGCAGGTCACGTCCTACACCTACGACTCGTCCGGGCGGCTGGCGTCCGTGACGGCACCGGGCGACGCTCCGTTCCGCTTCGCCTACGGCCCGGGTGGGACGACCAAGACGGGTGCAGGTGACTACATCGACCCGGCTCCCGGCCGTCTCCTCCAGGTCTCCAGGGCATCGCTCGTGCCTGGAACTGCTGACCAGTGGGGTCCGGACAACACGACGACCATCGTGTACGGCGTTCCTCTCACGCGCGCATCCGGCGGTCCCTACGACCTTGACGCCGGCACCATCAGCACCTGGGCCCAGGAGGATGGACCGACCGACGCGACCGCGGTCTTTGGTCCGCTGGACACGCCGTCGGTGACGTCGGCGACCGCCACGCAGCCCGGGCCCGATGGGTACTCCGCCGCCACGGTCTCGTACCTGAACGCGTCAGGTCTCGAGGTGAACACGGCCTCCCCGGCGGGGGCGGGCTCTCCGGTCGAGGGGTACATCGATACCGCCGAGTACGACGGGCGCGGCAATGCGGTCCGCACCCTGGATGCGACGAATCGGCTCCTGGCGCTGGGGAAGCTGCCTGACGCGACCGCGATGCTCGCCGCGTGGGGGCTGGAGACCCGGACGCCACCCGAACTTGCCCAACTGCTCGACGCACGCAACGCCTACAGCGAGGACGGGCTGGACCTGCTGGTCTCGGTCGGGCCCGTGCAGCGGCTCGCAGTGGGCAACGACTCGAGTGACGTGCGGAGCCTTCGGCCGACGACGGCCAACACGTACGACGAGGGCAAGCCCGACGGCGCTCAGTACCACCTTGTGACCACCACGACGACCTTCGGGCAGGACATCGTCCCGACGGGTACGTCGTCCGGCCTACCCCTGGTGACCGGCGCGACCTTCGATCCACTGGTCACGAAGAACGGCTACACGCCCGTCGACGGCGCGTCGGCGCTCGGTGCCACGTCGGGTTGGAAGCACGGTCAGCCGACCTCCGTCACGGTGGACGCCGGCCAGCCGTCGGCGCTGACGTCGACGGTGGTGTACGACGATCGCGCTCGTGCGGTGAGGTCGTCCAAGCCAGGGTCGTCCGGGGTGGACGCCGGCACGACGATCGCGGTCTTCTACACGGCGGGGGCCAACGCCACCGACGCTGCGTGCGGCAATCGACCGGAGTGGGCCGGCCAACCGTGTTTGACGAGGTCGGCCGGTGCTGTCACCGGCCATGACGCGGCGCGCATGGACTCGAACCTGCCTACCAAACGGGTGGAGGGCTACAACCAGTTCGGTTCGCCGACGGTCGTGACCGATTCCGTGGGCTCGGAGAAGCGCACGTCGACGACGACGTATGACGCCGCGGACCGGGTCGTCGCTGTGGCGTTGACCGGTACCGCGGGCACGGGTGCAGCGATCGCCACGACGCGCACCACATACGACCCGGTCACGGGCGACGTGGTCAAGAACGCGTCGGTGGATGCGAACGGCGCCGAGACGGCGGCGATCACCAAGGAGTACGACAAGCTCGGTCGTCTGACGAAGTACACCGATGCGGCCGGCGGTTGGACGAGGACGACCTACGACAGGCTCGGTCAGCCGCTGACGGTCACGGACTCGATCGGCACGACGCGCACGTACACCTACGACCGCGCGGTGGAGCCGCGCGGGTTCGTCACGCAGATGGTCGACTCGGTGGCCGGCACGATCACGCCGACGTGGGGTCCGGACGGTCAGCTGGAGTCGCAGCTGTTGCCCGGTGGTGTGCGGTTGACGGTCACGTACGACACGGCGCGGGTGCCGACGGCCCGGACGTACACGCGGGTGTCGGACGGGGTGGTGATCGCGCGGGACTCGGTGGTGGAGAACCACCGTGGCCAGTGGATCACGCACGCGTCGGACACGGGCGTGCGCAACTACCGGTACGACCGTCTGGGCCGTCTGACGGGTGTGGACGACACGTCCGCGGCGACGGATCAGTGCACGTCCCGCACGTACGGGTACGACACGCACACCAACCGGACGTCGTTCACGCAGGCGACCGGTGCGGTGGCGGACGTGTGCCCGGGCACGACGGGCGCCACGACGGTGACCTCCTCGTACGACACTGCGGATCGGTTGGTCTCGACGAGCGGGGCGAACGGGTCGTCCTGGTCGTATGACCTGTTCGGGCGGGTCACGGCGATGCCGGTGGCCGGTGGGTCGGTCGTGGCTGCCAACGAGTACTTCGTGAACGATCTGGTGGCTGCGCAGGAGGTGCCCGGCGCCACGCGCAGCGTGTGGGGCCTGGATCCGTTGCAGCGGTTCGCCACGCAGGACACGTCGGTGTGGGTGGATGGGGCGTGGGCGAACTCGACCGAGCAGGTCAGTCACTTCGATGGTGATGGTGATGAGCCGGCGTGGATCGTGGAGGACGCCACGTTGCCGGATGTGGTGTCGCGGTTCGTGGAGGGGATGGATGGTGCGGTCGCGGTGGCCACGACCGGTACGGGTGGTCGGGTGTTGCAGCTGGTGAATCTGCATGGGGATGTGACCGGGACGCTGCCGATCGGTGACGGCGAGCCGGTCGCGTCGTGGTCGGGTCTGCAGTTCACGTCGTTCGATGAGTTCGGGAACCCGGAGCCGTTGACGTCGGCGGCGACGGGGAACGCTCCGCCGGCTGCTCGGGGCCGGTACGGGTGGTTGGGGGCTGCGCAGCGGTCGGCTGATACCCCGACGGGCACGATCTTGATGGGTGTTCGCCTGTACTCGCCGGTGATCGGGCGGTTCTTGCAGGTGGACCCGGTGCCGGGTGGGTCGGCCAGTGCGTATGACTACTGCAACGCGGACCCGGTGAACTGCACGGATCTGGGTGGCACGTTCTCCTGGAAGGGCCTGGCCAAGGTCGTCGCGGTGGTTGCCGAGGCGTCCTCGATGTTCGTGCCTGGTCCGATCGGGTTCGCTATCGGGGCCGTGGCCGTGGGGGCGTACCTGGCCGCCGACGAAGGCGACGCGGCGAAGATGGCGGCTATCGGGGCCGCCGCTACGCTCGTGGGTGCCGGTGTGGCCGTGGCCGCGGTCAAGGCCGCCCGCCTCGTCAAGACCGCTCAGGCCCTCGGCCGACTCGCCACACGTGCAGCACCGAAGATGGAGCGCGCGGCAAGTGGCACTTTCGCGCCGTGGAACTCGACGAAGAAGCTCTCGTCGATAGAGAATGCTATGAAGCATTTCAGCAAGCATGGGATCGAAGTTGGCGCGCGCAACCTAAGAGGTTACGTTGTGAAGGCCAACAGGTTTCTGGAGTCACGCTTGCCAGCATTGACCCGCACGCGTGCGTCAGACGGAGCATTTGTGAGATGGAATCCGATCACGAATCACATTGGCGTCAGATCCGCCGGCGGGGCGCCTCAGACCTTCTTCCGGGCTGCGACCCGGGGAGAAGGATGGAAGCAGTTTCGTGCGCGCTAAGGGGCTGTGATGAACCTACAACTGTGCAGGGTCTGCGGTTGGGATCTCGGCGAGAATGGCTGGGAGGGGCCCGGCGCGACGCCGAACTACGTGATCTGTGACTGCTGTGGCAATGAGTCTGGTGTGGATGATCTCGACCGCAAGATGATTGGCGCGCGCCGCGCAGCGTGGATCAGCAAGGGATTTCTATGGATGAACGAGGAGAGCCGACCTTCGAATTGGGTACCCGAACATCAGCTGAACACCGTGGCTCTGCTCTGGCCATAGGAATCGGTAGGTCATACCGACTCGTATCAGGTACGCCACTGACATCGTCGTATGGCAGTGCGGATGGGTTGGTGTCGCCGAGTGCCGCGGGTGGCTCGTCGCGGTCGTATGACCTGTTCGGGCGGATCACGGCGATGCCGGTGGCCGACGGGCCGGTGGTGGGGCTGCTGTCGCTCCTGCGCCTCACGGCTCGGCATCGGCGACGGGGATGAGAGGCCGACTGTGAGCCGTCCGTGCGCCATCTGGGTGCCGCCTGAGATCCGTACGTCGAATCAGCCCCCTGAGGGATCGCGCACCAGTTGAATTCCCTCATGACGACTCCCGAGAGCGACCAGCCCGCCACACCCGACCAGAGCCCCGATGCGGCTCCGGCCTCTCAGATCGACCCGCCCACCGTCGAGGTTCCGGCACCCGCGCTCGAGGCGGCGGCGGTCCCCGCAGACCCCGCGGGCCCCGCGGCCGACGCGACGCCTCCGGCGCCCGTGTACGGCTACGCCGGCGCCGAGATCGCGCCGCCCGAGGTCGCACCCGGCGAGGAGGGCGCCAAGGCCCTGCGTGGCGCCGTGCTGACGTTCTGGGCCGGTGTCGCGGTCCTCGTCCTCGGCGGCGGGTCGGCCCTGCTCGCCTCGGACCGCGGCGGGGTGGTGTGGACCGGTGGCCTGATCTTCGGCGTGATCCTGCTGGTGCGCTCGTTCGCCGCGTACAAGACGGCACGCGGAGCCGGCGCCCCGGCGCTCGGACGGCCTGGGTGGGCGCTGGCCGCCGTGGGTCTGGTCGCCGCGGTGGGTGTCGGCCTGGCCGGTGCCGGCCAGTTCCTCGACGCGAAGATGTCGGAGCCGACGGAGGCCGAGGCCACCGGCTCGTGCTGGGAGGTCGTCGACAACTCGACGATGCAGCAGGTGGCGTGCGACTCCGACCACGAGTTCCTGGCGGTCGGCGAGGTGTCCGACCCCGAGCAGTGCTCGCTGGACGCGACCGCCTACGTGGAGCTGGACGACAGCTTCCTCTGCCTCGCCGACGACTGAACTGGCCAGGCGGGCGTCACCTCAGTAGGCCCGGAGGTGACGCCCGTCCGTCGCCGTCAGGCCTTGTGCGGCGCGACGCCCCGCAGCTCGTCGGCCGGGAACCGCCGGCGGGAGTCGGCGAGCTTGGCGCGTGCGGCCGCACCGAGGTCGACGCCCAGCACGTCGGCCAGCCGCACCAGGTAGACGAGGACGTCGGCCATCTCCTCGGCGGCACGCCGCTGGCGTCCCTCGGGGCCGAACTCGGTGGCGGCGCGGTCGGCGGGGATCCACTGGAACAGCTCGGCGAGCTCCCCGACCTCGCCGACCAGGGCGAGCACGAGCGACTTCGGGTCGTGGAACTGCTCCCAGTCGCGCTCGACCGAGAACTCCCGCACGAGCCTGGTCAGCTCGGCGATCTCCTGCTCCTGCGCGTCGGCGTCCACCGGCCCAGCCTCGCACAGCGGGAGGCCGGGCCGGCCCGGCGTCAGGCCGGCAGCAGGTGGTCGGGGCACACCTCGAAACGGTCGGGGGACATGACCAGCTCGGCCCGCCCGCCGGTGATCGAGCGCAGGTCGAGCACGTAGCGGGTCAGCTCGGCCTCGGGCACGGTCGCCTCGATGCGCACCAGACCGTCGTCGAGCGACGTCGTCGTCGTGATGTGCCCCCGCCGGGAGGACAGGTCGCTCATCACGTCGCCCTGCGTGGCGCTCGGCACCGTGACGGACACGTGGCTGACGGGCTCGAGCACGGTCGTGCCGGCCGCCTGCAACGCCTCCTTGACCCCCACGGCCGCGGCCGTGCGGAACGCCATGTCCGAGGAGTCGACCGAGTGGGACTTGCCGTCGAAGACCTCGACGCGCAGGTCGACGACGGGGTAGCCGTGCGGGCCGCCCGTGGCCATGGCCTCGGTGACGCCGCGGTGCACGGCAGGCAGGTACGAGCGGGGGATCGCGCCGCCGACGACCGAGTCGACGAACTCGAACCCGGTGCCGTGCGGCAGCGGCGAGACGCGCAGCTGCACGACCGCGTACTGCCCGTGCCCGCCGGACTGCTTCTTGACCTTGCCCTCGGCCTCGACCTCGCGCGCGATGGTCTCCCGGTACCCGACGGGCACCGGCGAGGTCGTCACGTGCACGCCGAACACGCGGGCGAGCCGTTCGAGGGCGACGGCCAGGTGCGTGTCCCCGAGCCCGCGCAGCACGGTCCGGTCGGTCGAGCGGTCGATGACGAGCGTTGGGTCCTCCGCGACGAGCCGGGCCAGCGCGGCCGAGAGCCGGTCGTCGTCGGACTGCGTGACGGGTTCGAGCGCGAGCGCGTACACCGCGGGCCGGGGTCGCGTCGGCGGCGCGATCACGGCAGGACCGGCGCCGACCCGGGCGGTCAGCAGCGAGCCCGTGGGCGTGCCGGTCAGCTTGGCGACGGCCGCGATCTCCCCGGCCACGACCTGGTCGGTCGGCACGTGCTCCTTGCCGCGCAGGCGGAACAGCCCGGGCAGCCGCTCCTCGGTCTTCGTCGTCGTGTTGAGCAGCTTGTCGCCCGGGCGCACCGTGCCGGACAGCACGCGGAACATCGTCATCTGGCCGACGAACGGGTCGGCGACCGTGCGGAACGCGTGCAGGAGCGCAGGTCCGGACGGGTCGGCGGACACCGGCACGTCCAGGTCGCCGGCGAGCACGCGGGAGTCCCGGTCGGCGGGCGAGGGGCCCAGCTCGCACAGCAGGTCGGCCAGCCGGTCCACGCCGACCTCGGTCAGCCCGGACGCGACGAGCACGGGGAACGCCTCCAGGTCCCGCACCTCGTGGGCGAGCGTGCGCTCCAGCTCGGCGGCCGTGGGCACGTCGCCGGACAGGTACCTCTCGAGCTGGTCGTCGTCGTGCGCGACGATCTCCTCGGTGACCGCCTCGTGCAGCCGGTGCTCCTCGTCCGCCAGGGCGGCGGGCATCGTGCCCGCGTGATGGGTGCCGTCGGGCGCGTACTCCCACGGCTCCTCGCTGAGCACGTCGGCGACCCCGCCGAACGCCTGCTCCTCGCCCAGCGGCAGCTCCAGGGCCACGAGCCCCTCGCCGAACGCCTCACGCAGGTCGGCCAGCACGTGCCGGAAGTCGGCGCGCGCCTTGTCCTCCTTGGTCACGACGACCATGCGGGGGATCCCGGCCTCGGCGGCGGCCTTCCACGCCTGGTGCGTCCCGGCCTGCACGCCGTCGACGGCGCTGACCACGACGAGCGCGAGGTCCGCGACCGCCAGGGCGGCGTCGACGGCCCCCGCGAAGTCCGCGGTGCCGGGGGTGTCGAGCAGGGTGACGTCGTACGTCAGCCCATCAGGTGCCCGCCAGGGAAAGGGGGCGACTGCCAGTCCGAGGGACAGCCCGCGGGCGATCTCCTCGGGTTCGTGGTCGGTGACCGTCGAGCCGTCCTCGACGCGACCGGCGCGGGTGACGACCCCGGCTCGGTGCAGGAGGGCTTCGGCGAGCGTGGTCTTGCCCGAGCCGCTCTGGCCCACGAGGGCCACCGTGCGGATCCGCGGCGTCATTGCCTGGTCCATGTCGTCTCCAAGGGAGAGCCGGTCTTCCCGTCAGAGTAGTGACGACGGCCGCCCGCCCGCAGGACGTGGGTCCCAGGGGGCGGACGGCCGTCAGGCTGTCACCGGTCGCGTCACGGACGCTGCCCGCGTCGCGGGCCCGTGCAGGTCAGGTCAGGCGACCGCGTCGAGGATGTCGACGACGAACACCAGCGTGGACCCGGCCGGGATGGACCCGGTCTCGGTGTCGCCGTAGCCGAGCGACGGCGGGACGACCAGCAGCACCTGGCTGCCGACGGTCTGGCCGACGACGCCCTGGTCCCAGCCGTCGATGACCTGGCCGGAGCCGACGGTGAACGAGAACGTCGTGTCCGACGTCCACGAGGAGTCGAACGCGGTGCCGTCCCACAGCCAGCCGGAGTACTTCACGGTGACGGTCTGGCCGGACTCGACCGCGGCACCGGCGCCCTTGATGAGCGGCTGCACGACGAGCTCCGTCGGGGCGGTGCCGGTCGCGGCGGTGATGCTCGGCTCGCCGTCATCGGCCAGCGTGACGACCGGCAGGCCGTCGACCGGGGCCACGGCGTCACCCTCGGCACGGGCCGGGACGTCACGGACGTCGACGACCTCGATGGCCATGATCTGCGTCGCGTCGGTCGAGCCGATGCCGAGCAGGGCCCGCACGCCGACCTTCTGGCCGGTCAGCACGTCGGTGAGGGCCTCGATGATGTTCGGGTCGCCCATGGTGATCGTCGTCGGCGAGCTCGTGTAGGTCTCGGAGACGACCGAGCCGTCGGAGCCGTCGACGGAGACGAAGTCGATGACGACGACCTGGCCGTCCTTGATGTCGGCGCCCGTGCCCTCGTCGACGACGCGCGCGACCGTGCCGGCCAGCGTGAACGGCGTCGTCGGGAGCGTGATCGTGGGCTGCGCGCCCGCGTCGCCCTCGAGGGTGACCTCGGCGAGCGCGGCGACGTCCTCGGGCGAAGCGGTCGCAGCGGCCGTGGCCGTCTCGCTCGGCGAGGCGGTCGGGTCGGCGGCACCGGAGCTGCCTCCGCAGGCGGACAGCAGCAGCGTCAGGGCGAGGCCGGCAGCTGCCAGCGGGGCGGCGTACGTGCGGCGCACGAGTTCCTCCGTCGTCGGGGAGCCACCTCGACGGGCGGCGGACGCGGGCAACGGTACGCGGTGTTCCTGGGCGTCTGCTGAGCGTTCGGTATATCCAGGACCCGGATCGGGACCCGGATCGAGGTCCGGGGCGGGGTCGCGGGAAGCAGGACCGGGCCCCGCCGGTTGGTGAGGGTGGCCGGCCCTCCGTCGGTCGTCTGTCTGAGGAGGAGCTCCATGTCTCTCGTCGTCACCGGTGCCACCGGGCACCTCGGCCGGCTCGTCGTCGACCACCTGCTGGCCGCGGGCGTCCCCGCTGCGGACGTCGTCGCCACCGGCCGCCGGGTCGAGCGTCTCGACGATCTCGCCGCCCGCGGGGTGCAGGTCGCCGTCGCCGACCTCGACGCCCCCGCGACGCTCGAGGCGGCGTTCGCGGGCGCCGAGGTGCTGCTGCTCGTCTCCGGCTCGGAGGTCGGTCGACGCGTCCCGCAGCACGTCGCGGCGATCGAGGCGGCCAAGGCCGCGGGCGTGCAGCGGGTCGTCTACACCTCCGCCCCGCACGCGGACACGACCTCGCTCGCGGTGGCCCCTGAGCACAAGGCCACCGAGGAGGCGCTGCGGGCGTCCGGCCTGGCCTGGACCCTCGCGCGGAACAACTGGTACACGGAGAACTACGACGGCACGCTCGCCCAGGCGGCGGCCACGGGGGTCGTCCTGACCAGCACGCACGGCGGTCGGGTGGCGAGCGCCGACCGCTCCGACTACGCCGCCGGTCTGGCCGCGCTGCTCACGGGCACGGGCCACGAGGGACGCGTCTACGAGCTCAGCGGCGACGTCGCCTGGACGTTCGACGAGTTCGCCGCCGCCGCCTCCCAGGTGCTGGGCCGCGAGGTCGTGCACCGGGACGTCACGTCCGAGGAGCACCTGGCCGCCCTGCTCGCGGCCGGTCTGGACGAGGGCACCGCCGGGTTCCTCGTCGCGCTCGACGCCGGCATCGCCGAGGGCGGGCTCGCGGACGCGACCGCGGACCTGCGCGACCTCATCGGCCGCCCGACGACCCCGCTCGTCGAGGGCCTGCGCGCCCTGCTCTGACCCGCGCCCGCGAGGCAGCAACAGCCGTGACGGGCTTCCGGGGTGCGCGGCGACGGCATCCCGGAAGCCCCGATTCGGGCATCCGAACAGGGCTCGGCGGCTCCCGTCGGCCCCTGTCCGGATGCCACGATGGCTCCCATGCCCCCCCTCTCGGCTGACCGACCCGCGCCCACGAACGCCCAGATCCGCCGTTGGCGGCGCTACCTGGCGGACGAGCGCGCCGAGGCTGCCGCCTACCGCGACCTGGCCTCCCGTCGCACCGGCGAGGAGCGGGCGATCCTGCTCGCGCTCGCGGAGGCCGAGGGTCGGCACGAGCAGCACTGGCTCGCGCTGCTGGGCGACGACGTCGGCAAGCCGCTGCCCGGTGACGTCCGCACCCGCACGCTCGGCTGGTTGGCGCGCCGGTTCGGCTCGGTCTTCGTGCTCGCGCTCGCCCAGCGCGCGGAGGGGCGCGCGGCCTACGACGACGAGGCCGACGCGACGCCCACGATGGCCGCCGACGAGCGGATCCACGAGGAGGTCGTGCGCGGCCTGGCCATCCGTGGCCGCAACCGGATGTCCGGCACGTTCCGTGCGGCGGTGTTCGGCGCGAACGACGGCCTGGTGTCCAACCTGGCGCTGGTCCTGGGCATCGGTGCGGCCGGTGCGTCGACTGCCACGGTGCTGCTGACGGGCCTGGCGGGCCTGCTCGCGGGGGCGTTGTCGATGGGGGCCGGCGAGTACGTGTCGGTGCGTTCGCAGCGCGAGCTGCTCGAGGCCTCCCGGCCTGGCCCGCACGCGCACCGGGCACTGCCGTTCCTCGACGTCGACGCGAACGAGCTCGCCCTGGTCTACCGGGCGCGAGGGATGTCCGCCGAGGACGCGCAGGCCCGTGCCGTCCTGGTGCTCGGCGGGGACGAGCACCCACGTGACCTGGGCACGGGCGGCCTGCCCGTCGAGCTGCCCGAAGGCGTCGACCCGCAGGACGTCGAGGAGGTCGACGAGCACGAGACGATCGGCACGGCCCTGGGTGCGGCGGTGACCAGCTTCTGCTTCTTCGCCTCGGGTGCGGCGATCCCGGTGCTGCCCTACCTGTTCGGCGCGGAGGGGTTGGTGGCGGTCGTGTGGTCGGCGGGTCTGGTCGGGATCGCGCTGCTCCTGACGGGTGCGACGGTCGGGCTGCTGTCGGGCACGTCGCCGTTCAAGCGGGCGCTGCGCCAGCTCGCGATCGGTTACGGCGCGGCCGCGGCGACGTACCTGCTCGGTCTGACGTTCGGGTCCTCCGGCATCTGATCTGGCCATGCTCGGTGAGGTATGGCTAACCTGACCTCCGTGTCGACGATCGCCGAGCAGGCCGAGGCCTCAGCCACCGCCCCCACTGTGCTGCCGTTCCGCATGTTCTCCGTGCGACTGGCCCGCACCGAACAGCTGTGCCCCAGCGTGCGGCGCCTGACGTTCACCGGCGACGACCTGCACCAGTTCGCCGACAACGGGTTCGACCAGCGCATCAAGTTCTTCCTGCCGCTCGCCGGCCTCGCCTACGACGAGCTCATCGAGCTCGGCGCCGACAACGACTGGTACGGCCGCTACCGCGTCCTGCCCGACGACCGCCGCCACCCCATCCGCACCTACACCGCCCGCGGGGTCCGGCCCGAGGTGCGCGAACTCGACGTCGACGTCGTCCTGCACGGCGACACCGGCCCCGCCTCCCGCTGGGCCGGCCAGGCCGTGCCCGGCGACGAGCTCGTCATCCTCGGCCCCAACGCCGAGGCCGACGGTCCGCACGGCGGCGTCGACTTCGTCCCGCCCGCGCACGCCGACCGCCTCCTCATCGCCGGCGACGAGACCGCCCTGCCCGCCATCGCCGGCATCCTCGAACGCCTCCCCGCCGACGCGCGCGGCGAGGCCCTCATCGAGATGCCGCACGGCGACGACCACATCGACCTGGCCGCCCCCGCCGGGGTGACCGTCCGCTGGTACGGCCGCGACGGCCGCCCGCACGGCGACCTGCTCGTCCCCGCCGTGCAGGCCGCCGCCCGGCTGCTGCCCGGCCAGGCACCCGCGCCCGAGGTCGAGCTCGAGGACGTCGACATCGAGACCGGCCTGCTGTGGGAGACGCCCGTCGACGAGCACGGCGCGCCTCTGCGCTCCTCGACCGCCCTCTACGCCTGGCTCGCCGGCGAGGCCGGGGTCATCAAGACGCTGCGGCGGCACCTGGTCGCCGGGTGCGGGGTCGACCGCAGGTCCGTCGCGTTCATGGGCTACTGGCGAGCGGGGCGCCCGGAGAGCTGACGCCGGCCACACCATCGGTCTGTGAATCACATTCGAGTCATGCGGGCTGCGGAGCGCCATGAATCTGATATGATTCACCGATGGTTGAGACGGTCGATGACTCAGAACCGACGCGCCGCCCGTTCTACCGCGCCCGCAGCATCACGGCCCTGGCCGAGGCCGTCCAGGCCATGCGGACGGACGCCGGCAAGACCCAGACCGAGCTCGCCCTCGACATCACGTCATCGCGCCCGACCATCTCCCGGATGGAACGCGGCATGCCCGTCGCCACCGACACCCTGCTCGACGCACTCACCGCCTGCGGGTACGAGCTCGTCCTCATTCCCCGCGGCGCCCGCCTCACGGTGAGTCCTCAGTGACCGGGACTCTGCACGTCTGGCTCCGAGGGCAGCTGCTGGGTCAGCTCGACGAGCTCCGCAACGGTCACCTGCGCCTGCGGTACGCCGCGGAGGCCCTCGACACCTACGGCCTCGGCGCGCGACCCCTGTCGTTGTCGCTTCCCCTGACGGACAAGCGCGTCCAGGGCGACCGGCTCGAGCGGTTCATGGACAACCTCCTGCCGGAGGGCGCCGTACGAGGCGCCCTCGAGCGCGAGCACCACCTGCGACCCGGGCACACCTTCGGTCTGCTCGCCCACCTGGGACGAGAGTGCGCCGGCGCCATCCAGTTCACGGCCGAGGCAGAGCCGCCCGCGCCCGGCCACCTGATCGCCCTCAGCGACGACGAGGCGCGTCGGATCGTGGCCCAGCTGCCGACCCTGGACCCACCGCCGGGGCAGGTCGTCAGCGCTTCCCTGGGCGGCGTCCAGGCCAAGGTGCTCCTGGCGCGCACCGACACCGGCTGGGCGTGGCCGGCCGACGGAGCGATCTCGACGCACATCATCAAGCCCGAACCCACCACCGACGTCGCCGTGCCCGACCTGATCCGATGGGAGGAGTGGACCCTGCGCCTGGCTCGAACGGCCGGTCTGCCTGCCGCCCACGCCGAGCTGACGGACTTCGACGGACGCCTCGCCCTCGTCGTGGAGCGCTTCGACCGGCACGAGGGTCGGCGCACCCACCAGGAGGACCTCACGCAGGCGCTCGCGATCGCCACCCGCGACAAGTACGAGACGAGCGTCGACGAGCACCGCCTCGCCACCGTCGCCCTTGCGGCCGGCGCAGAGGCGATCTCCCCCACGGCGTTCGCCCGCGACCTGCTGAGCCAGGTGGCGTTCAACCTGCTGATCGGCAACGGTGACGCCCACTCGAAGAACTACTCCCTGACCATCAGCGACACCGCCACCTACTCGATGGCCCCGCTCTACGACGCCGCCCCCCTGTACCTGCTGAACAGCGTCCTGCAGCACTTCGGGCACAACCTGGCCGGGCAAGGACGCCTGCGCCACCTCACGGCCACGCACCTGGCCGCCGAGGCGAGCACCTGGCGCCTGAGCACGGTGCAGGTCACCGAGACCATCGCCGCGGTGGCCACGCAGGTCCGCGACGTCCTGCCGGGATGCGCAGCCCTGGGCATCGACGTCGATCCGGTTGCTGCGCTGATCGACGCTCGAGCGGTCGACGCGCTGAAGACTCTCGCCTGAGCAGGCAGAGGCGGCGCCGCGCCCGACCCGGCACCCGGCGCCCGGCGCCGAGCTTGAGGACGTCGAGATCGAGACCGGCCTGCTCGGGGAGTCGCCCGTCGACGAGCACGGCGAGCCTCGCCGGTTGGTCCCGCCCCTCAGCTGCTTCTCAGCTGCCTCGGATCGTGACCGCGAACGGTCCGCCCACCGCGAGCGTGGGCGCCGGGGAGAGGTCCGGGCCGGCGGAGGCGAGCATCACCGCGTAGACGTACAGGTCGTAGGTGCCGGGACGGACGTCCCCGTAGCCGGCGGCGGCGGTGCAGGAGGCGAACCACTGGTAGACCTCGCCGGGGAACGACTCGCCCGGGCCGACGTCGAAGGTCGCGCCCGAGTCGAACTCCTCCCGGGTCGGGTCATACAGCTGGCTCACGACGGTGCCGTCGGCGTCGACGAGCAGGGCGTGCAGGGTCTGCGGCACGCGTCCCATCAGGCGCCCGGTGCCGGTCGCCGTCAGGGTCGCGTCCGCGTGCACGCCACCCTGGAGCTCGTCCAGGTCGACGGACGGGTCGAGCGTGACGTCGAGGTCGGCGTCCGAGCGCCCGGCGAGCAGATCGGCCGGCGCGGGCCGGCCGCACGCGGGCACCCGGTCGGGCCACTGGCCGGCCAGCGTGCCGCCTCCCAGCTCGAAGCTCACCGGCGCGAGCTCGACCGTCTCGCCGTCCGTGCCGTCCGTGGTCGTCGTGGCGTAGGTGCGGTACGTGCCCGTCAGGGGGCTTCCGGTCCGGCAGTCCACCGCGTCGTAGAGCCCGTCAGGCGCGATGCCCCCGCTCCCGTCCGTGGCCGTGACCTGCAGCAGGCGGGCGGGATCGTTCCAGAAGGCCACCGTGCCGTCGGGGTCGACGAGCACCGTCGTGACCCCGGAGGGGTCGAGGCCGTCCGAGGGGCCTGTGGGCACGTCCGCGGTCGTGCCCACGTCGACGGACAGCGTGTCGCGGGAACCCGTACCCGTCTCGAACGCGGCGGTCTCCCGCTGCAGCGTGCCGACGACGACCGCGCCCCGGACCTCGACGCCTCGGGCGTCGGTCTCGTGCAGCGCGTAGGGCGTGCCGCAGAGCTCGCCGCCGGACGTGAAGCTGGTCGTCGGGGTGGGCGAGGCGACGGGCGCGACGGGTGGCACCTCGGCCGGGGCGCGACGGTCCATCAGCACCACTCCCGTCACGAGCGCGCCGACCGCCACCAGGCTGCCGACGGAACGGGCGACGACCACCTGGGTCCGACGCCGGTGCATCCTTGAGCGCGTGCGGTCCACGTCGACTGGTCGAGCGGCGGCAGCCGCGTCCGCCGCGAGGTCCCGCAGCTCCTTGCCGAGGTCCATGCTCATCGCTCGTCTCCCCCGTTCACGAGGACGGTCCTGTCGGCGAGTGGTGGGGCGAGCGGTCCGAGCAGGGTCTCGAGCCGCCCGACGGCCAGGCTCAGGTACCGCTTGACCGTCCCGTCGGCGAGCCCCATCCGGTCCGCGATCTCTGCGACCGTGAGGTCGTCGTAGTAGCGCAGCACCACGCACGCGCGCTGCTGGGGTGCCAGCAGGTGGAGCGCTGCGCGCACGTCGTTGCGCGCACCCACCTCGTCGGCCGGTCCCTCCTGGCGCTCACCGCGGACCATCAGGTGCCGCACCCGCAGCCACTGCCGGCGCCGGCGGTACGTGTCGATCCAGGTCGTCAGAATCGCCGTCCGCACGTATCCCTCGACCGACGAGATCTCAAGGCTCCGCCCGCGGACGAACGTCTTGACCAAAGCGTCCTGCACGAGGTCCTCGGCGTCCCGCAGGTCGCCGGTGAGCAGGTACGCGTAGGCGGTCAGCGCCGCGCCGCGCTCACTCGCCAGGACCGCCATGACATCGTCGCTGCGCTGACGCTGCCCGTCCACGGGGCCCCCTTCGCCGTTGATGCGTTCACCTTCCACCCCCAAGGACGGGAAGCACCGCCGAAACGTTGCACGCCGCGTGGCGGCGCAGGACGGGTCGACGACGCGGCACCATGGGCCCGTGCTCTCCGCTGACGACGTCCTGCTCGCGCGGTTCTCGACGACGAAGTTCCGCCCCGGGTACGACCAGGGCGAGGTCGACGAGTTCCTCGACCGGGTCGTGCAGACGCTGCGCGAGGCCGGCACGAGGGAGCCGGTGCGTCGCGACGTCTCCGTCGAGGAGCTCGACGGTGTGACGTTCCGGCAGACGTCGTGGCTCGAGGGCTACGCCATCGACGAGGTCGACGCGTTCCTGGCCGAGCTGCGTCCCAGCCTGGCGAGTCGACCGATCCCGACGCCCGCCCTCGACGGGCCGTCGCTGGATCGCACCCCCGAGCGCGCCATGGACCCGGGGAGGCCGACCGGGTGGCGACTCGTGGGGCAGGTGCTCGAGATGCTGACGATCGGCGAGCGCCCGACCGAGCCCCGGCCGCTCGTGAGGCCGCCAGAGGCACCGCGCGCGTCCGCGAAGAACGTGGTCGTGACCGCGGACGAGGTGCGTTGGCGTGCTCGGCGCCGGGTCGAGGGGCGGCTGGCCGTGGCGGAGATCCGGCAGATCGTGCTCATGGACCTCGAGTACAGCTCGAGGAGCTCCACGGTCCTCATCCCGTACGCGCTCGTCATCGACCACGCCGGCGCCGTGCGGCTGCGCGCCGTCGGGAGCAGGTCGGACCGGCGCCTCCGGCAGATGTGGGACGGCCTCGGGGTCCCGGTGGTGCAGGCCTCGTTCCTCGCGGGCCGCGTCAAGGACGCACGCCGCCGGTGGCCCGAGGCATTCTCGTTCGTGCACGCGTACCCGGTGTCGACCACGTTCGCGGTGCTCGCCGCGTACATGCTCGTGGTCGTCCCGATCCTCATCGCGCTCGGCTTCTGACCGCCCGCGGTTGGGGCGGGGCAGGCGAGGCGCCCGGTTCAGAGACCCGCGTGGACCATGGTCGTGTCCTCACCGAGAGCACGAATGTCAGCGCACGCAGACATGGGGTCGTCTGTCAGCGTATGCCGACACCCGCGACAGCCCGCCGAGCGGGGGACCGGGTGCTGGTCGGCCCGCCCGCCGTCCGGGGCCACAGCAGCCGTCGGTCAGGGCACGAGGTGCCCCGCCGCGCGGAACAGCGCGTACCACTCCGCCCGCGTCAGCGGCAGGTCGGAGCCTTGCGCGGCACCGGCAACCCGCTCGGGGGACGTGGTGCCGAGCACGACCTGCATCCGGGCCGGGTGGCGGGTGATCCACGCGGTGGCGATCGCGATGGCCGGCACGTCGTAGCGGGCGGCGAGCTCGTCGATCACGCGGTTCAGCTCGGCGTACTCCGGGTTGCCCAGGAACGTGCCGGTGAAGAACCCGGCCTGGAACGGCGACCATGCCTGCACGGTGATGTCGTGCAGGCGGCAGTAGTCGAGGATGCCGCCACCGTCGCGCGTGACCGACTGGTCCTCGCCGACCATGTTGGCGGACACGCCCTGCGTCACGATCGGCGCGTGCGTGACCGACAGCTGCAGCTGGTTGGCGACGATCGGCTGACGGACGGAGCGGCGCAGCAGCTCGATCTGGCCGGGCGTGTGGTTGGAGACGCCGAACGCGCGGACCTTGCCGGCAGCCTCGAGCTCGTCGAACGCGCGGGCGACCTCGTCGGGCTCGACGAGCGCGTCGGGGCGGTGCAGCAGGAGCACGTCGATGCGGTCGGTGCGCAGTGCCGCGAGCGAGCCGTCGACCGACTCGAGGATGTGCTCGTAGGAGAAGTCGAAGTACGGCCCCTCGCGCACGATCCCGCACTTGGTCTGGATGGTGAGCGCGTCGCGCTGCGACGGGGTGAGGTCGAGGGCCTCGGCGAACCGGGACTCGCACTCGTGCAGCTCGCGCCCGTAGATGTCGGCGTGGTCGACGAAGGTGATGCCGGCGTCGAGGCCGGTCTGCACGAGCGTGCGGATCTCGTCGTCGGTCTTCTCGGCGATGCGCATGAGCCCGAGGACGACGTTGGGCGCGACGATGTCGGTGCCGGGCAGGGTGAAGGTCTTCATCGGTGGTCTTCTGATCGGGGGTCGGGGCGGTCGGGGCGGTCGGTGGGGCGGGGTAGAGGTCACGCGTGCGAGAGCGCCGTGACCTCGTCGTCGGTGAGGACCAGGTCGACCGCGTGCGTCGAGTCGACGATGCTCGCGGGCCGCGAGGCGCCGGGGATCGGGATCACGACGGGCGCCAGCGCGAGCTCCCAGGCGAGTGCGACCTGCTGCGGGCTGACCCCGTGCGCGTCGGCGACCTGCTGGAACGCGCCGTGCCGGGTGCCGAGCTCGCCGGAGCGGGCGATGCCGCCGAGCGGGGACCACGGCAGGAACGCCAGGCCGAGGTCGGCGCAGTGCCACAGCTCGTCGAGGCTGCTGCGGAACGCGGGGGAGAACTGGTTCTGCACGGACACGAGCCGACCGTCGAGCACCTGCTGCGCCTCGTCGATCTGGGCGACGGACGCATTCGAGATGCCGGCCTGCTGGATGACCCCCTCGTCGAGGAGCTCGACGAGCGCGCCGACGGAGTCCGCGTAGGGGACGGTGGGGTCGGGGCGGTGGAACTGGTAGAGGCCGATGGCCTCGACGCCGAGCCGGCGGGCGGAAGCACGGGCGGCCTGCTTGACGTGCTCGGGCCGGCCGTCCTGGGTCCAGCTGCCGTCGCCGGGCCGCAGGTGACCGCCCTTGGTGGCGACGAGCACGCCGTCGGTGCTGCCGCCGTAGCTGCGCAGGGCCTGTGCGATGAGCTCCTCGTTGTGCCCGACCTCGTCGGCGTGCAGGTGGTAGGAGTCGGCGGTGTCGATCAGGGTCACGCCGGCGTCGAGCGCGGCGTGGATGGTGGCGACGGCGCGGTCCCGGTCGGGGCGGCCCTCGATGGACATCGGCATGCCGCCGAGTCCGATGGCGCTCACGGAGTACGGGCCGATGGTGCGCTGCTGCACGGTGTCACCTCACGTCGTCGGGTTGGTGCCTCCGACACTAGGTAGGCTGCCTGTCACAAGTCCAACAACTAGAACTCATGCGTTTCAGAAGCGGAGTCGATCGATGGATCTGCGGCAGATGGAGTACGTCGTCGCGCTCGCCGACGAGGAGCAGTTCACGCGCGCGGCGGCGATCTGCGGCGTCAGCCAGTCGGGGCTCTCCGCCGCGATCCGTGCGCTCGAGGACGAGCTCGGCACCCGGCTGTTCACCCGGACCACGCGGCGGGTCGAGGCCACCGAGGCCGGGCGGGCGCTCCTGCCGCACGCGCGCGGGCTGCTCGACCAGGCCGCCGCCGGCCGCGACGCCGTCGTGCGAGCCAGCCACGAGCTCAGCGGCACCCTGCGCATCGGCGCCGAGCAGTGCCTCGGCGTGGTCGACGTACCTCCGCTGCTCGAACGCTTCCGTCGGCGCTACCCGCTGGTCGACATCGCGTTCCTCCAGGTCGGCTCGCACGAGCTCGTCGCCGCCGTGCGGGCCGGAGAGCTGGACCTCGCCTTCGTGGCCACCGAGGAGCACCTGACGCACGTGCGCCGCACCGAGCTCGGGAGGCGCGAGGTCGTGCTGCTCTGCCCCCCGGGGCACCCGCTCGCCGGGGCCGCACGCACCGGCTGGTCCGCGCTCGCGGGCCACGACTTCATCGACTTCCAGCCCAGCTGGGGCGTCCGCTCGCTCAACGACGCGGTGTGCGCGGCCCGCGGCGTGACCCGGCAGGTGCGCTGCACGGTCAACGACATCCACACGCTGCTCGACCTCGTCGGACGCGGCCTGGGGGTCGCGCTGGTGCCGCAGCACGTGGCCGCCAAGCCGCAGGCCGCGGGGCTGGTCACCGTCCGGCTCCCTCAGGACGGTGTGCCGTCGTGGGTGGTCTCCGCGGTCACGGGCAGCGGGCCGAGCCTCGCCCCGCGGCTGCTCGAGCTGCTCGACGCCGAGCCCGAGCTCGCGTCCGCCGCCCGTCCGGGTGCCGACCGATGATCGTCTTCCTGGACGTCGACGGGACGTACGCCGCCCGCGGGGTCGTGCCCCCGGGACACGTGGCCGCCGTCCGTGCGGCACGCGCCCGGGGGCACCGGGTGCTCCTGTGCACGGGCCGGCCGGTGGCGATGCTCCCGCCGTCGATCGTCGGCGCCGGCTTCGACGGGTACGTGGCCAGCGCCGGCGCGTACGTCGAGCTGGCGGGCCGGGTCGTGCGGGACGAACGCTTCCCCGCCGAGCTGGCCGCGCGCGCGGTCGAGGTGCTCGACGAGCACGGTGCGGCCTACCTGCTCGAGTCGCCCGACGAACTCCTGGCCCCTCCGGACGGGCGCGACCGGATCCTGCAGGCCTTCACCGACCGGCACGGTCGGCACGGGCGGGTCGACGCGCTCCCCGACTTCCTGTCCGGGCTGCGGGCGCGACCGGCCGGGCACGTGCCGCGGTTCAGCAAGATCACGGTGCTCGGCTCGTCGGTCGAGGTCCATGAGCTCGGTGCCCTGATCGGCCCGCAGGTGGCGACCATCCCGTCCTCCGTGCCGCTGCTGTCGTCGGCCGGGAGATCTACCTGGCGCACGTGCACAAGGCGGTCGGTGCGCAGGTCGCCGCGCACGAGCTCGGGGTGGACCGCGAGAGCGCCGTCGCCGTCGGGGACGGGCTCAACGACGTCGAGGTGATCGCCTGGGCAGGCGTCGGCGTGGCGGTCGAGGGGTCGGACCCGAGGGTCCTGGCGGTGGCGGACCGCCTCGTCGCCGGGCCCGAGCAGGAGGGGCTCGCGCAGCTCTTCCACGAGCTCGGGCTGCTCGACGGCTGAGCCGTCGAGCAGCAGCGCCAGGCCGTTCGCCGAGCAGCGACGCCCGACCGTCAGCGGTCGATCGAGGCCATGTTGGCCTCGTCGTGCCGCTCGCCGGCGGCCGGCTGCAGCTCGTCCAGCCGCGAGATCTGCAGCGGCGTCAGCTCGACCCGGTCGGCCGCGGTGTTCTCCTCGACGCGAGCCACACGCCGGGTGCCGGGGATCGGGGCGATGTCGTCCCCGCGGGTGAGCAGCCAGGCGAGCGCGGTCTGGGCGGGTGTGGCGCCGACCTCGGCACCGATGGCACGGACCTCCTCGACGATCGCGAGGTTGCGCCGGAAGTTCTCGCCGGTGAACCGCGGGTTCGTCTTGCGCCAGTCGTCGTCGGCGAAGTCGTCGACCGTGCGGATCTGCCCGGTGAGCAGGCCGTGCCCCAGCGGGGAGTAGGGGACCAGACCGATGCCGAGCTCGCGCAGCAGCGGCAGGATCTGCGCCTCGACGTCGCGCGTCCACAGGGAGTACTCGGTCTGCAGCGCGGTCACCGGGTGCACGGCGTGCGCGCGGCGGATCGTCTCCGGTGCGGCCTCCGAGAGCCCGAAGTGCAGGACCTTGCCCTCGGCGACCAGCGCGGCCACCGCACCGGCGGTCTCCTCGATCGGGGTGCTGCGGTCGACGCGGTGCTGGTAGTACAGGTCGATGTGGTCGGTGCCCAGCCGGGTGAGCGACCCCTCCACGGCGGCGCGCACGTTGGCGGCGCTGGAGTCGACGACGCCGGGGCCACCGCCCGCGTGGGAGACGAGCCCGAACTTCGTGGCCACCACGACCTGGTCGCGGCGTCCCCGGAGGGCCTTGCCGACGACCTCCTCGCTGTGGAACGGGCCGTAGATCTCCGCGGTGTCCAGGTGCGTGACGCCCAGGTCCAGCGCGCGGTGGATCGTGCGGATCGACTCGGCGTCGTCCAGGCCACCCTCGCTGGTGTAGGTGCCTGCCATGGTCATCGCGCCGAGGCCGATGCGGGAGACCTCCAGGGTGCCCAGGTGTGCGTGCTTCATGGGTGTGCTCCTCGTGCTGGTGCTGGTGCTCGTGTCGTCGGTCGGGTCCGACGTGGGTCCAGACAACGCCGTCGCGCCGGGGTGGGGGAGTCACCGTCGTGAGGTGCCCCGGCAGGGCCCCCCACCGGACCCTCACCGGGCACCGACCGGACGTACCGTCGCTGCATGGACAGCAGCGAGGAGATCAGGGAGTTCCTCGTCTCGCGCCGGGCCCGGCTCACCCCGGCGGACGTCGGCCTCCCCGACTACGGCGGCCGTCGCCGCGTGCCAGGCCTGCGCCGTGAGGAGGTCGCGATGCTGGCGGGCGTCAGCCCCGAGTACTACAAGCGGCTCGAGCGCGGCAACGCCGGCGGTGTCTCGGACGCCGTGCTCAAGGCATCGGACGCGCGCTACGCCTGGACGAGGCCGAGCACACCTACCTCCACGACCTGGTGCGGGCGGCCGACGCGGGCAGCCGCACGCAGCGCCGACGGCCGGCCGCCCGTGGGCCCCGGGTCGGTGCGAGCGTGCAGCAGACCATCGACGCGATGGCGACAGTCCCGGTGTTCGTGCAGGACGGGCGACTCGACGCGATCGCCACCAACCCGCTCGGGCGCGCGCTGTTCTCCGAGATGCTCGCCGACCGACCCCCGCCGATCAACGCGGCACTGTTCACGTTCCTGGACCCGCGAGCCCGGACGTTCTACCGGGACTGGGAGGCCAACGCCCGTCAGATCGTCGCGATCCTGCGCGCCGAGGCCGGGCGGTCACCCCACGACCGCAGGCTCAGCGACCTCGTCGGCGAGCTGTCCACCCGGAGCGACCTCTTCCGGACGCTGTGGGGTTCTCGCGACGTCCGTGCGCACCAGACGGGCGTCAAGCACCTGCACCACCCCGTCGTCGGCGACCTCGACCTCACCTTCGAGGTCATGGCGCTCGCCTCCGCCCCCGGGCTGCAGCTGCTCGTCTTCTCGGCCGAGCCCGGCTCGTCGTCGGCCCAGGGCCTGCAGCTGCTCGCCAGCTGGACGGCGACGCCCGCCGACGCCACGACGTCGGCCCGGGAAGGGTGACGGTCGACCCGCTCCGCCGCGGCGCACCTGCGGGCGCGTGGTCGCCCCGCCGACTCCGACGCACGACGACACGACGCGACACGCGCCGACGCGCCGGGGCGAGACCGAGTCTTCAGCACCTCGTCACATGCCGGTCATCGCGTCCGTTCCGTCCCGAAACACGCTCACGCGACCCTGCACTCGTCCGGATCCGTGCGCCTGAGTCGAATCGAGTGATGCCGCCGTGCTGAAGAGGTCCAGCTCCACCAAGTCCGCCACCTGCACGTTGACGTTCTCCCTGCCCGCCGCGACCCTCGAGGGGCCCGTGAGCGTGGTCGGCTCGTTCAACTCCTGGACGCCCGGCGCCCACCCGTTGAAGCGCCGCTCGAACGGCACGGCGAGCACGTCGGTCACCGTCCCGGCGGGGACCGAGGTGCGGTTCCGGTACCTGGGCGACGGCGGGCTGTGGTTCGACGACGCCGACGCGGACCTCATCACGGCGGACGGCGGGGTCGTCCTCACCTGACGTCGTCGACCCGGCCGGGTCTCGTCGACCCGGCCGGGTCGTACGCGCGGAGTCAGCGCGTGCGCAGGACCTCCTCGACGAACCGCGTCGACCGCTCGCGGAGCCCGTCGATGCGGCGTTCCACGATCTGCAGCCGCTCGGCCTCGGTGGCCGTGCCCGCCTCGGACCGGGTCGGCACCCGGCGCACGTTCTGCGAGCACAGGAAGCTCGTGCAGATGAGCGTGCCGATCGTGTCGCCGCGGCGTCCGGCGGCACCGCCACGACGGGCGACGTAGAGCGTGACGTCCTCGGTCACGACGACGTCCTCGCACCACGCGCACACCGTGCTGCGTCGCGTCCGGCGTCCCTCGCTGGAGCGCAGGAGGACGCCGACCGGCTCGTCGTCGACGAACGTCACGACGTACGCGGACAGCGGTGCCTTGCGGTCGCGCCAGCCGAGGTAGTCGAGGCGGTCCCAGCGGAGCGCGTCGAGGTCGGGGACGGTGGCCTGGGCCGCCTCGCGGCGGGACGCGTTCACGAAGGACGCGCGGATCTGCTTCTCGGTCAGGATGTTCATGGGTCGGCTCCCGGGGGGTTCGTCGGGGCCGCCGGCTCGACGTGCGCGGCCGCGGCGCGGCGGGCACGTCGTCCGCGGACGTCAGGGCGTCACGGCGGGCGGCGGCAGGGTCGGCGACGGCCTGCGCCCGCCTGCACCGATCCCGGGGTTCGTCCGAGGTCAGCAGGAGGTGGCGCAGGCCCGGGGGTCGACTGAGCAGGCCTTCGCGGCCACCCCGCAACCCGCGACGACGCCTGGCATCTGCTCGCTCCTCGAACGGTCCTGGTCCCGGTCCGCGACGGAGCGCGGTCGCCGGCCGGGCGAGCCTACGCCGCTCGCCGCGCGGTCTCCACGGGATTGTCGCTGTCGAGGCCGCGCGCCGGGCTACCCGCCCGCCGGGTCGAGCCGGAGGAAGGCGCGGTCGTCGAACGACACGTGCCCGGGCCGGGCGGCCTTGGTGGTCGCGTGCCGGCCGATGCGCAGAGGGTCGCGGGCCAGGTCGGCCGCGAGGTAGGCCTCGCACCGCGCGAGCTCCATGAACAGGCGCGGGTAGCCGTCGCTGGCGAGCACCACGGGTTCGTCGTCGGCGAGGGTCCACTCCTCGACGAGGTGCCGCGGCACGGGTCGGCCGTCGATGCCGGCGTGCGTGAGGGCGGACCCTCGTGGCCGGTTGCGCACGGCTGCCTGGCGGCGCAGCACGGGCAGGATCATCTGCCGGCCGGGGTCGTGCTCGAGCAGCTCCTCGTGCGGGGTGCCCTCGGCGAGCAGGCTGTGCAGCAGCGCGGCACGGGCCTGGGCGTTGATCCGGTCGATGCGCTTGCCGCCCAGATGGGTGCGGCCGGGCGTGCGCCACGAGGTGTCGCCGACCCGGATGACCCGCCGGCCGAGCTTGTCGACCGCGCAGAAGACCGCGGTCGGCAGCGCGCCGGGTGGCAGGTCGCGGACGGTCGCGCCCAGGCGGGACCCGTACTCGGCGTTGATGCGGTCGACGAGCTCGAGGGCGGGGATGCCGGTGGGTGCGTCGGTGACGACGTCAGCGACGAGCTCGGCCACCGCGCGGCCGGCGGTCAGCCCGCCGATGCGGGTCCCGAACGTGTCGGTGGCCCCGTCGGCCACCACGGCGAGGTCCGGGCCGTCCCGCACGACGTCCTCGCAGTCGTCCTGATCGCCGGACTTGGCGGCGACGAACAGCTCGGTCACGACGAGCGCCCGGCGCGCGAGGGTGTCGGTGCGGGGTGTCGGGATCACACCCTGATCATCGGCTGCCGGCGGCGGCGGCTGCACCTCTCGACCGCACGGGTGCCCGCCGGTGCGTTGACCACGGGTGACGCGCAGGGCCGCGCGGTCGTGGATCAGGCGAACCACGACACGGTTCCACCCGTCCGCGCCTCTGGCCCCCTCCGTGGTCTGCGGGTACGGTTCGGGCAAGGATCATCTGATACATCACGTGCGATGGGTCGGAGGGGCATGACGCGCGAGGGTCGTGACCGGGCGGTGGTGGCAGGGGGGTCACCGCCGGGCACCGACCTCGCGGGCACCCCTCCGGCCCAGCCACGGGTCAGCCGCCGCTGGGTCGTCGCGTACGTGCTCGCCATGGTCGGCATCGCCGCCGGCTGGTTCGGCCCGATCCAGATCCTGCTGCCCGCCCAGGCCGCACGGATCGCCGGCGACGACGGCAAGGAGCAGCTCCTCGCCCTGGTCACCGCCTCGGGCGCGGTCGCCTCGATGGTCGCCAACCCGCTGTGGGGCGCGCTGTCCGACCGGCTGCGCACCCGCTGGGGCCGGCGCCGACCGGTGGCCGTCGCGGGCACGGTCGTCGGCGTCGTCGGCCTGCTGCTGCTCGCCGCCGCGGACTCTCCCGCGACGATGGCCGTCGGGTGGGCCACCGTGCAGATCGGCCTCAACGGTCCGATGGCCGCGCTCGCCGCCATGATGGCCGACCGCGTGCCCGAGGAGCAGCGCGGCGTGGTCGGCGCCTGGTTCGGCATCGCGCAGACCATCGGGCTGGTGGTCGGCACGGCCGTGGCCGTCGTGGCGGGGGAGGGGCCCGCCGGGTACGTGGCGATCGCCGTCGCCGTGCCCGCGCTCGGGGTGTCGATCCTGCTGGTCCACCACGAGCCGCCGCTCGGCGACCGCGCACCCGACGGCGCGGTGGCGGCACCGCGACCCTCGTGGCGGGCCCTGCGCCCGACCGCCGACTACGCCTGGGTGTGGACGCTGCGCCTGCTGCTCAACATGGTCAACGCGCTGCTGCTCCTCTACCTGTACTACTACCTGACCGACGGCATCCACGTGCCCGACGGCAGCGCCGGCACCTGGGTGCTCGTGCTCACCGGCAGCGCCGCGCTGGTCACCGTGGGCGTGGCCGCCGTCGGCGGCGTGCTGTCCGACCGGTGGGGGCGTCGCCGGGTCTTCGTCGCCTCCTCCGCCGTGCTGCTCGGCGCGTCCGCGCTGGTCATGGCGACGCTGCCACCGCTGCCGGTCGTCATGGCCGCGACCGTGCTGTTCGGCGTCGGTTGGGGCCTGTACGTGTCCGTCGACCTCGCCGTGCTCACCGCGGTGCTGCCCGACGCCTCGACGCGCGCCACCATGCTCGGCGTCGGCAACGTCGCCGCCTCGCTGCCGCAGGTGCTCGCCCCCGTGGTCGCCGCGCCGCTGGTCACCTCGGCCGGCGGCTACCCCCTGCTGTACGGCGTCGCCGCGGGCCTCGCGGTCGCCGCCCTGGTCGGCGTGCGGTTCCTGCGCGTGCGCTGACCCGAGCCACACCCGACCCGTCTGAGAGGACCTTCCCGTGCAGCCCTACCCGCAGCTCCCCCCGGGATTCCGTCTCGGAGCCTCGACCGCCGCGTACCAGGTCGAGGGCGCGTGGGATGCCGACGGGAAGGGCCCGAGCATCTGGGACGAGTTCACGACCCGGCCCGGCGCGGTCAGGCACGGCGAGTCCGGTCGCGTCGCGATCGACCACTACCACCGGTTCCGCGAGGACGTCGGCCACCTCGCGGACCTCGGCCTGGACGACTACCGGTTCTCGATCTCCTGGCCGCGCGTGCAGCCAACCGGGACGGGTGAGCCCAACGGCACCGGCCTGGACTTCTACGACCGGCTCGTCGACGCGCTGCTGGCCGCCGGCATCCGCCCGGTGCCCACGCTCTACCACTGGGACCTGCCGCTCGCGCTGCAGGAGCGGGGCGGCTGGCTCGAGCGCTCGACGGCACACGCCTTCGGCGAGTACGCCGCGCTCGTCGTGGCCCGGCTCGGCGACCGCGTGCACGACTGGATCACCCTGAACGAGATCTCCGTGCACACGCTGTACGGCCACGCGCTGACCGACCACGCACCCGCGCTCGGACTCGGGTTCGGTGCGCTGGTCGCCGGGCACCACCAGCTGCTCGCGCACGGGCTGGGCGTCCGTGCGATCCGCGAGGCAGACCCGGCGCACCGCGTCGGCATCGCGCAGCAGCACTTCCCGGTGACCGCCGCGTCCGACGCCCCGGAGGACCTCGAGGCCGCCGAGATGTTCCGGGTCCTGACCAACTGGGCGTTCTCCGACCCGATCCTGCACGGTCGCTACCCGGCCGACTGGGTCGCCGACCTGCTGCCCGTCGACCCTGCACAGCTCGCCGAGGACCTCGCCCTGATCGCCGCACCGCTCGACTTCTACGGCGTCAACTACTACGAGCCGTCGTGCGTCGAGGCGCCCCGGCCCGACAAGGACTACTCCGGCGTCCTCGAGGTCGACGTGCCCGAGGGGATGCCGTTCTCGCCCGTGCCCGTGGAGGCGGCCGAGCGGACCGACTTCGGCTGGCCCGTCGCGCCCGAGGGGCTCACGCAGATCCTGCGCGACCTGGACGCCCGCTACCCGGACCTGCCGCCCGTGGTCGTCACCGAGAGCGGGGCGTCGTACCACGACGTCGTCGACGAGGACGGCCGGGTGGCCGACCCGCGCCGCATCGCCTACGTCGACGCGCACCTGCGCGCCGTGCTCGACGCGGTCGACAGCGGCGTGGACGTGCGTGGGTTCTACGTGTGGTCGGCGTTCGACAACTTCGAGTGGGCGGCCGGCTACGACGAGCGGTTCGGCCTCGTGCACGTCGACCTCGGCACGCAGGTGCGCACGCGCAAGGACTCGTTCGCCTGGTACCGCGAGGTCATCGCGTCGCAGCCAGGGCGGCAGGCGCGAGCGGGAGGGTCGACGCCGACCCCGGACGGCGCAGTCGCTCGACCAGCGCCGTCGCCAGGCGCAGCGACCGCGGGCTGACCCCCGCCTCGCCGGGGTCGAGGATCTCGGACAGCGCGGCGCCCTCGACCAGCACGAAGAACTCGTGCACGGTCGCGGCGTCGTCCACGTCGTCGCGCAGCTCCCCGACCTCGCGCGCCTCGGTGAGGCAGCCGTAGAGCACCCGGCGGATGTCCTGCCGGCTGCGCCGGCGCTCTTCAGCGAGCTGCGGGTGCGTGAGCGCGGCAGCCGCGAACGCCGCGTTCGCGGCCGCGTCGACTCGACGCTCCTCGTCGAGCGGCAGCGCCGCCTCGAGCGCCTGCTGCAGTGCGGACAGCCCCATGCGGTCGCCGCTGATCCGGAAGGCGCGCTGCACGATCCGGTCGTAGACGGCGGCCTGCGCGGCCAGCAGGATCGCGTCCTTGTTGCCGAAGAAGTGCGCCAGGACGCTCAGCGTGCAACCGGCCTCGTCGGCGATCGCACGGGTCGTCGCCCCCTCCAGGCCGACCCGGTGCACGACGCGGAGAGTCGCCTCGACGATCTCCCGTCGCCGCTGGGCGTGGTCCACTCGCCTCGGCATGATCCCTCCTGCGAGCAGCGTAGTCGCGAGCCACCTGCCGTCCCGCCCGTAGTCCCGCCGGTACGAGGGTGCGGGCACCCGTCAGGCCCCGGGGACGACTCGCTTCTCCCAGTTCACCGTCTTGCCCAGCACGTAGGCGAGGGTGGCGATCGTCACCGAACCGCCCAGGATGATCACCGAGTTCCACGCCGAGTAGTCGAACCCCGGCAGGTCGCGCAACGGGGTGCTGGGCAGCGAGAACGCCCAGACGAGGAACGCCGCGGCCGAGGCGATGATCTCGAAGTGCGGCCAGGCGAACGTCTGCCCGGCGTCCTTCTGCGCCCGGAAGCTCAGGCCGACGGTCAGCAGCAGCGTGACGACGAACAGGATGCCCGTCGCCAGCCACAGCGGTCCGAAGTCGGCGTCGGACAGCTCCTTGCCCTCGGGGACCTCGGGCTCGCCCAGGGCTGCCACGACGGCGACGTACAGGGTGATCGTCTCCGTCGGGATGTACTTGACCAGCTGTGCCAACGGGCTGGCGGTCACCTGGGTCGGGGTCTCGACGACCGCCTCCTGGCCGGCCGCGACCGCCTGCCCGACCGCCACTCCCCGGTCGACGCCCGGGGCGGGCGGCACGACGTCGATCGCCGCGTTCGCCGTCGCGAGGAGCCGATCCTCGATCGACGGGACGGTCTTGCCGAGCCGCAGCGCGCTGTCCTCGGCCATCGAAGCGATGCTCATGGTTCCCCCCGCGTCCAGGAACGGCACGGGCCTGCGTCTCGGACTCCCGCGCGTTCGCGATACCGGACAAGCGGGACAAATCCTACGGGCGGCCGGGGGGCGCCGCCATGCGACTGTCCGCGCGACGCCCCGCCCCCGGAGCCGGGGTAGGGGCGTCGCGCGGGGTGCGCAGCCGCTCAGACGGTGATCTCGTCGGGCGCGGCGACCGTGAACGCTGCGCGCAGCAGGTCGGCGTCCCGCGAGGAGCGTCCGACGAGCAGCTCGAACCGGCCGGGCTCGACGACCCGCTCGCCGTGCCGGTCGACGAGCGTGCAGGCGGACACCGGCAGCTCGACCTCGACGTGCACGGTCTCGCCGGGGGCCACGTCGACCTGCCGGTACGTCTTGAGCTCCTTGTCGGCCCAGGTCACGGACGTGACGGTGTCCGAGACGTAGACCTGCACGGTCTCGCGGGAGGGACGGGTGCCGGTGTTGCGCAGCGTGACCTCGGCGCGGACGGTGCCCGTCGCGTCGAGGTGCGGGGTGAGCACCTGCAGGTCGGAGTACTCGACGGTGGTGTAGCTCAGGCCCTCGCCGAACACGAACGCCGGGTCCTGCGTGAGGTCGGCGTACCGGTCGCCGTGCTGGCCGCGGATCTGGTTGTAGTACGTGGGCTGCTGGCCGACGTGCAGCGCGAACGAGATCGGCAGGCGCCCCGACGGCTCGACGAGCCCGAGGGCCAGCTCGGCGATCGCGCGACCGCCCTGCATGCCGGGGTTGGCCGCCCAGATCACTGCCTCGGCGGCCAGGGCCGATGCGGGGAGCACGAGGGGCTTGGACGCGAGCACGACGACGACCATCGGGGTGCCGGTCGCGGCCAGGGCGTCGAGCAGGGCGACCTGCCCGCCGAGCAGGTCGAGCGTGGCGGTCGAGCGGTACTCGCCGACCAGCTCGATGCGGTCGCCGACGACGGCGACCACGTAGTCGGCGTCCTTCGCGGCGGCCACGGCCTGGGCGATCATCGCCGGGTCGGGCTCGATGGGCGCCGCGATGTCGGGGCGCGGCTGCCCGTCGGGGAAGAACTCGCCGCGGGGGTCCGGGATGAGCCGGATGATCTCGGCGCCCTGCGCGTACGTGATGTCCCAGCCCTCGGGCGCGTGCGCGCGGAACCCGTCGAGGACGGTGTGGATCATCTCGCGCGGGTGGCCGTCGGGCAGCCAGTCGGTCTGCCCGGACGCGCCCGCCCAGTCGCCGAGCGTGACGTGCGGGTCGTCGGCGTTGGGGCCCACGACGGCGATGCGCCGGGCCCGCCCGTCCGATGCGTCCTGTGCGCGACCGGACGCATCGGCGACCAGGCCGCCGGCCAGGGGGAGCGTGCCGTCGTTGCGCAGCAGGACGAGCGAGCGCCGGGCGGTCTCGAGGTTGAGCGCCTCGTGCTCCGCGCTCGCGATGACGAGGGCCTGGCGCTCCGGGTCGGGCAGACGCGGGTCCTCGAACAGGCCGAGCTCGAACTTGACCGCGAGGACGCGGGCCACGGCGGCGTCGATGCGGGCCTCGTCGACGAGCCCGCGGGCGACCGCGTCCTGGGCGCCCTCGAAGAACTGCGGCGTGGTCATGATCATGTCGTTGCCGGCCTGCACGGCGGCGGCGGCCGCGAGCGTGTGGTCGGCGTAGATGTGCTGCTCCCAGACCATGCGTCCGACGTTGTCCCAGTCGGTGACGAGCATGCCGGTGTAGCCCCACTCGCCGCGCAGGACGTCGTTGAGCAGCCAGTCGTTGACGGTGATGGGCACGCCGTCGGTGGACTGGTAGCCGAGCATGAACGTGCGGCAGCCCTCGCGGGCGACGCGCTCGAAGGGGGGCAGGAACCAGGAGCGCAGCTTGCGGTGGGAGATGTCGGCCTCGGAGGCGTCGCGCCCGCCCTGCGTCTCGGAGTACCCGGCGAAGTGCTTGGCCGTGGCCAGGATCGCGGTCGGGTCGTCCAGGCCGTCGCCCTGGTAGCCGCGGACCATGGCCGAGGCCAGCTCACCGATGAGGAAGGGGTCCTCCCCGAACGTCTCGTCGACCCGGCCCCAGCGCAGCTCCCGGGCGATGCAGAGCACGGGGGAGAACGTCCAGTGGATGCCCGTCGCCGAGACCTCGACGGCCGTCGCGCGGGCGACCCGCTCGATCAGGTCGGCGTCCCAGCTCGAGGCCATGCCGAGCTGGCTCGGGTAGATCGTCGCGCCGTGGAAGAACGAGTGGCCGTGGATGCAGTCCTCGGCGACCAGCAGCGGGATGCCCAGGCGGGTGCGGGCGGCCAGCTCGGTGGCCTCGCGCATGTTCTCCGGCGACGCGTGCAGGATCGAGCCGACGTGCATGTCCTCGACGAGCGGGCGCACGCCGTCCTTGGCGTTGAGCTGGAGCAGCTGGCCGACCTTCTCCGGCAGGGTCATCCGGCCCACGAGGTCGGCGACGCGCTCGGCGATCGGGAGCGTGGGGTCCTGGTACGGCAGGGCGGCGGGCATGGGGATCCTCTCCCTCGAGGTGGTCGTCTTCATCCCACCGCAGTGGGAGCGTTCCCGCTCATCGTATCGATTCGATCCGAGAAGGTCGCCGGACGGGGCGCGGAGGGGGTTGGCGGACCTGCTGGTGCCCTGCAGGGGGCGGCCGAGCACCAGCAGATCCGCCAGCGACATTAGCCATCTCGGACGCCCGCCGGGCCGAGAAAACCCTGTGAACTTGCTGTCGTGGGCGGTCCGCTCCCGCGCCGCGGTAACGTTGAGCGCCCTCGGACCCGAGTCGGCCACCGAGCCTGCCGTGCGCGACATCCCCGCGCACCGGGCCAAGGCCCCGCCTGACGGCGCACGACCCCACAGACATGCTGTACCCGGCGTCGTCTCGACCCGGCCCATCCACCTGGCACAGGAGCTTCATGCAGACCGTTCACGACCGTCGACTCACCGCCCCGAAGCCGCTGCGCAAGGGTGCGCTGCGCATCACCCCGCTGGGTGGGCTCGGGGAGATCGGTCGCAACATGACCGTCTTCGAGCACGCCGGGCGCCTGCTCGTCGTCGACTGCGGGGTGCTGTTCCCCGAGGACCACCAGCCGGGCGTCGACGTGATCATCCCCGACTTCGCCTCGATCAAGGACCGGCTGCACGACATCGAGGCCATCGTGCTCACGCACGGGCACGAGGACCACATCGGCGGCGTGCCGTACCTGCTGCGCGACCGCCCCGACATCCCCGTCATCGGCTCGGAGCTGACGCTCGCGTTCGTGTCGGCCAAGCTCACCGAGCACAAGATCGTCCCGAAGACCGTGCGCGTCGAGGCAGGGGACACCCACACCGCCGGCCCGTTCGGGCTGGAGTTCGTCGCGGTCAACCACTCGATCCCCGACGGCCTCGCGGTGGCCGTGCGCACCAGCGCCGGCCTCGTCCTGGTCACGGGCGACTTCAAGATGGACCAGTTCCCGCTCGACGACCGGCTCACCGACCTGCCGCACTTCGCCCGGCTCGGCGACGAGGGCGTCGACCTCTTCCTCGTCGACTCCACGAACGCCGAGGTGCCCGGCTTCACGATGTCCGAGCGCGACCTCGCGCCCGCCATCGACCAGGTCTTCGCCACGGCCCCCGGCCGGATCATCGTGTCCAGCTTCGCCAGCCACGTGCACCGCATCCAGCAGATCCTGGACTCCGCGCACGCCGCCGGCCGCAAGGTCGGGTTCGTCGGCCGCTCGATGGTGCGCAACATGGGCATCGCGAAGGACCTGGGCTACCTGAAGGTGCCGGACGGCCTGCTCGTGGAGGCCTCCGCTCTCGACAAGCTCCCGGCCGGGCGCGTGACCCTGGTCTGCACCGGGTCGCAGGGCGAGCCCATGGCCGCGCTGTCGCGCATGGCCAACGGCGACCACCAGATCCGGCTCGCGGAGGGCGACACCGTCCTGCTGGCCAGCTCGCTCATCCCCGGCAACGAGACCGCCATCTACGGGGTCATCAACAAGCTGACCGAGCGTGGTGCCCGCGTGGTGCACAAGGGCAACGCGAAGGTGCACGTCTCGGGGCACGCCAGCGCCGGCGAGCTCACCTACTGCTACCGCATCGTGCGCCCGCGCAACGTGATGCCGTACCACGGGGAGTCCAAGCACCTGCACGCCAACGGCGCCCTGGCCGTCGCGGCCGGCGTGCCCGACGAGAACGTCCTGGTCGTGCGTGACGGCGTCAGCGTCGACCTCGAGCGGGGCAAGGCCACGATCGTCGGCGCCGTCCCGGCCGACATGGTCTACGTCGAGGGCGGCGTCGTCGGGCGCGCGACCGAGGAGACGCTGCGCGACCGGCGCATGCTGCGCGACGGCGGCGTGCTGACCGTCCTGGCGCTGGTCGACCCGGCGACGAACCGTCTGGCCGAGCCGTTGGAGTTCATCGCCCGCGGGGCGCTCATCGACGACCAGGCGCTCGAGGCCGCGAACCGGGAGGTCGAGAAGGCGCTGGCTGCGCTGCCGGCCGGCAACCGGTCCGAGGCCGCCGACCTCGACGAGACCGTGCGCCGTGCGGTGATGCGGGGCCTGCGTCGACGCACCGCGCGCGAGCCGGTCGTGGTCGCCCTGGTCATGGACGCCTGACCGGCACACGACGAGCCACGTAGGCGGGGCGGGCAGGGTCAGGGGAGGACGACCACGACCTTGTCCGCCGCGCCCGGCGTCGCGGCGAGCGTCAGCGCGTCGAGCACCCGGTCGAACGGGACGACGTCGCTGACGATCTGCCCGTACCGGTCCGCGGCCCGCACCAGGTCCTGCGTGACCTCGAAGATCTCGGTCGGGTAGCCCATCGACAGGTGGATCGAGATCTCCGTCGACAGCAACGCGCCGAGGTCGAGCTCCACGGGCTTCTTGTGCACGCCGACGACGCTCAGCCGGGCGCCCCGCTTGGCGGCCCGCTGCACGGTCGCGATGACGGCCGGGGCGCCCGCGGCGTCGATGTAGATATCGGTGCCCGGCCGCGGGCTGCCCGGCCGCAGCGGCACGTCGCCGTGCAGCTCGAGGAGTCGGGCGACGACGTCCTCCTCGGCGGAGTTGATGACGGCGTCGGCACCGAGGGCCAGCGCCTTCTCGAGCCGGGCGCTCTGCACGTCGACGACGACCACGTGCTCCAGTCCGCGCAGGGTCAGGTCGACGAGCGCGCCGAGCCCGATCGGACCGGCCCCGAACACGACTGCACGGTCGCCCGGCCGCGGCTCGGCCCGGTTGACGGCGTGCCGGGCGACCGCCATCGGCTCGTTGAGCGCGGCGACCTCCCACGGCAGGTCGGACGGGACGACCACGATCGCGCCACCGGAGCGAGCCTGCTCGATGAGCAGGTACTCCGCCAGACCACCGCTCGACCCGCCGCTGCCGATCAGACCGGTCGGGGCGACCATCGGGTTCACGACCACGTGGTCACCGACCGCGAAGCCCTCGACCTGCGCGCCGACCTCGACGACCTCGCCCGCGATCTCGTGCCCGAGCGGGGTGTCGCCCTGCCTCGGCGGGATGCCGCCGATCTGCGTGTAGAACGCGTCCGACCCGCAGATGCCGCACGCGCGGACCTTGAGCAGCACGTCCGCGGGGCCCGCCGTGGGGCGTGCGACCTCGCGGACCTCGACCGTTCCCGGGCCGGTCACGTAGACCGCCTGCATCGTGCTCATGGGTGCTCCTCCGTCGTCGGGTGACGGCACGATCCTCCGCCGGGACGCGCCGGCGTGCGTCGTCCTCATGGGGTTCGCGGAGTACCGCCGCTGCGGTATCCCGGGGCCCGCGCACGGACGACGACCTGCCGGCACCCCCGACGGCACGCTGGGGCGAGTCGTCCACGTCACCCGGTGCCCGCGCTCGTGCACCTGCTCGGCGACCGCGCCGGGGCCTACCCTCGGTGGGCCGACCGACAGGACGAACAGGGAGCCATGACGACGAACGACGTGGGCGCACCGGCCAGCACCGTCCGGCGCATCCGCTCGGCAGCCGGGGCAGGACGTGGAGGGCGTCCCACCCCGGCTGGTTGGGCGTTCACGTTCTTCATGCTCGCGGCGATGCTCACCACCGTGTCGCTGCGCAGCGGGGTCTTCGAGATGCCCGACAGCACGCTGCTGGTGTTCACCGTCGCGGCCTGGGCACCCCTGCTGGTGCGGACCTACCGGCCGCTCGTCGCGCTCGCGGGCACGGTGCTCGTCGAGTCCGCGCACCTCGCACTCATCCCGGTCGTCGACCCCGACGCCGTGCAGACCGTCGCGATGGCCGCCTACCAGCCGGTGCCGCTGGCCACCCTCGCGGCAGCGTTCACCGTCGCCAGCCGGACGCCGCGGCGCACCGGATGGGTGGCGGGCATCGGCGCGGGCCTGGTCCTCGGGGTCGTCGCCATGGCGACCCGCCCGCAGTCCCTGTTCGCCACGGACGTCGTCATGGTGAACCTCGTCATGATCGCGACCGCCGTCGGGGCGCTCGTCGCCGGGCGCAGCGACCGGATCGCCCGCGAGGCGCACGAGCGCGAGGACGAGAAGGAGCGGGCCGTCGTCGACGAACGCCTGCGCATCGCGCGCGAGCTGCACGACGTGCTCGCCCACAACATCACGCTGGTGAACGCCCAGGCCTCGGTCGCGCACTACCTGCTGCGCACCGACCCCGACGCCGCCGCCCGGGCCCTGCAGAACATCACCACGCACTCCGAGCGGGCGATCGACGAGCTGCGCGCCACCGTGGGCCTGCTGCGCCACGAGGACCGCGTCGCCGCGTCTGAGGCGCAGGCCGCGCTGCAGCCGGTGCCCGACCTGGACCGGCTCGACGACCTGCTCGCCGGCTTCCGCACGGCGGGTGCGACGATCGACCTGCTCGTCACGGGCGAGCGCCGCACGCTGGCACCGCACGGCGAGGTCGCCGTCCACCGGATCGTCCAGGAGGCGTTGACCAACGCCACCAAGCACGCCCCGCACGCGCCCGTGCGGGTCTCGCTGACCTGGGCGGACGACCGCCTCGACGTGCTCGTCGTCAACGCCGCCCCCGTCGACGCCGGTCGTCGTCGCCCGGCCCCCGGCACCGGCCACGGCCTCATCGGCATGCGCGAGCGGGCCCTGGCCACCGGCGGCACGTTCCGGTCCGAACGGCTCCCCGGCGGCGGGTTCCTCGTCGCCGCCACGATCCCCGCCGAGCCCCCTGCCCCTGCCTCCGCCCCCGCCTCCGCCTCTGCCCCGCCTGCTGTCCCCACCGAGGAGATCCCCCGATGACGATCCGCGTGCTCCTGGCCGACGACCAGGCGCTGCTGCGCGCCACGTTCCGGCTGCTGCTCGACTCCGACCCCGGGATCGAGGTCGTCGGCGAGGCGTCCACCGGCCTGGAGGCCGTCCGCCGTGCGCGCAGCGACCAGGCCGACGTGGTCCTCATGGACATCCGCATGCCCGACATGGACGGCATCGAGGCGACCCGGCGCATCACGGCCGACGAGGCGCTCGCGGGCGTGAAGGTCCTCGTGCTCACCACGTTCGAGACGGACGACCTGGTGGTCTCCGCGCTGCGCGCCGGGGCGAGCGGGTTCCTCGGCAAGGGCGTCGACCCGGGCTCCCTGCTCGCGGCCATCCGCACGGTCGCCGCCGGGGAGCAGCTGCTCTCGCCTGCGGCGACCCGCTCGCTCATCGAACGGGTGCTCAGCCAGACCGACCCGGCGACCCTGGTCGCCGCACCCGGCCTGGCCGACCTGACCGACCGCGAGCGGGAGATCACCCGGCTCGTCGGCGCCGGCATGTCGAACACCGAGATCGCGGCCCAGCTGTTCATCAGCCCGGCCACCGCGAAGACGCACGTCAACCGGGCGATGATGAAGACCGGCGCGCGCGACCGGGCCCAGCTCGTGGTGCTCGCCTACGAGTCCGGGCTGGTGCGACCGGGAGGCCAGTGACCGGGCGAGGGCCTGCCGGAGGGGACCGGCGTCCGAACTAGGCTCGCGCGGTGCCCTCCCTGCTCGTCGACACCACACCCCTGCGCGTCAGCCCGCCCTTCCGGCGGTTGTGGCTCGGGCTCTCGGTCGGCCAGCTCGGTGCGCAGCTCACGGTCGTCGCGGTCGGCCTGCAGGTGTACGCGCTCACGTCCTCGACGTTCGCCGTCGGCATCCTCGGCCTGTGCGCGCTCGTACCGCTCGTCGTCTTCGGCCTGTACGGCGGCGCGCTGGTCGACCACGCGGACCGGCGGACGGTGGCCCTGGTCGCCTCGACGCTCGCGTGGTTGGTGACGATGGCGCTCGCCGCGCAGGCGTGGGCGGGCAACGAGCGGGTCGAGGTGCTGTACGCGCTGGTGGCCCTGCAGTCGGCCGCCGCCGCGGTCAACAGCCCGGCACGGTCGGCGATCATCCCGCGCCTGCTCGACCCGCGGCTGATGCCCGCCGCGAACGCGCTGCAGACGCTCGGCGGGAACACGGCGATGACCGTCGGTCCGCTGCTCGGCGCGGGCCTGGTCGCCGTGCTCGACTACGCGGCGGTGTACACGCTCGACGCGCTGCTGTTCACGTTCGCGCTGGCCGCGCTCGTGCGGCTGCCTCCCGTGCCGCCCGAGCCGTCGGCCGACCGTCGCGCGCGCGTCGGTCTCGGCTCGGTGCTCGACGGCCTGCGGTACCTGGGCACGCGGCCGAACGTGCGCATGACGTTCCTGGTCGACCTCGTCGCGATGATCACGTCGATGCCGCGCGTGCTGTTCCCCGCGGTCGGCGTGCTCTACCTGGGTGGGCAGGAGACGACGACGGGCCTGATGACGGCGTCGGTCGCGGTCGGCGGGATCGTGGCCGGGCTGTTCTCGGGCGGTCTGGCGGCCGTGCGCTGGCAGGGGCGGATCATCGTCGGGGCGATCACCGCGTGGGGCCTGGCCGTCGCGGGGTTCGGCTGGGTGCTGGTGAGCGTCGGCCGCACGTCACCGGACCACGTCGTGTGGTGGGCCCTGCTGGCCGCCGCGCTCATGCTCGCGGTCGCGGGTGCGGCGGACACGATCAGCGCGGTGTTCCGGCAGACGATCCTGCAGACGGCCACCCCGGACCACATGCGCGGGCGGCTGCAGGGCGTGTTCATCGTGGTCGTGGCGGGCGGTCCGCGCCTCGGCGAGCTGATGCTCGGCGGCGTGTCGACCCGGGTCGGCGAGGCGTGGGCCGCGGTGCTCGGCGGCACGGCGTGCGTGGTGCTGCTCTGGTTCCTGGTCCGCGCGCAGCGCACGTTCCTCGACTACGACGCGCACCACCCGCAGCCCTGACGGGCGCCCGGGCGGGGTCGCGCGCCGGGGTCAGCGCGCCGCAGGCGTCGGCAGGTCGAGCGCCGCGAGCTCGTCGAGCGCCCACCGCAGGTTGCCCTCGGCGATCGCCCGGTGCTGCGCGAGCCAGTCGCCGACGTAGCCGCGGGGTGCGATCTCGACGACGAGCAGCAGGCTGTAGAACATCCGGTAGAGCAGCAGGCGGGCGGCGACGAGCGGGTCGTCGAGGTCGAACGGTGTCGTGACCTGCGCGTACCCGGCGAGGAGCTCGGCCGGGACGGGTCCGCGACCCATCTGGTCGGCGCCGCTGAGCTCGAAGACCGGGTCGCCCCAGAAGGCGCGTTCGGTGTCGATCACGCCGAGCAGCTCGCCGGTGGTGACGTCGACGAACAGGTTCCCGGCCCAGAGGTCGGTGTGCACGAGGATGGGCCGCTCGACCTGGGCGAGCGCGTCCGCGCAACGGGCGAGCTCGGCCCGCACCTCGTCGGCCGGCACGGCCGTGCCCCACTGCGCGGCGTCGGCCAGCAGCTGCTCGACGATCCGCCCGAACGCCTGCGCCCAGGTGTCGCCCTGCAGCCCGGTGGCCGCGTTGGGGTACCCGAACCGGTCGCCGGTCACGGTGTGCAGGCGGGCCATGAGCGCACCGAGCTCGCGCTGGGTGCGGGCGTGCCGGGGGTCCTGGTCGATCGGGCCGAACTCGGCGGCGAGCAGCGGGGTGCCCGTCAGGTGGCTGGCGACGACCACGTCGGAGGCGACGACCTCGCGCGTGAAGTCGGTGAGCAGCACGCGCGGCATGAGCAGGTCGGGCCGGTCGGCGGCCAGGTCGTACACGAGCGCCTCGGTACGGATGAGGTCGGCCTCGTAGCTGAGCAGCCGGTCGGTGGTCGTCGGGGCGGTCTTGACGATCACGCGCTCGCCGTCGGCGAGGGTCACCCGGAAGGTCGTGGCGAACATCCCGCCGGTCAGCCGTTCGGCGGCGACGGCCTCGCCGAGCGGTGCGACGAGCGTGCGCAGCACGGGCAGCGGGTCGGTCGCGGGGTCCAGGGCGGAGAGGTCGACGGTGGCCACCCGGTGAGGCTACTCGTGCGCGAGGTCGTCCGGTGCGGGACCTGCGGCCGCGCTGACCTGCGGCGTCGCGGGTCCCTCGTCCCCCGGTCGTGGCGTCGGGAGGGCGGGCGAGGGCGTCCGGGGACGCAGGGTCCGCAGCGCGACGAAGGTCGCCAGCACGGCGCACACCGCGGAGACGACCACGACGAGGAACCCGGACCGCGAGCCGTGCGCGTCGATCTGCGCGCCGGCGATCGACGAGCCGACGGACACTCCGACGCCGAGCGACGTGCCGACCCAGGTCAGCCCCTCGGTGAGCCGCTCGGGCGGGACGAGGTCCTGCACGAGCCCGTTGCCGTTGACCAGGGTGGGGGCGATCGCGATGCCGGTGACGAACATGACGGCGGCGAGAGCGGGCAGCGAGTCCACGGCGACGAAGAGCGAGGCGCCGACCGCCAGGCCGATCATGCCGATCGCGAACCGCTGCCACAGCGGGCGTACCCAGTGGCGGGCGCCGTAGGCGAGGCCGGAGAGCATCGAGCCGAGCGCGAAGACGGCGAGGATGACGCCCGCGACGCCCTTGTTGCCCTCCTCCTCGGCGAACGCGACGGTGGAGACGTCGGTGGCACCGAAGATCGAGCCCATCGCGACGAACACGACGGCCAGCACGATCATGCCGGGGTTGCGCAACACCGAGCCGCGCGGGCGGGGTGCGTCGTGCGGTGCGACCGGGGGTTCGGAGGCCCGCAGCGAGAGGAACCAGTACCCGCCGCCGATCATGCCGACGAGGGGCACGACGAGCCCGGCGACGGGGTTGACGCTCGTGGCCAGCACGGTCGCGAGGACGGGGCCGACGATGAACACGAGCTCGTCGAGCGCCGACTCGAGCGAGTACGCGGTGTGCAGCCGGCGCGGGTCGCGGCCGAGCACGCGGCTCCACCGGGCGCGCACGAGCGAGCCGAACGAGCCGATGGCCCCGCCGGTGACGACGGCGGCGACGTACAGCGCGGCCTCGGGGGCGTGCGTCGACGCGAGGATCACGAGCGTCACGGTGCCGGTCGCAGAGACGGCAACGGCGGGGCGCATGACGCGCGCCTGCCCGAACCGGTCGACGAGCCGGGCGATCTGCGGGGAGCACAGCGCCTGCGCGGTCACGTAGACCGCGGACACCCGGCCGGCGAGCCCGTAGGAGTCGTAGAGCGCGGAGACCATGAGCACGATCCCGATGCCGATCATCGACATGGGGAGCCGGGCGAGGGTGCCGCTGCTGGAGAAGGCGAGTGCTCCGGGGCGCGACAGGACGTCGCGGTAGGGCTGGAGCATGCGCTCAGTCTCGCACCCGGCGCCTGCACGCGGGTTCCTCGTGGGTGGGTCATGGGAGGCCCGGGTGCGTGATCGCTCACACGACCAATTCGGGCATCGAGGACAGATCGGGAGGGGTCGGAAGTCAGCGTCTGGCCATCGATGTGGCGCGGATCACACCGTGCATGGTCAAGGGTGGGTCAGGAGATCCTGAGATGCCCACATGGTGGACACGAGTCTTCATGAGTTTTCACCAGGCTTCACCCGACCCGTGACTGTTCAGGGGTGCCGGAATCGCATTCCGCTGACCTGGATCATTGATCGACATGTCCTGTTTTGTGCACCACGAGTCGGACAATCGACCACATTCCCCGGGGAGGGGCGCCTAGGACCTCGGGGTTTACGAGCACCCCTCGACGGGGTGCAACCTATGACGCAGCACCCGTGCAGAAATTGCGGGTGGAACAACGGTCACCAGGACTCATGACTCCGGGTGACGGAAGGCGCGGGACCCGTCCCGCACCCTCGCTGCACTGCCGACGGAGCCGGTCAGCGTCGTCCCCCCGTCCGCTGCAGCCAGGAGTGCCCCATGTTCGTGTTCGTCCTGCAGATGCGCCACATGCTCGAGGGCCAGAGCGAGGTCTACCTCTTCGCGGTGTTCTCGGCGCTGGTCTGGGTCCTGTGGATCCTCAAGGTCGTCCTGTCCCGTCGGTACAAGCCGTTCACCGAGCCGTACGCGACCTCGACGTCCGTCGTCATCCCGGTCGTCGACGAGCCGCTCGACCTGTTCCGCGACGTGCTCCAGCGCATCGTCGAGCAGCAGCCCGACGAGGTCATCGTCGTCATCAACGGCAAGCCCAACCCCGCGCTCGAGCAGGTCAGCGACGAGTTCGCCCCCCTCGTGCGCTGGGTGCACACGCCGATCCCCGGCAAGCGCAACGCCGTGAAGATCGGCACCGAGATGTCCCGCGGCGACATCACCGTGCTCGTCGACTCCGACACCATCTGGACCGAGGGCACCCTGCCCGAGCTCATCAAGCCGTTCGCCGACCCCAACGTCGGCGGCGTCACCACCCGGCAGCGCATCCTCGAGCCCGAGCGCTCCTGGATCACCCGCTGGGCCGACTGGCTGGAGAACTCCCGGGCGCTCTACTCGATGCCCGCCCAGTCCACCCTCGGCCAGATCGGCTGCCTGCCCGGACGCACCATCGCGTTCCGCCGCAACATCCTCATGCGCGTCATGGACAACTTCATGAACGAGCGCTTCCTGGGGGTGTTCCTCGAGGTCTCCGACGACCGGACGCTCACCAACCTCACGCTCAAGGCCGGTTACCGGACCGTCTACCAGTACACGAGCCTCGTCTACACCGACGCCCCGCTGCAGGTGAAGAAGCTCTTCAAGCAGCAGCTGCGCTGGGCACGCGGAAGCCAGTACAACACCCTGCGGATGCTGCCCTGGATGCTCGGGCACGCCCCCGTGCTGTCGATCTTCTTCCTCACCGACATCCTGCTTCCGTTCCTGCTGGTCGGCGCCGTCGGCGGCTGGATCTACCGGTCGATCACGCACACCGGCGTGAACCTCTACGAGGCGATCCTCACCAGCTACACCGGCCTGCGCGGCTGGGTCTGGGTGATCGGCCTCATGATCGCCTCGTCCGTGCTGTCGATGGCGATCCGGCAGATCCGCCACCTGCACGAGAAGCCCTCGGACTTCTTCCGGTTGCCCGTCTTCATCATCGTCTCCACGTTCTTCCTCATGCCGGTCCGTCTGCTCGGGTTCGTCCGCATGGCGCACGCCTCCGGCTGGGGGACCCGCGCCGGTGCCTACGCCGGTGGCGACCAGGGCGACCTGATGGCCGAGCTCGAGCAGACCGTCGACCAGCCCCCCCGGGACGTCGTCGACCGCACGCCCCCGAACGGCGTGCCGGTGGCCGGCGCGCGGGCCGGCATGACCTGGATGCCCACCGGCGTCGACCCCGCCGGCACCGTCGGTGCCGGCGGAGCCCCGGACGGCACCGCCGACGGCACCGTGCAGACCCGCGAGCGTCAGCAGACCGACGAGCGCACCCGCCGCACCGCCCAGGCCGCCCCGACGCGGCCCGCGCGACGCCGGCTCAACCCCTACGCGGCGATCCCCTACGTCGTCGCGGTCCTGATCCTCGCAGCGGAGGCACTGCTCTATGTCTGAGACGACCACGACCACCAAGTGGTGGCACGCCGAGGGTGCGGTCCGCCGCGCCCGCGCCGGAGCCGTCGCCGTCGCCCTCGCCCTGTCCCTCGTGGCCGGAGCCGTCTGGATGTCCCCGTCCAACGCCGAACCCCCGACGCAGGCCCAGGTCAGCTCCGAGGAGCAGAGGCTCGCCGCGGAGAACGAGGCCCTGCGCAACTCGCTCGCCGCCCGCGAGTCCGAGCTGTCCGACCTGCAGGACTCGCAGGCCAAGGCAGCGGCCGAACGCGCCGCCGGAACCGCCTCCGGCAAGGCGAAGGCCGACGCCGACAAGGCAGCCGCCGAGGCCGCAGCCGCTGACAAGGCAGCCGCCGACCAGCAGGCCGCCGCCGCGCGCGGCCGGGCGAAGGCCACCGCGGAGAAGGCCGCCGCCGTCGCGAAGGGCCAGGCCGAGGCCGCGACCGCCCGTGCCGAGCAGGCCGAGCGTGACGCCGCCGAGGCGAGCGCCCGGGCAGCCCAGACCGCGGCGAACCAGCCCACGACACCCGCACCCGCGACCAAGCCCACAGCGCCCGCGCGTGACGCACTGCTCCACCCCACGACGCGCCAGTTCGGGCTCTACACGACCCAGTCGCCGTTCAGCTGGTCGGAGTTCGACGACGTCGCCACCCAGGTCGGCTCGACGCCGACCATCGCCGGCTACTTCCAGGGCTGGGACAGCGACTTCCGCACCGACGCCGTGACCCGCTCGTGGAGCAAGGGCCTGCTGCCCATGCTCACCTGGGAGTCGCGCCCCATGGCCGCCGCCAACGACCAGATCGTCGACCCGGCCTACTCGCTGCCCGTCATCAACTCCGGCACGTACGACGACTACCTGCGCCGGTACGCCTCCGACGTCGCGACGCTCGGCCTGCCGGTCGCGATCCGCCTCGACCACGAGATGAACGCCGCCTGGTACCCCTGGAACGAGCAGGGCTCCGGCGGGGCGTCCGTCAACGGGAACAGCCCCGGCGACTACGTGTCCATGTGGCGTCACGTGCACGACATCTTCGAGGCCGCCGGCGCGAACCAGTACGTCATCTGGGTCTGGGCGCCGAACATCGTCAACAACCTGCCCGCCGCCAACCAGACGCTCGCCTACACGCAGAGCCTCTACCCGGGCGACGCGTACGTGGACTGGGTCGGGCTGTCCGGCTACTACCGCCCGCCGTACAAGGACGACCAGACGCCGACGTTCGACTACACCTACGGCCGCACGCTCGACCAGCTGCGGACGATCACCGACAAGCCGATCATCCTCGCGGAGATCGGGGCCTCGGAGACCGGCGGGAACAAGCCCGCGTGGGTCACGGACCTCTTCGACGCGTTCGCCCGGCCGGAGAACGGCGACATCATCGGCTTCGCCTGGTTCAACCTGACCGTCACGACCGTCAGCCAGGGCGAGCTCGTGACCAACGACTGGCGGATCGTCTCGCGGCCGAACACGCTCGCCGCGTTCGTCGACGGGATCAGCGACCCGGCCGCCGGGTTCTGAGATGACCGCCCCGACCGAGCTGCGGACCTCCGTGATCCGGGTCCAGGGACACCACATCACCGTCCGCCGGACCACCTTGCGCCCGGAGGACCCGTCGCGGTCCGCCGCCCCCGGCCTCGCGGCCGTACCCACCCTGCCGGCAGAGCCCTCCCGTCCTGCCGAACAGACTGCCGAACAGACTGCCGACCAGCCCCGCACCCTCGACCACCAGGAGCCGTGATGAGCACCTACGACGACCTCACCGACCTCACCGACGCCCCCGAGCTGTCGGCCGCCGACGCCGCGCCCGCCGACCGCCTGCCGCGCATCACGGTCTTCGGCACCGGCTACCTGGGTGCCACGCACGCCGTGGCCATGGCCCAGCTCGGCTTCGACGTCACCGGCGTCGACACCGACCTGGCCAAGGTCGAGGCGCTCGCCGCCGGCAAGGTGCCGTTCTACGAGCCCGGGCTGCCCGAGCTGCTCGAGGCCACGCTCGCCACCGGCCGGCTGCGCTTCACCACCGACGCGGCCACCGCCGTGGCGAACGCCGAGGTGCACTTCGTCTGCGTCGGCACCCCGCAGATGAAGACGAGCCACGCGGCCGACCTGCGGTTCGTCGAGGCCGCCACCACGGCCGTGGCCCGCGCGATGACCCACGACGGCGTCATCGTCGGCAAGTCGACCGTGCCCGTCGGCACCGCCGCCCGTCTGCGTGAGATCGTCGCCCGCGAGGTCGCCCCCGGCGTCGCGGCCGAGCTCGTCTGGAACCCCGAGTTCCTGCGCGAGGGCAAGGCCGTCGACGACACCCTGCACCCCGACCGGGTCGTGGTCGGCGGCGCATCCCCGGCCGCCGAGGCCCTGCTGCGCACCGTCTACGCGCAGCCGATCGCCGAGGGTTCGCCGTTCGTCGTCACCGACCTGCCGACCGCCGAGCTGGTCAAGGTGTCCGCCAACGCGTTCCTCGCCACGAAGATCTCGTTCGTCAACGCGATCGCCCAGGTCTGCGAGGCCGCCGGCGCCGACGTCACGGTGCTCGCCGACGCCATCGGCCACGACGTGCGGATCGGCCGCCAGTTCCTCGACGCCGGACTCGGCTTCGGCGGCGGCTGCCTGCCCAAGGACATCCGCGCCCTCATGCACCGCGCCGGTGAGCTCGGCGCGCACCGGGCCGTCGCGCTCATGCAGCAGGTCGACGAGATCAACATGGGCCAGCGCGCGGCGGTCGTCGACCACGCCGTCGAGGCGTGCGGCGGCTCCGTGCTCAACCGGCGCATCGGCGTCCTCGGTGCCGCGTTCAAGCCGCACACCGACGACGTGCGCGACTCGCCGGCCCTGAACGTCGCCGCGGCCCTGCATCTGCGCGGCGCGCAGGTCACCGTGTACGACCCGCAGGCCGGCGACACCGCCCGCGCCACGTTCCCTTCGCTGACCTACGCGACGAGCGCCGAGGAGGCCGTCGAGGGGACCGACGTCGTGCTGCTGCTGACGGAGTGGGAGGAGTTCCTGCGGGCCGACCCGACGCAGCTCGCCGAGCGCACCCGCACGCCCCGGCTCATCGACGCGCGCGGCAAGCTCGACACCGACGCCTGGCGTGCCGCGGGCTGGACGACCCGCACGCTCGGCCGGGCCGCCTGACGCGACAGGCACCCGCCGCGCACGACGAAGGCCGCCGCTCCCGATCTCCCGGGGGCGGCGGCCTTCGTCGTGCTGCGAGCCGGCTGCGGGCCCGCGTGCGGGCGGTGCAGGTCAGGCCAGCGTGTCGTCCACCAGCGCCTTCGCGGCCTCCTGCACCTGGGTGAGGTGCTCGGCCGACACGAACGACTCGGCGTAGATCTTGTAGACGTCCTCGGTGCCCGACGGGCGCGCGGCGAACCAGGCGTTCTCGGTGGTGACCTTCAGGCCGCCGATCTTCGCGCCGTTGCCCGGCGCCGCGGTCAGCCGGGCGGTGATCTCCTCGCCGGCCAGGGTCGTGGCGGTCACCTGCTCGGGGGAGAGGGCGGCCAGCGTCGCCTTCTGCTCCCGGGTCGCCGCGGCGTCGACCCGCGCGTACCAGGACTGCCCGAACTCGCCGACGAGCTCCTGGTGCCGCTGCGAGGGCGACTTGCCGGTCTTCGCCAGGATCTCCGAGGCGAGCAGGGCGAGCAGCAGGCCGTCCTTGTCGGTGGTCCACACGGTGCCGTCGGTGCGCAGGAACGACGCGCCCGCCGACTCCTCGCCACCGAAGCCGACCGATCCGTCGACGAGCCCCGGCACGAACCACTTGAAGCCGACGGGCACCTCGAGCAGCGTCCGGCCCAGGCGCGCCGCCACCCGGTCGACCAGCGAGGACGACACGAGCGTCTTGCCGATCGCCGTGCCGGCCGGCCAGCCCGGGCGTGCGCCGCCGTACAGGTAGTCGATCGCGACGGCCAGGTAGTGGTTCGGGTTCATCAGCCCGCCGTCGGGCGTGACGATGCCGTGCCGGTCGGAGTCCGCGTCGTTGCCCGTGGCGATGTCGAACGGCGCGTCCCCCCGCATGCGCTCGACCAGCGAGGCCATGGCCGACGGCGAGGAGCAGTCCATGCGGATCTTGCCGTCCCAGTCCAGGGTCATGAACGACCAGCGCGGGTCGGTGCGCGGGTTCACGACCGTCAGGTCCAGGCCGTACCGCTCGCCGATCTCGCCCCAGTACTCCACGGACGCGCCGCCGAGCGGGTCGGCGCCGATCCGCACCCCGGCGGACCGGATCGCGTCGAGGTCCAGCACGTTCGCCAGGTCGTCGACGTACGAGGTCAGGTAGTCGTGCCGGAGCGTGGTGTCGGCCGCCAGCGCCTTCTCGACGCTCACCCGGGCGACCGCGCGCCATCCGGTGCGCAGGATCTCGTTCGCGCGGTCCGCGATCCAGTTCGTGGCGTCGGAGTCGGCCGGGCCGCCGTGCGGCGCGTTGTACTTGAAGCCGCCGTCCCGCGGGGGGTTGTGCGACGGGGTGACCACGATGCCGTCGGCCAGACCGGGCCCCTGCGTCCGCACGCCCTCGGACGTGCCCGCACCGTTGTGCCGCAGGATCGCGTGCGAGACGGCCGGCGTCGGCGTCCACGAGTCGCGCGCGTCGATGTGCACCTCGACCCCGGCGGCGGCCAGCACCTCGAGCGCGGTGCGGAACGCCGGGTCGGACAGGCCGTGCGTGTCCCGTCCGATGAACAGCGGTCCGTCGGTGCCCTGGCCGCGGCGGTACTCCACGATCGCCGCGGTGATCGCGACGATGTGCGCCTCGTTGAACGCGCCGTCGAACGCCGAGCCGCGGTGGCCGCTCGTGCCGAACACGACGCGCTGCGCCGGATCGGCCAGATCGGGCTCCCGGTCGTAGTACGCGCCGAGGAGGGCGTCCACGTCGATGAGGTCGGACGGCTGGGCGGGTGTACCGGCGCGCGGATCCATGCCCCCGATCCTCTCTCACCCGCCGCCCGCTGGGCACCCCCAGGGGTCCTACGCGGCCCGGTGCCCCGGTGGCCGGTAGCCTTCCCGCATGGTCAAGAACACCCCCGCGTTCGTGCTGCGTCCGTTCGAGGGCCTGCCCGGTGAGCCCGACTGGGTCGCGCTCAAGGAGGTCGTCCCCGCCGCCACGGCGACGGCACGCACGACCGCCGAGTACGGCGCCAAGGACGTCCTGGTCACGACGGTGCTGCCCACCGGCTGGCGTGCGCTGCACCGCGCCGACGGCGTGATCCTGCTCGCGCTGCAGGTCCCCGGCGGTTCGGGCGACGCGTCGCGCGACCTGGCGACCGCGCTGCTCGAGGCGCTCGACGTCGAGGCCGGCACCGCGATCGAGTCGATCGGCCTGCCGACCCCCGGTCCGCGCCTGCAGGACGTCCTCGACCTGTCGGTGCCGTTCGAGGTCACGCTGCAGGAGTCGTTCGCGTACTGGCTCGCCCCCGACACCGAGCGCACCGCGGACCTCACCGCCGCGATCGAGGACGCCGACGCGGGCATCATCGACACGGTCAAGCTCACCGCCGCCGACTCCGCCTACTGGTGCCGCATGGGCGACCGCGAGTTCCTGCGCTGGTCGCAGCCGCACGAGGAGCAGGTCGTCCTGGACGGCCTCGCCCGCCTGCACGCGGCCCGCGAGTCCGGGTTCGACGACGCCAAGTTCGTCGGGTACTTCCGCTCGTCCGGTCTCGTCGTCCCGGTGTGGGAGCTGACCCGCGGGACGGAGGCCGCCGAGGTCGAGGCGCCCCTGGCCGCGTTCGTCCCCAAGTTCGCCGCGGCGCTCGCGGACACGACGCCGCTCGACGCGAACGCGCGCCGTGCCCGCGCCGGGCTCGTCGCCCGGCAGGTCACGCTGCGCTGAGCCGCGGCGCCGGCTCCGCACCGGCGGCATACCCGCCCTGCGCCTGCTCTGCACCCGCCCCGCACCTGCCCTGCACCTGCCCCGCCGACGGGCTGCCGACCTGTGTCCCGGCAGCCCGCGGCGAGGCACGCGTGCGGCCGCCCCACCCGGAGCGCCGATAGGCTGACGTGGTGAAGCGCGAGCACCGGTCCGCGGAGACGTCCGAACTCTCGGCAGACGCACCGGCCGACCGGGGCGACGCCGTCGTCGAACCCGCTGTCGACCCCGTGGCGAGCCCGGCAGGGGCCGCCGAGCCGTCGGCCGCCGTCCAGCGCTCCGCGCGGGCCCGGCAGCGCGTCGCCGTCATCATCCCGGCCAAGGACGAGTCCCGCCGGATCGCCGCGACCGTCCGGTCCGCCCGTGCGATCCCGCACGTGGACCTCGTGCTCGTCGTCGACGACGGCTCGGAGGACAACACCCAGCACGTCGCCCGCGACGCCGGTGCGGTGGTCGTGCGGCACTCGCACAACCGCGGCAAGGCTGCCGCGATGGAGACGGGCGCCGCCGTCGTCGCGATGCGCGACGCCCCGGACCGCGCCCCCCGGATCCTGCTGTTCATCGACGGCGACCTCGCCGACACCGCGGTCAACACCGCACCGCTCGTCCCGCCGGTCGTCGAGGGCGAGACGGACCTGGCCATCGCGCTGCTGCCCCCGCAGCCCGGAGCGGGCGGCCGGGGCATCGTCGTGGGCGCCGCCCGTCGGGCGATCGCGTCGCTCACCGGCTGGACGCCGACCCAGCCGCTGTCCGGCATGCGGTGCCTCACGCGCGAGGCGTTCGAGGCGGCCACGCCGCTGGCGCGCGGCTGGGGTGTCGAGACGGGTATGACGATCGACCTGCTCCGGCGCGGCTTCCGTGTCGTCGAGGTGCCGTGCGACCTGCGGCACCGGCCCTCCGGCTCGGACCTCAAGGGTCAGATCCACCGGGCCGCGCAGTACCGCGACGTCATGCTCGCGGTGAACGCCCGCCGGGTGCGTCGCGTCACGACGGCCGTGCGCCAGACGGTCGTCCCCTCGACGCGTCCGCCGCAGACGCACCGCTGACGACGGGCCCGGTCGGCCCTCAGACGGTCGCCGGCGCAGCCTGTCCCGGGGGCCCTGCCACGGCCTCGCCCTCCGGGTCCACGACCTGCCCGTCCGGTGCACCCAGCCGCCACTGGGCGGCCGCCGCGACCAGGCACGGCACGGCCAGGGCGATCCCGGTCGCGGGCACCACGATGCCCGAGTCGTTGATGAGGAACCCGACGGTGAGCGCGAGCCCGATGGCCGCCACGGCCGGCTTGAGCAGCGGCACCGCGGTGCGCAGGCCCGCCATGGGGCTGCCCTTGCCGAGCAGGTCCCCGCGCCGCGGGTGCGGACCCGTGACGACCAGAGCCGTGAGCGCGACACCACCGATCGCGAGCACCAGGTACCGCCACGACGTCAGCACCCGCAGGTTGACCTCGAGCTTGCGGTAGACGACGTCCCACAGCCCGCCGTCGAGCACGGTCGCGAAGAACCGGCCCAGGTGCGTGCGCTCCGACGCCGGTCGCAGCCAGTCGAGCCCGGCGATCCCGCCGACGGCCAGCGCGCCGGCGAGGCAGATGATCGCGATCGTGCGCCAGCGGACCTTGCGGCCGGAGACCTGGATCGTGAGCAGCGAGAACGCGAGGATCAGCGGGGGAGGCCCGCCGAAGTCGCTGCCGAGCCCCGGCATGCCGTCGACGACGACGAGCAGCAGGCCGAGCGCCGCGACCGACCACACGGCCGCGGTCCGCCGGCCGCGCCGCAGCAGCTCGTCGGCGATGACGACCGCGAGCAGCAGCCCCCCGGCCGTGAGCAGGGCGAACGCCTGGTTGCTCATGCCGTAGAACCGGGCGGCGAGGATCCGGTGGGCGCCCATGGGCGAGTCGATGACGAGCGTCGAACCGGTGCACGCGTCGACCACGAGCACGAGGACCGTGACGGCGGCGACGACACCGGCGGGCCCGAGCGGCCGTCGGCGCCACGGACCGGCGAGCGCGAGCACGGTGATGGCGACGACCCAGCCGATGGTGACCCACCAGAAGGCGGTCGACGGGGTCGCGGACCGCCACCACGGCACGAGCCCGGTGAGGAACGAGGCGACCGGTGCGGCCGCGAGGGCGAGCGCGGCGACCCGCAGCACGCGCAGCGCGGGACGCAGCGGTGCCCGGTCCGAACGGCCGGTGCGGGTCAGGATGATCGCGGCCGCGACGAACAGGGCGGCCTGCACGAGCACGAGCTGCGCCGAGAAGGGGGCGCTCACGCGGGTGATGAGCAGCGCCTTGCGGGCGACGTCCAGCAGGTGGTCGACGCGGGCCGACGCCGCGGCGGGACCCGGCGTCGCACTGATCGGCGCCCCGGAGAGGGCCGCCATCGAGTCGTCGAGCCCGAGCGCCTCGAGCACGGTCGGGGTCACGTCGACGGCCTGCACGAGACCCGGCTGGCGGGTCGATCCCGAGGTCAGCAGGCTCTCGCCGAAGGCGAGCTCGGGTGTGTCCGACCCCGTGCCGACGGCCGCCGCGAGCTGCAGCTGGGCACGCCCCGAGTCGGCGATCGACACGACCAGCACGGTGGCGCCGGCACGTTCGGCGGCGTCGAGCACAGCACCGACCCGGGTGTCGACGACCTGCGTCTGCTGGGCGCGCGTCGGCTCGACGAAGGCCTCGGTGCTGCTCGGGTCGTCCGCCCCGGCGACCAGCTCGGCCTGCTCCTGCTCGGTGAGCGCACCGTCGGCGGCGTCGGACGTCCGTCCCACGGTGGCCTGCCCGGCGTCGCGGACCGAGCCGGCGTCGACGACGACGAGGTCGGACGTGCGCAACGCCTCGCGCACCGCCTGGGTGAGGGACGACGTGCCCGACGGCCGGTGCACGTACGTGCCCACCGGGTACCCGTCGCTGTCGGACAGGGCGATGGCCGCGCCCGGCCCGATGCCCGTGACCTGGGCGCCGCCGGCCTGCAGGGCCTCGCCGAGGAGGCCGAGCCGCGCACCGTAGGACTGCGCGTCGACCGCCGCCGTGTAGTCCTCCCAGCCGGGCACGGGCCGGGCCGGCTCGGTGATCGGCTCGCGCAGCGTGCGGCACGAGCCGTCGGCGACGACCACGTCGGCGGCGCGCGCGCCCGCGGAGACGCCGAGCCAGCCGTCGGCGGGGCAGGAGCGCGTCGTCACGCTGCGGGCGGCGACGAGCCCGATCGACGCCGACCGGGACAGCGACCACAGCGCGGGGGTGGTCAGGGTCGTGACGTCGTCCCAGCGGACCCCCGTCATGCCGACGAGGACCAGCGGCGTGGTCGCCGAGTCCCCTGCCGTGGCGGCGTCGTCGGTCGCGAGGACGCCGGTGCTCGTCCGGGTCGTGCCCGTCGACCCTGTCGTCGCTGTCGCCGGTGCGGCCGACGCGACCGAGAGCCCCAGGCCGAGTGCGAGCACGAGCAGAGCGAGCACCGGCGCGCTCCTGGCGGTGCGCACGGCGCGTGAGGCCGGGTGGGCAGCCGGGCGGGGGGCTGCGTGAGCAGCCGGCAGGGAGGGGACGGGCACCGGCCAAGCCTACGGTCGCACTACCCTCGACCCGGCGGGCCCGCCCGGGTCCGCCTCGGGTGTCCACCGCCCGCGCACGGGACCTGCACGTCGTCCGGTGCCAGGTCGCGGCATCCAGGACCAGGAGGGCCGATGTCCACGCCGACCGCACCCCGCTACGCCTACCTCGGCCCGGCCGGCACGTTCACCGAGGCCGCGCTGCGTCAGGTCGTCGCACCGCAGGACGCCGTGTACCTGCCGCAGCCCGACGTGGTCTCGGCCATCGAGGCGGTGCGGTCGGGCACGGCCGACTTCGCGGTCGTCGCGATCGAGAGCACGGTCGAGGGCGGTGTCACCGCGACGCTCGACTCGTTGGCGGTCGGCGCCCCGCTCGTCCTGCTGCGCGAGGTGCTCGTCCCGGTGCAGTTCACGCTGGCCGCGGCCCCGGGCGTGCGCCTGGAGGACGTGCGACGGATCGCGGCGCACCCGCACGCATGGGTGCAGTGCCGGCGCTGGCTGTCCGCGCACCTGCCCGACGTGGTGCACGTGCCCGCGACGTCGAACACGGCACCGGCCGCGCTGATCGCCGCACGGACCGCCGTGGACGCACCCCTGGGCTTCGACGCCGCGCTGGTGCCGCCCGCGGCCGTCGAACCGTACAGGCTGACGGTGCTCGCCCCCGACATCGCCGACAACGCGCACGCGCTGACCCGGTTCGTCGTCGTGGGGCACCCGGGTGACGTGCCGGCCCCGACGGGTGCGGACAAGACGACGCTGGTCGTGCACCTGCCCGACAACGAGGCCGGTGCGCTGCTGTCGATGCTCGAGCAGTTCGCGGTGCGCGGCGTGAACCTGTCACGGATCGAGTCCCGGCCCATCGGCGACGCGCTCGGCCGGTACTCGTTCTCGATCGACGCCGACGGGCACATCGCCGAGGAGCGCGTGGGCGAGGCGATCATGGGCCTGCACCGACGGTGCCCGTACGTGCGGTTCCTGGGCTCGTACCCGAAGGCGGACGGCGTGCCGCCGGTCGTGCACGTGGGCACCTCGGACTCCGAGTTCGTGCACGCCCGTGTGTGGCTGCGCTCGGTCCGCGAGGGTGCGGCGACCTGACGGGGGTCAGCCGGGGACGCGCACGACGAGCGCCCCGGGGTCGACCCAGGCGCTCAGCTCCCTGACCTGGCCGATGACCTCGCCGTCGACCTGCACGTGCTCGCCCGCGGGCACGACGACGCGCACCGAGCGGGCACGGGTGTGGTCGATGCGGCCGATCTTGGCGGGCAGCTCGTTGCGCACGCCGACGCCCTGCAGGACGACCTCGCCGAACAGCTGCGCCCACCCGGCGACGCCCGCGCGGGTGTCGATCGCCGCGAGGTCGAGCCACCCGTCGTCGACGACCGCGTCGGGCAGCAGGGTGAGGCCGCCGGGCAGTCGGCCGCAGTTGCCGATGAGCAGGCTGCGAAGCCGGGTGGTCGTGCCGATCTCGTCGTCGATGCGCACGTGCACCCGGGTGCGGCGTCCGTGCAGGTGCTTGATGCCGGCGACGAAGTAGGCGATCCAGCCGACCTTGGCCTTGAGCTGCTCGTCGGTGTCGGCGACCATCGCCGCGTCGAAGCCCAGGCCGGCGATCACGAGGAACAGGTGGTCGTCGGTGCGCGGCGTGCCGTGCTCGTCGGCCCCGGCGCGGCCGTCGTCCGCAGGCGTGCCGTCACCGGTGGCGCCGTGCCGCAGGACGCGCAGCCAGCCGACGTCGATCGTGCGGTCGACGCCCGTGAGCGCGACGTGCAGCGCGGCCTGCTGGTCGGAGAGCGGCAGGTCGAGGTTGCGGGCGAGCAGGTTCCCGGTGCCGAGCGGCAGCAGCCCCATGGGCACCCCGGTGCCGACGAGGGCCTCGGCGACGGCGCGCACGGTTCCGTCGCCGCCCGCGGCGATGACGATGTCGGCGCCCTTCTCGAGCGCCTCGCGCGCCTGCGCGGTGCCGGGCTCCTCGGCCGTGGTCTCGTACCAGAGGGGCTCGGGCAGGTGCTGGTGCGCGCACTCGCGGCGGACGGCGATGCGCAGCCCCGCGACGTCGGGCTTGGTCGGGTTGGCCACGACGGCGACGAGCGGGCCACGGTGGTGCGGGTCCCGTGCCGGGTGGTCGCCGGAGGCCTCGTCGCCAGCCGCGGTCCGTCCGAGCCGGGCGCGCAGCTCCTGGCCCTGGCGCCACAGCACCGCCGCGACCGTGAGGGCTGCGAGGGCCACCGCGACCGCGGCCACGGCGACCCACCCGACCCACGACATGCCCGCAATCTACGTCGGTTCGCCTGTTCCTACCTGCCTGACGCCCGGTCGGTGGGCCGCTGACCTCGTGGTCCGCGTCACCGTGACGTCGCCCCCGCGCCCACCTCGCGTCAGGTCGGCGTCGACCTCACGTCACCCCGGTGGGGCGGCGGGGTGCGCGCGGGGGCGGGTCGATAGGCTCGGCCCGTGATCGATCTGCGACTCCTGCGGGAGGACCCCGACGTCGTGCGTGCCAGCCAGGTCGCGCGTGGTGACTCGCCCCATCTCGTCGACGAGGTGCTCGACGCGGATGCGCGCCGACGTTCCGCGCTGACCGGGTACGAGAACCTGCGGGCCGAGCAGAAGTCCCACGGCAAGCTCGTGGCGTCCGCGCAGGGCGAGGAGAAGCAGCGGCTGCTCGCGCACGGCAAGCACCTTGCCGAGCGGGTCAAGGCGTTGCAGACCGACGCGGAGGCGGCCGAGAAGACGGCGACCGAGCTGGCGCGCCGCATCGGCAACGTCATCGAGCCGGGCGTGCCGACCGGCGGCGAGAACGACTTCGTCGTGCTCGAGCACGTGGGCACGCCGCGCGACTTCGCGGCCGAGTACGGGCCCGACTTCACGGTGCGCGACCACCTCGACCTCGGCGAGGGCCTGGCCGCCATCGACACCGAGCGCGGCGCCAAGGTGTCGGGTGCGCGGTTCTACTACCTGACGGGCATCGGTGCGCGCCTGGAGCTGGCGCTGCTGAACGCGGCGGTCGACAAGGCGCTCGCGGCGGGGTTCACGCCGGTCATCACCCCGACGCTGGTCAAGCCGGAGATCATGGCCGGCACCGGGTTCCTCGGCGCGCACGCCGACGAGATCTACCGGCTCGAGGCCGACGACCTGTACCTGGTCGGCACGAGCGAGGTCGCGCTCGCGGGCTACCACTCGGGCGAGATCCTCGACCTGTCGGCGGGTCCGAAGCGGTACGCCGGCTGGAGCGCCTGCTACCGCCGTGAGGCGGGTTCGTACGGCAAGGACACGCGCGGCATCATCCGTGTGCACCAGTTCCACAAGGTCGAGGCGTTCAGCTACACGACCGTCGAGGACGCCGCGGCCGAGCACCAGCGGATCCTCGGCTGGGAGAAGGACATGCTCGCGCTGGTCGACCTCCCGTACCGCGTGATCGACACGGCGGCGGGCGACCTGGGGTCGAGCGCCGCCCGCAAGTTCGACTGCGAGGCGTGGCTGCCCAGCCAGCAGCGCTACCTCGAGCTGACCTCCACCTCGAACTGCACGACGTTCCAGGCCCGCCGCCTCGGGGTGCGCGAGCGCACCGCGGACGGGTCGCTGCGCGCGGTCGCGACCCTCAACGGCACGCTCGCCACGACGCGCTGGCTCGTGGCGATCCTGGAGAACCACCAGCTGCCCGACGGCTCGGTGCGCGTGCCCGAGGGCCTGCGCCCGTACCTGGGTGGTCTCGAGGTCCTCGAACCGGTGAGGGCCGCCCGATGAGCCGGGCCCGGCTGGTCGCGCTCGACGTCGACGGCACGCTGATGTCGTACGACGGCGTGATCTCCGACGGCGTCCGTGAGGCGGTCGCCGGTCTGTGCGAGGCCGGGGTGCACGTGGTGCTCGCGACCGGGCGCTCGGTCATCTCGGTGGTGCCCGTGGCGCACGACCTGGGTCTGACGGACGGCTGGGTGGTCTGCTCGAACGGCGCCGTGACCGCCCGGCTCGACCCCGACCTGGACGACGGCTACGAGATCGCGAAGATCATCACGTTCGACCCGGGCCCGGCGCTGCGCACGATCGCTCTCGAGCTGCCCGACGCGTTGTACGCGGTCGAGGACGTCGGCTTCGGGTTCCTCGTCTCGGGCGACTTCCCGGTCGGCGAGCTGCAGGGCGAGCACAAGCGGGTGCCGTTCGAGGAGCTGACGCAGACGTCGGCGACGCGCGTGGTGATCCGCAGCCCGCAGAGCACGCCGGAGGAGTTCCACGAGCTCGTCGAGCGCGTCGGGCTGCACGAGGTCACGTACGCGGTCGGCTGGTCGGCCTGGCTGGACCTCACGCCGGGTGGCGTCTCGAAGGCCTCCGCGCTGGAGGAGATCCGCCAGCGCCTGGGTGTCGAGCCGTTCGCGACCGCGGCCATCGGCGACGGCGGCAACGACCGCGAGATGCTCCAGTGGGCGGCGCGCGGCGTCGCGATGGGCCACGCGTCGGATGCGGTGCGGGCGGTCGCGGACGAGGTCACGGGCACGATCGACGACGACGGTGCGCTCGACGTCCTGCGGAGCCTGCTGGCCTGACGGGCGTCCGGCCGACCACCTGGACGTACGCCCAGGTGGACCGTCCCCCGGGGTGGCGTGGACACTGCCTCCCATGGCGCACGGCATCGAGGACGTCGCCCGGGCCGCCGGGGTCTCCACGGCGACCGTGTCGCGGGCGCTGCGCGGGCTGCCGAACGTGACCGCGTCCACCCGGGAGCGGGTGCAGCTGGTGGCCACCGAGCTGGGCTACTCGCCGTCGCCGTCGGCCTCGTCGCTGGCCTCGGGCCGCACCCGGACGATCGGGGTGCTCACGCCGTGGATCAGTCGCTGGTTCTTCGCGAACGTCATCGAAGGTGCGGAGCGCACGTTGCGCGCCTCGGACATGGACGCGCTGCTGTACACGTTCGAGGTGACGAAGGGTCCGCGCCGTCGCGTCGACCCGTCGGTGCTGCGGCGTCGGGTGGACGGTGTCCTCGTGGTGGGTCTGCCGCTCACGCAGCCCGAGGTGGACGACCTGGCCTCGTTGGGGCAGCCGCTGATCTTCGTCGGCTCGGGCCCGCCCGGGCAGATCACCGTGCGGCTCGACGACCTGCGCACGGCCCGGGTGGCCACCGATCACCTGATCGCGCTGGGGCACCGCACGATCGCCCACGTCACGGGCGACCCGGACGAGATGTCGGCGTGGGCCCCCGCGACGGACCGGCTGCGCGGCTGGCGGTCGGCGCTCGCCGCGGCGGGCCTCCCGGCGCGGCCCGACCTGGAGGTGCACGGCGACTTCGACGTGACGAGCGCGCGTGCCGCCGCGCACGTGCTGCTGCGTGAGCACCCCGAGGTGACGGCGGTGTTCGCCGCGTCGGACGAGATGGCGATGGGGGTCGCGCTCGCGGCCGGGGACCTGGGGCTGCGTGTGCCGGAGGACCTCTCGCTCGTCGGCGTGGACGGGCACGACCTCGGCGAGCTGATCGGGCTGACCACGATGGTGCAGGACGCGGGCGACCAGGGGGTGACGGCGGCGTCCATGCTCCTCGACCTCATCCGCGGCGAACCCGTGCCGGGCGACGTCACGTTCCCGACCCGCCTGGTGGTGCGTCGCTCGTCCGGTCCGGTGCGCGTCGGCGCCTGAGAGCCCGTTGTTCGTCCCCGGTGGGCCGCCTGGGAGATCAGTGACCCAATCGTTATGCCCCGGACACCCTCCTGTGGTTGCGCTCCCGCCATGTAAGCGCTTGCATCGGACGCAAGGCCGGAGGAGCCGCCGGCCGTATCACCACGACGATGTGGAGAGACTCGATGAAGAGTGTGCACAGGCGACGCGCGTACGCGGCGGTCGCAGCGGGGGCAGGGCTCTCGATGGTCCTGGCCGCCTGCGGCGGGAACGACGACAACGCCGGCAGCGACAACACGACGAGCAGCGCCGACTGCGCTGCCTACGAGCAGTACGGGGACCTGTCGGGCAAGACCGTGACGGTCTACACCTCGATCGTCTCCCCGGAGGACCAGCCCCAGATCGACTCGTACAAGCCGTTCGAGGAGTGCACGGGCGCGACGATCTCGTACGAGGGGTCGAAGGAGTTCGAGGCCCAGCTGCTCGTGCGGCTCGAGGCCGGCAGCCCGCCGGACATCGCGTACATCCCGCAGCCCGGTCTGCTCAAGACGATCGTCGAGGACTACCCCGACCAGATCGTCCCGGCGTCCGAGGGCACCGTGACGAACATCGACAAGTACTACGCCGAGGCCTGGAAGGGCTACGGCTCGGTCGACGGCACCTTCTACGCCGGCCCGGTCGGCGCGAACGTGAAGTCGTTCGTCTGGTACTCGCCGAAGGCGTTCGCGGAGAACGGCTACGAGATCCCGAAGACGTGGGACGAGCTCATCGCCCTGTCCGACCAGATCGTCGCCGACCACGGCGCCGAGGGCGCCAAGCCCTGGTGCGCGGGCATCGGCTCGGGCGACGCCACGGGCTGGCCGGCCACCGACTGGCTCGAGGACATGGTGCTGCGCACCGCGGGCGGTGACGTCTACGACCAGTGGATCACCAACGACGTGAAGTTCAACGACCCGCAGATCGCCGAGGCGCTCGGCAAGGTCGGCGACATCCTCAAGAACCCGGACTACGTCAACGGTGGTCTGGGCGACGTCTCCTCGATCGCCGCGACGACGTTCCAGGACGGCGGTCTGCCGATCGTCACCTCCGGGCTGTGCTACATGCACCGCCAGGCGTCCTTCTACGCCGCCAACTGGCCCGAGGGCACGGACGTGTCCGAGAACGGCGACGTGTTCGCGTTCTACTTCCCGGGCCTGACCGAGGACGACCGCCCGATCCTGGGTGGTGGCGAGTTCGCCGCCGCGTTCTCCGACCGTCCCGAGGTGGCCGCGTTCCAGGCGTTCCTGGCCAGCCCCGAGTGGAGCAACGCCAAGGCCAAGGCGACCCCTGCCGGTGGCTGGGTCTCCTCCAACAGCGAGCTCGACCCGGCGAACCTCGTGTCGCCGATCGACCAGCTGTCGGCCGAGCTGCTCGGTGACACCACGCAGACGTTCCGCTTCGACGCCTCCGACCTGATGCCCGCCGCCGTCGGCGCCGGCTCCTTCTGGACGGAGATGACGAACTGGATCGCCAACGACAAGAGCGACCAGGACGTGCTCGACGCCATCCAGGCGTCCTGGCCGTGAGCAACGACCCGCTGACCCGCTGCTGACGGTCTCGACCAGCAGCGACGGGTCGGCGGGACCCGCGGGCGCCCGGCCCCGGCACAGGCTCAGCCCGTGCCGGCTCCGGGCGCCCGCGGTCGCACCACCACAGGGCGTCGTCGACGGGGACGACGCCTGCGACCGCCCCTCGGGGCGGTGCAGCACCGTCGACGGGGACGGTGCGAGACCCTCGGAGGTCATGCGTGGACGTCCTCAAGTACGCGGACACCACGGGCGAGAAGCTCGTCCTGATGGTGATCGCGGTCCTCCTCTTCGTCGTGGTGATGGGCCTCGTGCTCTTCGCCACCGACAAGATCAAGCGGTTGCCGGCCTGGGCCGTGGCGACCGCCTTCCTCGCCCCGGCCGTGCTGGGGCTCGCGTTCGGCCTCGTCTGGCCGGCGCTCGAGACCATCAAGAAGTCGTTCTACGACCGCAGCGGCAACGAGTTCGTCGGCGTGGACAACTACGTCAAGGCCGTCACGCAGGACGAGTTCCAGATCGTGCTGCGCAACACGGCGGTCTGGGTCGTCGTCGTGCCGCTCGCGGCGACCGCGATCGGCCTGGTCTACGCGGTGCTGGTCGACCGCAGCCGGTTCGAGAAGTTCGCCAAGGTGCTGGTGTTCCTGCCGATGTCGATCTCGATGGTCGGCGCGTCGATCATCTGGCGGTTCGTCTACGAGTACCGACCCGTCCTCGAGGGCGTGCCCGCGGAGAACCAGCCGGCGCAGATCGGGCTGATGAACCAGATGCTCGTCTGGTTCGGGCTCGAGCCGCAGCAGTTCCTCATCAGTCCGCCGCTCAACACGTTCTTCCTCATCGTCGTGATGATCTGGATCCAGGCCGGGTTCGCGATGACCGTGCTGTCGGCGGCGATCAAGGCCATCCCCGACGACATCGTCGAGGCCGCCACGCTCGACGGGCTCGGCGGCCTGCGGATGTTCCGGTACATCACCGTGCCGAGCATCCAGCCGGCCCTGGTCGTCGTCATCACGACGATCGCCATGGGCACGCTCAAGGTCTTCGACATCGTCCGGACCATGACCGGCGGCAACTTCGAGACGTCCGTCGCGGCGTTCGAGTTCTACCGGCAGAGCTTCGTCCAGCGGAACACCGGGATGGGGTCCGCGCTCGCGGTGATCCTCTTCATCCTGGTGACCCCGCTCGTCGTCTACAACGTCCGTCAGATGCGCAAGTCCGAGGAGAACCGATGAGCGCCGTGAGCACCGAGGCGACGATCGACCGGAAGGCCAAGCTCACCCGGCTCGAGAAGCGCGCGATCGCCACCAAGGGCAAGCTCTCCTCGCCCTGGGCGTCGTTCGCCGCGATCGTCATCGCCGCCCTGTGGACGATCCCCACGCTCGGCCTGTTCATCACCTCGTTCCGGCCCGAGGCCGACATCGTGAGCTCGGGCTGGTGGACGTGGTTCTCGAACCCGAACGTCACGACCGAGAACTACGACCTGGTCCTCAACGGCTCGTCGACGAACCTGGCCACGTACTTCGTGAACTCGTTCGTCATCACGATCCCGTCGGTGCTGATCCCGATCTCGTTGGCGCTGCTGGCGGCGTACGCGTTCGCCTGGATCCCGTTCCGGGGCCGCAACCTGCTGTTCGTGGCGGTGTTCGCGCTCCAGGTCGTGCCGTTGCAGATCGCCCTGATCCCGCTCCTGACGACGTACGTGAAGTGGGGTCTGAACGGCACGTTCTGGACGGTGTGGCTGTCGCACTCGATCTTCGCGCTGCCGTTGGCGATCTTCCTGCTGCACAACTTCATGAAGGAGATCCCGTCCTCGTTGGTCGAGGCGGCCCGGGTCGACGGCGCGGGGCACGTGAAGATCTTCTTCCAGGTGATGATGCCGCTGCTGGTGCCGGCGATCGCGTCGTTCGCGATCTTCCAGTTCCTGTGGGTCTGGAACGACCTGCTGGTCGCGCTGACCTTCGCGGGCGGCACGGCCAACGTGGCCCCGCTGACGGTCCGGGTGGCCGAGCTGGCGGGAACGCGGGGCACCGAGTGGCACCTGCTCTCGGCGGGTGCGTTCGTGGCGATCGTCGTCCCGCTCATCGTGTTTCTCAGCCTGCAGCGCTACTTCGTGCGCGGGCTCCTGGCTGGGTCCGTCAAGGGGTGACCCCCGTCGGTCGTCCTGGCGGTCCCGGCGATCCCGCCGGTCGCGCACCCCCGGGTGCGCGCCGGCGGGGTCGCGTCACCTCCCGGTGACACGACGGTCGTAGCCTGACGCGGTGCCCGCGCCGCTGATCTTCGTCCTGTCGGGCTTGACCCAGTACGTCGGCGCGGCCCTGGCGGTGGGTCTGTTCGGCGAGCTGCCGCCGGCGACGGTCGCGTGGCTGCGGGTGGCGATCGCCGCAGTCGTGCTGCTGGGGTGGCGTCGGCCGTGGCGGGTCGCGTGGACGCGGGCCGGGCTGCGCACCGCGGCGCTGTTCGGTGTGGTCCTCGCCCTGATGAACGTGGCGTTCTACATCGGCATCGACCACCTGCCGCTGGGGACGGCGGTCGCGATCGAGTTCCTCGGTCCGGTCGGGGTGGCGGCGGCGACAGGGTCGGGCTGGCGTGATCGCGCGGGGATCGGCCTGGCGGCGTCGGGTGTCGTGCTGCTGGCCGGGGTGAGCCTGACCGGTGGTGAGGAGGCCGTGGTGGGTCTGGTGGCGATCGGCATCGCCGCGGTGTGCTGGGCGGGCTACATCCTGCTCGGCCGTCGGGTGGCGTCGGCGGGGGAGGCGGGCGGCATCACCGGTCTCGCGGTCGGCATGTCGGCCGGCGGGCTCGTGCTCGCCCCGGTCTTCGCCGCGTCGGCGAGCCCGGTGCTGCACGACGCGCGGCTGGCAGCGGTGCTGGTCGCGATCGCCGTGTGCTCGTCGGTGGTGCCGTACGCGCTCGAGCAGGTCGTGCTGCGTCGGGTTCCGCCGGCGACGTTCGCGATCCTGCTCGCGCTGCTGCCGGCGACGGCCGCGGTCGTCGGCGCGGTCATGCTCCGGCAGTGGCCGCACGGTCTCGAGGTCGTCGGGCTGGTGCTCGTCTCGGCGGCCATCGCACTGACCGGTCAGGCGCGCCGACCGCAGGCCGACGTGGTCGACGAGGTGCCGCCGGTCTGAGCGCTCGTCCAGGTTCGCCCGGGGTGCGCGCAAGTTTTTCGTCTACGTGTGTTGTGTCACGTCGTTCCAGGATGCACCCTCGGAGAGGTCCTCGATGGGAGAGGATGCCTCGCCGGCGTTCGAGCCGGTCAGGGCACCGGTCTCTTCTCCGGTGCGGGTGCAGGTGGGCGCAGGAGGAGGAGTCGGTGGAGCAGGTGCTCTCGGGGCCGGTCGGTCGTGACGACGTGCCGGCAGTGACGACAGGGCGACGACGCCCCGTCGGGGTGACGCCGGGGGCGGGACCTGCGACGACGGGCGAACCTGCGCCGATCTCGGGCTCCATCGAGCGGTTGTTGTCTCCTGCCGAGGTCGCCGAGCAGTTCGGCGTCGACGTGCGCACGGTCGCGCGCTGGGAGCACGACGGGCGTCTCACGGCGATCCGCACCTTGGGTGGGCATCGCCGCTACGTGCAGAGCGAGGTCGTCGCGCTGCTGGCGGCGCGGGCCGCGAAGGACGCTAAGTAGATCAACTGATCGTCATCCGGTGGACGCCTGTCTCGCCCGTCGGACAACGAGTCTAGAGATATTGGCCAGGCGTCGGCCCGTCGTCCTCCGCCTCGTGCGAGCCGTCGGACGCGTGCGGCGCCGGGATCACGAACGTCCGTCCGCCCGGACCCGCAGGCAACGCCCGCCGCATCTGCGTGAGCTGCGCCTGCGCCGCCATCTGCTGCGCGACCAGCGCGGTCTGGATCCCGTGGAACAAGCCCTCCAGCCAGCCGACCAGCTGGGCCTGGGCGATCCGCAGCTCCGCGTCCGACGGTGTCTGGTCCTGCCCGAACGGCAACGTGATCCGCTCCAGCTCGTCGACGAGCTCGGGGGACAGACCCTCCTCGAGCTCACGCAGCGAGCGTTGGTGGATCGCAGCGAGCCGGACCCGCGCGGCGTCGTCGAGAGGTGCGCTGCGCACCTCGTCCAGCAGCTGCTTGATCATCGTGCCGATCCGCATGACCTTCGCCGGCTGGCCCACGAGCCCCGCGACGTCCTCGTCCTCCTCGGCCGGGACCGGGCCGGGCGCCTCCGGGGCGGCCGAGCCGGAAGGGCGGGTGCTGTCGTCGAGTGGTGCGTCGGAGTCGCTCACCCTCGCAGTCTGACCCGCGACCGGGGTGTCACGCACGCGCCCGCGCGAGGACGACGGTCAGGGCACCAGCAGCACCTTGCCGAGCACGGCGCCGCTCTCCAGCTCGCGGTGGGCCGACGCCGCCTCGGCGAAGGAGTAGGTGGCGTGCACGACCGGACGCACCGTGCCCTCGGCCACCAGCGGCCACGCGTGCGCACGCACGTCCGCCATGATCGCCGCCTTCTGCGCGGCCGGCCGTGATCGCAGCATCGTGCCGACCACCGTCGCCCGCTTCGCCATGAGCAGTCCGAGGTCGAGCTCCGCGCGACGCCCGCGCTGGAGCCCGATGACGACCAGGCGGCCGTCGTCCGCGAGCATCGCGAGGTTGTCGGCCAGGGCGCCGGCACCCAGCACGTCGAGCACGACGTCCACCCCCCGGCCGTCCGTCTCGGCCAGCACCCGGGCGACGAGGTCGTCCGAGCGGTGGTCCAGGACCGCGTGCGCACCCAGGGCTCGCACGCGCTCCACCCGGTCCGGGCCGCCCGCCGTCGCCAGCACCCGCAGGCCCAGGGCACGCGCGAGCGGGACCGCCACCGAGCCGACCCCGCCCGAACCCCCGCGGACCAGCACGGTCTCGCCGGCGACCGCGTGCGCCACCCGCAGGTTCGACAGCACGGTGGCCAGCGCCTCCGGCAGTGACGCGGCCTCGAGGGTCGACAACCCGTCCGGGACCCGGAGGGCCAGCTCCACCGGGACGACGACGCGCTCGGCGTACCCGCCGCCGGGCAGCAGCGCGGCGACCCGATCACCCACCTGCCACGGGGAACCGGCAGACGGCTCCGCGGCGGTCGTGCCAGGGCCGACGGCGAGCACCTCGCCTGCCACCTCGAGCCCCGGCCACGCAGGTGCCCCGGCAGGCGGCGCGTAGTGACCCGCACGTTGCAGCAGGTCGGCGCGATTGACCCCGGCAGCCCCCACGGCGACGAGCAGCTCGCCCGGACCGGGCACCGGCTCCGGCACCTCGGCGACGGTCAGGACATCAGGATCACCGGGCTCCGAGACGACCACAGCACGCATGACCTCGACATTAGGTCCTGGACGCCCGTATCGGAGCGGGTGAGGTCCATGGCAAACTCTGCCGCGGGCTAATGCTCCACCGCCCAGGAGCCGATGACGTCCGAACGGGGCGCCTCACGGCACCCAATGGGGGCGGGACCGCGGCGCTGGCCGGCCGCGGGGCCCCCGCGCTGGCCGAAGGAAGGGATCGACATGCTGCGACGGCTTGGCATTCGCGCCAAGGTTCTGGCTGTCCTCGCCGTGCCCATGATCGTCCTGCTCGGACTGGGAGTGTTCATCACGAACCTCGCGCTCACCGACGCGAGGACCGCCCAGTCGTCCGTGGACGCCGTGGCCGCGCTGCGATCCTTCATGCCGTTGGCCACCGCGATCCAGTCCGAGCGCACGTTCTCCCTCACCGCGAACGGCGAGGACGCCATCGCGAAGGCCCGCGCCGACACCGACGCCGCCCTTGCGCGCACACGCTCGGTCACCGGCGAGCTCGACCTGTCGGCCTACCCCAAGGTCGTCGTCGACCAGTTCCTCGTCACGCAGCAGCAGTTCGAGACCGTCCTTCCCAACACCCGGCGTGCCGTCGACATCAACTCGCAGACCGCGAGTATCGAGAACGGCTACAGCCAGATCATCGACGCCCAGCTGTACCTCGTGCAGCTCGTGGCCGAGAACCTGAGCGACCGTGACCTCGCCCGGTTCGTCGGTGCCTACAACGAGCTCGCCCAGACCAGCAACAGCCTCGTGCTCGAGCTCATCGGCGGTAACCGCATCTGGTCGACGAAGGCCGGCTCGCCTGCGACGATCTCCGCGTTCGCCGACCAGTCGACCACCACCGAGCTGAGCCGTTCTGCCGCTCGCCAGGCCGTCGAGTCGCTCGGTGACGAGAGCATCGACTTCCCGACGCAGTTCCCGACCTCGTCGTTCACGCACATGCGCGGACTGCTCCAGCAGGGCAACCCTGCCGCCGTGGCCGAGGTCGACCCGCAGATCTGGTACTCCGAGATCCAGACGCAGCTGACCGCACTGAGCGCCGTCACCGACGACGTCCTCGCCGCCGGTGTCGCCCTCGGCCAGGCCAACGCCGACACCGCCGAGCGTGGCGCGTGGATCAACTCCGCGATCGCCGGTACCGCCGCCATCCTGTCGCTGATCTTCGCCTTCGTGGTCTCCCGAGGCATCGTCGTCCCGCTGCGTCGACTGACGGCCGCCGCCGGCGAGGTCCGCGAGGAGCTGCCGCGACTGGTCGAGCAGGTGGCCACCCCCGGTGAGGGCCCCGACATCGAGCTCCCGCTCATCCCGGTCGAGTCCTCCGACGAGGTCGGCCGTCTGGCCGCCGCGTTCAACGCGGTGAACTCCACGACCGTGCAGGTCGCCCAGGAGCAGGCCGCCCTGCGTGGCTCCATCGCCGAGATGTTCGTCAACGTCGCCCGTCGCGACCAGGTCCTGCTGAACCGGCAGCTGTCCTTCATCGACTCCCTCGAGCGAGCCGAGGAAGACCCGAGCACGCTGGCCAACCTGTTCCGCCTCGACCACCTCGCCACCCGGATGCGCAGGAACGCCGAGTCGCTCCTCGTCCTCGCAGGAATCGACTCCGGACGCCGCCTGCGCGACGCCATGCCGCTCTCCGACGTCATCCGTACCGCCTCGTCGGAGATCGAGCAGTACGACCGGGTCGAGCTCGACCTCCAGGTCGACCCGCACATGCTCGGCTTCAACGCCCTGGGCGCCGCCCACCTGCTCGCCGAGCTGCTCGAGAACGCGACGATCTTCTCCGAGCCGGAGACCCCGGTCGTCGTCACCACGGGCATCTCCGGCGACAAGGTCGTCGTGCGCATCCTCGACCACGGTCTCGGCATGACCGACGCCGAGTTCGAGGCCGCGAACATCAAGATCGCGTCCACGTCGGCGTCGGACGCCCTGGGTGCCCAGCGCCTGGGCCTGTTCGTGGTCGGGCGCATCGCCGGACGCCTCGGCGCCGAGGTGCAGCTGCGCAAGAGCAGCCGCGGAACGGGTACCGAGACGCTCGTCCGGTTCCCGTCGACGCTGTTCTCGCTCACCGAGGCGCCGATGTACGGCACCGGCCCGGCCGCGCCGAGCGCCCCGATGCCCCTCCCGGTCGAGGAGGCCCCCACCGCGGAGCCCGTCGACCTGGCCGCCCTCACCGCGGGCACGACCTCGCTCGGCCTGCCGCGTCGCCGCGGCCGGGACGACGCGACCGGTGAGAACGAGATCGCACCGGCCGCCGCGAGCACCGGCCTGCCGACGCGGTCGCGCAAGACCTTCGACGAGGACAACATCGTCCTTCCGGTCGCACCCGAGCCGACGCTCTCGCCCGAGCTCGCGTCCGACACCAGCGAGTGGTCCCCGGCCGTCCACGCCCCGCTGGGCAACGGGCTGCCGAGCCGTACCCGCGCCTCGACCTCGGCCTGGCAGCAGGGCGAGCAGGAGGCGCCCTCCGCCCCCGCCGCGTCGGCCCCGGCGTCGCCCGCCGCGCGGGCAGGCCTGTTCTCCGGCTTCCGCCGGGGTGCGGAGCTCGTCGGCGACTCGACCGATCCGCAGCCCACGGGCCTGCAGTCGCCGGACCCCCAGGCTCCGATCGGCCCCTCGTTCGTGATCCCCGGGCTCGCGCCCGACGAGGACCGCTCGTTCGACTACGGGCAGCCGCCCGTCACCCCCGCCGCAGCGCACGCCGCTCCGTCGGTGCCGTTCACGGTCCCCGCGCTCGAGTCCGACGAGCAGTGGGCCCCGACGACGCCCGAGCCGGCCGCGTGGGGTGCTCCGGTCGAGGAGCAGCCCTCCGCCGCTTGGGGTGCGCCTGTCGAGGAGCAGCCCTCCGCCGCGTGGGGTGCACCCGTCGAGGAGCAGCCCTCCGCCGCGTGGGGTGCACCCGTCGAGGAGCAGCCCTCCGCCGCGTGGGGAGCGCCCGTCGAGGAGCAGGCCGCGCCCTGGGCCGAGCCCGTCGCCGAAGAGCCCGCTGCGCCGTCGTTCACGTCCTACAGCGGTTTCGCCGGCTGGACCGCCCCGGTCGCGGCAGCTCCGGCCGCACCCGCGGCGTACGACGCCTACGAGCCGTACACGTCCGACGGTTTCGAGTCGACGCTCGACGAGTCCCGTGCCTGGCACACGGGCGCCATCCCGGTCGTCCCTGAGGCGTCCCCGGCTGCGCCGGAGGCCCAGGCCCAGCCCGAGCCGACGCACCAGCCCGAGCCGACCTACCAGGCAGAGACCGCCTACCAGGCCGAGCCGACGTACCAGGCCGAGCCCGCGTACCAGCCCGAGCCGACGTACCAGCCCGAGCCGACGTACCAGCCCGAGCCCGCCGCCGCTGCTGCGCCGGCGTGGGAGACCCCCACCTGGCAGCCGCCGACGTGGGAAGCCCCCTCGTGGTCGACGCCGGCCGCGGCCCCCGTCGCACCGCCTCAGCCGCAGCAGGTCCAGCCTGAGCCCGTCGCCCAGGCGACGCCCTCGTGGGACGCGCAGGCGCCCATCTGGGCGCCGGTCCAGGGTTCCGCTGCGCCGCCCGCACCCGCGTGGCCGACGCTCGCTGCCGAGGCGCACCCCTACGCGGACACCGAGTCCCCGACGCAGATGTTCTCGCCGGTCGAGGCTCGCGAGGCCGTCTCCCCGGACCCCTCGCCGTTCGCGACCAGGCCCGCCCCGGCGCCGCAGGTCATGGCTCCGCCGTCGACGCCTGCGCCGCTGCCCACACGCCCGGCCCCGGCACCTCTCCCGGAGCCCGTGGCACCGGGCTGGGCCCAGGCTGCTCCGACCACCGCCTACGGCGAGCAGGGTCAGTACGACGACGACGACCGTCCGCGGCGCCTGTTCGGCCTGTTCACGCGGCGCAAGTCCGACTCGACGCCGACGCCCGCCGTCCCGGCCACGCCCGTGCAGGGTGCCGCGGCCCCGGCCGTCCGGACGTCCGCCTGGACGAACGACGCCCCGGCCAAGGCCCCGGCGCCCGATGCAGGCTGGGGCCGTCAGGCCGGCGGCTGGGGGAGCCCTCAGGCGGCTCCCGCAGCGCAGCCGAGCCAGCCGGCACCGGCACCGGCACCTGCCGCCGCCGGCTGGAGCAGCCCGGAGTGGGGCCAGCGCCCCGCTCAGCCCGCGCCGCAGCCCGTCGGTCAGGCTGCGCCGCAGCCGTCGACCGCGCCGCGCATCGGCACGCTGGACGACGAGGTCGCCGCCATGCTGGCGCTGCGCTCCGACATCCAGGAGCAGGCGCTCTCCGAGCTGAGCCAGCTGTCGGCGTACCGCCCGGCCGCCATGGGCAGCGCCGCCGAGAGGCTCACCCGCCGTGTCCCCGTCGCCGTCCCGGCGTCGACGGTCGCGGTGGACGAGAACAAGCCCGTGCAGCGCGACGCCGACGAGCTCCGCTCGCGGCTGTCGAGCTTCCAGTCTGGGACGTCGCGAGGCCGCCGTGAGGCAGTCCCGGGCACCCCGAACGGCCACGACGGCCACTCCGACGGACCTCAGACGTCTGCCACCCCGAACACGTCGTCCCCGACATGGTGACGGCCGACCCGCAGTCCTCGGACTGCACCAGCAAGGAGGAAGTGTGACCGCGCTCAGCACCGAGGCAGCCAACTTCGGCTGGCTCCTGGACAACTTCGTCCGGACCGTGCCCGGCACTCGCCACACGCTTGTGGTGTCGGCCGACGGTCTGCTCATGGCGATGTCGGAGCAGCTCGACCGGACGAGCGGCGACCAGCTCGCCGCGATCGTGTCCGGCATCTCGAGCCTTACCCGTGGCGCCGCCCGCCAGCTTCGTGCGGGGGAGGTGCGCCAGGCGATCGTCGAGATGGACAACTTGTTCCTCTTCCTGATGAGCGTCTCCAACGGCTCAGTCCTCGCCGTGGTGGCCGAGTCGTCGTGCGACGTCGGACTCATCGGCTACGAGATGGCGATGCTCGTCTCGCGCACCGAGGCGACGCTGACCCCGCAGCTCATCTCCGAGATGCGTGGCCAGCTGCCCGTGGACGGTGCGACCCGGGCACCGGTTGCGTGAGGCCGCGATGAGCGAACACATCGAGTACGAGGCCAGGACGGTCCGGCCCTATGCCGTGACCGGTGGCCGCGTGCGCTCGTCGCGTTCCGACCTGCCGCTCGAGGCGCTGGTCGAGATGATGCCGGGCGCCGTGGCCTCCCAGGGTCTGCCCCCCGAGAAGCGGGCGATCCTGCATCACGCCGCGAGCAACTACATCTCCGTCGCGGAGCTCTCGGCACTGCTCCACCTGCCCCTCGGGGTCGTTCGGATCCTCGTGTCCGACCTGGCGGAGCAGCAGTTCGTCCGTGTGCACACGTCGCAGCCGGTCGAGGTCAACACCGGTGAGTCCCCCGCCCTGTCCCTGAGCGTGCTGGAGAGTGTTCTCAATGGCATTTCCGCCCTCTGACGCCGCGGTGGCCGCTCCGGCCGGAACCGCGGGAAGCGTCGCCCCCACCGTCGTCAAGATCGTCGTGGCGGGCGGCTTCGCCGTCGGCAAGACGACCTTCATCGGCTCCATCTCGGACATCGAGCCCCTCAACACCGAGGCCGCGATGACCGAGCACTCCCTCGGCGTCGACGACGCCGGTGGGGTGTCCGACCGCAAGACCACGACCACGGTCGCGATGGACTTCGGTCGCATCGCCCTGCCGGGCTCGCTGTGGCTGTACCTGTTCGGCACGCCTGGGCAGGACCGGTTCCTGTTCATGTGGGACGACCTGGTGCGGGGCGCGATCGGTGCCGTCGTCCTGGTCGACACCGACCGTCTCGACCAGTGCTTCCCGGCGGTCGACTACTTCGAGAGCCGTGGCATCCCGTTCGTCGTGGGTGTCAACTGCTTCGACGGTGTCGCCAAGCACCAGCTGGAGGACGTGCGCGAGGCGCTCGCGATCCCGCCGCACGTGCCGGTCCTGTACACGGACGCGCGTTCGCGTGCGGCCACCAAGCAGGCGTTGATCGCGCTCGTGCAGCTCGCCATGGAGCGTCTGCGCGGCCGCTGACGTCCCTGATGTCGCCGTCGACGGCCGGTCTCCTGCTCGGGAGGCCGGCCGTTGCCGTTCTGGGCGATCATGGAGGAGTGTCCGTCGTGCCCGGTCGTGCGCCGTTCGTGGCGATGGCGGTCGGTCGTGCCTGGACGAGGGTGCCGGCCGTGACGGACGAGGCGTCCGAGGTCGTCCCCCGGCCCCGGACCTCGCCGGAGCACGGTGTCCGTGCGGGAGCTCCGGCCGTCGCGATCGATCCGGAGCCCGACGACCTGCCGGAGTCCGAGGGTGCGCGGGTCTACGCCGACGGGTCGGCGCTGTCGCGGTACCTCGAGGGTGCGCCGTGCCGCGCGGAGTGGTTGGCGTGGGCGGCCCGCCACGAGTCCGAGCTGGTGACGACGCCTCTGGCGCTCACCGAGCTGCGCGCGATCGCCGGGCCGCGTGGCCTCGACGCGCGCGGCGTCGCGAACGACGTGGCCGACCGGCTCGAGGTCATGCGCATCTCGGACCAGGTGCTGCGGCATGCCGCGAAGGTGTCGGGCGTGGTGTCGGCGTTCCATGCCCTGCACGTGGGCGCGGCTGTCGCTCACCCCGAGGTGCACGCCGTGGCGACCTACGACATGCTGCTGGCGCAGGTGTGCGTGCTCTTCGGCCTCGACGTGGTCTCGCCGGGGTGGCCCGACCGGTGGTGGGAGCGGGAATGACGACCGAGGCGCGGTGGTCCCGTGCGGACCGGGCAGGAACCGGCCGGGCGCTGCGTGCGGCGCACCCCAGGACGGCGCTCGGTGAGCTCGCGGTGGCAGGGCCGGACCGGGACCCGGTCGCCCAGCTCGAGGACCAGGCGACGTCGCGCGTCCCGGAGCTGGTCCCGATCCGCTACGGGCGGATGGCGGCCGGCGCCTTCCCGTTCCTGCGCGGGTCGGCCGTGGTGATGGCGTCGGACCTGGCGGCGTCCCCGAACTCGGGGCTGCGGGTGCAGCTGTGCGGGGACGCGCACCTGAGCAACTTCGGGCTGTTCGCCTCGCCGGAGCGTCGGTTGCTGTTCGACCTGAACGACTTCGACGAGACCGCACCCGGCCCCTTCGAGTGGGACGTGCAGCGGCTGGTCGCGAGCGTCGAGGTGGCGGCCCGGGCGAACGGGTTCGACGAGAAGGACCGCCGGCGGACCCTGCTGGCGTGCGCGGGCGCCTACCGCGAGGCGATGCGCCGGTTCGCCGCGATGTCGGAGATCGACGTCTGGTACGCGCGGCTCGACGTCGAGGAGGCGTCTGCCGCGACCGGTATCCGACGGTACGGGCGACGCACGGTCGAGAAGGCCCGCAGGCGCGACCACGCGAGCTCGTTGGAGCGGTTGACCGAGGTCGTGGGGGGTCGACGGCGCTTCGTGTCCGACCCGCCGTGGGTGCGCACGGTCGAGGACCTGGCGGGTGAGGCCGGCCGCGCGGACCTCGCGCGTGACATGGACGACCTGCTCTCGAGCTACGCGCAGACGTTGCAGTCCGACCGGCAGCGGCTGATCCGGCGGTACCGGCTGGTCGACATGGCGCGCAAGGTCGTCGGCGTGGGCAGCGTCGGCACGCGTGCGTGGATCCTGCTGGTGGTGGCCGACGAGGGGGACGACGCCCTGGTGCTGCAGGCGAAGGAGGCGCAGGCCTCGGTGCTCGAGGAGCACACGGGGTCGGTGGCCGGGCCGCACGGTCGCCGGGTCGTCGAGGGGCAGCGCCTCATGCAGGCGGCGAGCGACATCTTCCTCGGCTGGGAGACGGTGCACGGGCTGGACGGTGTGCAGCGGGACTTCTACGTCCGGCAGCTGCGTGACTGGAAGGGTTCGGCGGAGGTCGAGCAGCTGGACCCGACGACGATGGCCCGGTACGTGCGGCTGTGCGCGTGGACGCTGGCGCGGGCCCATGCCCGCTCGGGTGACCGGATCGCCATCGCCGCCTACCTGGGCGGGAGCAGGCGGGCCGATGAGGCGTTCGCCGACTTCGGGGCCGCGTACGCGGAGCGGACGGCCGAGGATCACGCCCGGTTGCTGGCGGCGATCGACACCGGTCGTCTGGTCGCGGCCGCCGAGGACTGAGCCGGGGACTGCGCCGGGACGGATCCGGCAGGGGCGGGCCGGAACTCCTTGATGACCGGCCCCTGAGGCCGGTGCGGCGCTACGCTCGGACGCATCGTGGGGAGCGCTCCCACGTGCGTCTGGCCTCGAAGGAGAGTGTCCCGGTGTTCTCGTCCCGACCTGCGTCCCGGCCCTGGCGCGCGCCCCTGGACCGCTCGGCGCGGGCGACGCGCCGCGAGGGGCCCGAGCTCGACCGACGGACGGTGCTGGCGTTCGGCGGGGCTGCGGTCGGGGCCGTCGTGCTGGGCGGCTGCACAGGGGGTGGTCCCACCGGCGTGAGCAGCCTGTCGCCGAGCACGGGATGGGCGCCCCCGGCGGAGCCGATGTCCTTCCCGACGGGCTACACCTGGGGTGCGGCGACGTCGGCGTTCCAGGTGGAGGGCTCGACGACGGCGGACGGGCGTGGGCCGTCCGTGTGGGACACGTTCTGCGCGCAGCCGGGACGCGTCAAGGGCGGGGCCACGGGCGACCCGGGAGCGGACGGGTACCGGCGGTGGCAGGAGGACGTCGCCTTGATGTCGGAGCTCGGCATCGGCGCGTACCGGTTCTCGGTCGCCTGGCCGCGCATCCAGCCGACCGGCTCGGGACCGGTGAACCAACCGGGGCTCGACTGGTACCGGCGGTTCGTCGACTCGCTGCTCGACGCGGGCATCCGGCCGGCGGTGACCCTTTTCCACTGGGACCTGCCGCAGGCCCTGCAGGACGCGGGCGGCTGGGCGGTGCGGGACACCGCGGCACGGTTCGCCGACTACGCGACGGTCATGTTCGACGCACTGGGTGATGCCGAGGCCGACTGGTTCACGATCAACGAGCCGAAGACGCACGCGTACGTCGGCCACTGGTACGGCAGCCACGCGCCCGGTCTGCACGACCCGCAGGTCGCCGTTGCCGCCGTGCACCACCAGCTGCTGGCGCACGGCCTGGCCGTCGAGCGGTTCCGCGAGCAGGGGACGACCGGCCGGATCGGCATCGCCCTCAACCTCATGCCCGTCTACCCGCAGGCCGGTGCCGAGGAGGCCGCGACGCGGGTCGACGCGGCCGAGAACCGGCTGTTCCTCGACGCCGTCCTCACCGGCGAGTACCCGGACGACGCGGTCGGCCCGCTGCCGGGTCAGGTGCCCGCCGACCCCGAGGAGTTCGCCGCGCTCGTGCAGGACGGGGACATGGCGACGATCGGTGCGCCGACCGACCTGCTCGCCGTCCAGTACTACGGGGTCACCGGGGTGGCGGCCGACGGGTCCCAGGTGGCGATCCACCCGACGTCTGCCGCGTCGTGGCAGCAGCTGTGGCCCGAGGGCCTGTACGACCTGCTGGTTCGGCTGCGCGACGAGTACCCGGCGATCCCGCTGCTGATCACGGAGAACGGGATCCCCGACGAGACCGCCGACCTCACGACCGACGACCCGTACCGGACCGACTACCTGCGCGAGCACTTCCAGCAGGCGGCCCGGGCGATCGCGGACGGCGTCCCGCTCGAGGCGCACTACGTGTGGTCGCTGCTCGACAACTTCGAGTGGGCCGAGGGCTACCAGCAGCGCTGGGGGATCGTCGCGGTCGACTTCGACACCCAGGAGCGCACGCCGAAGGACAGCTTCGGGTTCTACCGGGGCGTCATCGCGGCGAACGCGGTCGCACCGGCCTGACCGCGCCCTAGGGTCGTCCCATGTCCTTGGAGCGCGCGCGGCAGCACCTGGAGCGGTTCGGGCTTGGCGACGCGATCGTCGTGACCGAACGGTCGAGCGCGACCGTCGACCTGGCGGCCGAGGCGCTCGGGGTGGCGCCCGAGCGGATCGCCAAGACGCTGAGCTTCCGTGCCGGCGAGCCGGACCGGGCCGTGCTCGTCGTCATGGCGGGGGACGCGCGGGTCGACAACGGCGCGTTCCGGCAGGCGTTCGGGCTCAAGGCGCGGATGCTCGCCGGCGACGAGGTCGAGCAGCTCACCGGGCACGCACCCGGCGGGGTGTGCCCGTTCGGCAACCCCGAGTCCGCCACGGTCTACCTGGACACGTCGCTGCGGCGCTTCGAGAGCGTCTTCCCGGCGTGCGGGAGCGCGAGCTCGGCGATCGAGCTGACCTGCGACGTGCTGCACGAGGTGACCGGCGGGGCGCCCTGGGTCACGGTCTCGCGCCTGCCCGGCTGACGAGCCGGGGCACCCGGCCTCCTGCCAGGATGCCTCCATGGAGTTCACCGGCTTCGGCGCCGACGCCCTCGACTTCTTCGACGAGCTCACCGCCCACAACGACCGGGCCTGGTGGAACGCGCACAAGGACCGCTACCTGAGCTCGATCGCCGACCCCATGGCGGCCCTCGCACGCACGCTCGAACCGGAGTTCGGCCACGCGCACGTGTTCCGGCCGCAGCGCGACGTGCGGTTCAGCGCGGACAAGAGTCCGTACAAGAACCACGCCGCCCTCACCTGCGGCACCGGCAGCGAACGCGCGGGCGGCGGCACGCTCTACTTCCACCTGGACGCCGACGGGCCGATGGTCGGCGGCGGGTGGTGGCGGCCGGATGCGGCGCACCTGCGTGCGTTCCGCGCGGCGATCGACGACCCCGGCACAGCCGCCGACCTGCAGACGCTCCTCGACGGGCTGGCAGGGCACGGCGTCACCCTCATGGACGGCGACCCGGTGGCCACCGCGCCGCGCGGCTGGTCGCGCGACCACCCGCAGATCGAGCTGCTGCGGCGACGCAACCTCGCCGTCCACCGCGTCCACGAGCCGGCGCCCTGGCTGTTCACCGCCGAGCTGGCGGACGTCGTCGCCCAGGACTGGCGTCAGGTGCAGCGGTTCGTCGCCTGGCTCGAGGCGCTGCCGGTCCGCGCGTCCTGAACGACCTGGGGCCATCACCGGCCGGGGCGTCCGATAGTGTCCGGTGCACCGGGAGGGCTGTCTGAGCGGCCGAAAGAGACGGTCTTGAAAACCGTTAGTGCGGTGACCCCGTACTCAAGGGTTCGAATCCCTTGCCCTCCGCGCTGTGATGTCTCACGACATCGCGACAGCCCGAACCCATCACGGTTCGGGCTGTCGCGGATGCTCAGCCGAAGGCCGCGCCATCGGCGGCCCCGTCGGGCTGCGGGTCGGGCAGCCGTCGCATCCGGAGTCCGTTCACGACGCCGACGAGCCCGACGAGCAAGGGCAGCAGCAGGGCGATCTGCAGTGCCCGTGGACGCGTCTCGGTGTTGATCCGGATGATCTCGTCCTGCACGTCCTGCGGCTGCCCCGCGAGCTGCTCGACGAGGGCCGTGTTGCTCATCAGCTCGGCGTCGTCCTCGAGCGCCGTGGCGACCTGCTGCTGCTGGTCGGTCGAGAGGACGGGGCTCGACTCGGCCTGGGCGGTGAACCCGAGGGAGAGGGCGGCGAGCATGATCGCGCCGGCGAACGCCAGGCCGAAGGAGAGGCCGAAGGAACCGGCGGCCGAGTTGACGCCCGCCGCCTCGCTGACGCGCTCCTCCGTGATGGGGGACAGCGTGTAGTTGTTCAGCTGGGAGACGAGCAGTCCCAGGCCGCTGCCCACGATGACCAGGGGCACGAGCAGGTACCAGCCGGACTCGGCGCGGGGCACGACTGGCAGCAGGACCGCGACGCCGACAACGACGAGGCCGAAGCCGACCAGCACGAGGTTCGCCGGCCGGCGCGCGCCCGCCCGCTTGCCCCCGACCAGTGCGACGGCGAACATGCTCAGCGACAGCGGTGCCAACGACAGGCCCGCAGCCATCGCGTCGTACTCGAGCACCATCTGCAGGAAGATCGGCAGCGTGATCATCGCTCCGCCGAGCGCGATCTGCTGCAGCATCTGCTGCGTGATCCCCACGCGGAACAGCGACGAGTGGAACAGGTCGGGGTCGATCAGCACGGGCTTCCCGGCGCGCTTGCGCCGCACGAGCCACCGCATCAGCCCCACCAGGGCGAGCCCGCCGACGACCAGCAGCGCGCCGACCGCCTCCCCGCCCTCCTGCCACACCAGGACCCCGAGCACGATGCCGCCCATGGCCAGGGCGGACAGGATCGCGCCGACCACGTCGACGTGCCGGTCGCCCGTGTACTCGACGTCCTTCACGAGCCCGATGCCGGACAGCACGACCACGATGACGACGGCCTCCAGCCCGAACGCCACCCGCCACGACAGGTACGTCGTGATGAACCCGCCGAGAAGCGGACCGACGGCGGCGGCGATCGCCGCGGACGCCCCGACGAGCGCGTAGACCCTCTTCTGGGCGGCGCCCGCGAAGTTGCCGTGGATGAGGGACTGCATGGCCGGCAGCAGGAGCGACGCGCCGAGCCCGCCGATGATCGCCCAGAAGACGATGATCGCCGTCAGGTCCTGCGCGACCGTCATCGCGATCGCGCCGGTCGCGTACCCGAGCAGTCCGAGGACGTAGGCGCGCTTGCGGCCGAAGAGGTCCCCGACCTTGCTCCCGATGAGGATGAACGCCGCGGAGACGAGAGCCTCGAGCGCGATCGCCGACTGCACGCCGCTCACGGTCGTGCCGACGTCCCGCACGACGGCGGAGATCGACACGTTCATCAGCGACGTGTCGACGACGAGCACGAACATCGCCATCGCGAGCAGGGCGGCCAGACGTCGATCGAACCCGACCTCGGGGTGCGGGGTCTCGGTCATGGTGTCCCGTCAGCTCGGTCCGTCCGCGTCCTCTCCCGAGTGCGGCCCGGACTCCCATGCCCGGCATCGTGACCGCCGAGCGGCGTCGAGGTCCGCGACCCACCGCTCGAGGTGGTGGATCACGCCTCTGGTGCCTACCGCACGTCCCCTGCCACGGCGGACTCGTGGGGCGGCCGGTTCCGGGGCGCGCCGGCCTGCGACTCGAGCTCGGCGAGGGCCTCGCGGATGTGCGGGGCGAAGTCCTTGGTGACCCCGCCGACCCAGCGTTCGAAGGCGACCCGGAAGACGGTCACTCCGGTCTCGGCGACGAGGGTCGCGGCCAGGGCCGGGACGCCGCGCTCGCGGAGCGCGTCGGCGGCCGCGGTGGCGAGGGCGGCGAGCTTGAGCAGCTCGCGTTCGTGCAGGCTGGGGTGGGCGGCGACGACCGAGGCGCGGAGCCGGGCGAAGTCGCGGCGCTCCTCCAGGCGGGCGGCGGCGCGTTCCATGGCGGTGCCGACGGCGTCCAGGGGTCGGGTTCCCTCGGGGGCGGCGGCGATGGTGTCGACGACCGTCTGCTGCAGGCCGGCGGAGCCGTCGAAGAGCACCTCGCGCTTGTCGGCGAAGTGCCGGAAGAACGTGCGCTCGGTGACCCCGGCGCGCGCGGCGATGTCCTGCACGGTGGTCTGGTCGAAGCCGCGTTCGGCGTAGAGCTCGAGTGCGGCCACCGTCATGCGCCCGCGTGCGTCCGGCTGCCATCGACCCATCGGGCCAGTGTAGTGATGACAGTGGCTGACATGCGGCGTATGGTGATGACAGCGTCTGACATCAGGCGTCCGGGCCGACAGGCCGTGCGACCAGGAGGTACCCCATGCGTGTGTTCGTCACCGGCGCGTCCGGATGGATCGGATCGGCCGTCGTCCCCGAGCTGCAGGCCGCGGGGCACCAGGTGGTCGGGCTCGCCCGCTCGGACGCCGCCGCGGCGAGGCTCGAGGCGGCCGGTGTCGAGGTCCGTCGCGGCAGCCTCGACGACCTGGACAGCCTGCGTGCCGGCGCGGAGGACGCCGACGGGGTGATCCACCTCGGGTTCAAGCACGACTTCTCGGACTACGCCGGTGCCGGTCGCACCGAGCGTGCGGTCGTGGAGGCCTTCGGCGAGGCGCTCGCGGGCAGCGACCGGCCGCTGCTGCTCGCCTCCGGCGTCGCCATGCTGGCACCGGGCCGTGTCGCGACCGAGCTCGACGCCACGACCGCGGTCGGGCCCGACGCCCCGCGTGGGGGCAGCGAGGCGCTCGCGCTCGGGTTGGTCGATCGGGGCGTGCGGTCCGTCGCGCTGCGGTTCGCGCCGACCGTGCACGGGGAGGGTGACCACGGCTTCCTGGCCACGCTCGTCGGCATCGCCCGCACGACCGGTCGCTCGGGCTACCTCGGCGACGGCAGCAACAGGTGGCCCGCCGTGCACCGGTCGGACGCCGCGCGCATGGTGCGGCTCGCGCTGGGGGCCGCGCCCGCCGGGTCGGTCGTGCACGGCGTGGGCGAGGAGGGCGTGCCGACCCGGGTCATCGCCGAGGCCATCGGTCGGGGGCTGGACGTGCCCGTCGGGCCGGTCGCAGCCGAGGACGCGGCGGCGCACTTCGGTTGGATCGGCGCGTTCTTCGGCGTCGACGCCCCGACGTCGAGCGCGCTGACGCAGGAGCGCCTGGGGTGGACGCCGACCGGTCCGAGCCTGCTCGACGACCTCGAGGCGGGGCACTACTTCCGGACCGCCGTGGGATGAGCTCGCAGGTCCGAGGCCACGGACCGGCACCGCGCGCCGGGCGCGACACCCCGGACGGCACGACGTCGGCATCCTGGACGCCCGACATCGGGTGGGCATACGTTCGCCTGCGTGCCGCCGACGGCCGAGGCCGCCGGGCTGCCGAGCGAGCTCGTCCCGACGGAGGCCTGACTTGTCCACCACGCGTACCTGGTCCGACCGGCTCGCCGAGCCGCCGATCCCCGTCGCACAGCTCGTGCGCGCGCTCGAGGCCGGCGAGCCGCCCTTCCCCCCGCGCGAGGACGACGTCAGCACCGCCGCGCTCGTGCGACTTCGCCCCCGGCTGGGAGCCGTCGAGGTGCGGGACATCCCCGTGCGCGGGCCGCGCGGCCCGGTCCCCGCACGCCTCTACGTCCCGGCGGGGCGAGACGCCGAGGTCGCGGTGCCCGACCTCGTGTGGTTCCACGGCGGTGCGTTCCTGTCCGGGGACCTCGACATGCCCGAGTCGCACTGGGTGGCGCTCGAGCTCGCCGCCCGCGGTCACGTCGTGCTCACGGGCGACTACGTCAAGGCGTACGGCGGGGCGCGCCTGCCGGAGCCGGTCGACGACGCGCTCGCGGTGTGGCGCTGGGCGGTCGACCGCGCGGGCGAGGCAGGAGCCCCGGCGCCGCATCTGGGTGGTGCCAGCGCCGGTGCCGCGCTCGTGGGGCTGACCGCGCTCCGGCTGCGGGACGGTGCCGGTCCGGCGCCTCGGTCTCTCCTGCTGGTCTACCCGACGATGCACCGGCGCCTGCCCGAGATCTCCGCCGAGCTGCGCGCCGCGCTCGAGGCGATGCCGCCGACCGAGATGGCCTTCACGCCCGAGAGCGTCGAGCTGCTGAACGGCTACCTCGCCCCGGACGTGCCCCTGGCGGACGCGTTCGCCGGCGAGGCGGACCTGACCGGGCTGCCGCCGAGCCTCGTGCTGAACGTCGAGTGGGACTCGCTGCGTGCGTCGGGGGAGCGGTTCGCCCGGCAGCTGGCCGACGCGGGCGTCCCCGTCGTTCGGGTCACGGAGGAAGGCGCAGTGCACGGCCACCTCGACCGCCCCGGCGATCCCACGGCCCTGGCGAGCCTCGAACGCATGTCCGCGTGGCTGTCGCCGGACGGCGGAGTGCATCCAACCGTGTGAGTCGCGCATGCCGAGGTCACGGCCGTGCGACGATCGATCGGTGATCTCTGCGCAGCGGGTCCTGCCGGCAGTTCTGCTCCTCGCTCTGCTCAGCGGGTGCGGAGGCGGGTCCGACGACGGCTTCGAGCCGTCGCCCGCGGCGAGTGCTGCGACGTCCACCTCTCCCTCGGCGAGCGTGGTCGCGGAGCCGTCCGGCGACCCGCTCCCGCAGGAGCCCGCCCGTGACCTCGCCGAGTTCCGCTCGGAGTCGGTGCAGTGCGTGGTGCACGACACCTCGGTCGAGTGCCAGCTCCAGGAGCAGCCGGCGTACGAGGTGCCCGCGGAGCTGTTGGAGTACGGCCCGCCCTGCACCGACGTGTGGCTCGAGGCCACCGAGACGGAGGGCACGCTGGGCTGCCCCGGTGACGTCCTCAGCGAGACGGTGCCCAACTCCGAGCTGCTGCCCGTGGGAGCGGTGGTCTCGCGGAACGGGTTCACCTGCACGCTCATCGAGGGTGGCGCCCGGTGCACGAACGAGGTCGGCGGGCTGATCGAGATCACCGCGGAGGCGTACCGCCTGACGAGCTGACCGGGTCTCGCGGGTCGAGCGCGACACGCCCCCGGGGTCGACCGGCGCGGGTCAGAGGTCGAGGTCGGTGTAGAACCGCAGCTGGGCCCGTGTCGCCCCGACCAGGTCGACCTCGTCGGGGGCGAGCAGCCAGTGCTGGTTGAGCCCGTCGCGCATGCTGGCGATCTGCACGGCCGCGGTCTCGATGCTCACGCCGTGCCCGGTGAAGTGCCCGCGCCGTTCCAGGTCGAGCAACGCGGTGAGCACCGACGCTCGCGCCTGGTGGTACCACTGCGTGAAGTAGCCGTGCGCGGGGTGCGTGGGGGAGAGCGCCTCCGCGGCGATCGTGCAGTAGAGCCGCAGGTCGTCGGGCGCCTGCGCGTCTCGCTCCGCGAGGGCGACGAGGCTGCGCAGGAACACCTCGCCGTCGCCGGTCTCGAGGGGGAACTCGGCGACGGCCCGCTCGAGCCGGCGGTCGAGCACGGCCTCGAGCAGCGCGGCCTTGTCCGGGAAGTGGTGCAGCACGCCGGTGTGCGACATGCCGACGCGGGCGGCGACGTCGCGGATCGAGGTGCCGTTGAAGCCGGACTCGTTGAACGCGGCGACGGCGGCGTCGAGGATCTGCTCGCGCCGCTCGTGGGTGGCCTGGGCCTGGCGGCTGATCCTGCGCCGCACTGCGACGTCGTCCGTGAGCGGCATGGTCCTCGTCCCCGTGTGTCCCGACTGCCGCCACCCTACGGGTCGCGCGCTGCCGGCCGGCGTCCCCTGCTCACCGGGGCGCCGGCCGGCGGCGGTCAGCGGACCTGGCGGATCGGCACGATGAGGATCGCGCCGAGGATCCCGGCCACCGCGCCGGCGAAGAACAGCGATCCGAAGTTCTGCGGCACGGCGGCGGTGGTGCCGATGGCCAGCAGCGCGGGGGCGACAGCGGGGACCAGGATCGAGGGCAGCGACATGCCCAGGTTCATGATGCCGAGGTCCTTGGCGGGGTTGTTCGGGTCGGGCAGCACCTGCGTGATGAGGGCGAAGTCGACCGCGAAGTAGACGCCCTGGCCGACGCCGAGCACGGCCATGGCGACGAGGAACGCGGTGTAGTCGGAGGCGACCGCGACCAGCGCGAGCCCGCCGGCGAAGATCAGGGCGGAGACGATCACGAAGGGCTTGCGCCGCCCGACCTTGTCCGACAGGCGTCCCATGGCCGTGGCGAAGACCAGGGAGACGGCGGCGAGCACGAGCGTGGAGACGAACACCTTGCCGGCCACCTCGGCGGGGTCGACGTGCAGCGCCATGATCAGGTAGATCGCCTGGTAGGCGTTGACCGCGGCGACGGAGCAGAACACGAAGAACCGGCTGCCGAAGGCGAGCGCGAACGAGGGGTACCGGCGCGGGCTGACCCAGAACGTGCCGCGGATCTCGGCGAGGTCGAGCGCGGGTCGGTGCGCCCGGTCGAGCCGGTCGTCGTCGAGCACGGCGGCGAACACGACGAGGCAGAGCACGGCGAGCCCGGCGGGCAGCAGGATCATCGCCGCGAGCGAGCCCGAGACCAGGCTCGCCAGGAAGAGCCCGACGACCGCGCCGACGGTGCCGGCGACGCCGAAGAGCGCCGAGGCGGGTCCCCGGCGCTCGGGCGCGAGCTGGTCGGGGATCGTCGCGCCGAGGGCGGCGGCCGCGGACGTCTGCCCGAGGGTCATGACGACCCAGCCGACCGTGAGGACCAGGGTCGAGGCGGCCGCGAGGACGATCAGCGCGCCGACGGCGAGGAGCAGGGCGCCGAGCAGCAGGTAGGGACGTCGGCGGCCGAACCGCGAGGTGGTCCGGTCGCTCATCCGCCCGAAGGCGGGGTGGCCGATCAAGGCGAACACGCCGGCGACGCCGCTGGCGATCGAGACGATCGTGGTGGCCGTGCCGGCGTCGATCGCGGCGGCCTGCAGGGGGAGCGTGAGGATCCCGACGGAGAGCAGCGCGCCCATCATGGCGACGTTCGCGGCCCCGAGGCCGACGAGGAAGCCTGCGCCGGGATTGCGGAACGCGGGCGGTGCGGCGGGCTGCGCGGCGATCGCGGCGTCGATCGTGATGGCCGGTGGGGCGGCCGGCGGGGCGGAGGCGGGGGCCGCGGCGGTGGGCGCGGCAGGGGAGGTGGTCATGACGAGCGCCTTTGCTGTCGGAGGACTCGACCGTTGAGTCCCTGGGTCGGACCGTAGCAGGACGCCGACCAGTTGTTAAGTGATACGTTTCCAATCGGTAGGTACCGCACCCGTCGAAGGAGACGCCGGACATGTCCCCCAGCAGCGCCACCCTCACGAGCGCCCCGCCGCACGGCTCGCGGCGCGAACCGCACGGGCTGCCGCGCGACCCGCAGCGCGACGGGCACGCCGACCGCCTGCGCGAGGCGCTGCGCGACGCCCGCTGGATCGCCCCGGCCGAACCGCACCCGCTGCCCGCCGGTGAGCGACCCGCCATGCTGCTGCGCCGCACGTTCGCCGTGCCGCCCCACGGGGGCACCGGACCCGTGCTCGTGCACGCCACCGCGCACGGCGTCTACGAGCTGTTCCTCAACGGCGTGCGCGTCGGCGACGAGGAGCTGACCCCCGGCTTCACCGCCTACCGCAAGCGCCTGCAGGTGCAGACCTGGGACATCACCGACCTGCTGCACGAGGGCGACAACACGATCGCCGCGCTGCTCTCCGACGGGTGGTTCCGCGGGCGGCACGGGTTCGAGCGCCGACCCGACGGGTTCGGCGACCGGACGGTGCTCCTCGCCGCTGTCGTCGCCTCCGACGCCGAGGGAACGAGATCGCCCCGCACCCTCGTCGCGACCGACGACGCCTGGACGTCCCGCACCAGCCACATCACGCGCGCCGACCTCATGGACGGCCAGACGACCGACCTGCGCCGGCACGACCCCGCCTGGTACCGCGGCGCGGGGTCGCCGGTCGGCTGGCTCCCGGTCGAGCCGCTCGACGCCGACGGCGACAGCACCGGCGGCTGCTCCACCGACCTGATCGCCGATCGCGCCCGGCTCGTGCCCGCCGAGGGGCCGCCCGTCCGCAGGATCGAGGAGCTCGCGCCGGCGGCCGTGCGCGAGGCGCGCCCGGGCAGCGTCCTCGTCGACTTCGGGCAGAACCTCAACGGCTGGGTACGGCTGACCGCCCTCGGCCCCGCAGGCACCCGGCTGACCCTCACGCACGGCGAGCACCTCGACCCCGACGGCCTGCTCACGACCGACCACCTGCGGGCGTTCGTGTTCTCCACCGGGCAGACCCTGCCCGCCGGCCAGGTCGACGAGGTCGTCTCCGCCGGGCGCGACGGCGACGTGTTCGAACCCCGGCACACCACGCACGGCTTCCGCTACGTGCAGGTCGACGGCCTGCCGAGCGCTGTCGGCGCCGAGCAGGTCCGCGCCGGCATCCGGGCCGTCGTCGTGCACTCCGACCTGGCACCGGTCGGCACGTTCGCGTGCAGCGACCCCCGGCTCGAGGCGCTGCACGAGGCGGTCCGCTGGAGCCTGCGCGGCAACGTGTGCGCCGTGCCCACCGACTGCCCGCAGCGCGAGCGTTCAGGGTTCACCGGCGACTGGCAGGTGTTCGTCGCCACCGCCGCGCTGCTCTACGACGTCAAGGAGTTCTCCGAGCGCTGGCTGCGCGACCTTGCCGCGGACCAGTGGGCGGACGGGCGCGTCCCCACGGTCGTCCCCAACCCGGCGGGCGACCGACCCTCGGGCGTGGTGTTCGAGGACGCCGCCGCCGGGTCGGCGGGCTGGGGCGACGCCGCGGTGATCGTGCCCTGGGAGCTGTGGCGGGCGTACGGGGACCTCGACGCACTGCGGGAGCAGCTGCCCGCGATGTGCCGCTGGGTCGACCACGCCGCCGCGCGCGCGGCCGGGGCCCGGCATCCGGACCGGACGGCCCGACGACCGGTGCCCGCCGCGCACGAGCACGCGCTGCTCGACACGGGCTTCCACTTCGGCGAGTGGCTCGAGCCCGGTGTCCCGCCGCGACCCGACCCGGTCGCCGACCACGGCATCGTCGCGACCGCGTACCTGCACCGCTCGGCGCACCTGCTGGCCCGCACGGGCGCCCTGCTCGGGCTGCCCGACGTCGAGCAGCGGTACGCGGCGCTCGCCGACGCTGCCCGGGACGCCTGGCAGCGCGAGTACGTGGGCGTCGACGGGCGCCTGACCGAGGAGTCCCAGGCGCACTACGTGCGGGCCCTCGCGTTCGACCTGCTGCCACCCGCGCAGCGAACGGCCGCCGCCGCGCGGCTCGTCGAGCTGATCGCCGAGCGGGGCGGCACGCTCGGCACCGGCTTCCTGTCCACCGGCATGCTCCTGCCGGTGCTCGCCGACCACGGGCACGCCGAGATCGCCTACGACCTGCTGACCAGCGAGGACGCACCCTCCTGGCTCGGCATGCTGGCCGCGGGCGCGACCACCGTCTGGGAGTGGTGGGACGGCGTCGACGTTGACGGGAACGCCCGCGGGTCGCTCAACCATTACAGCAAGGGCGCGGTCGCCTCGTTCCTGTACACCCACGTCGCAGGCATCCGCCTGGTCGACGAGCCGACCCCCGGCGAGGCGGCCTACCGGCGGGTCCGGATCGCCCCGGTCCCGGATGCTCGTCTGACCTGGGCGAGGGCGAGCCTCGCGACTCCCCGTGGACCGGTGCGCACCGCCTGGTCGGTCGAGGAGGGTCTGTTCACGATCGACGTGGCGTTCCCCGAGGGCACGGTCGGCGACGTCGAGCTCCCCGACGGTCGACACCGACGCCTGGGGGCCGGCGCGTACCGGCTCACCTGCCCGTGGCCCGCGCGTCCGGAGGCGCCGGGCGCCTGACGGTCTCGGCCCGCTCGGCCCGCGCCCGCGGCCACGGCAGGGCACGATCGACGCATGGTGCCCACGTCCCTCCTCGGCGGTGTCCGGCAGCGGGCCGGTGACGCCCTGTTCGCGCGGGTGGCCGGCCCTGACGGCGTGGCGGCCAGGGAGCGGATCCACGGCACGCCGGGCCCGCGCTGGTTCTCGCCGGGATCGCCGGTGCGCGAGGTGCACGGGGACGCGTCGATGTTCGTCGGCGGGCTGCGGGCGTTGCTGCTGCAGGCCCTGCACCCGGCGGCGATGGCGGGCGTGGCCGGCCACTCGGGGTATCGCAGCGACCCGTGGGGACGCCTGGCGCGGACGAGCACGTTCCTCGCGGTGACGGCGTTCGGCACGGCCGACGACGCGCAGGCGGCGGTCGACCGGGTGCGCGCGATCCACGAGCGGGTGCGCGGCACGTCGCCCGAGGGGGTGCGCTACCGGGCGAGCGACCCGCACCTGCTGCGTTGGGTGCACGTCGCGGAGGTGGACAGCTTCGTGGCGGCGCACCGCGCGGTGGGGGCGCACCCGCTGACGCCTGCCGGCTACGACGAGTACGTGGCGCAGCTGGCGACGGTCGCCGAGCGGCTGGGGGTGGTCGACCCGCCGCGTACGGAGGCGGAGCTGGCTGCGCAGCTCGACGCCTACCGTCCGGAGCTGGCGGTGTCGCCGGCGGCGCGGGACACGATCGGGTTCCTGCTGCACCAGCCGCCGGTGCCGTGGACGTTGCGGGTGCCGTACGCGGGGTTGACGGGGTGTGCGGTCGCGACGTTGCCGCCGTGGGCGCGCGAGCTGGTCGCGCCGGGGTCGTCGCCGGTGCGGCGGGCGGTCGCGCGGCCTGCCGGTCGGCTGGTCACCGGGCTGATCCGTTGGTCGCTCGCCAGGACGCCGGACGCACCGGAGGGGTAGCCCTTCCCAGGCTGACGCCCGGCGAGTAATGTGCAACCACATGGTTGTAGATGAGCTGGACCAGGACGGCGTCGACCGCCTCTTCGCGGCGCTGGCCGACCGCACCCGACGCGACATCGTCACCCGGGTGCTGGTGCGCGAGGAGTCCGTGTCGGCGCTCGCCGAGCGCTACGACATGAGCTTCGCCGCGGTCCAGAAGCACGTCGCCGTGCTCGAGCGCGCGTCGCTCGTCACCAAGCGACGCCACGGCCGCGAGCGCCTCGTCCGCGGCGACGTCGGCACGATCCGGACCGCCGCACGGCTGCTCGAGGAGTACGAGCAGGTCTGGCGGGGACGGATCGACCGCCTCGGCGACCTGCTCGCCGAGCCTCACAGCCCACCGCACACGCCAGGAGACGCACCATGACCGTGCTCCGCAGCGCCACCGACCCCGAGGCGCTCACCTTCAGCATCACCTCCGAGTTCACCGCGACCCCCGAACGCATCTGGCAGCTGTGGTCCGACCCGCGCCAGCTCGAGCAGTGGTGGGGTCCGCCGGACTGGCCGGCCACGTTCGTCGACCACGACTTCGTGCCCGGCGGCGAGGCCCGGTACTACATGACCGGACCCGACGGCGAGAAGGCCCACGGCTGGTGGTCGTTCGTCACGATCGACCCGCACCGCGCGATCGTCTTCGACGACGGGTTCGCCGACGACTCCGGCGCCCCCGACCGGGAGATGCCCACCATGCGCGGTCACATGGAGCTGCAGCCCGACGGCGACGTGACCCGCATGGTCATCACCACGCGGTTCGCGTCCGCCGAGCAGCTCGAGCAGGTCGTCGGCATGGGCATGGTCGAGGGCATGACCGGTGCCCTGGGGCAGATCGACGCGATCCTCGCCGCCCAGCCCTGAACGGCGGTCCGGGCGCCCGCGCGGGCGGGCCCCGGGAACGCGCTCAGACCGCGGGAATGCCGGCCGCGACGGCCTCGAGCACGGCGTCGCGTGCCGACCCCTGCGCGCCCAGCACGGTCGCGATCTTCAGCTTGCCGAGCATGTGCACCATCGGCGGGCCCATGTGACCGGCCACGACGATGCCGACGCCGCGCTCGCGGACGAACCGTGCGACGCGCGCGTGGTGAGACCCCTCGGTGCCCTCGTCGTGCGCGAGGTCCCACCGGACGTCGACCTCGTCCCACGCCGTGATCTCGCCGCCCTGCACCTCGGCGAGCGCGACGCGTGCGGCGCGGCCCCAGCCGTGGCCGACCAGGCCGTCGTTCGTGACAGGGATGCAGACGATCATGGGTGCTCCTCCTCGGGGGCGTCACCGACGCCGGGTCCATCCTGCGCAGGCCGACGGGTCGGCCACCCGTGCCCATGGTCCCGGCCGGCCGCGCGCGACCGTCCTCGCCTGCGACGACGACGTCCACCTGCTGCGACGTTCACCTGGACGCAACGGGCCGGTCCTAGCATCGCCGCGTGACACGCCCCGACAAGCACCGGCCCGAGTCCCTCGCCTTCGGCACCCGGGCGGTGCACGCGGGCAACGCGATCGACGGCGGGTCAGGCGCGATCCGCACGCCGATCGTCATGGCCAACTCCTACGCGCTGCCGCAGGACCCGGCCTCGATCAGCTGGTCGGACGTCGACACCCCGCTGTACACGCGCAACTCCGGGGCGAACCAGAAGGGCCTGCAGGCCAAGCTGGCCGCGCTGGAGGGCGGTGAGGACGCCGTGGTGCTCGCCTCGGGGGTGGCCGCGATCCACGCCGTGATCTTCGGGTACCTGCGCAGCGGCGACCACGTCGTCGTCGCCGACGTCACCTACGAGGCCACCTGGCGGCTGTACACCGAGCTGCTGCCCGACCGGTACGGCATCGAGGCGACGTTCGTGGACGCCTCGGACGTCGAGGCCGTGCGTGCGGCGATGCGCCCGACCACCCGGCTCGTGCACGTCGAGGCGATCGCCAACCCGACCACCAAGGTCACCGACGTGGCGGCCGTGGCGCAGGTCGCGCACGACGGCGGCGCGCTGCTGGTGGTCGACTCCACGTTCACGCCGCCGCCGCTGTACCGCCCGCTGGCCGACGGCGCCGACCTGGTGATCCACTCGCTGACCAAGTACGTCAACGGGCACGGCGACGCCATGGGCGGGGCGGTCATCGGCACGACCGCGCTGGTCCGACCGCTCAAGGCCGACGCGCAGGTGGACGTCGGCGGGGTCATCTCGCCGTTCAACGCCTGGCTCATCCAGCGCGGGTCGGTGACCCTGCCGCTGCGCCTGCGGCAGCACCTGGCCTCGGCGCAGCGCGTCGCGGAGTTCCTGGACGCCGACCCGCGCGTGGCCTACGTGGCCTACCCGGGCCTGCCCTCGCACCCGCAGCACGAGGTCGCCACCCGGCAGTTCGGCGGCCGCGGCTACGGCGCGATGATCGCCTTCGCGGTCGACGGCGACCCGGACACCCAGAACCGGTTCGTGGCCGCGCTGCGGGTCATCACCTCGGCCGTCTCCCTCGGGCACGACGAGTCGCTGATCGTGCACGTCGGCGCGGACGGCCCGCGCGTGGCCACCTACCCCGAGGAGTTCCGACGGTGGGGGCACCTGCGCCTGTCGATCGGGCTCGAGGACGTCGAGGACCTGCTGGCCGACCTGGGTGCCGCACTCGATGAGGTGCTGGGCCAGCTCGGCGGCTGACGGCAGCCGTAGGCTCGGCCGGTGCCCCGACGTCATGTCCGGCTGCGGCCGGCGCCGCTGCCCGCCGTCCCCGGTGCTGAACCGCCCGCCGAGGTCTCGGTCCAGACCGTCGACCGCGCCGTGCGCACCGGCCTGGCGGCCGTCCGGGCCGAGCTGCAGGTCCCCGACGCCTTCCCGCCGCAGGTCGTGGCCGCGGCGCGCTCGGCAGCACCGCAGGTACCGTCCGGGACGGCCGATGCCACGCACGTGCCGTTCGTGACGATCGACCCCGCCGGCTCGATGGACCTGGACCAGGCCCTGCACATCGAGCGGCGCGGCGGACCGGGCGGCGGGTTCCGCGTGCACTACGCGATCGCCGACGTCGCCGCCTGGGTGCCCGCGGGCGGCCCGGTCGACACCGAGGCACGGCGTCGGGTCGTGACCCTGTACGCACCGGACGGGCGCACGCCCCTGCACCCGCCCGAGCTGTCGGAGGCCGCGGCGAGCCTGCTGCCCGACGGTGAGCGGCCGGCGCTGTGGTGGCAGCTCGACCTGGACGGCGACGGGCAGCTGACCCGGTTCGACGTGCGCCGGGCGACCGTGCGCAGCCGCGCCCGCCTCACCTACGAGCAGGTCGAGCACGCGCTCGACACGGGCACGGCCGACGACGTCCTCGTCCTGCTGCGCGAGGTCGGTCTGCTGCGTGAGCAGGTCGAACGCGAGCGCGGTGGCCTGACCCTGCCGATGCCCGAGCAGGAGGCCGGCCGCGAGGACGGGCACTGGGCGCTGACGAGCCGTCGCACGCTGCCCGTCGAGGGCTGGAACGCGCAGGTCTCGCTGCTGACCGGCATGGCGGCCGCCTCGCTCATGCTCGACGGCGGCATCGGCGTGCTGCGCACCCTGCCCGCCGCCGACCCGCGTGACGTGGCCCGTCTGCGCCGGACCGCGCAGGCGCTCGGCGTGCCGTGGCCCGAGGGCGCCGGGCACGCCGAGGTGGTCTCGGGGCTCGACTCCTCCGACCCGGCGCAGGCGGCGCTGCTCACCGAGGCGGCGACCCTGATGCGCGGTGCGGCCTACGTCGCGTTCGACGGGCAGCGCCCGGCGTACGTCGAGCACGCCGCGATCGCGGCGCCGTACGCGCACACCACGGCCCCGCTGCGTCGGCTGGTCGACCGGTTCGTCGGCGAGACGTGCCTGGCCCTGTGCGCCGACGTGCCCGTGCCCGAGTGGGTGCGTGCCGCGCTGCCCGACCTGCCGTCCCGGATGGCGTCGGGTGACGCGCACGCCTCGGCCTACGAGCGTGCGTGCCTGGACCTGGTGGAGGCCGCCCTGCTCGCCGGTCGGACCGGGGAGGTCTTCGACGCGGTCGTCGTCGACGTGCGCGAGGACCGGGCCGCCGGGGTCGTCCAGCTGCGGGACCCCGCCGTGCGTGCCCGTGTCGGAGGGGAGGGGCTGCCGCTCGGCGAGGCCGTCCGTGTCCGCCTGACCGACGTCTCCGTGACGGGGCGCACGGTCCGCTTCACCCTGGAGCGCTGACCGGCGCCCGCCGGGGCAGCCGCAGGTCGAGCGCCGTCGCGGCGAGCGAGCCGACCGCGTACGCGAGCAGGTCGGTCGCGACGAACGTCGTGCCCAGCAGGTACCGCGCGGGCGGGAACGCATCGACCACCGCGGCCGGCCCTCCGGTCAGCTGCGCGAGCTCGACGAGCGCGCAGAGGCCGAAGGCCGTCGACGTCAGCACCAGGGTCCGGGTCCGAGGTGCGAGCAGGGCGAGGACGAGCCAGACCGCCACGGCGTACAGCCCGTCCCCGGCCGAGTCGCCCACGGCGCCGGCGGATGCCGGGAGACGTGTCGTCGCGACCCCGGCGACGAGCGTCAGCGCGAGGGCGGCCAGCAGCGGGCCGCGGCTGCGGGGCGCGGCACGCACGGCACTGACGGCTGCGAGGTCGGGCAGGTCGGGCATCGGATCGGCACCTCCTGCCCCGACGCTAGGGGTCGGCCCCGCGGTCCGTGCCAGCTCGGCGGGGACGTCGTGCGTGGGCTGCGTGCAGACCCGGTGCTCACGCCCGCGCGAAGCCCATGCCTGCCGTCGGGACTGCCGTCGAGATTGCCGTCAGGAGGCGAGCAGCGCCGCCACGTCCTCCGGGTACGGGAACGACCCCGGCTGGTACCCGCACAGCGGGTCGGACGCGTACGGGTCGCCTGTCGTCGCGTAGGCGCGCGAACGCGATCCGCCGCAGACCCGGGAGAACTCGCACTCGCCGCACCGACCCTGCAGCTGCGAGGAGTCCCGCAGGCCGGTGAACAGCTCGGACGTGCGGTAGATCTCCGGCAGCGGGGTGTCGTGCACGTCGCCGGCGCCGACGGGCAGGAACCCGCTGGGGTGCACCGTGCCGACGTGCGAGACGAACACGAACCCGTACCCGGCGTTCACGTTGACCGGGGGGCGCCGGTTGCGCACGCCCTCACCCCAGCCGAACGCGGCGGTCCGCTCGGTGAGCTCGGCGTACAGGTCGCCCAGGCCGAGCACCTTCACGTGGTCCTCGCCGCGTGCCTCGAGCACCGCACGCTGCAGGTTGACGCGGCGGAAGTGGTGCCCCTCGGTGGTCTTGACCGGCAGGTACGGGCCCAGGTCGTACAGGTAGTTCATGACGTCCTCGGCCTCGGCCGGGGACAGCGTGCCCAGGTCGACGCCGCGGCCCATGGGCACGAGCATGAACGCGCTCCAGGTCATGGCGCCGCGCTCGCGGAGCATGGCGGCCAGGTCGGGCAGCTCGTGCACGGTGCGGCTCGACATCGTGCTGTTGACCTGCACCTTGAGGCCCAGCGACCGGGCCTCCTCCCACGCGGCGACGGTGCGGTCGAACGTGCCTGGCACGCGGCGGAACCCGTCGTGCGTCTCGGCGGTGGCCCCGTCGAGCGACAGCGACATGGCCGTGACGCCCGCCTCCTGCAGCCCGATGAGCGACTCCCGGTTGAGCTTGGCGGTGCCCGACGGCGACACGGCGACCGACAGGCCCAGCGCCCGTCCGCGGCGGACCAGCTCGAACAGGTCGGGGCGCTCGAACGGGTCGCCGCCGGTGATGATGAAGATCGGCGAGGGCTTGCCGAACGAGGCGACCTGCGCCATGAGCTCGGTGGCCTGCTCGGTGTCGAGCTCGCGCGGGTGCCGCGCGGGGTGCGCCTCGGCGCGGCAGTGCACGCAGGACAGCGCGCAGGCGCGCGTGGACTCCCAGATGACCAGCAGGGGCCGGTCGGCGGGGTCGTGGCGGACGGTTCGGACGACGGGGTGCGCGCTGCGCTGCGACATGGCCGGATGCTCCCACCGGTCGAACGCGCTGACCTGGGACGTTGGCCCGACGTGGGGTCCTGCCCGGGGGTCACCGGGCGTTCGGACGGTCCTAGGGTGGACGCTCGTGGAAGGCATGCACTTCGAGCGGATGGCAGAGGACTACGCGGCGGCCCGGCCGCCGTACCCCGAGGCGCTCTTCGAGGAGCTCACCCGGGCCGGTGTCCTGGGTGCGGGTGTGCGGGTGCTCGAGGTCGGTGCGGGAGCAGGCCTGGCGACGGCGGCGCTCGTCGCGGCGGGATGCGAGGTGACGGCCGTGGAACCGGGCCGGCGGCTCGCGACGCTCCTCTCGCAGTCCGTGCCCGGCGCCACGGTGGTGAACTCCCGGCTGGAGGATGTCGAGCTGCCGGGCGCGTCGATCGACTCGGCGGTCGCCGCGACGTCGATGCACTGGGTCGACCTGGCTGTCGGCCTTCCGCTGCTGCACGGGCTCCTGCGGCCCGGGGGTCGGTTGGCCGTCTGGCGGATGGTCTTCGGCGACCCGTCGGTCCGCTCCCCGTTCCGCGAGCTCGTCGACGAGGTGGTCGCCAGGCGCCCGGCGGGCCGGGGCCCGGCGCCGCGAGGCGACCTGCGCCCCACGATGGACGAGCTGGCCGCGGGCGGCTGGTTCGAGCCCCTCGGCACGACGTGGTGGCGGTGGACGGCGGAGCTCTCCTCGGAGCGGGTGCGACGGCTGTTCGCCACGTTCAGCGACTGGTCGCCCGAGGAGGTCGAGGCCGCCGCGCAGGCCGCCGACACCTGCGGCGGAACGGTCACCGAGCACTTCGGCACGGTGCTGCACCTGCTCCGCGCGGCCCCGAGGGCGTCGGCGGTGTCCTGACGCTCCCGGTGGGACGGGCTGCGCGGCCCGCGCCCGCCGGCGTCAGACCGTGGGCGCGAGAGTCAGCACGTGCTCCCGGACGAGGCGCCGCAGCACCTTGCCGACCTGCGAGCGCGGCAGCTCGGTGACGATGACGAGCTGTTTGGGCAGGGCGTACCGGGCGAGCCGCTGCTCGCACCAGGCGCGCACGGCGTCGAGGTCGACGGGCTTCGCGCCGGGTGCCATGACGACGGCGGCGACGACCTTCTCGCCGAGGTCCCCGCCGGGGATGCCGACGACGGCGACGTCCTGGACGCCGGGCATGCCGCGCAGGTGGTTCTCGACCTGCGAGGGGTACACCTTGAAGCCGCCGGTGACGATCATCTCCTTGATGCGGTCGACGAGGACGACGTACCCGTCGACGATCGTGACGATGTCGCCGGTGCGCAGCCACCCGCCGGGCAGCAGCTGCTCGGCGGTCTCCTCGGGGCGACCCCAGTAGCCCTGGAACACCTGGGGGCCGTGGATGAGCAGCTCGCCGCGCTCACCGGGTGCGGCGTCGACGTCCGGGTCCTCGGGGTCGACGATGCGGATGTCGGTGCCGGGGAACGGCAGGCCGAGCGCACCGGGTCGGCGGTCCGGGCCGAGCGGGTTGCCGAGCGCGACGGGCGAGGTCTCGGTCATGCCGTAGCCCTCGACGACGAGCCCCTGGGTGGCCTGCTCCCAACGGGCGGCCGTCTTGGCGGGCAGCGCCATCGCCCCGGAGATCGCGTAGGTGAACGAGGTGAGGTCGGCCCCGGCGTTCTCGGCCGCGGTGACGAGGCGGTCGAGCATGGGCGGCACGGCGGGCAGGAAGGTGCCCGGTCGACGCCGCTGGGCGGCGAGCACGAGCGCCGGGTCGAAGTTGGGGAACGCGACGAGCGTCGCGCCGACCCGCATCGTGTAGCTGAGGCACAGGGTGAGGCCGAACGCGTGGAAGAACGGCAGCACGCCGTAGACGACCTCGGTACCGGGGACGGCCGCGGTCCACAGGTGGCCCTGCACGGCGTTGGCGACGAGGTTGTGGTGCGTGAGGATCGCGCCCTTGGGGGTGCCGGTGGTGCCGCCGGTGTACTGCAGGGCGGCGACGTCCGTGGGCGCCGGTGCCGGGTGCGCGGGGTCGATCGGCGCGGTCCGGCCGACGAGCTCGTGCCACAGCGGCACGTCGGCGGGCACGGGCCCGCGCATGGCGGCGCGGGTGCGTCGGGCCTTGGCGACGGGCAGCCGCAGCGCGAACCGGGCGGCCCACGGCAGGTCGGCGCTGAGGTCGACGGCGACGACGGTGCGCACGGAGGTCTGGGACTGCCCGGCGAGCAGCGCGGGGACGGTCTTCTCCCAGACGATCGCGGCGGTGGCGCCCGAGTCGGCGAGCTGGTGGGCGAGCTCGTCGCACGTGTAGGTCGGGTTGTGCTCGACGACGACGGCGCCGATGCGCAGCACGGCGTAGAACGCGACGACGTGCGCGGTGCAGTTCGGCAGGGCGAGGGCGACGCGGTCGCCGGCCTGCACGCCGAGGTCGAGCAGCGCCTGCGCGCCGCGGGCGACCTTGTCGGCGAGCTGCCGGTACGTGGTGGTGCCGCCGAGGAAGTCGACGGCCACCCGGTCGGGCCAGGTCTGCGCGGAGTGCTCGAGCGCTGCGGTGAGCGGCTCGTCCGGCACGGTGAGCTCGCGCGGGACTCCGGCGGGGTAGACGAGCGGCAGTGCGGGTCGGTCCGTGGCCATGATCCGACACTAACCTACGGCACCGTAAGTTACTACTCCGTAGGTTGTTGTGATCTCACTGTGAACGCCGTCCGTGCGCGAGCACAGCGGCCGTCGGCAGGTGCAGCATCCCGTCGACCAGGTACGGGCGGCTCAGCCGGTCGAACTGCTCACGCATCCGCCCCTGCACCTCGGGGGTCTGCGCGAGCAGCACGGCACCGATCGTCGCGACCCCGCGCGCCGGGCCGGACCACCAGGACTCCGGGTCGACCCGGTGCACGAACCCGACCCGCTCGGCGTGCACGTCGGTCAGGCCGGCGTCCTCCAGCAGGCCCGCGAAGCCGTCCGGCGACCGCACGAAGTCCATCGCCGGCTCCAGCGGCGCCGCGCTCGCCGGACGTTCCGCCCCCGCGGCGTCGGCGACGTCCTCCCACAGGCGGTGCAGCTCGCTCATCGGGCGAGGCCAGACGGTCGCCGCCAGCCGCCCGCCGGGTCGCAGCACCCGCACCAGCTCGCGCGTCGCCGCCCGCGGGTCGCCGACCAGGTTCAGGACGAAGTTGGCCCCCACCACGTCGAACGACGCGTCGGCCAGGTCCAGGTCCGGCAGGGCGCCCTCGCGCACGTCGGCCCGGGGCGCGGCCAGGCGGGCCAGACGGCGCATGCCCTCGTCCGGGTCGACCGCCGTGACGCGCGCCCCGCGGGTGATCGCGGCCGCGGCCACCGCACCCGGCCCGGTGCCCGCGTCGAGCAGCTCGTCGCCCGCGCGCACCTCCGCGGCGTCGAGCAGCGCGGGGACCATCCGCCCGCACAGCCGGCCGAACGTCTCGGCGTACGCGTCCGCGCGTCCTGCCCATGCGGCCTGCTTGACCTGGTCGAACGTGGGCACGGCACCTCGATCGTCGCGGGCGGGTGCCCCACGACGGGGCGCCCGGTCCCTGCACCGTAGGGCCGTGCCCGGGGTCGCGGCGGGGGACCGAGGTCCGCCCCGGAGGGAGGTGCGGGCTCGTCGGTGCGTCACGAAGCCGTAACCGCGCGGCCCTGGCGGTGACGCCGGAGCCCGTTACGGTGGGCCGATGAGCGAGAGCCTGGACCCCATCACCGTCCCCGACCGCACCGTCGAGGGTTTCGTGCAGGAGTTCCTGCGCGAGCTGCACTTCGGCCAGGGCGTCGACATGTCCCGCGCGTCCACCAACGACAAGTACCTCGCGCTCGCGCGCACGGTGCGGCACCACCTGATGTCCCGCTGGATGCAGACCCTGCGCCACCAGGGGCAGGTGCAGGCCAAGTCCGTCGCCTACCTGTCCGCCGAGTTCCTGCTGGGCCGTCAGCTGGACAACGCGCTGCTCGCGGCCGACATCGACGGCATCGTCACCGAGGGTCTGACGAGCCTCGGCATCGACCTCGACGACCTGCGGCAGGCCGAGCAGGAGCCGGGCCTCGGCAACGGAGGCCTCGGGCGTCTGGCCGCATGCTTCATCGACTCGCTCGCCACGCTGTCCGTGCCGTCGATCGGTTACGGCATCCGCTACGAGTACGGCATCTTCCGCCAGACGTTCGTCGACGGCTGGCAGGTCGAGCAGCCCGACACCTGGCTCGAGCTCGGCTCGCCGTGGGAGTTCCCGCACCCCGAGGCCGCCGTGAAGGTGAACTTCGGCGGCAGCACCGAGACGTACATCGACGACGACGGCAACGCGCGCAGCCGCTGGCTGCCGGGCTGGAGCGTCATCGGCGTCCCCTACAACTACATGGTCCCCGGGTACCGCAACGGCCGCGTCAACACGCTGCGCCTGTGGTCGGCCCGCGCCGAGAAGTCGTTCGACCTGCAGATCTTCAACTCGGGCGACTACGCCGACGCCGTGCGGGCGCAGACCTTCGCCGAGAACATCTCCAAGGTCCTCTACCCCGAGGACTCCACGCCGCAGGGCAAGGAGCTGCGCCTGCAGCAGCAGTACTTCTTCGTGGCGTGCTCGCTCGCGGACTTCCTGGACAACGTGCTCCCGGGCGACTTCGACCTGACGAAGCTGCCCGACCGGATCGTGTTCCAGCTCAACGACACCCACCCGGTCATCGCGATCCCCGAGCTCATGCGGCTGCTGGTCGACGACCGCGGCTGGTCGTGGGAGGACGCGTGGGCCGTCACGCAGCAGGTGTTCGCCTACACCTGTCACACGTTGCTGCCCGAGGCGCTCGAGGTGTGGTCCGTCGACCTGCTCGGCCGGCTGCTGCCGCGGCACCTGGAGATCATCTACCGCATCAACGACGAGTTCCTCGCCCAGGTCCGCAAGGCGTACCCGGACGACGAGCTGCGCGTGCGCCGCATGTCGATCATCGCCGAGTTCCCCGAGCGGGCCGTCCGCATGGCGTTCCTCGCCACGGTCGCCGGCGCCAAGGTCAACGGGGTCGCCGAGCTGCACTCCCAGCTGCTGCGCGACAAGGTGCTGAACGACTTCTCCGCGTACTTCCCGGACAAGTTCACCAACGTCACCAACGGCGTCACGCCCCGCCGGTTCGTCCGGATGTCCAACCCGGCGCTGTCGGGGCTGATCACCGAGGCGATCGGCGAGGGCTGGGTCACCGACCTCGGGCGCCTGCGCGAGCTCGAGCCGCTGGCCGACGACGCCGAGTTCCGCCGTCGGTTCGCCGAGATCAAGCGTGGCAACAAGACCCGCCTCGTCGACCTGCTGGCCGCGCGCGACGGCATCGAGATCTCACCCGACGCGATGCTCGACGTCATGGTCAAGCGCCTGCACGAGTACAAGCGGCAGATGCTCAAGCTGCTGCACGTCATCACGCTGTACGACCGCGTGACCAGCGGCGAGCTGCCGATCGACCAGGTCACGCCCCGGACGTTCGCGTTCGGCGCCAAGGCCGCGCCCGGCTACAAGATGGCCAAGCAGATCATCGGGCTGATCAACGCGGTCGGTCGGACCATCAACACCGACCCCGCGCTCGAGAGGCGCCTGCGCGTCGCCTTCCCCGCCAACTACAACGTCACGCTCGCCGAGACGCTGGTGCCGGCCGCCGACCTGTCCGAGCAGATCTCGCTCGCCGGCAAGGAGGCCTCCGGCACGGGCAACATGAAGTTCGCCCTCAACGGCGCACTGACCATCGGCACGGACGACGGCGCGAACGTCGAGATCCGCCAGCTCGTCGGCGACGACCACTTCTTCCTGTTCGGCCTGACCGAGCCGGAGGTCGCCGACATCGTCGACGCCGGGTACCGCCCGTCCACGTACTACGCGGCCAACCCCACGCTTCGGCGTGCGCTCGACCACATCGCCCACGGCACGTTCTCCGGCGGCGACCAGCGCGTGTTCGAGCCCGTCGTGTCGAACCTGCTGCACGAGGACCGGTTCCTGGTGCTGGCCGACTTCCAGTCGTACATCGACGCGCAGGACAGGGTCGAGAAGGCCTACGCCGACCAGGACGGCTGGACGCGCTCCGCGGTGCTCAACGTGGCCCGCAGCGGGTTCTTCTCCTCCGACCGGTCCATCAAGGACTACCTCGACCGCATCTGGCACGCCGAGCCGGTCGCCCCGCCGTTCGTCTGACCGTGCCGACGCTCGACGACCTTCCGTGGCCGGTCGCCACGTCGCGGCTCACGCTGCGGCGGGCGACCGCCGCGGACGCCCGAGCCGTGTGGGCCTACCGGCGCCTGCCGGCGGTCGCCGAGTGGATGACCTCGCTGGCCGGCGACGAGACCGACTTCGCGGTGTCGTTCAGCACGCCGGACCGGCTCCGCCCGACGCTCGTCGTCGAGCACCGCGGACGTGTCGTTGGTGACCTCAAGCTCGACATCGAGGACGCCTGGGGCCAGACCGAGGTCGTCGAGCAGGCCCGGGGGACGCAGGCGGAGCTCGGCTGGGCGTTCGACCCGGCCGTGCAGGGCAGCGGCCTGGCCACGGAGGCCGCTGCCCGTCTCCTGGACCTGTGCTTCGGCCCGCTCGGCCTGCGCCGGGTCACCGCGGTGTGCTTCGCGGACAACGTCCCCTCGTGGCGGCTCATGGAGCGGCTGGGCATGCGTCGAGAAGCAGCCCTCGTCGCGGACTCGCTGCACCGGTCGGGCCGGTGGCTCGACTCCTACGTCTACGCGATCCTCGCCGAGGAGCGCCCGTCAGGGCTGTGAGCGCACCTCGGGGTGCTCGACGAGGATCGCCCGGGCGCTCTCCAGCGCCTCGTCGACGGCGGCCCTCCGTGCCTCCAGCTCGTCGACGTAGGTGACGACGATCGGCGCCTGCTCGCTCGCCTCGATGCTGGACATGCGCTCGGTGAAGCCCGTGGTGGTCTTGCAGCCGACCAGCTGCAGCGCGAGGGCCACCTGCTCGTCGGAGGTCGTCCCGGGGTCGGCACCCTCCGGGAGCCACGGGCTGTCGGCGTCGACCTGCAGGCCCTCCTCCTCGAGGCAGTCGGCGAGGTCGGACAGGGCGCTGCGCGCTCCCGGTCGCTCGACGAGCCCCTGGGTGACGACCGCCAGCGGTTCGAGCCACGGGCCGTCGTCGAGCAGGGCGGAGGTGAGCTCGTTCACCTCGACCAGGTCGCCGCAGCGCGCGAGGACCGCCTGGTCGTCGACGCCGCCCACGTCGGTCGTGGGGCTGTCGTCGGCCGTCTGCTCCTGAGCGGGGCTCGGCGGTGCGAACCCGAACTGCTCGGCCTGCTCGACGGTCCACGGGCCGTAGTACAGCTCGGAGCCGTAGACCGCATCGACCTGCGGTGCCTGCACCGTGACGTCGACGCCGTGGTCGGCGGCGCACACCGCGACGAGCGTGTTGGCGGCCGCCGCGATCACCGCCTGCTCGTTCCAGGTGGAGGCGAACCGGTCGAACGGCAGCACGACAGCCCCGCTGTCGGTGTCGAGCTCGGCCGTCAGGACGACCCCGCGGGCCACCGCCGACGCCGTGGCGCTCGGGTCCGGTGCCAGGGCTGCGGGGGTGGCCGCCCCGGCGCTGCCTGCCCCGCACCCGGCGAGGCAGACGGTCACAAGCGCGGCGGTGCACAGGGACGTCGTCGTCCGACGGGGCATCCAGCTCTCCTCGGTGGTCGGGCGCACGCCTCGGCCGGGGCCCGGGAGGAGGCCCGGGCGCTGGGTCCGGAAGCGACATCGCTCCGGGACCATGTCCGATTTGTGCGATTCGGGACAGACTGGCGGGGCGTGCAGGCGGAGTCAAGGCCGACCTGCTCGGGCCGGGTCGGTGAGCAGCCCGTGCGGACCCGCAGGCCGGACGGGGTATCACGAGGCGGCCGACCTGCTCCTGAGCGCTGACCGCATCGGCGCGCAGGGGGCGTCGACGCGCGGCTCGGGTCCCGAACCCGAACGTCCCGGGCGTCCGGGATGGTCCGGCGCCATGATTGTCCCGTGCCGACCATCCCGGACGACGACGAGCTCGAACTGATCCGCCGCTCAGGCGTGGCCCTCCGCATGGGACGGCTCAGCCTGTCCTCCGGCACGGGTTCCTACCGCGTGAAGGCCTCCATGGCGCGTGTGGCCAAGGCGCTCGGCGTCGAGCGCCACGAGGCGCACGTGACGCTGACGGAGATCACCACCACCTCGCACCGCGGACGTTCCTTCCGCACCGAGGTCACCGAGGTGCGGACCATCGGGGTGAACACCGACCGTCTCGCCGAGCTCGAGCTGCTCGCGCAGGACATCGAGAGCCGCGGCGAGGTCACCGTCGAGCAGGTGGACGCCGAGCTCGACCGCATCGCGAAGAAGCCGCCGCTCTACCCGACGTGGCTCAACGCGACCTGGGCGGCGCTGGCCTGCGCGGCGTTCGCGTTCCTCAACGGCGCCGGGCCCGTCGAGATCATCGGAGCCACCCTCGGCGCCGGTCTCGGGCAGGGCCTGCGGCGCACGATGCTGCACCGCGGGTACAACCAGTTCGGCGTCTCGATGCTGGCCGGTGCCGTCGCCTCGCTCGCCTACCTCGGGTTCGCCCAGCTGCTCACCGTGACGGGTGTCGGCGGGCCGCACGAGGCTGGGTACGTCGCCGCAGCGCTCTTCCTGGTGCCGGGCTTCCCGCTCGTCACCGGTGCGCTGGACCTCGCGAAGCTGGACTTCTCCGCCGGGCTCGCACGGCTGACCTACGCGCTGATGATCTTCGTCTCCGCCGCGTTCGCCGTGTGGGCGGTGTCGATCCTGGTCGGGCTCTCGCCCGACCCGCCGCAGGCCCCCGACATGTCGGTCGCCGCCCTCGAGGGGCTGCGCCTGGCTGCCTCGTTCCTCGGCGTGCTGGGCTTCGCGCTCATGTTCAACGGGTCGTGGCGCATGGCACTGGTCGCCGCCGCGATCGCCGCCGTGCCGAACACGCTGCGCATCATCGCCGTCAAGGACTTCAACTGGCCCCCGCAGGCCGCCGCCGCCGTCGCCGCCTGCCTGATCGGCCTGCTCGCGGCCTGGGTGGCACCCAGACTCAACGTCCCACGCATCACCGTCTACGTGCCCGCGGTCACGATCATGGTCCCCGGCGTGCCGGCCTACCGGGCCGTCTACTACCTGTCGCAGGGCGACACGACGCAGGCGCTCGGCTACGGCGTCACGGCCGCACTGATCGTCACCGCCCTGGCCGTCGGCCTGGCCATCGCCCGCATGCTCACCGACCGCGAGTGGGGCTTCGAGCACTGACCCGTGCCGGTGCGCGGCGCTTTTGGTGCGTGGCGAGGTGCCCGGGTAGCCTGTCCCCGTCTTGGAGACGTCGCATAGCCAGGTCTAGTGCGCGGCCCTGCTAAGGCCGTGAAGGGGTCAAACTCTTCCGTGGGTTCAAATCCCACCGTCTCCGCGTGTGTGATGTCGCAAGACATCGGCGACAGCCCGAACCCATCAGGGTTCGGGCTGTCGTGGCTTCTGGGCTTGGTCGCCCCTGGTGGCGTCGGTGGTGCGGCTCGGCCCGTGGCTCCATGCCACCGGCAGACCGAGCAACCTTCTGGCCGCCCGCTGCGTGTTCTGGCCATGACGTTGGTGATCGGGGGGCTGCCGGTGGAGCCGGACGACGTGGTCGAGGTGCTCGTCGAGTCCGCGCGCACCGACCGGGCGGCCGAGTTCACTGCCTTCATGGTCGAGGCCGAGCCGCTGCTCGGTCGGATGGCTTGGCTGCTGTGCGGCGACGCGCACCGCGCCGAGGAGCTGGTGCAGCAGGCGCTCGTCCGCACGTATGTGGCATGGCCCCGAGCCAGATCGGGCGACCCCTTGGCGTATGCGCGCAAGACGCTCACCAACCTGCGCATCGATACGTGGCGCAGGCATCGACGTGAGGTTCTGACCGCACCCGATGGGATGCCAGAGCTGAGCGTCGGCGGCTCGAGCGCTCATGCGCACGCCGACCGGGATGTCCTCGTCCGCGCTCTGCTGCAGCTCAGCCCACGCCGGCGCCGGGTGGTCGTCCTGCGATACCTGCTGGATCTGTCGGAGCGCGAGGTCGCCAACGACCTGAGCGTCTCCGTGGGCACCGTGAAGTCCACCGCGTCGCGCGGTCTCGACCAGCTGCGCACGATCTTGTCTGCCTCCACTACCGCTGAGGAGTCCCGATGAGCCACGACGAGGCCTTCGTGGCCCACCTGAAGAACCTCGAGGTCCCGCCGCCTCCGTTGCCGATCGACCGCCGCCGCATCCTCGCGATCGGACGGCGTCGACGCGGGACGCGTGCGGCCGTCGTCTCCGCCGTCAGCGCGGTGGCCGTCGCCGGTCTGGTCACCGCGGCCGTAGCCGCGCTCCCGGGCCCGGACTACGCGGCTCCGCCCGCGACGACACCAACGGCTACGCCGACGACGCTGCCCGCACCCGAACCGTCGGCGACCCCCGCGCACGCCGTGATCGACCCGATCACCGGTCTGGTGACCACGCCCTTCTCGACGTTCTTGGTCAGCCAGCACGACCTCGACATCATGGGGAGCGCCTGGGATCTCGCACGGTCACGGTGCATGGCCGACGCCGGGTACGCCGACAACTTCGTCTTCGCGGTGCAACGCACGGCCCTGCCGGACATGTCGAGGCCGTACGGCATCTGGAACAGCGCCGAGGTTCGCCAGCGCGGGTACGCGGAGCCGCAGCTCGACCCCTACGACGGCGAGGGCAGCACGATCGACATCTCCTCAGCTGCGGTCGAGGCTGCGCTGGACTCGTGCAACGACCAGGTGTGGCCGATGGGGTTCATCGTCGATCCCACGTCGTTCGACGACAGCAAGCCGGCGGTGGGTGCCGAGTTCGCGGGCTACACGCCCGAGGGCAGTGTCGTGATCGCCGAATGGACAGCGTGCCTCGAAGCTCACGACGTGGCACCGCCGGACGAGGAGGGCTCCCTGCAGCCCGCCGGGGTGTTGAGCATGAGTCTGGAAGAGCAGGTGCGGATCGGCCTGATCGACATCGGCTGCAAGGAGTCCACGGACCTTCGGCAGCGGTTGGCGGACATCGACGCGGTCAACCAGCAGGCCTACCTCGACTCGGCGCCGGCGTACGTGGCGGCGTACACCGCCGCGATCGAGTCGGCCCTCTCCGCCTCGCGGGCGTACCTCGAGGCGGCCGGCATCGACATGCCGTAGGCGGACATCGCCCTGCTCTCCCGTGAGACCGGCGGCGCTGTCGCGGAGGCCGACATGCCTCGGTGGAGCGTGTGCGCACCTGCCCCCTCGTCGAGCTCGAGATGACCGGCACCTGCGAGTGAGTCGGCGCCCGCGTTCCTCGTGCCCGGAGGTCGGCCCGTGCGCGTCCGGTTGCGCACGGGCACTTGACGCGTGTGCGCGGTCGGTGCATTGTTCATTGAACATACTCAATGAGCGGGGGGCGGATGCTGATCTACGGTGGTCCGGAACAAGGGCCGTGGGCCTTCGTCGTGGCGTCATCGCCGTTCGTGGCTGCCGCGATCGTCACGACGTGGCTGCTGGTGCGCGACTGGACCCGCCCCGTCCACCGCGGGCAGGCCGGCGCCCGGGCCGCGCGGCACGCCCGCCTGACCTCCCTGGCCGTCGGCACGCTGCTGGCGGCGGGTCTCTCCGGCGTCGTCGGTGCCGTCTTCGTCGCCGACGTGCTCTTCGGCCGCGGGCGGGTGCTGGTCGTGCTGCCCTCGCTCTGCGTGGCCGTCGCGCTCGCGGCCCAGGCCGCAGGCGAGCTGACCTGGCCACGCCCCGCCGAGTCGTGCCGCGAGGCCGACGTCAGCCGTCGCACCGTGGCGGACCTGGAGGTCGACGGCCTGCGGGTCGCCACCTGGTGGTGGTCGGGGCTCACCCTGGTCACGCTGCTGCTGTGCGTCGGCGTGCAGCACGGTCCGCGCACGATCGCTCGTGACCTCCCGGGCGGGCTCCAGGACTACGCCCAGCCGTTCCCCGGGTCCTACTACGCCGTCCCGCTCACGCTCGGGGTGCTCGGGGTCGCCGCCGCCGGTGAGCTGGTCCTGCGACTGATCGTCTGGCGCCCGGCCGTGTCCGGCGTCACCCGGGAGTGGGACCTCAGCCTGCGCCGTCGCAGTGCGCGGACCGTGGCGGGCGGCGTGATGCTGACCTCCGGCCTGGTGCTGGCCGCGACGTGCCTGATCGCCGGTCTGAGCGTGCGTGTGCTCGGCCAGGGCTTGACCGACCCCTACACCGTCGTCGGCATCGGCCTGATCGTCATGGCGGCTACCGTTCTCGTGACGTCCGTCGTGCTGCTCGTGCGCTCCCGGATCGCGCGCCCCGCGGTGGCGGCCGTCGCCGTGGGGTCCGTGCTGCGGACGGCCGGGCGATGAGGATCACCCTCGACCTGGATTCCGGGGTCCCGCACTACGAGCAGCTGCGCGCCCAGATCGCGACGCACATCGCCTCCGGGCGGCTACGCCCCGGCGACCCGCTCCCGACCGTCCGCACCCTCGCTGCCGACCTGGGGATCGCCGCCGGCACGATTGCTCGCACCTACCGTGAGCTCGAGGCTGCCGGCCTGGTCTCGACCCGGCGGCGCCACGGAACGGTGGTGACCGCAGCCGACCACGGGACGACCGACCGGGTCACGCCCCTGCTCCGGGAGCTGGTCGACGCGGCCCGCGAGCAAGGGATCGCCGACCCCGACCTGATCGATCTCCTCCGGGGGACCCTCGCACTTGCGGGTGCGGGCCCGTCGACCTGACGCGTCTCAGCCCCTGGTCGCGGTCGCGACGGTGTCGAGCAGGCGGAGCTTGTCGTCGCTGGGGCTGCCCGGGACGGCGGTGAAGACCAGGAGCGACTGGGCGTGGTTCTCGGTGTGCAGGAACTGGCAGTCGACGTCGATCGGGCCCAGCTCGGGGTGCAGCAGGGTCTTGTTCCGGGAGGGCAGCACGCCGACCTCGTGGGCCGCCCAGATCTCGACGAACTCGGGGGAGAGGGTCGTCAGACGCTCGGCGATAGCCCGGGCGTCGCGGCCGCTGGCCTCGGAGCCGAGGGCGGCACGCAGCGCGGCGGCGAGCGTGCGCGACTGCCGGGCGTGGTCGTCGACCGGGTAGAGAGCGCGCTCGGTCTCGGGCTCGGCGAACCAGCGGTAGAACTGGCTGCGGCGCAGGCCGGTGAAGCCCGACTCGTCACCGACGAGGGCGCGGGCCAGACGGTTCTGCACGAGCGCCTCGCCGAGCTCGGAGATCACCATCGCGGGGGTGTCCTCGAGCCGGTCGAGGATGCGCAGCACGGCCGGGGGCACGTGGTCGGAGCGGTGCCCGCGCGGTGGGGGCCGATGGCCGGCCAGGCGGAACAGGTGGTCGCGCTCGTCGAGGCTCAGGTGCAGCGCGCGGGAGAGCGCCGTCAGCATCGCCTCGGACGGCTGCGGTCCGCGGCGCTGCTCGAGTCGGGCGAGGTAGTCCGTCGACATGCCGGTGCGGGCGGCGACCTCCTCGCGGCGCAGGCCCGGGGTGCGGCGTCGGGGCCCCTCGGGCAGGCCGACGTCGGTGGGGCGCAGCGCCTCGCGGCGTGCACGCAGGAAGTCGGCGAGGCCCGGTCGGTCCATGCGGCCATCATGCGTGCCGTGCGCGCGGGCATCCAGGGAGCGGCGGTCCCTGGATGCACGGGTCTCTGGTCGCGCGAGCGCTCCGGTCGCACGGTGGTGCCCATGGACATCACGAACCGCACCATCCTCGTCACCGGCGCGACCTCGGGCATCGGTCGCGGGCTCGCCGAACGCCTCGCCGACGCGGGCAGCACCGTCGTCGTCGCCGGACGCCGGGCCGATCTCCTCGCCGAGGTCTCCCGGCACCCGCGGATCCACCCGCTCGTGCTCGACGTGACCGACCCGGTCTCGATCGCCGCGGCCGTCACCGAGCTGGCCGACCGGTTCCCCGCGCTCGACACCGTGGTGCTCAACGCGGGCGTCATGCTGCCGGAGGACCTGCGCACGGGTGCCGACCTGGCGACCGCCGAGCTGACCGTGGCGACCAACCTGCTCGGGCCGATCCGGTTGGCGGCGGCGCTCGTGCCGCTCATCGCCGGGCGCCCCGGGGCGGCGCTGCTGACCACCACGTCCGGGCTGGCGTACGTGCCGCTGCCCGCGACGCCCACCTACAACGCGACGAAGGCCGCGCTCGCCTCGTGGACCGAGTCGTTGCGCGTGCAGCTCGCCGGGCTCGTCGAGGTGGTCGAGATCGCGCCGCCCGCTGTGCGCACGACCCTCATGGGTCAGCAGACGGCCGAGACCGCGATCCCGCTCGACGCGTTCCTCGAGGAGACCGTCACGCTGCTCCGCCAGGAGCCGACACCGCCGCAGATCCTCGTCGAGGCCGTGCACCCGCTGAGGTACGCGCGCGAACGCGGCACCTACGACGCCGTGCTGGGCGCGTTGAGCAGCCGGACGCACTGATCCTGGCGGTCGTGCCCGCTCCGGCCGAGGTCGAGCGGGCACGACCGGTGACGCGGCGCCGTGCGCGAGGCGCGGTTCGGTGCGCGTCGGGCACGGCTGTGGGACCGTTGGCCCGTGAGCGCCGCCGCCCCCGACCCGCAGGCCCTGTTCCCGGGGAAGCACTTCATCAGCACGGTGCTCGAGGCGCTCGAGACGAAGACCACGATGTCGGGCGCGCTCGCCCGCCGGTACCTTCAGCGGGCCGCGATGGCCGGCGTGATCATCGGTCTGATGTACGCGACGAACTACGCGGTGATCGCCGCGTTCGACGCGGTCGAGATCGACGGGTCGTCGCTGTACCCGCTCGGTCGGATCGCCGGTGCTCTGGCGTTCGGGTGGGCGCTCGTCTTCATCTACTACTCGCGGTCCGAGCTGCTGACCTCGAACATGATGATCGTCTCGATCGGCGCCTACCACCGGCGCACCACGTGGGGCCGGGCGCTGCGGCTCCTGGTGCTCTGCTACGTCGGCAACCTGGTCGGCGGCCTGTTCATCGCGGTGCTGGTCCGGTTCTCGACGATCGTCGACGGTGCGGCGTTCGACCAGATGGTCGCCTCCGTCGAGCACAAGCTCGCCTACGTCTCCGCCGGGCCGACCGGGTGGGTCGACCTGCTGGTCCGGGCGATCCTGTGCAACTTCTGCATCAACCTCGCGATGCTGCTCGTCTACAACGGCCTCATCAAGGACGACCTGACGAAGTCCCTGGTCATGATCATGTCGGTGTTCATCTTCGCGTTCCTGGGCCTGGAGCACTCGGTGGCGAACACCGTGCTGTTCAGCATCGTCGGGCTGAAGGAGGGCATCGACGTGGGGCTGGCGTCGGCGAACGTGGCCATCGCGCTGCTGGGCAACTTCATCGGCGGAGGCCTGCTGATCGGGCTGTACTACGCCTACGTCAACGACGACTCGAAGTGGCTGCGGGGGCAGGAACCGCCGGCCTGACTCCCGGCAGGGGTGGTGGCACCCGCCCGAGGGCCGCAGATGTCGAAGGTCCCGGGTCGAGTCCCCTCATGACCTGCGGTGACGCACCGATGAGCGATCCGTCGAACGAACCGGACCGACGGAAGGCGTCATCTGTGAGGACCCCCCGCGTGACCCCGACGGGCGCCGTGCGCACGTTCGGAGCCGAGCAGATCATCGTCTCCAAGACCGACCTGCAGGGGCGCATCACCTATGCCAACGACGTCTTCGTCGAGGTGTCCGGCTACACCGAGGTCGAGCTCCTCGGTCAGCCGCACAGCCTCATCCGACACCCCGACATGCCGCGCGCTGTGTTCCAGGCGCTGTGGGACACGGTCGCGGCCGGGCGGGAGATCTTCGCGTACGTCGACAACCTCGCGGCCGACGGCGCGCACTACTGGGTGCTCGCGCACGTGACGCCCTCGTTCGGCCCGGGTGGGCGGATCACCGGCTACCACTCCAACCGACGCTGCCCCGAGCCGGCGGCGATCCGCGCGGTCAGCGGCCTGTACGCGCAGCTGCGTGAGGCGGAGCAGCAGCACGGCACCGGTCGTGCCGCCGTCGAGGCGGGCAGCGCGCTGCTGCGGCAGGTGCTGGCCGACCGCGGGCAGACGTACGACCAGTTCGTCTGGCAGGTCATCTCCGAGGCGCAGGGAGCGGCGGCATGAGCGGCGCGACGCGCGAGGCCCGACGCGGGAGCGCACCCACGGCGCCCGGCACCGACGAGCTCGCCGCAGGCCTCGCCGTCATCGGTCGCACCCTGGACGCGGCCGCGTCGGGCGACCTGGAGCATCGCGTGCCGCCGCTCACCGGGCCCCCGGAGCTGCAGCGGCTGCGCACCGGGTTCAACCGGGTGCTCGACGTCGTCGACGCGTTCGTGCGTGAGGCCGGCACGGCCCTGACGTCCGCGGCCGAGGGGCAGTACCACCGTCGGATGCTCGTGCGCGGGCTGCCGGGCGCGTACCGCGACGCGGCGCAGCGCATCGACGCGGCCCGCGCGCACATGGCCCGGTCGGCCGCCGAGCTGGCCGCGCAGGAGGAGACGCGCGAGCGCATGGTCGGGCAGGCCGTCGAGGTCGCCGGGCACGTGGCCGCCGCGTCCACCGAGCTCGGCGCCGCGGCCGAGACCCTCTCCGACGCGGTGCACGCCGGTGTCAGCCAGGTCGACGGGGCGCTCGCCACCGTGCACGAGCTCGAGATGACCTCGGCCCGGATCGAGGAGGCCGTCACGCTCATCCGGCAGGTCGCCGCCCGGACGCGGCTGCTCGCGCTCAACGCGTCCATCGAGGCCGCGCACGCCGGTGACGCCGGTCGCGGGTTCGCCGTCGTCGCCGCCGAGGTCAAGAGCCTGGCCGACGGGGTCGCGGCGTCCTCCCAGGACATCACCGCGCACGTCGCCGCGGCGCAGCGCACCGCCGCGGAGGCCGCCGACACGATCGAGCGCATCGCGTCGGTGATCCGCGAGATGGACGGCGAGGTCGCCGGGATCGCCGCGGCCGCCGGGGACCACGGCCTGGCGCAGATGGCCGAGACCTTGCGCTCGGAGATCGGGCGGTTCGCCGAGCTGGGCTGACGAGGCCACCGACCTGCGACAAGGCCTTCACCGGACCTGCACCGGGAGCGCCTTCGGGTCGTACAGGGTCGACCTAGCGTGGCCACATGGCGGACAGGGGAGACAAGGAGCACGCGCAGTCGGTGCCCGGGCACGCACGGGCCCGCCGGGCGACCGTGGCGCGGCACGGCCGCACCCACCGCGAGCGACGTCTGCTGCGGTCCTTGGCCCTCGTGCTCACCGCGGTGGTCGTGACCGGCGCGAGCGGCGCGGCCGCGATCGCGCTGCGGATCAGCAGCAACATGAACCAGGTGGACAACAGCGACCTGCTCGACGACGTCGCCCGGCCCGCGGCACCCGCACCCGACCCGGACGACCCGAACTCCGGACGCGCCGTCAACCTGCTGCTCATCGGCTCCGACGACCGCACCGGCGTGAACGGCGTCATCGGCGGCGACGAGGAGGGCAAGCGCTCGGACACCACGATGTTCCTGCACGTGTCCGCCGACCGCAGCAGGATCGAGGTCGTCTCCCTGCCGCGTGACGCCGTCGTCCCGCTGCCCGCGTGCCCCGTGACCGGTGGCGGCACCACACGGGCCTCGGACGGCGCCATGTTCAACGGTGCGTTCGCCCGCGGCTGGGACACCGGGCTGGACCTGGTCTCCGCCGCCACCTGCACCCAGCTGACCGTCGAACAGCTCACGGGCATCCGGATCGACGGCTTCATCGTCGTCGACTTCATCGGGTTCCAGAACGTGGTCGACGCGATCGGGGGCGTGCCGCTGTGCACGCGCGAGGATCTGCGAGACGTCGACTCGGGGCTCGACCTGCCGGCCGGGGAGCACGTGCTCGACGGCCCGACCGCCCTGGCCCTGGCCCGCGCCCGCCACGACCTCAGCGACGGTTCCGACACGCACCGGCTGGACCGGCAGCAGGCCCTCGTCGCCGCGACCGTCCGCACCATCCTCGACTCGAACCTGCTGACCGACGCACCCGCGCTGCTGCGGACCGTCGACGCCGCGACCAGCGCGGTCACCGTGTCCGGCGGGTTCTCGCTCTCCGGCCTGGCCTTCTCGCTGAAGGGGGTCGACCCGGCGGACGTCGTCTTCCAGACCGTGCCCTCCGGGCCGAAGCCGGGCAACAAGAACCGGGTGGTGTGGACGTCCGAGGCCGACGCGCTCTGGGCGCGCCTGCTCGCGGACGCCGCACCGACGGCACCGGCCGCACCCACTGATCCCGCTGGACCCGCTGCGCCCGCCGATCCGGCGGCACCCGCGGCGCCGGCCGACCCTGCGGCGGCCTCGCCCGCCCCGACGCCGACGGTCGACCCGATGGCCGACCGGACACCCGGCGAGACGATCTCGTCGGCCGACGCCCAGGTGGCCTGCGGCTGAGGCCTGCGTGCACGCTGCGACGGCCGGCCGAAGGGTCCGCGGAGCGCGCGTGACCCAGGGCACGCAGATCCCGGTTTGGGCGGGCGCCCCCTGACCTGTATCCTCGTCTACGGCCCGCGAGGGCCATGCGCCCGTAGCTCAATGGATAGAGCATCTGACTACGGATCAGAAGGTTGGGGGTTCGAGTCCCTTCGGGCGCACCAGCACGACGAAGGCTCAGCACCATCACGGTGCTGGGCCTTCGTCGTTCCGTCCCGCGCCAGGCGCCCCTGGTTCACGTCGCCACGTGGAAGGCCTGGTCGAACTCGCAGTCCGCGGGCACGTAGGCCGCCGACACCGGCTGGGGCGAGTACCCGCCGCTCAGGGAGATCGTGTCGCCGACCACGTACGAGCCACCGTCCACCTGCAGCGTCGTGCCGTCCCAGGCAACCGCAGCCTGTCTGAAGACCGGCAGGACCCGCGAGCCGTCCAGCGTGCTCACGACCGTGAGGCACCCGCTGTCGAGGGCGAGGGTCCCTTCGAGGAGTGCCGAGTCCCCGCCCTCCGACGTGTCGTCGACGAACGCGACGACCCCACCCTCGTCAGGGGTGTCGCTCGCGGCCGGGGTCGACTGACATGCGGCGAGCGGCGATACGAGCGTCACGATGGTGAGCGCCCAAGCGGCGGTGCGCCTCGCACGGGTCACCGCGGTCAGCCGACGACGACGGCCGTCGAGGCCGGGTGGCACCCGATCCCGGACCCGGGGATCGGGCCGACTGCCGCCGAGTACGTCCGTGCTCGCATGTGCGCCCCTTGCGCTCGTGCCCGACATCGGGTCGAGCGGCACCCTAGGAGCACGGGCGTGCCGTCGCAACGGTGAGAGCGACCTGCACGTCGCCGACCCCCAGGTCGTAGCGTGAGGGACATGACGACGACCGCGGACATGATCGCCCGCCAGCAACCCCTCAGCTCCGCGTTCGGCTATCGCACGACGGCGGCCGAGGTCCTGGCCGGCCACGACCTGGTCGGCCGGACCGCGATCGTGACCGGCGGCTACTCCGGCATCGGCCTGGAGACCGTGCGGGCGCTGGTCGGTGCAGGGGTCGCGGTGATCGTCCCTGCCCGGCGTCCTGACGCCGCGCGGACCGCGCTCACGGGGCTCCCCGGGGTCAGCGTCAGGGACATGGACCTCGCCGACCTCGACTCGGTCGCCGCGTTCACCGCGTCCGTGCGGGCGGCGGACGCGCCCATCGACCTCGTGATCAACGCCGCCGGCGTGATGGCGACGCCCCTGCAGCGCACGCCGCAGGGCTGGGAGTCGCAGCTCGGCATCAACCACCTAGGGCACTTCGCGCTCGTGGCCGGGGTGGCCGACCGGCTCAGCGAGGGCGCCCGCGTGGTGGCGTACTCCTCGGTGGCGCACTACCGCTCGCCCGTCCTGTTCGACGACCTCAACTTCGAGCGCACGCCGTACGACCCGTGGGTCGCCTACGGGCAGTCGAAGACGGCCGACGCGCTGTTCGCCGTCGGGCTCGACGCGCGTGCCGCAGCGCACGGGGTGCACGCGTTCTCGGTCCACCCCGGCGGCATCATGACGGACCTGCAACGGCACATGCCGCGCGAGGAGCTGATCGCACGGCGGTGGATCGACGAGGACGGCAACACCAACCCGCAGTTCAAGACGCCGGCCCAGGGGGCTGCGACCGGCCTGTGGGCGGCGACCGCCCCCGAGCTCGTCGACCGTGGCGGCGTCTACGGCGAGGACTGCTCCCTCAAGGGGGTCGTCCCGCCCGACCACACCGACATGCTCACCGGCGGGGTCAAGGAGTGGGCCATCGACGTGGACGCCGCCGAGCGGCTGTGGGCGATCTCCGTGGCGGCGACCGGTTCGGAGCCGTTCGCCGCCTGAACCGGCCGGTGCGCCGGGGTCGGTCTCACGGGCGCTGCGTGCGGCGCTGCCAGGTGTGCCGCAGCGAGCTCGCCTCGTTGCTCAGCCCGGTGCCCGTGAGGATCCCGAGCGAGATCGAGAACAGCGCCAGCACCATGTCGATGAGCTGTGACACGGCCTGTGCGCCGGTCGTGGCGATCTCCGTGACGCCGATGAACCCCATCGCGCCGGGCACCAGCAGCCAGAACCCCGGCAACGCCGTGACCAGGCGCGGTGGGCCGGAGGGCAGGCGCGCGATGAGGCGTGACACCACGATGAGCACGAGGCCACCGAGGAACCCGGACAGCTGTGGCGACAGGACGACGCTGCCCACGGCCTGCGCGACGAACGCGCTGTACAGGGTCAGGCTGATCCACGGCAGCGAACCCTTGGGTGCCGACAGGTACAGCACGAACCCTCCGCTGACGAGCGCCACCCCCACGTACGCGACCCATGGTCCGAACGGCACCGGGGCGATGGGCGCCGGCGTGGCGACGACGACGGCTGCGGCCACGACGCCGAACGCCAGCAGCAGGAGCTGCGCGAGCCCGTAGACCAGGCGGCTCGCGCCGGAGACGACCTGGTTGTGCGTCAGCTCGATCGTCGCGGTGGTCAGTGCGGCGCCCGGCAGGAACGTCACGAGCGCCGGGGTGATGAGGATGACGGGGTCCACGCCCAGCCAGGGTCCGAGGACGGCGGTGGACAGCACGGCGACGACGAACGAGGCGAGCACCGGTAGCGCCGTGGCCAACGCGGACGTCTTCGGTACCAGCACGCGCGCCAGGCCCGTGAGCGCCCCGAGGATCGCCAGCCCGCTGACGGCGCCCAGCGACGGCCGCAGGCACAGGCCGAAGCCGACCGTCAGCAGGGTGTGCCCGAGCACGCCGAGCGCCGGTCCGAACCGCGGAGGTGCGGTCCTCAGCCGTGCGAGCCGCCTGCGCGCCTCGGCCAGCTCGATCGCCCCGGTGACCACCGCGCGGACCAGCTGGTCGAGTGCACCCACCTGGTCGAGCGAGAACGCCCGTCCGGTGGAGCTCGCGTAGTGGGTGCTGACACCGCCGGGGTCGTCGACCTGCACGAGCACCCCGGTGGGCACCACGAATGCGCGAACCTCGTTGTCGCCGTGGGCGCTCGCGACGACGCTCAGTGCGTCCTCGACCTCGTTGCTGGCCTGACCGGCGTCGAGCAGGCACACCCCGAGCTCGGTGAGCAGCGGCACGAGGTCCGGGTCGACGGTGCTGACCGGTGCGACCACGGCCGGGTGCTTGTCGGGTGAGGGCGCGTGCAGGAACGCGGCAACCCGGCGGCGCGCCGAGCGCAGCATCCGGGCAGCGGTGTGACCTGCGGCCATCGGTGTCCCCCCTGATGACCGGCGACCTGCACGTGCGGGCCCGCCGGTCCGTGGGCGCCGTCGGCCTGCGGATCAGTCGACGAGCTCCCGCAGGGTCGCGCGCTCGGCGTCGGTCAGGTTGGTGGTGACGAGCGTGCCGCCCAACCCGTGCAGCCGCTCGCCGAGCCGGTCGAGGTCGGTGCCGTCGGTGACGGCGAACAGCGCCGAGGTGCCGGGCTTGACCGACTCGCGGATCCTGTCGAGGTCCTCCTCGCGGATGCCGATGCCCTGCACGGCCTTGTGGCCGGCACCCAGCGCGGCCCCGGCGGCAGCGCCGACGAACGGAACGAAGAACAGCATGCCGAACAGGAAGCCCCACATCGCGCCCCAGCCGGCCCCGCGGGCGACGTCCTGGTGACGGTGGTGCGTCGAGGGCTTCTTGGCATCGGCGGGCCACGAGACGGTGGCCGTGTCGTCGAGCGTCAGCAGGTGCTCGTCCGCGGCGTTGCGGAGGATCTTCTCGACCTCTTCGGCACGGTCCGGGTCGTCGTACAGCCACACGGTGAACGTGGTCATGGTGTATCCCTCCCGACGCCAGTATGTCGGCGCCCGGTCCGGCCGTCGCGTCCAACCTCGTCCGCGGCGGACAGGGTTGGCGCGGCTCCGGCAGCGGTGGCTCCGCTCAGGGGGCCAGGTCCAGGATCGAGACCACGTCGACCCCGTCCTCCCGGCGGTACGAGGCGCCGGTGGCCGTGACCACGACGAGCGCCGACGGGGGTGTCCTCATGTTCCCGGCGATGCGCAGCAGTCCCGCGGCGGCCGGATCGACCACTTCGGGCCGAGCCCCGAGCTTGACCTCGATACCGATCCACTGGTCGTCACGGACCACCACCGCGTCGATCTCGGCGCCCGAGGACTCCTGGTACGCGTGCACGGTCGCCCTGGCTGCCTGCGCGTGCGCGGACAGGTCGCGGAAGACGAGGCTCTCGACGATCCACAACCGGCACAACGCGTCCAGGTACGAGGTGAGGGTCTTGGGCGCGAGCGTCTCTCCGCGACCGTTGACGTCGGCGCGCAGGGTCTTGTCGGTGACGTAGGTGCCGTTGCTGCGCGCGAGGGCGTACAGCAGGGCGGTGACCTTGCGGGGGTCGCGCCGGACGCCGTCGACGGTCATGATGTCGGCGGAGGCGATGGTCGTCAGGTAGTCGCGGTTGGCGTCGAGGGCGTCCTCCAGGTCGCGGTGCAGGTTCCCCGGCCAGCCGCCGCGGCAGACGAGCTCGGCGATCATCGCGACGTCCGCCTCGGAGGCGAAGGAGGACGGCTTGTCGCCGTCGAACAGGCCGGTGAGGGAGACCGCCCCGGTGCCGTGCCCTGCCTCGTGCAAGGTCATCGGGCCCATCCGGACGCGCGCGACGCGGCCGGCTCCGGTGTGCCGGGTGATGTCGTCCGCGGGGGTCGCCGATCCGGTGAGGATGAACTGCCCGTCGGTCTGGCGCTCGTCGACCTGGTAGCGGACCGCGTTCCACACGGCGGGGACGAGCTGCCACTCGTCGATCAGCCGCGGGACCTGCGAAACCACGACCTCAGCGGGTCTGGACACGATGGATGGCGTCCGTCGCCGAGCCACTACCCTGACGCGGCTGCGCCGCACGGACGAGGTGTGCGGGCCGTGAACGAGGGATGCCGACGATGCCACTCCTGACCGAGGTCCAGGTCGACACGGGCGACACCGCCTGGATCATCGTGTGCACCGCGCTGGTGCTGCTGATGACCCCGGGGCTCGCGTTCTTCTACGCGGGCATGGTCCGTTCGCGTCATGTGCTCGGCATGATCATGCAGAGCTTCGCGGCGATCGCCGTGGTGTCGGTGACGTGGGTCGTCATCGGCTACTCGCTCGCGTTCGACAAGGACGCGGGCGGCGGGCTGGTCGGCGGACTTGGGTTCGTGGGGCTGCACGGCGCGGACATCGCGGTGCCGGGGCTCGACCTGAGCGTGCCGCCGTTCGCGTTCGTCACGTTCCAGATGATGTTCGCGATCCTCACCGCTGCGCTGATCAGCGGGGCCTCGGCCGACCGGATGCGGTTCGGCGCGTTCGTGACCTTCCTCGCGATCTGGTCCGTGGTGGTCTACGCGCCCGTCGCGCACTGGGCGTGGTCGCCGGGCGGCTGGCTGGCGCGCGCGGGGCTGCTCGACTTCGCCGGCGGCACGGTCGTGGAGATCTGCTCGGGTGCCTCAGCGTTGGCGTTGGTGCTGGTCATCGGGCCGCGACGCGGGTGGCCGCGCGAGATGATGGCGCCGCACAACCTGCCGCTGACCCTGCTCGGTGCGGGCCTGCTGTGGTTCGGCTGGATCGGCTTCAACGCCGGGTCGGCCCTCACCGCCGGGCAGCTCGCGGCGAGCGCCGCACTGGCCACGCACCTGTCCGGCGTGGGCGGGATGATCGGCTGGCTCGTGCTGGAGAAGCGCGTCACGGGCAAGGCCACCACGCTGGGCGGCGCGTCCGGAGCGGTCGCCGGTCTGGTCGCGATCACCCCGGCGGCGGGGTACCTGTCGCCGATCCCGTCGATCCTGCTCGGCATGGTCGCCGGGGCGGTCTGCCTGCTGGCGATCCGGCTGAAGTTCCGGTTCCGGTACGACGACTCGCTCGACGTCGTCGCGGTCCACTACGTCGGCGGCGTCATCGGCACGATCGGCGTCGGGCTGCTCGCCGCGGCGGCCGTCAACCCGGCGGTCGTGCACGAAGGCCTGCTGCTCGGCGGCGGCCTCGCGCAGCTCGGGCGGCAGCTGCTCGGTGTCGTGGCGGTCAGCTTCTTCGCGTTCGGGGCCACCTACGCGATCGCGTGGGCGCTGCGGTCCACCATCGGGCTGCGCGTCACGCCCGACGAGGAGTACGAAGGTCTCGACTCCAGCCAGCACGCCGAGACCGCCTACGAGCTCACCTCCACCTCCGGCCTGGGAAGGGTCTCCTGATGAAGCTGATCACCGCCGTCGTCAAGCCGTTCAAGGTCGGTGACGTCCGCGAGGCGTTGGCCGCCGTGGGCGTGCGCGGGCTCACGGTCTCCGACGCGCAGGGCTACGGCCGGCAGGGCGGGCACACCGAGGTGTACCGGGGGGCGGAGTACCAGATCGACTTCGTGCCCAAGGTCCGCCTCGAGATGCTCGTCGACGACGCCGACCTGCAGGTGGCTCTCGACGCCGTGGTGGCCTCCGCGCACACCGGCAAGATCGGCGACGGCAAGGTCTGGGTCCAGAACGTCGAGGAGGTCGTGCGGGTGCGGACGGGCGAGCGCGGGGCCGACGCGCTCTGATCTGCGCAGGCCTCGCGCGGCGACCGTCAAGTTCACCCGGTCCCGCGCCGATGCAGTCACCATGTCGACACCGTTCGTCTCGGGGGCAACGGGACGTGTCACTCCTTCCACGCTCGACGACTCCTGGCTGCCGTGGGCCGAGGTGGCGAACGACGCCGACGAGCTCGAGCTGGCCGATGCGCTGCTCGCGGAGCTGCCACCCGAGCAGCTGACGACCCCGGTCGTCGTCGCCCGCGCCCGGCTGCTGCTCCTGCGCGGCCGAGCGCAGGAGGCCGTCGCCGAGCTCGCGCGGCACGGCGTCGACGACGTGCCCTCCGAAGGTCCGAGATCCTGGCCCGAGCTCGTGCTCACTGCCGCACGGGCGGGTGCGGGCGACGGGTACGCGTTCCAACGGCTGCTCGAGGCCGCGACGACGCACGCCGGGGACCCGCAGGCCTGGCGGATCGCCTACCTGGTCGCGGCCTCGGCCGAACAGCTCGGCCGCCTCGACGTGGCGGATAGCGCGTGGCGGGTCCTCGCGGCGCAGCACGGCATCGTGACGCCGTTGACGGTCAGCCGGCTCGCGATCGGCGAGATCTCGCACCGCGACCGGTTCCACCCCGAGTCGGCCGTCGCCGTCGTCACGACGCAGGCACGCAACCTCACGCGGCTCGCCCCCGCACCGCAGGAGGACCCGGGACCGACGCTGGCCGCCGTCGCAGGGCTGCGGGCACGCGGCGACGAGGCCGGTGCCCGCCTGCTCCTGCACGCCGTCGACCGGCTGTGCCCGGCGACGCCCGCGATCACCGAGGCGCTGCGCAGCAGCGCGCCCACGGAGGGCGTGCGCGCGCACCGGCTGAAGCTGGCCGGAGCCCTCCTCCTCGGCCTCCTGCTGCTGCCGCTCGGGATCTTCGGGATCGCCCTCGTCTGGGGAGGACGGACGCTGTGGGAGCGCTCGGTCCGCCTGCCGGGCCTGACGCTCACGGACAGCGCCGCGTGGCGGGCCATCGGGACCGTTCCTGCGGATGCCGGCTCCGCCGACCCCACCCGGACCGAGCGGGAGCAGGGCGCGGGCTGGTACGGGCTCGCGATCATCCTCGGTGCCGTCGCCTGGATGGTGGTCGGTACGCCCCTGAGCGCGACGGCCGGCCGGTGGTTCGGCGGCGACGCCGACACGATCGTCTTCGTGCTGGGGCTGGTCAGCCTGCCTGCACTGCTGGTCGTGGCCACGCGTTCCTTGCGGCTGCGGCTGCTCCGTCGGAGGGCTCGTCGTCGCACGGAGCGTGCGGAGCGGGCACGACTGGCCGAGGCCGCGCTGTGCCGGTGCTGGCAGACCCGCGGGCTCCGGGGCGACTTCGCGGCGGCGTACGCCACGAACCACCTGGTGCCCGTCCCCGTCCCGGCGCTGCTCGAGTCGCTCCGGCAGCGCGTCGGCTTCTGGGTGCACCTGCGCCGATGCCCGGTCATCGGTGTGCTGTGGCTCGGGGGTACGCCGGACGGCGGGGGAGCCGTCCACCTGCGCGGGGCCGTGCCCTCGACGCCGGGCCCAGCCGCGACCTCGCCCGGCGGCTTCTACCTGTGACCGCCTGAGCCGGGAGCCGCGCCCGGTCCTCGGTCCCCCTTCTCCCCAGACTTCGCCCGCTCACAGCCTTCAGCCGCCCGGCGCACAGGACGAATGCCCGGAAGAGTTGTGCATCGGTGCACTGGCGACGGGAGCGGACGATGCTGGGGCTGCTCGGGGGGCGGCTGGAACGACCGGTCGCGCTCGTGGGCGTGCTCGCGGTCGCGGCCTTCCTCGTCCTGCCCGCAGGCGGTGCCGCCCAGACCGTGGCCGCGACGGTCGCCTTCGCCCTCCCTCCGGCGGTCCTCGGCCTGCGGGTGCGCAGCCTGCGAGGGGCCGCGCACCCCCGCCTGCGGCTGCTGCTCGGGGCGTCGACGACCTACGGGCTGGCGATGGGGGCCTGGTACCTGGCCTTGGCGGTCGGCCACCCGATCGCGTTCCCGTCCGGTCTCGACCTGGTGTTCTTCGCGGTCTTCAGCTGCTACATCACGTTCCTCGCCCTCGTGCTGCGGGACAGCAGCCCGACGGGTGCCCTGGAGAGCAGGCTCGCGCTCGTCGACTCGATGATCCTCACGACGGCTGCGTGCGCCGTGATCTGGGTCGCGCTGATCCAGCCCGCACTCCCGGGCGACGCGTCGGTGTTCGCGACGATCGCCACGCTGGCCTACCCGGGGTTCGCGCTCGCGATGGTCATGGTCGCGGTGCGGCTCCTGGTGGCGTCCGGGACCCTGTTCTCGCGCTCGGGGCTGCTCCTGATGCTCTGGGTGGGGGCCGAGGCGTGCGGCGACATCGTCTACGGCCGGCAGATGACGACCGGGGACTTCGACTACGCGTCGGCCGTGACCGCGTCGTGGTTGCTCGGTTGCGTGGCGCTCGCGACGCTCGTCGCGCGGCAGGACCCGTCGCAGGTCCGGTCGGTCGCGCCGCGACGACCGGTCCGGCACGGGCGGCTGTGGACGTCGATGCGCCAGGTCATCCCTCTGGCGGCGGCCCTCGTGCCGTTCGCGCTCGCCCTGCTCGACCCCGACCATGCCGGTGCGATGGTCGTGGGCGGCCTGGTCTCGTTCAGCCTCGTCACGTGGCGCGCCGGCATGCTGCAGGGCGACCTGAAGGACGAGCGCCAGCTGACCGCTCAGCTCGACCGGGCGGTCGACGAGCTCGCAGCGCAGCGCGACGAGCTGGAGCACCTGGCGTTCAGCGACCCGCTGACGGGCCTGGCCAACCGGGCACGGTTCACCGAGGACCTCGAGGCCGCGCTCACCTCGGCGTCCCGAGGTCCGGGCACCGCGGCGGGCCCCACCGTCGGGGTCCTCATGCTCGACCTGGACGACTTCAAGGTCGTCAACGACTCGCTGGGCCACGGGTCGGGCGATGCGCTGCTCATCGCGGTGGCCGGGCGGCTCGAGGCCGTGGTCGCCGGGCGCGGCACGGTCGCGCGGCTCGGGGGCGACGAGTTCGGGGTGCTGCTGCCGGGGGCGACGACGGAGTCGGGGGTCGCGGTCGCCCGGCGGGTCGTCGACGCGCTGGCGCAACCGTTCGGGCTGGAGGGCCGCGTGCTGCACACCGCGGCCAGCGTGGGCGTCGCGGTGGTCGGGCCCGGTGGGGACGTGCAGGCCGTGATGCGCGACGCGGACCTGGCGATGTACGCCGCGAAGGCTGTCAGCAGCGGGACCGTGCGGGTCTTCGAGGCGCCGCTGCTCGAGCGTGCACAGGCCCGGCTCGAGCTGGAGAGCCACCTGCGCGGGGCGGTCGCCCGCTCCGAGCTCGTCGTGGAGTACCAGCCGATCCTCGATCTGCGCACGGGCGAGGTGGCGAGCATGGAGGCGCTCGTGCGCTGGCACCACCCGGCGTGGGGCGTGGTCCCGCCCGACCGGTTCATCCCGGCGGCCGAGTCCACGGGCACGATCGTGGGCATCGGGGAGTGGGTGCTGCGACGGGCGTGCTACGACGCCGTGTCCGTCAACCGGGACCGGGTCCGCCCGCTGTCGGTGACGGTGAACGTCTCGGTTCGCCAGGCGCAGGACGCGGGCTTCGCGCAGACCGTGCAGCGTGCGCTGACGGACAGCGGGCTGCCACCCGGCCGGCTCGTGCTGGAGGTCACCGAGAGCCTCGTGATGGACAGCAGCCCGACGGCTGCGGCGACGATCGCGGAGCTGCAGAGACTGGGTGTGCGGCTGTCGATCGACGACTTCGGCGCCGGGCACTCGTCGTTGGCGCGCGTGCGTGCGCTGCCGGTCCGCGAGCTGAAGATCGACGGTGAGCTGGTCAGGCAGCTGAGCGACGCGGCGTCGAGCCGGCCGATCGTCACGGCGATCATCGCGATGGGCCGGGCCCTGGACCTGGCGGTGATCGCGGAGGGCGTCGAGGAGGAGGACCAGCTGGACGCGCTGCGTGAGCTCGGGTGCGACATGGTGCAGGGCTACCTGCTGGCCCGGCCCGCGCCCCTGGCGGCGATCGCGCGCGACCGCCGGCTGCCGCCGTTGGCCGTGCTCGACGTGGAGGGCACCGCGATCCAGCGGCTCGGGTAGCCGACGGCTCGACGGTCGTGGCCGTCGGCTACCCGGTCGCGCGTGGTCGCGTCCCGCCGGACCCCGCGGGGCCGGCGGCTCAGCGGCTCAGTAGGCGACGGTGAACCGTGCGCGTCGGTGCGCGGGCGTCTCGATCTCGTCGACGAACGCCTGCGCGAAGTCGGCGCCGGAGATGGCCGACTGCCCGTCCGCGTCGACGAGCAGCACGTCGCCGCCGACCCGGAACGTGCCCGTGTGCTCACCGGGGGCGAACGCGCCGAACCCGCCGGCCGGGCTGACGTAGAACCAGTCGACAGACTCGTCCGAGGCGCGCAGGTCGTCCAGGACGGCACCCATCTCGAGCGACTCGGGCTTGTACTCCGCGGGGAACCCCTCGGTGTCGTAGACGCGAGGGCCGCCGGGGGCGACGTCCAGCGAGCCGGCACCGCCGATGACGCCCAGGCGCGTGCCGGTGCCCTGCACCGCCGTGGCCAGGTCGGCGACGACCCCGCGCACGGCGCCGGCGAGGGGTCCGCGCGGTGCGAGGGCCTCGACGACGACGTCCGCGTCGGCGACGACCTGCTGCAGCAGCGCCGCGTCGGTCGCGTCGCCGGTCACGTAGGTGACGCCCTCGACGGGCTCGGCGGGGGCGTTGCGCGAGTAGGAGGTGACCTGGTGCCCACGCCGGGCGGCCTCGCGGACGATGCTGCCGCCGGCGTACCCCGTACCGCCCAGGACCTTGATGCGTGCCATGACGTGCGTTCCTCTCGTCGTGCTGCTTCCCTGCGAAGCGCCTGCCAGTTACCGTAGGAGAGTGAGTACCGGATGGGAAGTAGGCACTTTCCGGTAACCGGCTCCCGTCCAGGTGCGTGTCCGAAGGAGCGTGGCGATGACCGACCGGCCGTTCGACCCCTACGTCCGGGACTGCCCGACCCGCCAGCTCCTCGACCGGATCGGGGACCGCTGGACCGTGCTGGTCGTCGGCACGCTCACGGGCGGGCCGCTGCGGTTCTCCGAGATCGCGCGCCGCGTCGACGGGGTGTCCCAGAAGATGCTCACCCAGACCCTGCGTGCGCTGGAGCGCGACGGCCTGGTCACGCGCACGCACCACCCGGAGATCCCGCCGCGCGTGGAGTACGAGCTCACCGAGGCCGGGCGCACGCTGCAGGAGCCGCTGCGGGCGCTCGAGGACTGGGCCACGGTGCACATGGCCGGCGTGCTGTCGGCGCGCGAGGGCTACGACGCGGCTGTGTGAGTCGGGCTCTGCGCGGTCAGACGCTGCGCGGCACCCGTCCGGTGAGGGTCATGAACCGGCACATGAACCGGTGCCCGGGGTCGGAGACCTTGCCGAACATCAGCGGGCACCCACCGTCGATGACGGTCATCCCGTGCTCGCGACCCCACGCGACGGCGGCCTTGTCGACGCTGCCGGCGTCCACCGAGCGGTGCATCCACACCTGCGTGATGCCGAGCCCTGAGGCCTCCTCGACGGTGGCCTGCGCCCGGTCGGGCCGGGTGCCGATGACGACGGCCTCGACGCCGCCGGGGATCGAACCGAGGTCCGGGTAGGCGTCGTCGCCCTCGACCTGCTCGGCGTTCGGGTTGACGGCGAACACCTCGTAGCCGTGCTCCCGCAGCCGTTGGTAGACGACGTTGCTCCCGTGGCTGCCCGGTGTGCGCGACACCCCGGTGACGGCGATGCGTCGTGCGGCGAGGAACGTCTCGGCCGCCGCCTTGGTGCTGGTCATCGTCGACTCCTTCAAGGGTCCGTCGGCTCGCGGTCGGCGGGTGCCCGATCGATGCGTACGGTATACGCATCACGGTAGCGCGGATCCTCCCGCCATGGGGGCCGTTCGGTCAGGCGTCTGCGGCGGACCCCTGCTCGAGCGCCTCGATCCCGTCCAGGATCCGCCCGAGCCCGAACTCGAACGTGCCGTAGCTCGACCCCGGAGCGTCCAGCGCACCCGCCTCGAGCGCCCGCCGCAGCGACGGCAGCGTCCGCGCGTCGACCACGCCGCGCAGCGTCCCGCCGAAGTCGCGCGCGAGCGGGTTCACCTCATCGGCGGGCACCGCCGTCTCGGCGCGCCAACGCGCCTCCCACAGCACGAACCCGCTGAGCAGCAGGAGCGCGTCCGCCTTGTCGTGCTCCGCCAGTCCCGTGCCCTCCAGGCACGCGAAGCCGCGGTCGAGCCACACGAGCTGGCTCGGCGTCCCCGCCCGTTCGGCGAGACGGATCTCCTCCAGCCACGGGTGCGCCAGCAGCACCGCGCGCTGCGCGTGGCACCACGCGCTCAGCCGGGCGCGCCAGCCGGGGCCGTCGGGGGCGCCGGTCACCTCGGGCGCCGAGGCCGACCGCCACACGGTGTCGTGCATGCGCAGCAGCAGCTCGTCCTTGTCCGCGACGTGCCGGTACAGCGACATCGGCGCCGAGCCGAGGCGTCGGGCCACGTTGCTCATCGACACGGCCGCGAGCCCCTCGGCGTCGGCCAGCGCCACGGCCGCCTCGACGACCCGATCGGCCGACAGGCCGCGCCGACCCGTGCCCAGAGCCGCACCGGCGTCGCGCCCGACCGCGCCGAGCGGGCCCGGGCGCACGGACGGTGACTGCTCGGCTGCCATGCGCCGATGCTACGGGCGCGGTCCGGCGCGGGCCCGTGATCGACCCGTCCGGAGGGTGAGCGTGCAGGTCAGGGAGGTGTAGGGGCAACCCGTCCGGAGTCGTCGGAGGAGAGTGCCCCGGCGCCCGGGTTCGCCCCGGCGGTCTGGTGCGCGGGCCGCAGCAGAACGACTGCGGCGAGCAGCAGCGCCATCCCGACCAGGCCGGCCAGGCTCACCCTCTCGTCGAGCACCAGCACCGAGAGCACGGTCGCGGTCACCGGCTCGAGCAGGGCCAGGACCGCGGCCGTCGTGGCAGGGACCAGGGGCAGGCCCGAGTAGTAGGCCAGGTACGCACACGCGGTGGGCAGCGCCGCGAGGTAGACCAGCCAGCCCCCCGCGGCCGCGCCCGTACCGGCCAACGCGAAACCGGCCACGAGCGCCGGTGGCACGAGCAGCAGCCCGGCGAGCGTGAACGAGGAGCCGATCAGTGCGGCCGGCGGCAGCCCGCGCACCAGCGTCCGGTTGAGCAGGGTGGTCGCCGCGAACGAGGCTCCCGAGACGAGTGCGAGCCCGGCGCCCAGCGCGGCGGCGCGTCCGTCGCCCCCGGTCGGCGTCCCGGTCAGGAGCGCGAGCCCGACGAGCGCGCACACGAGCGCGAGCAGGGTCGCGCGCGGGGGCATCCGCCGGGTGGCGCACGCGGTCACCACGGCCACGACGACCGGTGCGCTGCCGAGTGCCACCACGGTCGACAAGGCGACGCCGGCCAGGTCGACCGCCACGAAGTAGGCACCCTGGTAGATCCCAGCGAGCACCCCGGTGGCCGCAACCCGCGCGGCGACGGCGCGGTTCCACGGCAGCGTCCGCAGCGCGCCCGTCGCGGCAGCCACGGCGAGCATCACCAGACCGCCGCCGAGCAGCCGCAGCGAGGCGATGGCCGGCCAGGACAGGTCGGTGGTCCGCGCGACTAGGGCCCCGGCGAGCCCCCCGGTTCCCCACACGACCCCGGCGAGCGCGACGAGCGTGAAGCCCCGGGATCGCGAGGTCCCGGGGACGGTCCGGACGACGGACGAGTTCTGCATGGTCGACTCTCCCGCCGCGACGGTAGCCGCACGGTGTTTCGCCGCGGTGAACGCGGTGACATCGACGGCAGAGAGGCCTTGTCAATCGGTCGAATCCGAGGCCTCGCCCCGGTCGCGGGTGACCATGACCGTCGTTAGGCTCCGCGTGTCCGCAGGTGGAGCCCGACCCATTCTGGAGTGATCGTGAACCTCATGGAGATAACGACGACCGATGCGACGGTTGACGGTGGTGGTGCCGTCGTCTGGCTGGTGGTGATGCTCGTCTGGGCTGTCCTCATCCTGATTGCCGGATGGAAGCTCTACGTGAAGGCCGGAGAGTCCGGCTGGGTCGCGATCGTCCCGGTACTCAATACCTTCGGGCTGCTGAAGATCGTGAAGCGGCCGCTGTGGTGGTTTCTGATGCTGCTGATTCCGATCGTCAATGTCGTGGTCCTCGTGATCGTCCTCAGCGACCTGTCCAAGGCATTCGGTCGAGGGGTGGGCATGACGCTCCTCCTGCTGTTCCTGACCCCCATCGGCTATCTCGTCCTGGGGTTCGGTCAGGCGCAGTACCAGCTGCAGAAGGAGCCGCTGTTCGCCTGACGGCCGGGCTCAGTCCCGACCGACGACGCCCGCGTCGATCTGCTCGCCGAGGGAGGTGGTCACCACCACCGGGATTCCGTCCGGAAGCGTGCCGGTCAACGACGCCAGGAGGTCGTCGACCGGCGGGATCTCGCCGGGGGTCTGGACGTCGACGTGCACGGCCGAGGAGACGAACGTGACGTCGGTGATCGAGGCCCCCGGCACCGCGGCGACCCAGCTCTGCGCGATCGTCTGCACCCGTGCCGTGAGCACCGTGACCAGGTAGCTGAAGGCCGAGTTCGTCGCCAGCGGCACGGCGACGAGGGCCAGCAGCAGGCCGACGGTCAGCGAGGCGCGACGACGAGGGCGCCCCTCCGCCGCCGCGCCCTCGTCGCCGTACCCGAGCGCGGCGAAGATCAGGGTGCCGGCGAGCACCAGAGCCAGCAGGTTGGAAGCGAACAGGAGCGCTGCCCCGTAGGCCAAGGTCGGCGAACCTGCGCCGAGGCAGACGCCGACGACGGCCAGGGGCGGCACGAGCGAGATCGAGATCGCGACACCGGGAAGAACCGCGGCGACGTCCTTGCGCGACAGCGCGACGGCCCCGGCGAAACCGGTCGCGATGGCCGCGGCGAGGTCGAGCAGCCCGGGTGAGGTCCGTCCCGCGATCTGGCTGTTGGCGAGCAGGTCGATGTCGCCGGGGACGAGAGCCGAGAAGCCGATGCCGATGCCGACGGCGAGCAGGGAACCGGCCAGGACGAACCCGGAGGCGCGCAGACCGGTGCGCCGTTCGCCCTGGGCGAGCCCGAGGGCTGTTCCCATGATCGGCGTCGACAGCGGCGCGATGATCATGGCTCCGATGACCGTGGCCGTGGAGTCCGCCAGCACGCCCGCGGTCGCGATGATCGACGAGAGCGCGAGCATCACCCAGAACGCACTGCGCTTCGAGGCGCTGTCGCCCTCGGTCAGGTCGAGGTCGCTGTGCAGCTCGGCGATCGTGCGGCGCTGGGATGCGGGGAGCAGCCAGGTTCGCAGACTGGGACGGCGCCGCGCGCGTGAGGTCATGGGTTGCTCCCGGCGATGAAGTCGCGGATCCGCTCGTACCGAGCGGTGTAGGCGCCGCTGCCGTACCGGGCCGTCGAGCGTGCGGCCTTGTGCTCGCCGTACCACCGGCGGGCCCAGAAGGACTGAGGCTCGGCCAGGCGCAGCGCACCGACCAGGGCGATGAAGGGTAGGGCGACCCCTATCAGGCCGGTGGCCAGCTTGCCCTTCAGCAGGCAGATCACCGCCGCCACGAGGTGGAGGGCGATCGTGGCGACGTACAGCCCTGTCCCGGTCTCTGCCTGTCGGTCGACGCCGACCGGTGACGCCTGCAGGAGCAGGACGACACCGATGGCCGTCGCGACGAGGATCGCGTCGATCGACTTGCGGCCCTCGGCAGACCAGTAGACGTCCTCCAGGTGCAGCCAGAGTGCGAACTCGTCGAGCGCGAGCGCGGCACCGGCCCCGAAGAACACCGCAAGGATCTCGGACCCCGGTGAGTCCGGGGAGTACCGGAACTCGAGCAGACCGGTCAGCAGCACGAGGAGGATGCCCCACACCTGGTGGTGCACATGAACACCGCCGATGTGGATGTCGCGCAGCACCCGCCGGCCGGCCTGGCCCTCGTCGGGCGCGGGCGCGGGCGTCGAAGGAGTCGGATCGCCCGACCGCAGACTTCGTGCGCGGATCCGACGGGTCACCGACCGGGTGACCACGAAGGTGAGGAGGAAGCCGAGGAGCGCGAAGAGCGCGGGTGCGCGACCGGTGGCGACGACCACGCTGTGATACCAGTTCACCGGCCAGTCGCCTCCGGCTGAGGCCGAGTCGGACGCGATGGGGAGCGCATCACGTTCTCCCAGGTCATGGTCGCGGGCTCGGCGGGCACCGGCCTCGGTCGTCGACGATAGTGGCGGGTGTCGAGGACCGCGCGCCCAGGCCGCCCGGCCACGAACGGACCAGGGGGAGCGCAGATGGACGAGCAGCCGACTGCCACCGGCCCGCTCAGGGTGCTGGGGCGTGTGCCGTTCACCACCGCCGTGCTGGCGACGATGGTCGTCGCCGGCTTCCTCACCCGTGCGCTGTGGGCACCGCTGCACGACTCACCGCTGTGGGACGACCTCGCCTACGGCCTTCCGGCGTTCGAGGCTGGCCAGTGGTGGACCGTGGTGACCGGCTCCGCGCTGGCCGCCTCGCCGTGGCAGTACCTGCCGGTGATCGGCGGCTTCGCCCTGCTCGTCGGTTACACCGAGTGGCGGATGGGGAGCTCGCGGGCCGCGGTCGTCACGGTCGCGGGCCAGGCGCTCGGCGTGGTGCTCTCGGCTGTGATGCTCTCGGCGCTGTCCCGTACCGGGTGGGCGTGGGCCGTCGAGACCGCACGGCTGCGCGACGTCGGCTTCAGCGCGGGCGCGATCGCCGCCCTCACCGCGAGCGCCGCGGCCCTGCGGCCCCCGTGGCGGGCACGCGTCTGGCTGGTCACCGCCGTCTACGTCCTGACCTCGGCCGCCCTCCTCGGCACCCTCGCGGACCTGGAGCACATCGTCGGCCTGCTGGTCGGTCTGGCACTCGGCCCGTGGCTCACCGGCAGACCGGCCGCCCTGCGTCTACGTCGCACCACGCGGCGCGAGATGCGCCTGCTCGCCTCGGGCTTCTTCGTCGCGTCCGCAGCGGTCGTCCTGCTGACCGCCGCGACGGCGCCGACCGACGGGCCGCTCGGACCGTTCGGTGGGGCGTCATGGGCGGGGGCGGGGTTCTCGGCGACGATCGACCTGGTGATCGCGGCCGGGCTGCACCGGGGCCGGCGGGTCTGGTGGCGGATCGCGATCGCGCTCACCTCGCTCAGCGCGGCGCTGGCGCTGCTGCTGGTGCTCGCCGGCGTCGGCCCGGGCGGCGAGACCGGTCTGCCGCGCGAGGTGCTCACGCTGCTGCTGGACCTGGGGGCGCTCGCGCTGCTGGGGTGGGGTCGGGCGGCGTTCCGCAACGTCGGACGCGGCGACCCGCTGCTCGGCGGGCGGACCGGCTCGGACGTGGACCGGGCCCGTGCGCGCGAGCTGCTCGTCAGGCTTGGGTGCCCGAACCGGATCTCCTGGATGACGACGTGGCCCGAGAGCTCGCGCTGGCAGGTGCCCGACGTGCCCGGCTACGTCGCCTACCAGGTGCATGCGCGCGGTGCCCTGGCCCTCGGCGACCCCGTCGCGGCGACGGTGCAGGAGCGCCGCCACCTGATCGAGACGTTCATGGACGCCGCGACCGAGGCGGGGCTGACCCCCGGGTTCTTCTCGGCGACCACCGAGGTCGCCGCGCTTGCCGGTGAGCGCGGCTGGCTCGCCGTCCAGGTTGCGGAGGAGGCCGTGATCGACCTGCCGGCGCTCAGCCTGCGCGGCAAGCAGTGGCAGTCCGTGCGCACGGCGCTGAACCAGGCGAGCAAGGTGGGCATCGAGCACCGGCTGGTCCGGCTGGCCGACGAGCCGGTGGGTGTGCAGGCGCAGGTGCGGGCCATCTCCGACGCCTGGGTGGTCGAGGGAGGCCTACCCGAGATGGGCTTCACACTCGGTGGTGTCGACGAGGCCCTCGACCGGGACGTGCGGGTCGGCCTGGCGGTCGACGCGAACGGCCATGTGCACGGTGTGACCAGCTGGCTGCCGATCCACCGTGACGGGCGGTGCGTCGGGTGGACACTCGACCTCATGCGCCGGGCGGAGGACTCCTTCCGGCCGACGATGGAGTTCCTGATCGCCTCGGCTTGCCTGGAGTTCCAGGAGGAGGGCTACGCGGAGGCGTCGCTGTCCGGGGCGCCCCTGGCCGGCGAGCACGCCGACGACGTGCCGCCCACCGCGGTCGACCTCGTGCTCGAGCGCATGTCGGTGCTGCTCGAGCCGCTGTACGGCTTTCGGTCGTTGCACCAGTTCAAGCAGAAGTTCCGGCCGCGTCCCGACCCGCTGTACCTGGTGGTGCGCGACGAGGCAGCGCTGCCCGCCGTCGGCCTGGCGCTCGGACGCGCGTACCTCCCGGATGCGACCCCCGGTGACCTGGTCGGCGCGGTCCGTCAGGTGCGTTCGGGTTCGGCGGGCTGACGTCGGCCGCCGTCAGCCCGCCGGCCGCCGCCCTCGGGGTCACCCCCAGCGGTGACCCCGAGGGCGGCGCACACCGCACCGAGCACGGCAGGCCAGGCCGTCGAGGTCGGGTCGATGACCTCGAAGTGCCCGGTGCCCGCCAGCTCGACGAGGTCGACGCCCGGGCGCGCGGCGGCGTAGTCACGGGCCGTCCCGACAGGTACCGCCTCGTCCTGCGCGCCGTGGACGAGGACGGTCCGGCACGAGGGTGCCCCGAGCAGGGTGGGGTCGCCGGCGGCATAGCGCCCGGGAACGCTGCCGGGGTCGCCGCCCATGAGCCGCTCCACGGAGTCGCCGTCCGGACCGGTGCGCTGCAACGAGCTGAGCGCGACGACGCCGGCCAGCGGCACGACCCCCGCGACCGGTAACGGCGCGGCCCGGTGGCCCGGGGCGCCCGCCGGGACCAGGTGCCGCACGGTCGCCCAGAGCGCGAGGTGCCCGCCCGCCGAGTGCCCGACGAGCACGACCGCCTCCGGGTCGACCTGCGCCAGCCCGGCGGACCCGATCAGGTCGGGCACCGTGTCGGTCGCCAGCGCGACGTCCTCGAACGTCTGCGGCCATCCGCCGGCCCCGCCGACGCGTCGGTACTCGGTGTTGGCGACGACCACGCCGGTTGCCGCCAGGGCCGCCGCGAGCGGGCGGATGTGCACGCGGTCGTGCGGTTCGCGCCACACCCCGCCGTGCAGCAGCACGACGAGGGGGAGCGGGCCGGTCGCGCCTTCGGGCACGGTCACCTCGGTGACCTGGTCCGGGTGGGTCCCGTAGGCGATCGTGGTCCAAGGGCTGGCGGGTGCGGTCGCGATGGTCACGCGGACGAGGCTAGTAGCCGCCGCCGACAGTCGCGGGGCCGTGACCTGCGACGACGTCCCGGACCGTCAGAGGTCGCCCGGGCCGGGGTTCGCGTTCACCGTGCTCGCGTCCTCGTCGACGAGCGGACGCCACTGGATGCGCGCCGTGGCTCCCGGGCTCCCGTCCGGCTTCGCAGGACCGGCCCTGCGACTGTCGGCGGCCGAGGTGGTGTGCTCGCCCAGGCCGACGACGAGCTCGGCGACGAGCGTGGCCACGCCGAGCACGGCGATCGGGAGCGCCGCCACGAGGCTGACGAGCACCGCACCGAGCAGGCCGCCGACCGCGCGCGGCACGAGCCGTCGCGGCCCGAACTCGTCCGCGGCGGGGACCAGGGCGCCGGGCGCTGCGAGGACGGGCACCCGCTCCTGCTCGACGGCACCCGCGAGCGTCAGGACCAGCACGCCCACCGCACCGACCGCGATCGCGACCAGCGCGGGCACCCAGCCCGGCCCGGCGACGAGCAGGGCGATCGCCCCGACCACGAGCAGAGCGAACGGCGCGAGGACCGGCGGCCGCCCGAAGACCCGGACCGCCGCCCACATGAGCCACCGGCGCAGGGGCCCCGAACCGCTCGCGCGCAGCGTGCGGCGGAACTGGTCGTCCGCCTCCCGTCGGGCCCGGCGCCGGTACGGCGCAGGCTGGTCCGGCAGCTGTGCGGCCCAGCACAGCCGGTCGTGCAGGAGAGCGGGCAGGGTCTGCCGGCCGTAGCTGGCGATCACGCCCCACAGGAACGGGGGCACCGAGGCGAGGTCCGTCTCCATGCCGCGCGGCACCAGGTGCTGCACGGTCCCGGCCGACCACGCCGGGCTCTGCGGCGTGCCCACGTCGGCGGGGAGCTCGGTGTAGCCGAACTCACGGATGACCTCGAAGAGCACCTTCCAGCGGCGCGTCACGGGCAGCTGGCGCAGGTCGACCGTGGTGATCTGCCGCCAGAGCGAGGCGTCCGCCGGGTCCGGTCCGATGAACGGCACGTGCGTCCCCTCTCGCCGCGCAACCCGTCGTCCTGACGCTAGCCCCGGTGCCGCGACCCCACCATCGCCCGGCTCTACCCCCGGTCGCCGGTGCGGGTGCGGCGCGCAGGCGTCGCCGCGAGGCTGACGATCCCGGCGAGACCGAAGCCGGCGGCGAGACCGCCCCAGGCGACGACCGCCGCGGTCAGCACCGAGCCGATCGAGGTCGTCCCGTTCGCCGCCATCGCGTAGAGGGCCGCGACCTTGCCTCGGTGCTCGGCCGGGGTCGCCGTGACGACGCGGACCTGCACCACCGTGGTGTAGACGAGCCGGGCGGCGCCCAGCAGCACGAGCACGGCCAGCAGGGCGGGGAATGACCGGCCCGTGGGGATGACGAGCAGCGCCGCCGTGCCGAGGGTCGCAGTAGCGACGGTCCGTCCCGTGGCGGCGTGCGCCTTCGCCGTCGCGAGCAGCAGGCCGCCTGCCAGGGCGCCCACGCCGAGCGCGGCGTTCGCCGCACCGAGCACGCGCGGGTCGTTCTCGTACCAGGCGTCCACCGCGAGCGGCACGAGCGTCGAGAAGTTCAGCACGATGAGCGAGACGACCGTGAACACGAGCAGATCGTGCGCGAGCTCGGGTCGGCTGCGCACGTACCGGGCGCCGTCGAGCAGCCGGCCACGTGGTCGGCTCGCGTCGAACCGCTCGATCTTGCGCAGCGGGACGACGGCGAGCGCGGCCAGCGCCGCGCTCACGGCCCCGGCGGCGAGGGCCGTGGAGGCGCCGCCGAGGACGATGAGGGAGGCGGAGGCCGCAGGCCCGAGCACCCGGCACAGCGACCCGTTCATGCCGGCCAGGCCCATCAGGCGTGTGCGGTCCTGGTCGGCGACGAGAGATCCGAGCAGAACCTGGATCGCCGAGAAGACGACGACCGATGTCGCGGTCATCAGCGCGGCCAGGACCGCGATGCCGAGCACGTGCCCCCACGAGGATCCGAGGCAGAGCACCCCGGCGCCACCGATCGATGCGGTGCTCGTGGCGGTCGTCCACCGGAGCATGGTCGTGGGCCTGAGCCGGTCGGCCCAGGCCCCCGCGACGGGTGCCAGGACGAGCCCGGGCAGGAACTGGAACGACTGGACCACGGCGAGTGCGCGGATTCCGCCGGCGCTCTGCAGGGCGTACCAGGGGAGGGTCGACATCGCGATCCACAGGCCGAGCTGGCTGAGGAACCCGAAGAGCAGGTACCAGGCCTGCGGACGGGTCACGCCTCGGCGCCCGGTCGGCCCGGCCTCGGTGCCCGTCGTCGCACTGCGTTCGGTCATCAGGACGACGGCCCGGACGGGCGCAGGACGAGGGTCATGCGGCGAGAGTAGGGCTCGCCGGGTCGCCATGGGCGGGGTTCGTGCAGGTCAGGGGCGTGCGGCTGTCGAGCCTGGAGCGAGATCAGGGCAGCCGGGCGGGCCCCGTGCTGGCCCGGATGATCAGCTCGGTGGGGACGACGACGTGGTGCCCGGCGAGCGAGGTGTGCTCGCGGATCTGCTGGAGGAGCAGGGCGACGAGCTCGGAGCCGATGGCCCGGAAGTCCTGGCGGACGGTGGTCAGCGGGGGCCACAGGTACTCGGCGAGCGGGATGTCGTCGAAGCCGACGACGGACACGTCCTCGGGGATGCGGCGGCCCTGCTCGTGCAGGGCGCGCATGAGGCCGGCGGCCATCTCGTCGTTGGCGCAGAGCACGGCGGTGACCTCGGGGTCCTCGGCGAGGCGTCGGCCGAGCTGGTAGCCGGACAGCGAGGTCCAGTCGCCGTGCAGCACCTCGGGGACGGTGCGGCCGGCGGCGCGCAGGCGGGTGCGCCAGGCGTCGACGCGGGTCTGGGCGGGGGTGGAGTCGGCGGGGCCGGCGAGGTGGTGCACGGTGCGATGGCCGAGGTCGAGCAGGTGCTGCACGGCCTGCGAGGCGCCTTCGGTCTGGTCGGTGCCGACGGCCGGGTGGTGGCCGACGAACCGGGAGTCGGAGACGACGACGGGCAGCCGGGGCGGCAGCGCGAGGGTGGTGGGGGTGGCGGCCTCGGCGCGGATGATGACCAGGCCGTCGATGGCCTGGTGGTCGAGGCGTTTGACGGCGGCGGTGACGTCGGTCGACGAGGGCGTCTGCACGTCGATGAGGCTCACGGTGTAGCCCTCGAGCCGGGCGGCCTCGACGACGGCCTCGACGGTGCGCGACTCCCCGGTGCGGGCGAGCCGGTGCGCGATGACCCCGATCGCCCCGAACGAGCCGGAGCGCAGCGCGCGGGCGGCGTGGTTGGGGGAGTAGCCGAGCTGCTCCATGGCGTCCAGGACGCGTTGGCGGGTGTCGGGGCGGACGTTCTCGGCGCCGGTGGAGACCCGGGAGACGGTCTGCTGGGACACGCCGGCCAGGCGGGCGACGTCACCGATCGACGGACCCGGTCTGCTCCGACCGCCGGTCCGGGCGGGTGTGCCCGCGGTGCCCTGCGCCATGGCGACACGATAGCAGTGGTGACGTCACCATCTGGTCGGTCGTCGGTCGGGTGCCTGGTCGCGCTCCCAGATGGTGACGTCACCAAACCGTGATCATCAGGGAGGTCGCACGGGCTTGACACGTCCTGGCTCCCGATGGAAACGTGCACGGAAGTCGCCCATGGTGACGTCAACATCGCATCAGACACGAGGGAGTGTTCAGTGACGCAAGCGGTCGCACCCCCAGCGATCAGCGTGCCCGTCCGCCGCGTCCGGGCGCGATCGTGGTCCGGCTGGGCGTTCGTCGGCCCCTTCATGGCCGTGTTCGCCCTCGTCTTCCTCGCGCCGATCGTGTACTCGATCTACCTCAGCCTGTTCCGCAAGCAGCTCGTCGGCGGCAACTCGTTCGTCGGCATCGAGAACTACCAGCGGGCGCTCGAGGACGCGCAGTTCTGGTCCGCGCTCGGCCGCGTCGCCGTGTTCCTCGTGGTGCAGGTGCCGATCATGCTCGGCATCGCCCTCCTGGTCGCCCTCGCGATCGACAGCGGACGGCTCTACGGGCGCAACTTCTTCCGCATCTCGATCTTCCTGCCGTACGCGGTGCCCGCGGTCGTGGCCAGCCTCATGTGGGGCTTCATGTACGGCACGCGCTTCGGGCTGGTCGGCAACATCAACGACGCGTTCGGCGTCTCGATCCCGAACCCGCTCTCGCCCGACCTCGTGCTCGCCGCGATCGGCAACATCGTGACCTGGGAGTTCGTCGGCTACAACATGCTGATCTTCTACTCGGCGCTGCGCGTCATCCCGACCTCGCTCTACGAGGCCGCGCAGATCGACGGCGCCGGCCAGTGGCGGGTCATCCGGGCCATCAAGCTGCCCGCCATCCGTGGGGCGCTCGTCATCGCGACGATCTTCTCGATCATCGGCAGCTTCCAGCTGTTCAACGAGCCGAGCATCCTGCAGAACCTCGCACCGAACGCCATCACGACGTACTTCACGCCCAACCTGTACGCCTACTCGCTGTCGTTCTCGGGCCAGCAGTACAACTACTCGGCGACGATCGCGATCATCATGGGCGTCATCACGATGATCGTGGCCTACGTCGTCCAGCTGCGCGGCATGCGCAAGGAGGCGTGACCGCGATGACGACCCTCACCCCCGACGCCCACGCCGCGGCACCGACCGCCGGTGCGGGGCGAACCGGCCGGCCCGCCCGTCCCGTCCGTCTGCGCCGGGCCTACAGCGTGGACCGCCCGCGGCGCAGCATCACGCTCACCGTGCTCACCGCGATCGTGCTGGTCTACAGCCTCATCCCGCTCGTGTGGCTGCTCATCAACGCCTCCAAGACGCAGGCCGACCTGTTCTCCTCGTTCGGCCTGTGGTTCGGCGACGACTTCGCGCTCGGCTCGAACATCGTCGACACGCTGACCTACGACGACGGCATCTTCGTCCGCTGGCTCGGCAACACGCTGCTGTACGTGGTCGTCGGTGCCGGTGGCGCGACAGCGCTCGCCGTCCTCGGCGGGTACGGCCTGGCGAAGTTCCAGTTCCCGGGCAAGAAGGCCGTCTTCGCGACGGTCATCGGCGCGGTCGCCGTGCCGGGCACGGCCCTCGCGGTGCCGACGTTCCTCATGTTCAGCCAGATGGGCCTGACGAACACCCCGTGGGCCGTCATCATCCCCTCGCTCATCTCGCCGTTCGGGCTCTACCTCATGTGGACGTTCGCCGCCGAGGCGATCCCCACCGAGCTCATGGAGGCCGCCCGCGTCGACGGCGCGTCCGAGGCGCGCACGTTCGCGCAGATCAGCCTGCCGCTGCTCGCCCCGGGCATCGTCACCGTGCTGCTGTTCACGATGGTCGCGACCTGGAACAACTACTTCCTGCCGCTGATCATGCTCAAGGACCCCGACTGGTACCCGCTGACCCTGGGCCTGAACGCGTGGAACGCGCAGGCAGCCACGGCCGGCGGTCAGGCGATCTTCAACCTCGTCATCACCGGTGCGGTCCTGACGATCCTGCCGCTCGTCGTCGCGTTCCTCTTCCTGCAGCGCTACTGGCAGTCCGGCCTCGCCGCCGGGTCCGTCAAGGAGTGAGGGCAGCCACCCCGTGCAGCGCCGACCCCTGCCCGATGTTCACGTCACCATCCCGAGCCGGCACCTGAACCAGAACCACCAGCATCCCCGTCGTTCCCTGACAACGAAGTGAGAGGAAACCCCATGACGACCACCTTCCGTCGCACGCTCCTGCGAGGCACCGCCCTCGCCGGGGCCCTGGCGCTCGCGCTCACCGCGTGCAGCTCCGGCGACTCCGGCTCCGACGACGCGAGCTCCGCCGCACCCGACAGCGGCTCGCTCACCGTCTGGGCCTGGGACAACACCGTCCAGCCCATCGCCGACGCCTACACGGCCGAGCACCCCGACGTGACGATCGAGGTCGTCAACGCCGGCACCGGCAACGACCAGTACACCGCGCTGCAGAACGCCATCGCCGCCGGCTCCGGCGTGCCCGACGTCGCGCAGATCGAGTACTACGCGCTGCCGCAGTTCGCCATCGCCGGCTCGCTCGCCGACCTCACCGAGTTCGGCGCCGACTCCCTCGACGGCACGTTCTCCCCCGGACCGTGGAACGCGGTCCACCAGGGCGACGCCATCTACGGCCTGCCCGCCGACTCCGGCCCGATGGCGCTCTTCTACAACGAGAGCGTCTTCACGAAGTACGGCATCGCCATCCCCACCACGTGGGACGAGTACCTCGCGGCAGCCCGTGCGATCCACGCGGCCGACCCGAACGCCTACATCACCAACGACACCGGCGACGCCGGCTTCACCACGTCGATGATCTGGCAGGCCGGCGGCAACCCCTTCACGGTCGACGGCACCGACGTCGGCATCGACCTCGCCGACGAGGGCTCGACGAAGTTCGCCGAGCTGTGGCAGCAGCTCATCGACGAGGACCTCCTCGCGCCCATCAGCTCGTGGAGCGACGAGTGGTACCAGGGCCTGGGCGACGGCACCATCGCCACCCTGACCATCGGCGCGTGGATGCCCGGCAACCTCGAGTCCGGCGTGCCGGACGCCGCGGGTGACTGGCGCGTCGCGCAGATGCCGCAGTGGGAGGCCGGGGCCAGCGACACCGCCGAGAACGGCGGCAGCTCCCTCGCCGTGACCGAGGCCAGCGAGCAGAAGGCGCTCGCGTACGACTTCCTCGAGTACCTCTCCGCCGGTGGCGGCGTGCAGATCCGCATCGACGGCGGCGGCTTCCCGGCCACCACGGCCGACCTGGAGTCGGAGGAGTTCCTCAACAAGGAGTTCGACTACTTCGGCGGCCAGAAGGTCAACGAGGTGCTCTCGCAGTCGGCGGCCGACGTCGTGACCGGGTGGCAGTACCTGCCGTTCCAGGTCTACGCGAACAGCATCTTCAACGACACGGTCGGCCAGGCCTACGTCTCGGGCACCACGCTCGTCGACGGTCTCGCCGCCTGGCAGCAGCAGTCGATCGACTACGGCAACGAGCAGGGCTTCACGGTCAAGTGACCTGCCTGACCTGATCCCTCGGCGGTGGTGGGGAGCCGAACCCCACCACCGCCGAGGCGGCCGGACCGGGACCACCCGGACCACGCGGGTCCACCCGCGGCCACGCGCACCAGCACCAGCCCAGCACGCGCCCCCGGCGCGCCCGGCACCCGGACGAGGAGCCCTGACCGAACCATGCCCACCTTCGAGATCGGCGAGCACGACTTCCTGCTCGACGGTGAGCCGTACCAGGTGCTCTCCGGTGCCCTCCACTACTTCCGGGTCCACCCCGACCTGTGGGCCGACCGCATCCGGTCCGCCCGCCTCATGGGCCTGAACACCATCGAGACGTACGTCGCCTGGAACGTGCACGCCCCGCAGCGCGGCGTGTTCGACACCACCGGCGGCCGCGACCTGGGCCGGTTCCTCGACCTGGTCGCCGCCGAGGGCCTGCACGCGATCGTGCGCCCCGGCCCCTACATCTGCGCCGAATGGGACAACGGCGGGTTCCCCGCCTGGTTGTTCAGCACCCCCGGCGTCGGCGTGCGCCGGAACGAGCCCGTGTACATGGCGGCCGTCGGCGAGTACCTGCAGCAGGTGCTGCCGATCGTCGCCGAGCGCCAGGTCACGCGCGGCGGGCCGGTGATCGCCGTGCAGGTCGAGAACGAGTACGGCGCGTACGGCGACGACAAGGACTACCTGCGCGCCCTGGTCGGCATCACGCGCGGCGCCGGCATCGACGTGCCGCTGCTCAGCTGCGACCAGGCCGACGACGCGATGCTCAAGCGCGGCGGGCTGCCCGAGCTGCACCGCACCGCCACGTTCGGCTCCCGCTCCGCCGAGCGCCTCGAGGTGCTGCGCCGGCACCAGCCGACCGGGCCGCTGATGTGCATGGAGTTCTGGGACGGCTGGTTCGACCACTGGGGCGCGCACCACCACACCACCGACCCGGCGGCCTCCGCGCACGACCTCGACGAGCTGCTCGCGAGCGGCGCGTCGGTCAACGTCTACATGTTCCACGGCGGCACGAACGCCGGGTTCACCAACGGCGCGAACGACAAGGGCGTCTACCAGCCGACCGTCACGTCGTACGACTACGACGCCCCGCTCGCCGAGGACGGCACCCGCACCGCCAAGTACGACGCGTTCCGTGAGGTGCTCGGCCGGTACACGCCGCTGCCCGAGCAGACCGCGCCGACCCGGACCCCGTCACCGACGTTCACGCTGCTGCAGGGCCGACGGACCGTGAGCCTGTGGGACGCGCTCGACCGCGGGACCGGCTGGGTCGACTCCCACGATCTGCCCACGCACGACGCGATCGGTGTGCTCGGCGGGTTCGTGCTGCACCGCACGCAGGTCGACCTGCCCGAGCCGACCGTCCTGGCGTTCACCGAGGTCCGCGACCGCGCGCAGGTGTTCCTCGACGGCCGCCCCGTGGGCGTCATCGACCGCTCCGAGCACGGGACGAGCCTGACCCTGCCCGGCGTCGGACACGCTCGGCTCGACGTGCTCGTCGAGGACCAGGGGCGGGTCAACTACGGGCCGCGGATCGGTGAGCCCAAGGGCCTGATCGGCCCCGCGCTGCTCGGCGGCCTGCCGCTGACCGGCTGGCAGGTGCTGCCCGTGCCGCTCGACGCGCTCGTGGCCGACCCCGCGGTGTTCGCGGACGCGCCCGTGACGACCGGCCCGGTGCCGGGGCCCTCGCTGAGCCTCTGGGAGTCCGACCTGCCCGCGGGGCACGACCTGTTCGTGTCGACGCGCGGGTGGGGCAAGGGCGTCGTGTGGGTCAACGGCACCTCGCTCGGCCGGTACTGGAGCAAGGGGCCGCAGACCACCCTCTACGTGCCCGCCCCGGCCGTGGCGGGTGCGCACGACCGGGTCGTCGTCCTCGAGCTGCTGGCGGCGCCCGACGGCACCCTGCCGTTCGTCGAGGGACCCGAGCTGGGGCACACCGAGCACTGACCCGCACGAACGACCAGCAGGACCAGCACGACCGGGGACCGGACGCACGGACGCGGACGGGCACGGGCCAGGGACGGCGTCATCCGACCATTCCTTGCACCGAGAGAGAGCCGATGACAACGACGTCACGGCGCAGGGCGGGGGCGGGCGTCACGGCGCTCGCTCTGGCCACCTGCGCCTTCACCGCTGTGCCGACCGTGGCGTCCGCGACGCCGACCACCGCCGCCGCGGCCACCGCCGCCGCCGCAGCCATCCCCTCGGTCACCGTGACCCCGAACCCGTGGGCGGCCTCCGAGCCGTTCGAGGGCTGGGGCACGAGCCTGGTGTGGTTCGCCAACGCGACCGGCGACTACCCGGCCGAGCTGCGGCAGGAGCTGTACGACCTGCTGTTCAGCGAGGAGGGCCTCGACCTGAACATCGCCCGGTACAACATCGGCGGCGGCAACGCCTCCGACGTCGTGGACTACCTGCGGCCCGGCGGCGCGGTCGAGGGCTGGTGGAAGGCCGACACCACCGGTGAGCTGTACGGCGCGACGACGAGCTACGCCGACCGCGCGGCCGTCCTGGCCGCCTGGGACGCCGACGACCCCGCGGACTACGACCTGACCGCCGACGCCACCCAGCGCTGGTGGGTCCAGCAGCTGGCGGCCGACGGCCAGATCACGCACTGGGAGACGTTCGCCAACTCGGCCCCGTACTTCATGACCGAGTCCGGCTACGTCTCCGGCGGCACGAACAGCAGCGCCGAGCAGCTCAAGCCGGAGGCCGTCGACGACTTCGCCGCGTACCTCACGCACGTCACCGAGGCGCTCGAGGACGAGTACGGGATCGACGTCGACACCATCGACCCGCTCAACGAGCCGAACACCAGCTACTGGGGCACGACCCTGACCAACGGTGTGCCGACGGGCGGACGCCAGGAGGGCATGCACGTGGGCCCGGCCCGGCAGGCCGACCTCATCGACGCCCTCGCCGCGCAGCTCGGCGACCCGGCGACGACCACCGACGCCGTCGTCTCCGCGATGGACGAGACGAACCCCGGCACGTTCGTCACCAACTGGAACGGCTACGACCAGGCCACGCGCGACGCGATCGACCAGCTCAACGTGCACACGTACGGCACGGGCAGCCGGGTCACGGTCCGCGACATCGCCAAGACGGCCGACAAGGCCCTGTGGATGAGCGAGGTCGAGGGTTCGTGGGTCTCCGGCTGGAACCCGTCGAGCATCACCAACGGTCTGGGCCTGGCCGGCCGCATCACGGACGACCTGCGCGAGCTCGAGTCGCAGGCGTGGGTGTTCTGGCAGCCCGTCGAGGACCGCTACAACATGGAGGCCACGGGCGAGAACACCAACTGGGGCTCGGTGTTCGTCGACCTGGACTGCCAGTACTACGACGAGGCCGGCACGCAGGTGTTCAAGTCGGCGCGGCGGGTGGCCGCGGCGGGCGGGGACAGCACGCAGGTCCCGGAGTGCTCGATCGTGACGAACACGAAGTACGACACGACCCGCAACTTCACGCACTTCATCCGTCCCGGTGACCGCATCGTGCCGACGACGAGCACGAACGCCACGGCCGCGGTCTCGGCGGACGGCACGGCGACCACGGTCGTCTACACGAACACCGGCAGCACGGACCTGTCCGTCACGGTCGACCTGTCCCGCTACGGCCAGATCGCCGCGGGTGCCACCGCGACCCCGTACGTGACGACCCAGTCGCCGGCCGACGCCCCCGGGCAGAACGCCCTCGTGGCCGGGACCCCGGTCGCGGTCGACGCCGCTGCGCGCACCGTCACCCTGACGCTGCCCGCCCGGTCCGTGTCCTCGATCGTCGTCGACGGCGTCTCCGGTGTGGCCGACTCCGCGGCGCTGCTGCCCGACGGCGGCACGGTGCAGCTGGTCGGCGTGCAGAGCAGCAAGGCGCTCACCGCGACCTCCGGCACCGCCGCGACGACCCTGACGACGCCCGGCACCACCGCCGCGGCGGCCTCCGCCCAGGTGTGGACCGTGCACGAGGTGCCCGGAACCGGCGCCACCCGGGAGTCGACGCGACGAGTCGTGCTCACCGACCAGCAGGGCAGGGTGCTCGGGGCCACGTCGGCCGGCACCGACCTGCGCAGCGTGGGCGTCGAGGCGGCAGCCGCCGACCCGGCGACGCGCTGGGTCCTCAGCACGACCGACGGCAGCACGTTCGCCCTGGTCAACCAGGGTCTGGGCACCGCGCTCGACGTCGGTGGCCAGTCGACCGCCGAGAACGCGACCGTCGGGGTCTACACCTCCAACGGTGGCACCAACCAGCTGTGGCGGGCCCGCAGCACGCAGGCCACCGGCAGCCGACCGGTCACGCTCGCGACCGTCGTCGGCGTGGTGCCGACCCTGCCGTCGACCGTCGTGCCGACCTACGTCTGGGGCACCGGCGTGCCGGCCCCGGTGACGTGGCAGCTTCCCGGCGAGGATCAGTGGGCCACGACCGGTCAGGTCGTCGTGCACGGCACGGCGACCGACGTCTACGGCGGCACGGTCGAGGCCGTCGCCACGGTCGACGTCGGCGGCTACACGCTGACCGACCCGGTGTCCGTGACCACGTTCGCCGGGGCGTCCCTCGCCTCGGTGCAGGCCGTCGCACCCACCACGGTCCCGGCCCGCGTAGGCGCCTCGTCGGCCACGTTCGCCGCACCTGTCACGTGGGACTTCTCCGCGCTGACCGACGCGGACCTGACCGGCGTCGGCACCGTCGCGGTGCCCGGCACCGCGACCTCGAACGACCCGTCCGCCGCACCGCTGCCGGCCACGCTCACGGTGATCCTCACCGCGCGCAGCACCAGCAACATCGCCACGCTGCCCACCACGACGGCCTCGGCCACCTTCACCGAGAGCTCGGCCTACTCCGTGGACCGCACCCGCAACGGTGACCGCACCGACAAGGGCTGGTCCAACTGGAAGGGCTCGAACAAGAACGCCTCCGACACCCTCACCTACACGTTCGGCGGCGCCCGCCAGCTGAGCGAGGCGACGATCTGGTTCTACAAGGACGGGTCCTCGACCAGCTGGGCGCAGTCGCTGCAGGCGCAGGTCCAGGACGCCACCGGCACCTGGGTCGCCGTCCCCGGCTACGAGACGGCCGTGCCGGTGACCTCACCGGCGAACGGCTCGGCCCCCGTGGTCACGGTGCCTCTCGGCGGCGTGGACGCGACGGCCGTGCGGTTCGTGCTCAACGCGTACGCGAACACGCACCTGATCGTCTCCGAGGTGGAGGTCCAGGCCTCCGGTCCCGCCGCGTCCTCGGTCGCCTCGCTCGGGGCGCTACGCCTCGACGGGACGAGCGTGCCCGGCTTCGACCCGACCGTCTCGGACTACACCGTGGACGTCGACGGGACCGCGTTCCCGACGCTCGCCGCGGTGCCCACCGACGACGACGCCACCGTCCGACTCACCCAGCCGACCGCCGCGAACGGCGGCATCGGCACGGTCCGGGTGACCGCGGCCGACGGCACGACGACCACGACCACCACGGTCACCGTCGTCCGGCACGCCACGGTCGACACCGTCGAGGTGCTCGGCACCGCGAAGGTCGGGCAGACCGTCACCACCCAGGTCACCACCGACCCCGCCGACGCGGCCGTCGCGTTGACGTGGCTGGTCGACGGCCAGGCGATCGACGGGGCCACGGGCAGCACGCTCGTGGTGCCGGCCTCCGCCGGCGGCAAGGCCCTCACAGTCCGCGCCGTCGCGTCCGCCGAGGGTCTGGTCGACGGCACGGGGGAGTCCGCGCCGGTGACCGTGCAGCCTCTGTCCTCGGACGCCCGGTTGGCGACGCTCACGCTGAACGGCACGACCGTCACCGGCTTCGACCCGGCCACCACCGGCTACACCGTGCGCAGCGCCGGCTCGGCCTGGCCGACCCTGGCCGCCACGACCGCCGACCCCACCGCCACAGTCCGCCTCGTGCAGCCCGCGGACGGCCGGGGCACCGGGACGGTCACGGTCACCGCGGAGGACGGCAGCACGCTCGTCTACCGGGTCCTCGTGCAGCGGCAGGTCGCCGTCACCGCGGTGACCCTGCACGGCAGCGGACAGGTCGGCACGCGGGTCACCGCGGTCGTCGGCTCCGACCCCGGTCGCGCGCAGCTCAGCTACAGCTGGGCGGTCGACGGGCGGGCCGTCCGCGGCGCGAACCAGGCCACCTACGTGCCGCGCCCCGCCGACGCGGGCAGGGCGCTCACGGTCACCGTGACCGCCGCGGCCCGCGGCTACGTCACCTCTGAGGCACGCACCTCGTCCGCCGTGGTCGTCACCGCCCACCGCGGCGGGTGCCCGTGGGTGTGGCGCTGACGGCGGGCCGCTGACCGGATGAGCCGGGGGCCGCCGCGGATGGAACCGCGGCGGCCCCCGACGCACCTCTCTTGCTGTTGCGTGAGTGCGCAAGAGGGCTCGCGCCGCGGCCGCTATTTCGTATACGTTATTTCGGTGAGTGACGAACGGGTCGTCTACGGAACCATCCATGGCGCTGAGGTTGACGACGCCCAGGTGCGCACCTGGGCAGAGGAGGCCGAGGCCGGCTACGACCTGCCTGCACTGCGGCGGCGGCGGCGCGGGCGTCCGGCCCTGGGTGACGGGCCCGGCCGGGCTGTGACGGTGCGCCTGGACGAGGGCACGCTCGCAGCTCTGAACGCGCGCGCCCAGGCCGAGGGGTTCACCAGTCAGTCCGAGGCAATCCGTGCGGCAGTGCGCGCCTGGTCGCACGTCGCGTGAGGCTGCACCCCTCTGCGCGCAAGCACGACGACCGCGATCGGTTGACCGACCAAGCCGTGCTCCACGCCACGAGCCATGTCCTGCGCCGTGAACCGCTCGCTCGATGACGAGGACGACCCGCGTCGTTGGCTCCTGCTCGGCTTCGACCCCGCCGGGCGGATTCTTGAGCCCGTCGTCCTTGTCTTCGACTCCGACGCCGATGCGGCGCTGCTCATCCACGCCATGAAGGCCCGCCCCCAGTACCTCGACACGATGTAGTGCGCGCCGGCGACGGTGGTGGGGTGCCCTCGGCCGCCTGCGGCGGCGCCCGGTGGCCAACCGCAGGCTCAGCCCTGGCGGTGCCGACGCTGCCCGTACGTGCGCAGCGCCCGCAGGAACCCGACGTACGTGAACGCCGGCCAGTGCACGTCGACGAACAGCAGCTCGGCGTCGGCGCTGCGCCACGGGAAGAACCCGGACAGCCGCTGCTCGCCGCTCGTCCGGATCACCAGGTCGATGTCCGACCCCGCCGAGGCGATCCGGGCGTCGATGAGCTCCGGCGTGATCGACTCGGCGATCGTCAGGAGGTTCCCGTCGGCTGTCGCAGCGGCGTCCCGGAGCACCGCGCGGACGGCGTCGACGATCTCGTCGTGCGCGTCGTAGCCGATGGCGAGCGTCACCGTCCGCGGTCGGCCGCGCGTCGCCTCGACGGCCCGTCCCAGGGCGGCGGACGTCGAGGCGGGCAGGTGGTCGAGACGCCCGACGAGCTGCAGGGCTCATCGGCCTCCGGGCCGGCTCAGGTAGCCGGGGATCGTCGTCTCGAGCAGGTGCAGCAGGTGGTCGACCTCACCGCCGTCGCGCTTGGTCAGGTTGTCGACCGACATCACGTAGACGCTCACGCGCTCGACGCCGGTCCGGTCGCACCAGCCGAGCACCGTCTCCAGGTGCTCCGCTCCTGCGCTGTGACCGACGCGGGGATCGTCGGAGCCGTGCGCACGAGCCCACCGACGGTTGCCGTCCATGATCAGACCGAGGTGGTGCGGACGCGGCAGGTCACGCAGCTGGCGGCCCAGTGCCCACCGGGCGGGTCGATCGATCAGAGCCCGGTACCAAGGGTGCAGGTCCGGCTCCGGCATGCCCGCGACGCTAGCAGCGCCGCTTCCCACCGAAGGCGGGAACGGCGGCCCCGCCCTACCGTACGAGTCGTGGACACGACGCCGCACCTGCCCGTGGGCACGCTCGTCGACCAGGCCGAGGACGCGTCGGCCGGCGACCCGAGGGCGCCCGCCGTGCTCGACCCGACGCGGTTCAACCGGCACACGTTCTGGTGCGGCCAGTCGGGGTCCGGCAAGACGTACGCGCTCGGCGTCGTGCTCGAGCAGCTGCTCGTGCAGACCCGGCTGCCGATCCTCGTGCTGGACCCGAACGCGGACTTCGTGCGGCTCGCGGAGGTGCGCGAGGACGCGGACCCGCAGGTCGCCGCGGCCCTGGCCGGGCAGGAGATCCGGGTGCTGCGCTCCGGTCCGCACCCCGACGCCGCCCAGGGCGTCGACTGGCCCGAGCGGCTGCACGTGCGGTTCGCCGCGATGGACATCCGCATGAAGGCCGCGGTGCTGCGCCTCGACCCGATGCGTGACGCCGAGGAGTACAACGAGCTGCTCCACCTGGCGGACGCGTTCGCCACCCGGACGCCCGGCCGCGAGGGCTTCTACGCGGCGCTGCACGACTCCGACTCGCACGCGCGGCATCAGCTGCTGCTGCGGCTGCAGAACCTCGGCGTGCTCGAGTGGGATCTGTGGGCGTGGGGTGCGGCGTCCGCCGAGGACGTCGTCGACGCGCGTCCCCGGGCCACCGTGCTCGACCTGAGCGGCTTCGCCACGCAGCACGAGCCGAAGGTCGCTGCGCTCGCGGTGCTCGACCACCTGTGGGCCAGCCGCGACCGTCGGGAGCCGCTGCTCGTCGTCATCGACGAGGCGCACAACCTGTGCTCGGCGGAACCGTTCGACCCGGTGGAGGTCGCGCTGACGGAACGGATCGTGCAGATCGCCGCGGAGGGACGCAAGTACGGGCTGTGGCTGCTGCTGTCGACGCAGCGGCCCTCGAAGATCCACCCGAACGCCCTCTCGCAGTGCGACAACCTCGGTCTGATGAAGATGAGCTCGCCGCGCGACCTGGCCGAGCTGGCCGACTGGTTCGGGTTCGCGCCCGCCGAGCTGCTGCAGCGCTCGCCGGGGTTCCGGCAGGGTCAGGTGCTGTTCGCCGGCGGGTTCGTCGGGCAGGCGGCGGTCGTGCAGATGGCGCGGCGGCAGACGCCCGAGGGCGGTTCGGACGTGCGGGTCCCGCTCTGAGCGGGTGACGTCGTCGAACGGTGGGTGTCGCTGACCTGCGGCGGGTGGAGGATGACCGCATGTCCGACACCGTGGCCGACTGGTCCGACCGCACCGAGATCGACCAGTTCGGCCCCTGGGTTCTGCCGGTCCGCACCCCCGAGGACGTGCCGCCGCTGTTCCGGCCGCACGGCGTGGACCTCGCCGAGAGCCTGCTCGTCCTGAAGGTCCCGCGCCCGATCACCCGGCGCGACGTGCAGCCCGGCATGGACCTCTACGACCGCCTGCTGGTGGTCGACCCGCGCGGGCTCACGGTGCTCAGCCGCAGGCACGGCGCTCCCGGCGCGTACGACGTCTCCGTCGTGCCGCACCCGCAGATCACCGCCGTGCAGAACAGCACCGACCTGCTCGACGGCCTGTTCGTGCTGCACGGTGCCGGTTCGCAGACCGCACCCGCGCCGACCGGGTGGGGTGCGTCCCCCGCGGGCTCGGGCTCGGCCCTGACGGTGCCCTACAACGGGTCGCAGTCCGACGTGCTCGACGGGTTGGCCGCGGTGCTGCGCGAGCTCGCCTTCCTCGGCTGGCTCCCGCCCGCCCCGGCCGACGCCTCCGTGCACCGGATGCCCGCCTACGCGCTCGGGCGCGACGACGTCGGCCTGGTCAGCGCGCTGCAAGACCTGCAGGAGCGCGAGCCGGGACTGCCGGCCCCCGTGCTGCAGCCCCGCACCCGCGCACCCCGGACGGGGTGGGCGTCCCTGCTCGACGCCTGGCGGCCCGTGACCGTGCACGCCTGCGTGCTGCTCGCCGGCCCGCGTGAGCTGCACGTGCTGCACCGCCGCAGCTGGTGCACGACCGGCTCCAAGCCCGTGCAGTCGCTGGTCCACACCGTGCTGCCGACCGGTCGCACCGCGCTCGTCGAGCGGCCGCACCCGGCCCTGCGCGGCGTGCGCGTCGTCTCGCTCGTCAGCGGTGCGACGAGCCTCGACCTGGTCCTCCCGGACGGCTCGGCCGTCCTCGCCGCCCTGCGTGGGGTGCCACGAGACGCGTAGTCAGCCGTCCGCACCCTCGCCGAAGACGAGCTCGACGCCCGAGAACCGCACGACGCGGGTACCGACCTCGGGGATCACGTCCACGACGGTGTCTCCCGCGCCGGCGATGTGCGGGTCCGACAGGCCCGCGGCGTCCAGCCGCTGCATCGCTGTCCGGGTGTCGTCGCCGATCACGTCGGGCACGGTCGTGGTCCCGAAGGCCAGGACGAGCCCGACCACCACGACGGCTCCGACCGACTGCCACACCGCTCTGCGGGCTCGCGTCACAGGCAGGTTCTACACCGGGTCGGTGCCGCCCGCACGCCTCTGCGCCGCTCAGACGCCGAGGTGCACCGTGCCGCGGTCGGACCGCTTGGCGGCGTACAGGGCCTCGTCGGCCCGGGCGAGCAGCGAGTCCTCGTCGTCGTCCGCGCGGGCGAGCACCGCCCCTCCGGACACCGTGAGGTGGCGGCCCCCGGTCAGCCCGTGCACCCGGGTGTGGTGCACGAGCCCGGCGAGACGCGCCGCCACGGCCCCGAGCGCGTCCGCGTCCTCGACCGAGGTGAGCACGAGGAACTCGTCGCCGCCGTACCGGACGACGTCCTCGTCGACCCGGCTGCCCGCCGCGAGGCTGGCTCCCACGCCGCGCAGGCAGTCGTCACCGACCAGGTGCCCGAACGTGTCGTTGATCGACTTGAACCCGTCGAGGTCGAGCAGCAGCAGGCCGAAGCCGGCGCGGCCACGGTGCAGCTCGGCCAGACGCGCGGCGAGCCGGTCCTCCAGGTGGCGGCGGTTGCCGAGCCGGGTCAGCGGGTCGAGCCGGGCCTGGTCCTGCAGCTCCCGGATGCGACCGGCGGACGCGACGGCGTCCGAGTCGTCGTGGAACGTCTCGACGGCCCCGATGATCGTGCCGGTGGCGTCACGCAGCGCGGATGCCGTGACCTGGACGGGCGTCAGGTGGCCCGCGCTGTGGTGGGCGAAGACCCGGGCGCTCCGGGTGTCACCGTCGAGCGTCGTCAGGCGCAGCGGGCAGACGGTCGGACCGCACATCGGGCGCCCCAGCTCGTCGACGTGGTTGAGCAGGCCGTCCCCGCACCAGCGGCCCACGGCCTGCTCGGCGGTGAAGCCGGTGAGAGCCTCCGCCTGCGCGTTCCAGTACACGATGCGGTTGCTGCGGTCGACGACGTAGACGGCCTCGCCCAGCTGGTCGAGCACGGCGCGACCGAAGTCGTCGGCACGGGGTTCGGGCACCGAGCTCCTCTTGTCCACTTGTCTGCTCGGTGCGCCGCTCGGCGCCCCGACCTGTGAGGATCGGCCGCGCGACGGCCCGCACGCGGGGACTTTCGTCTCGGCGGGCACGATTCACCCGCACCCGTGGTGCGGCTGGTGCGCCTGGGTACCGGGTCTGGCGGCCTACGCCGGGTCGGTGTCGTCCGCGCGCTTGGCGACGTACATCGCGGCGTCGGCACGCCGCAGCAGCTGCTCGACGGTGTCGCCCGGGCCGATGACCGCCGCGCCGACGCTCGCGTCGACGTGCACGTCGGTGCCCTCGTGCTCGACGGTGGCGCTGCGCACCGCGGCGAGCACCTGCGTGGTGAAGTCGGCGACACGGTCCTCGGGCAGGTCGTGCACGAGCAGGGCGAACTCGTCGCCGCCGAACCGTGCCGCGGTGCCACCGGGGCCGACGGTGTCCGCCAGGGCCGCGCCGACGGCGACGAGCAGGTGGTCGCCGACGGTGTGCCCGAAGCGGTCGTTCACGTCCTTGAAGTCGTCGAGGTCGACGAACAGCACCGCGGGTCGGCGCCGCCGGGTGGTCAGTGCGGCGATGGCCTCGTCGACCTCGCGGCGGAACCGGGTGCGGTTGACCAGGCCGGTGAGCGAGTCGTGCGCGGCCTGGTGCTCGAGCTGGGCCTCGAGGGCCTTCTCGGCGGTGACGTCGACGATCACGCCGTGGAACGCGACGCGCCCCGAGGGGTCGCGCAGCACGACCGAGTCGTCGCGGACCCACACGGTCCGCCCGTCCTGGTGCGTGAGCCGGTACGTGCTGGAGTTCAGCTGGCCGTGCTCGCTCGACACGATCTCGACGGTGCGGTCGAGCACGAACTCGCGGTCGGCCGGGTGGATGCGGGAGAACCACAGGCTGGCGTCGCCCATCCACTCCTCGGGCGTGTAGCCGAGCATGCGTTCGATCTGCGGGCTGACGTAGTGCCACGCCCCCGCCGCGCCGGGCTCGCTGATGTACACGACCGCGGGCACGCGTTCGACGAGCAGGCGCGAACGCAGCTCGGCGGCCCGCAGCTCGGACTCGAGGCGCTTGCGGACGGTGATGTCCTGGGACATGCCGATCGCGTACGGCTCGGGCAGCCCGTCCCGCACGAGGGAGACGGTCAGCTCGGCCCAGACCAGCGTGCCGTCCTTGCGGACGAACCGCTTCTCCATGGCGAAGTCGTCGATCTCGCCGTTGAGCATGCGGTCCCAGAGCTTCTGGTTGCGCTCGTTGTCCTCGGGGTGGGAGTACGTGGCGAACGGGATCGCGGCGAACTCCTCGGCGGAGTAGCCGAGCATGCGCCGCAGGTGGGCGTTGGTGATCGGTGTGCGGCCCTCGAGGTCGACCACGCCGATGCCGACGGGGGCGCGTTCGATGACGGCCTCGAGCTGGGCGAGGCGTGCTTCGAGTGCTTCACGCGCGTCGTCCATCGGCGGTCACCGCCTCCCGTCCTCGTGGACGCGACGACCTTCGCGCGCGTCCGTGCGTTCACCTCCCCGATCGGTGCCCGCGGCGCGGCCGTGAGTCTTTGTGCCGCTGAGCATCCGGGCGGGCTCGGGTGCTGGCACCCGAGCTGCGGACCGTCTCGCCCCGGCCGCGCGAGCTTCCGGCCGTCCGCCCCCGGACGATCCCGACGAGCTCCTGCACGAGCTCGTCGTCCTGCTCGACGAGCCAGGCCAGCCCGACCCCCGTGGTCGGCGCCCCGGTGACCGGTCGGTACGTCAGCTCGGCCCGGTGGTGCAGGCGTGCGACCGACTGCGGCACGAGCAGGACACCCGTCCCGGCCTGCACCAGGTCGACCGCGTCCCGGGTGGTCGCCGGCGCCGGTCCGAGCGCTCGTCGTCCGGGGGCGTCGGACCAGCCGACGAGGTCGTCGTCGGGCACGAGCAGCGTCTCGTCGGCCAGGTCGGCCGGGTCGACCTCCTCGACGACCGTGAGCAGGTGGTCGCGCGGGACCACGACGACGGTCTGCTCGGTCCACAGCTCGACGACCTGCAACCCCGTGCGGTCGATCGGCAGACGCACGAGCCCGGCATCGGCACGATGCTCGTGCAGGCCGGCGAGCTGGTCGCGCGGTTCGACGTGCACGAGCTCGACGGGCACGTCGGGCAGCCGCTCGGCCCACACGCGCAGCCAACGGTCCGGGTTCACGCCCGGGACGAGCAGCAGGCGGAACGAGGAGGGCGGGGTGCTGCCGGAGGGCTGACTCACGGCGCCAGCGTACGGACGACGGGGGTGGGCGACCTGGGCGGCGCCTGTCAGACGGATGCCGCGTCGGACTCGATGAGTGCGAACACCTCCCCGAACGGGCCTGCGACGAGCGCCAGGCGGCCGTACGGGGTGTCCTCGGGCGGGCGGACGACCGACCCGCCACCTTCCACGACCCGCGCGACGCTCGCGTCGACGTCGGCCGCGGAGAAGTACAGGGTCCAGGCCGCCGGGACCGCTGCGTCCACGCTCTCGCCGTAGCCGCCGACGCCGACCACCGCGGCCCCGTCGTGGTGCAGCGAGGCGTACTGGAAGCCGTCGGTGCTCATGTCCTCCGTGGTGAGGTCGAACAGGCGGGTGTAGAACGTGACGGCCGCAGGCTGGTCGTGCGACATGAGCTCGCTCCACGCGGGGGAGCCGGGCTCGTCGACGACCTGCCACCCGTTGTGCGTGCCCGGCTCCCACAGCCCGAACACCGCACCGGTCGGGTCGGTGAGGATCGCCATGCGGCCGAAGCCCATCACCTGCATGACGGGGAAGATCACCTGGGCGCCGAGCCCCTGTGCGCGCTCGGTCGCGGCCTCGACGTCCTCGGTCGCCAGGTACAGGCACCAGGCGGGCGGCGGTGCAGGCTCCTCGCCCATCGGCTCGCTGAGGCCGACGACGCGGTGCCCGTCGACGAGCGCCTGCGTGTACCCGCCGGTCTCGGGTCCGCCGACCTCGAACTCCCAGCCGAACAGGCCGCCGTAGAAGTCCCGGGCGATCTGCAGGTCGGGGACCGTGATGTCGGCCCAGGCGGGCGTTCCCGGCGGCCAGTGGTCGAGGTGGATCGTCATCGTCGCTCCTCCGCGCAGGGGTCCGACCTGCGGACGGACCTCTGCGGCCATCTCAGCACCACCGGCGGTGATCCGACACCCGAGCGGGACGCGTCACCCGGTCGGCCGATGCTCAGCGGACCCGGTGCACCACGAGGTCCCGCACCTCGTGCCCGAGGTCGAGCCCGCGCTGCTCGAACTTGGTGACCGGCCGGTGCGCAGGGCGCGCGACGAACCCGCCGACGGGTGCCGCCGGGTTGTCCAGGCCGGGGTCCGCCTCGAGCGTCTCGCGCATCGACTCGGCGTACTCGAGCCAGTCGGTCGCGCAGTGCAGCGCGCCGCCGATCCTCAGCCGCGAGCGCAGCAGGGCGACGTGCACCGGCTGGATGATCCGCCGCTTGTGGTGCCGGGCCTTGGGCCAGGGGTCGGGGAAGAACACGTGCACCGCGTCGAGGCTCCCCTCGGGCAGGTGCCGGCGGACCAGGTCGAGCGCGTCGCCGTGGGCGACCCGCACGTTCGTCAGGCCCGCACGGTCGACGAGCAGCAGGAGGTTCGCGATGCCCGGCAGGTGCGCCTCGACCGCCAGGTAGTCCCGTCCGGGGTCGGCGGCGGCCATGGCGGCGGTCGTCTCGCCCATGCCGGAGCCGATCTCGAGGACCACGGGCGCGCGTCGGCCGAACAGCGCCTCGGTGTCGAGCGTGCCGGCCTCGGTCAGCGGCGCGGTCCCACGGTCCTCGTCGTGCACCGAGAAGCCCCACCGGGGCCAGAGCCGGTCGAGCGCGTCCTCGCGGTCGTGCCCGAGCACGGAGCGGCGCGGGTGGAAGGTGCGCAGCGGCTCGTGGGGTCGGGCGGCGACGTGCCGGAACGCGTCGGACGGGAGGTTCACGGTCGCCAAGCCTACGGACGCCTGCTCGCCCGGCCGTCGAGCCGCACGGTCAGCCGGCGGCGGCGACCCCGAGCCGTGCGTCGAGGAAGCCCACGACCTCCTCCAGGTAGCGCTGCCGTGCGGGTCCCGCGGACAGGGCCAGGTCGTGCGCCCCGCCCGGGACCTGCACGACCGTGACGTCCGGCCCGAGCAGCGGCGCGCGCGCGACCATCTGCGCGGGGTCGAGCACGCAGTCGCTGGTCAGCAGCGCGTCGTGCTCGCGGTCGTCGGGTCCGGCCGCGTCCGAGGCGAGCACGAGCACCGGGCAGTCGATGGCCAGCCCCCGGGCGACCCGGGCGTGCCCGCGGCGCACGGTCCGCACGAACCCGGCCCGCACCGGGAACCCGTCGAGCGGCTTCCACGCCAGGTCGTAGTCCCACTCCCCGCCGGTGTCCCGGTGCAGCGCCCGCCCGTAGTACGGCGCGAGGTGCGACACGACGAGCCGGGGTGCGAGCCGGCCGACGAGGTCGAGCACCGGGGTGAGCACGACCCTCTCGAGCCACGAGCCGCGCAGGTCGAGCCACGGGCTGTTGAGCACGACGGCGTCGAGCAGGTGCTCCCCGCGGCGGGCGTCGGCCCACAGCGCGGCGATCAGCCCGCCGGTCGAGTGCCCGAGCAGCACGACCTGCTCGTGCCGGGTGCGCAGCTCGCGGACGGCTGCGTCGATCTCCTCGGCGTAGACGGACAGGTCGGTCGTGAAGTTCGGGTCGCGCCCGGGCCGGATCGACCGGCCGTAGTCGCGCAGGTCGAGCGCGTACGGCTCGTAGCCGTGCGCCGCCAGGGCGGTGCCGACGTGGTCGTGGAAGAAGTAGTCGACGAACCCGTGCACGTAGAGCACCGCCCGCCGCTGCGGTGCGTCGGTGACCCGCGAGACGAGCGTCGCGACGGGCGAGGTGCCGTCACCGAGCCCGTCGGGTCGCAGCGGCAGGGTGCGGGCGGTCCATCCGGGCCCGAGGACGTCGACGTCGGCCATGCGGCGATCGTGCCACGGCCGGTGCGACCCCGCGGGTCCGGACGACGTGGGTTCAGGCCGCGGGCACCGGGACCGCGGTCCGGGCCGGTGTCGGGACGCTGCGGGCGCTGCCGAAACCTTGCGCGGCGACGTCGGTCCCCGCGGTGAGCACCTGCCGGCCGCCGTCGTCGTCGACCCGCACGGTCGACACGCTCGCGTTGGGCAGGGCGACGAGACCGAGCGCGGGGTCGACGGTCGCGAGCCAGGCGCCGAGCGTGAGCCCGTGCCCGACGACGAGGACGTGCCCGGTGGGGTGCGCCTCCACGATCCGGTCGAACGCCGCCTGGAGGCGGGTCATGTAGTCGTGGCCCGACTCGCCGCCGGGCAGGCCCGGGTGGGTGCCGTCGAGCATGGACGGCACGAGCTCGTGCCAGGGGGCGAGCGCGTCGAGCTCGTGCTCGGGCCGGCGCTCGTAGGCGCCGAAGTGCAGCTCGCGCAGGTCCTTGTCGGTGCGCAGCCGCAGGTCGTCGTGGTGCCGCACGATCTCGGTCGCGGTGGCCACGGCCCGTCCGGACGGCGAGCAGTACGCGCCCGTGAAGGTCTGGTCGGCGAGGTGCGCGGCGGTGGTCCGCACCCCGGCCCGGCCGGTGCGCGTGAGCGGCGAGTCGCTCCACCCCTGCAGGAGGCGGCGCGCGTTGAGGTAGGTCTGGCCATGACGCACGAGCGTCAGCGTGAGGGTCATCGGTGCCCTTTCGTCGTCGGTGCTCCTGACGCTAGGGCCGGTGTGTTGCGGGTCGACGACATCCGGGTGAGCAGTCGGTGACCGCGGGGCGTCGGCCCGGGGTCGGTTCGGTCGGCTGCGGTGCGTCCTGGCGCGCAGGCGAAGGTTGAGCGGAATAGACTCAACTTCGCCGCCGTTCCGCCGAGCAGCAGTCCCGTCACGTAGTCACCCGGAGGTCCCGTGGACGCCAAGTTCACCACCAGGTCCCAGGCGGCCCTCGGCGACGCCATCCAGCAGGCGTCCGCCGCGGGCAACCCGCAGGTCGAGCCCGCGCACGTGCTCAACGCGCTGCTCGCGCAGGACGGCGGCGTCGCCGTCGGGCTGCTCGACGCCGTGGGCGCCGACCGCACCGCGCTCGGCCGTGCGGTCCGCGCCGCGCTGATGAACCTGCCCGCGTCCTCGGGCGACACCGTCAGCCAGCCCGTCGCGTCCCGCCAGCTCAACACAGCGATCCAGGCCGCCTCGTCCGAGGCCCGTGCGCTGGGCGACGACTACGTCTCCACCGAGCACCTGCTGCTCGGCCTCGCCGCGGGGCAGTCCGGCATCGCCGACGCGCTGCGCGGCGCCGGGGCGTCCCGTGACGCGCTCGCGGCCGCGCTGCCCGCGGTGCGCGGCTCGGCCAAGGTCGACAGCCCCAACCCCGAGGGCACGTACAAGGCGCTCGAGAAGTACTCGATCGACCTCACGCAGTCCGCCCGCGACGGCAAGCTCGACCCGGTCATCGGCCGCGACGCCGAGATCCGCCGCGTCATCCAGGTGCTCTCGCGCCGCACCAAGAACAACCCCGTGCTCATCGGCGAGCCCGGTGTCGGCAAGACCGCCGTCGTCGAGGGCCTCGCGCAGCGCATCGTCGCCGGGGACGTCCCCGAGTCCCTGCGCGGCAAGCGTCTGGTCTCGCTCGACCTGGCCGCCATGGTCGCCGGCGCCAAGTACCGCGGCGAGTTCGAGGAGCGCCTGAAGTCCGTCCTCAAGGAGATCACCGAGTCCGAGGGTCAGATCGTCACCTTCATCGACGAGCTGCACACCGTCGTCGGCGCCGGCGGCGGCTCCGAGGGCGCCATGGACGCAGGCAACATGCTCAAGCCCATGCTCGCCCGTGGCGAGCTGCGCCTGGTCGGCGCGACCACGCTCGACGAGTACCGCGAGCGCATCGAGAAGGACCCGGCGCTCGAGCGCCGCTTCCAGCAGGTCTTCGTCGGCGAGCCCTCCGTCGAGGACACCGTCGCGATCCTGCGCGGCCTCAAGGCCCGGTACGAGGCGCACCACAAGGTGACCATCGCCGACTCCGCGCTCGTGGCCGCCGCCGCGCTGTCCGACCGCTACATCACCGGCCGCCAGCTGCCCGACAAGGCCATCGACCTGGTCGACGAGGCCGCCTCGCGCCTGCGCATGGAGCTCGACTCCTCGCCCGTCGAGATCGACGCCCTGCAGCGTGCCGTGACCCGCCTGGAGATGGAGGAGGTCGTGCTGTCCGAGGCGACCGACCCCGGCAGCGCCGAGCGCCTGGCCAAGCTGCGCGCCGACCTGGCCGACCGTCGCGAGGAGCTCGCCGGGCTGACCGCCCGCTGGGAGAAGGAGAAGGCCGGGCACAACCGCGTCGGTGACCTGCGCGTCCGGCTCGACCAGCTGCGCGCCGACGCCGAGCGTGCCCAGCGCGAGGGCGACCTGGCCGCCGCGGGCCGCCTCCTGTACGGCGAGATCCCCACCGTCGAGAAGGAGATCGCCGCCGCGGAGGCCACCGAGGCCGATGCGGACGCCGTCGCCGAGACCACGCCGATGATCGCCGAGAACGTCGGACCCGACGAGATCGCCGAGGTCGTCTCCGCCTGGACGGGCATCCCCGCCGGCCGCCTGCTCGAGGGCGAGTCCGCGAAGCTGCTGCGCATGGAGGACGTGCTCGGCGAACGGCTCATCGGCCAGAAGCCGGCCGTGGCCGCCGTGTCCGACGCCGTGCGCCGGGCACGCGCCGGCATCTCCGACCCCGACCGGCCCACAGGTTCCTTCCTGTTCCTCGGGCCCACCGGTGTCGGCAAGACCGAGCTGGCCAAGGCGCTCGCGGACTTCCTGTTCGACGACGAGCGCGCCATGGTCCGCATCGACATGTCCGAGTACTCCGAGAAGCACACGGTCGCCCGCCTGGTCGGTGCCCCTCCCGGGTACGTCGGCTACGAGGAGGGCGGCCAGCTCACCGAGGCCGTGCGCCGCCGCCCCTACGGCGTCGTGCTGCTCGACGAGATCGAGAAGGCGCACCCCGAGGTGTTCGACATCCTGCTGCAGGTGCTCGACGACGGGCGGCTCACCGACGGCCAGGGCCGCACGGTCGACTTCCGGAACGTCATCCTCGTGCTCACCTCGAACCTCGGCTCGCAGTTCCTCGTCGACCCGCTACTGGACGCCACCGCGAAGAAGGACGCCGTGATGGCGGCCGTCCGCGGTGCCTTCAAGCCCGAGTTCCTCAACCGGCTCGACGACGTCGTGCTCTTCGACCCGCTCTCGCTGGCCGAGATCGGCGAGATCGTCGAGCTGCAGGTCGCCGCGCTCGGCACCCGCCTGGCCGACCGGCGGCTCACGCTCGAGGTCAGCCCGGCCGCACGCGAGTGGCTCGCGCTGGAGGGGTACGACCCGGCCTACGGCGCCCGGCCGCTGCGCCGGCTCGTGCAGCGCGAGATCGGGGACCAGCTGGCCCGACGCCTGCTGGCCGGCGAGATCCACGACGGCCAGACCGTCGAGGTCGACCTGAACGCCGACGCGGACGCGGGCGGCCTGGTGGTCTCCGCCCGCTGAGGCGGCCGCCGACCAGCGAGGCGGGTCCGGGGTTCCGGCGGTGCCGCGCCGCGGGGCCCCCACGCGTGGACCCCGCTGCCTGCGATGCTGGGCGCATGTCCACGGACACCGCACCCGGTACCGAGCCGGCGCCGTCGCGCGTCGGCGGATCTCCCTCGCCCCGGGTCGCGTCCGGCAGCGCGCCCGGGACCGTCCGCTCGTCGGCGCGCAGCGGCGGCTACGCCAAGGGGCGCGCGACGCGCCGGGAGATCGTCGACGCGGCCACCGCGCTGTTCGCCGAGGTCGGCTTCCACACGGCCTCGCTGCGTGAGATCTCGGCACGGGTCGGCATCTCGCACCCGGGCCTGCTGCACCACTTCCCGACGAAGGTCGCCCTGCTCGAGGCCGTGCTCGCGCGGCGCGACGAGGTCGACGGCGCGGCGCTCGACCGTGCCCTGGCCCAGGGCGCGGACCTGGTCGAGTCACTCGTGCAGATCGCCGACAGGAACGCGGGTCGCCCGCACATCGTCGAGCTGTTCGCGACGCTGTCCGCCGAGGCCACGAGCCCGGAGCACCCGGCGCACGCGTACTTCCGACGCCGGTACGACGACACGATCGCCTCGTTCGCCGACGGTCTCGAGCAGTGGCGCGCACGCGGGACCCTGCGACCGGGCGTGGACGTCGTCGCGGCCGCGCGCACGCTCGTGGCCGTCATGGACGGGTTGCAGATCCAGTGGCTGCTGGAGGCAGACCGGGGGGAGGACCGGGTCGACATGGTCGGCCTGCTGCGCCTGCACCTCGAGTCGTACCGCCGCCCGGCCTGAGGCGGGTCGGTCGATCCGGGCCGGTCGAGCCGGTCCGAGCCGGGTCGGTCAGGTAGTCCCGGGGACGACGACGACGCACAGCCCGGTGCGGTCGCCCGTGGACCAGCCCTCCTCGGTCGGCGCCCAGGCCAGGGCACTCGCTCCCGCCGCGGTCTCCTCGGCGCTGAGCACGCACGACCGGGCGACGCGGGCGTCGGCCGCGGCCTGCCCGGGCCACACGGCGTCCGGGTCGAACGCGAACTCGGAGACGACCTGCGCCGCGTGGTCCTGCGCGCAGGGGACGACGTGCACCGTGTCGACGGTGCCGTCGGCGGCGGGGGTGGGCAGTGCGGACAGGCAGTTGCCGGTGACGAGCTGCTGGACGTGCGCGTCGCGCGGCGCGGCGACGTCCGACGGCAGCGGCGAGCTCGCCCGGACGACGAGCACCGCGATCGTCACCCCGACCACGGCGAGCACCGTGCCGAGCGCGCCCAGCACGACGCCCGCGATCGCGAGCCCGCGTCCGCGCGTCCCGTGGGTGCGGATGCGGTGAAGTCCGACCAGCCCGAGCACGAGCGCCACCGGGCCGAGGCCCAGCAGGCCCGTGACCAGGGCGGCGACGGCGGTCCCCTCGGTGCGCGGACGCTCCAGGGACGCCGCCGTCCACCCCGGCGCGTAGTACGGCTCGGGGTACCCGGGCTGGTCGGACGTCAGGTCAGGCTCCGCTCGAGGTCAGGCTCAGCGTGCCCGCCGCGATCGACCCGGTCAGGTCGGTGCCGGACGACGTGAACGTGCAGTAGGCGGTGGTGATGCCCGCCGCGTACTGGTCGGGGTGCGGGTAGTAGAGCTCGGCCCACCCGTTGCTGTCCTGCAGGCCCGGGGCCGCGTCCTCGACCTGGGACTCGCACGCCGTCGAGGCCTGCTGCCAGGCGGCGTCCGGGGCGGACAGCGACAGCTCGACGGGACCGCTCATCTCGATGAGGGAGACGATCTCCATGTCGTGCACCTCGGAGCAGTCGACCTGCTCGGAACCGCTCAGGTCGTACGTCCCGGAGTACATCAGGCAGGTGCCGACCTGGAGCCCGGTGACCAGCGAGTAGTCGGGCAGGACGGTGTCGTCCAGGTCCATGTAGACGTCGCCGTCGGTGGAGCCGTCGGCCGTGTCGTCGGCTGTGTCGTCGGTCGTGTCCGTGCCGTCGTCCCACGTCGAGGTGCCGGTGTCGACGCTCTCGATGTCGTCGAAGGCGCCGCTCGCGCCGAGGACGAACGTGAAGAGCACGAAGGCGAGGACTGCCGCGATCCACACCGCGCCGATCACGATGCCGGCGATCGCCAGCCCGCGCCCGCCCGCTCCGGTGCGCTTGATGCGCCGCAGCGCGCCGATGCCCAGGCCGAGGCCGATCGCCGAGAAGCCGAGGAGGCTCGTGACGAGCGAGGCGATGGCCAGGCCGTCGGTCTTCGGGGGTGCGGCGTACTGCTGCTCGTAGCCGCCGGCGGCTGCGCCGTAGGGCGTCCCGTACTGCGGCTGCGCGCCGTACTGCGGTGCCTGCGGGGCGCCGCCGTAGGGCTGCCCGGCGGGAGGCTGCGCGCCGTAGGGCTGTGCTCCGTACGGCTGCGCGGCGGGGGGCTGTGCCCCGAACGGCTGGGTCGGCTGCTGGCCGTAGCCGGGTGCGGCGGGGGCGCCGTAGACGGGCGCGGCCGGGGCGCCGTAGGCCGGCGGGACGGGGACGTTCGAGGCGGGCGCCTGGGGCACGGCCTCGTACCCGCTGGGGGCGGGTGGCGCAGAGTAGGAGGCGCCCGCGGGGGGCACCGGTGCGGTCGGGGCGTCGACCTCCGGGGTCGGGGCGGCGTAGGCGTTCGGTTCGGTGGCGGGCGTCTCGCCGCTGCTCCCGGGATCGTTGCTCATGCGTGCAACCTAGTGGAGCCGGAGGGTCGAGAGGCGCCGTTGTGGGTAGGTCTCACCCGCTCGGAGGTGTCCGATATGACCGATATCTCAGTCTGCGAGATCGAGCACGACGGGGACGTGGTCGGACGGGGTCTTGCCCTTGCGCTCGACGCGCTCGATCGAGACGCCGGTCACGCGTGCAGCGAGGGCCGGCGTGGCGTACGTGAGGTCGATGCGCATGCCCTGGTTCTTGGGGAAGCGCAGCTGCTGGTAGTCCCAGTACGTGTAGGTGTGCTCGGCGGGCACGTGCTCGCGGGAGACCTCGGTCCAGCCGGCCTCGGCGAAGGCGCGGAAGGCCTCGCGCTCGGCCGGGGTGACGTGCGTCTTCCCGGCGAAGAACTCCAGGTCCCAGACGTCGGTGTCGAGCGGGGCGATGTTCCAGTCGCCGACGAGCGCCGCCTGCAGGCCGGGGTCGTCGGCGAGCCACTGCCCGGCCTGGTCGCGGAGCCGGGCGAGCCAGTCGAGCTTGTAGGCGTAGTGCGGGTCGGCGAGGTCGCGCCCGTTGGGGACGTAGAGGCTCCAGACGCGTACGCCGCCGCAGGTGGCGCCGAGGGCGCGGGCCTCGACGACGCCCGGGTCGCCGAACGTGGGCTGCCCGGGGAAGCCGACCTCGACGTCGGCCAGGCCGACGCGGGACAGGATCGCGACGCCGTTCCACTGGCTGAAGCCGCTGGTCACGACCTCGTAGCCGAGCTGTTCGAACGGTTCGCGCGGGAACTGATCATCCTTGCACTTGGTCTCCTGCAGCGCGAGGACGTCGACGCCGGAGCGCTCGACGAACGCCAGGGCGCGGTCGAGGCGCGCTCGGATCGAGTTGATGTTCCAGGTGGCCAGCCGCATGCGGCACACGCTAGCGGGCCGGGCCCACAGCCCGGTCGGGTCCGGGGTTCTTCCGGATCGGGCGGACTTCGGGCATGATGGGGTTACGAAGGAGTCCGAACAAATTAGGTCCGGTTCTCCCGACGTCACCCCACGAGCGACCGACGAGGTAGCGATGACCAGGTCCACCCGCGCACCCAGGCCCGGATCCCGAGCGGCGGTGGTGCTCGCCGCCGGGCACGACGAGGCCTCCCGCGAGCTGCTCACCCGACCGCTGGGCGACGCGACCGTCGTCGAGCTCGCGGTCGCCACCGTGCGCCGCGTCGTCGACGCCGACCGGATCGTCGTCGTGATCGCGGCGGGGGACACCCGGCTGCCCGCCCTGCTCGGCGACGACCTCACGTACGTCGAGCAGCACGAACCCCTGGGCACGGGCGAGGCCGCCCGAGCCGCCGCCGCGGCCGTGGGCCGGGACGTCGAGCGGGTGCTCGTCGCCTACGGCGACACCCCGCTGCTGCGTCCCGACTCGCTGCGCGGGCTGCTCAACCGCCACGAGCTCAAGGGTGCCGACCTCTCGCTGCTCACCGCCGTGGTCGACGCCACACCCGAGGGGTACGGCCGCGTGGTGCGCGAGGACGCGCGCATCGTCGCGATCGCCGAGCCCGGCGACGACGTCACGCCCGGCCCGGTCCCGACCGGCGACGGCGCCGTCGAGATCAATGTCGGCGCCTACGTGGCGGCCCCCGGCCTGCTGTTCGACGAGCTCGACGCGATGGCCGCCGCCGGCGAGCATCGGCTCACCGACCTGGTCCGCCGCGTCATCGCCCGCGGCAAGCAGATCACCAGCCACCAGATCCACGACACCGACGAGGTGCAGGGCATCAACACGCCCGCCGAGCTCGCGGTCGCCGCCGACATCGTGCTCAAGCGGCTGTTCGTGCCCACCAAGAACACCGACACGAAGATCGTCTTCGGCACGGGCGGGTGGCGGGCCGTCATCGGCGAGGGCTACACGCTGGCCAACGTGCGGCGGCTGTCCCAGGCCATCGCGAACGAGACCATGCGGCAGGGCCTGGAGGCCAAGGGCGTCGTGATCGGCGGCGACCGGCGGTTCCTCTCACGCGACTCGGCCATCGCCGCGGCCGAGGTCTTCGCGGGCAACAACATCCCGGTGACCCTGCTGCCCGACGACGTGCCGACCCCGCTGGTCACGTTCGCCGCCCCGTACCTGGGCGCCGCCTACGGGATCATCGTCACCTCGAGCCACAACCCGCCCGAGTGGAACGGCATCAAGGTCTTCCGCCAGGACGGCTCGCTGCCCCTCGACGACGAGACCGACCGCTACCAGGACGAGGCCAACGCCATGTCCGTCGAGGACGTCATCACGCTCGACATCGACCTGGCGCGCCGGGCGGGCGTCGTCACCGAGCGCACGCTGACCGCACCGTACGTCGACGCGATCGAGCAGATCATCGACGTGGACGCGGTGCGTGGCGCCGACCTGCGGGTGGTCGTCGACCCGATGTACGGCACCAGCCAGCTGACCCTCGGCACGATCCTGTCGGACATGCGGGTCCCCGCTGAGTTCATCCACGAGGCGCACAACCCGCTGTTCGGCGGTGTCGCCCCGGCGCCCGACCTGCAGCGACTGTCCACGCTCATCGGCATGATCCGCGAGGGTGCGGGACGCTACGGCCTCGGCCTGGCCACCGACGGCGACTCCGACCGGATCGGCATCGTCGACGAGACGGGGGAGTACGTCTCCAGCAACGACCTCCTGCTGCTCCTGTACTGGTACCTGCACGAGGTCCGCGGCGAGAAGGGCGGCGTGGTCCGCAACCTGGCCACGACCCACCTGCTCGACCGGCTCGCCGCGCACTTCGGCGAGGAGTCGCTCGAGGTCAAGGTCGGCTTCAAGCACGTCACCGCCGGCATGGAGAAGATCGGCGCGGTGCTGGGCGGGGAGTCGTCCGGCGGTCTGACGATCCGCGGCTGGATCCTCGGCAAGGACGGCATCTTCGCGTGCGCGCTCGTCGTCGAGATGCTCGCCCGGACCGGCCGGACCATCTCCGAGCTGCGCACGACGATCCACGAGATCACCGGCCGTCTGCACACGCTCGAGGCGGGCGTGCCATCCACCCCGGAGATGCGCATCGCCGTGCCGCGCCGGCTCGAAGCCGAACCGCTCACGCACATCGGCCCGTACCCGGTGGTCTCCGTCAGCCACCTCGACGGCACGAAGATCCTGCTCGAGAACGACAACTGGGCGCTGCTGCGGTTCTCGGGCACGGAGCCGGTGCTGCGCATGTTCGTCGAGGCCGACAGCCCCGAGAAGGCCACCGAGCTGCTCGACTGGCTGCGCGGCTTCGTCACCGCCGGCGTCTGACCCCTACCCCACCCCACGAAGGAACAGCGACGACGATGCGCTACGGCCACTTCGACACCGCCCGCGACGAGTACGTCGTCGAGCGCCCCGACGTCCCGGTCTCGTGGACGAACTACCTGGGCACCAAGAACCTCTGCACGGTGATCTCGCACGCGGGCGGCGCGTACTCGTACTACAAGTCCTCGCAGTACGGCCGGATCACCCGGTTCCGGCAGAACGGCGTCCCGCTCGACCGCCCCGGCCACTACGTGTACCTGCGTGACGCGGCCGACGGGGACTACTGGTCGGTGTCCTGGCAGCCCGTCGGCAAGCCGCTCGCGGCCGACGGTGTCGAGGGCGGCGCGACGTACACGACCCGGCACGGCATGGGCTACACGCGGTTCGAGGCGTCCTACAAGGGCGTCGACGCCAGCCAGACGGTGTTCGTGCCGCTCGACGACGACGTCGAGGTGTGGGACGTCGAGGTCACCAACCGCAGCGACGTCGAGCGCCGCCTGACCGTCGGCTCGTACGTGGAGTTCAGCTTCCACACCATCACGATCGACAACCAGAACCTGCAGATGTCCCTGTACGCGTCCGGCTCCTCGTACGCCGACGGGGTCATCGAGTACGACTTCTACTACGAGCCGTGGACCCACCACTTCTTCACCTCCAGCGAGGAGCCCAGCTCGTGGGACTCCCTGCGCGAGGAGTTCATCGGGCCGTACCGCAGCGAGAGCAACCCGATCGCGATCGAGCGCGGCCACGGCTCGAACCGGTCGGCCACCACGCAGAACCACTGCGGCTCGCTGCAGCACGAGATCGTCCTGGCGCCGGGGGAGACCAAGCGGCTCGTCTTCCTGCTCGGCTACGGCTCGCGCGACGAGGTCGGTCGAGCCATGCGCGCCAAGTACGCGGACCTGACCACGGTCGACGTCGAGCGGGCGCGCCTGCGCGCGTACTGGGCGGCCAAGCAGGACCGGCTGCGCATCCGCACGCCCCACGAGGGCATGAACACGATGATCAACACCTGGACGCTGCTGCAGGCCGAGACGTGCGTGCAGTGGTCGCGGTTCGCCTCGTTCGTCGAGGTCGGCGGCCGCAACGGCCTCGGCTACCGCGACACCGCGCAGGACGTCATGAGCGTCATCCACTCCAACCCGACGAAGACGCGGCAGCGCATCGTCGAGCTGCTGCGCGCCCAGACCGAGGCCGGCTACGGCCTGCACCTGTTCGACCCCGCCGCGTTCGACCCCGACGCCCCGACGCTGCCCGACGTGCCGAGCCCCACGATCGTGCCGACGCCGGACAGGGCATCGCTGATCCACGGGCTCGAGGACACGTGCTCCGACGACCACCTGTGGCTCGTCCCGTCCGTCGTGGAGTACGTCAAGGAGACCGGCGACCTGGGCTTCCTCGACGAGGTGATCCCGTTCGCCGAGGGCACGCCCGGCACCGTCTACGAGCACCTGCGTCGCGCGCTCGACTTCTCCTCGCAGCAGGTCGGGCCGAACGGCGTCGCCCTCGGTCTGCGCGCCGACTGGAACGACTGCCTCAACCTCGGCGGCGGCCAGACGGCCCTCGTCACGTTCCTGCACGCGTGGGCCGTCCGCGCGTTCCTCGAGGTCGCCGAGCCGCTGGGCCGCACGGACGACGTCGAGCGGTACCGGGCCGAGCTCGACCGCATCGCGCGCGTCGCCGACACCGAGCTGTGGGACGGCGACTGGTGGATCCGCGGCTACACGCGCGACGGCGTGACGATCGGCTCGCACCAGAACGCCGAGGGCAGGATCTTCCTCGAGCACCAGGCGTGGCCCGTCATCGCCGGCATCACCTCGCACGAGCGCGGCACCCGGTCCATGGACTCCGTGCGCGAGCTGCTCGGCTCCCCGTACGGCAACCACCTCAACTGGCCGGCGTTCACCCAGGTCGACGACACCGTCGGCTTCGTCACCCGCGTCTACCCGGGCATCAAGGAGAACGCGGCGATCTTCTCCCACCCGAACGCCTGGCCGATCATCGCCGAGGCGCTGCTGGGCCGCGGCGACGAGGCCGTGCAGTTCTACGACGCGATCCTCCCGTACCACCAGAACGACAACATCGAGGTGCGCGGCGCCGAGCCGTACGCCTATGTGCAGTTCCTCTACGGCCGCGACCACGAGTGGTTCGGCAAGGCGCAGAACCCGTGGCTGACCGGCACCGCCGGGTGGATGTACACCGCCGTCACCAAGTACGTCCTCGGCGTGCGGCTCACGCTCGACGGGCTCGTCGTCGACCCCGCGATCCCGCACGACTGGGACGGGTTCGAGATGCGTCGCGAGTGGCGCGGCACCGTCTACGACATCGAGGTCCGCAACCCCGACCGCGTGAGCCACGGCGTGCGCACCCTCGTCGTCGACGGCGTCGATCAGGACCCGGCAGCACCCGTCACGGCACGCCCCGCAGGCAGCCAGGTGCACGTCGTCGTCACGCTCGGAGCCCGCTGAGCCGATCCGCTGACGGGTCCGGGTCGCGTCCCTCGCGATCCGGGCCCCACGATCCGTAGGGTGAGGTGCATGGGAACCGCACTCGTCACCGGCGCCAGCGCCGGCCTCGGCCTGGAGTTCGCCTGGCAGCTGGCCACCGCCCGGCACGACGTCGTCCTCGTGGCACGCGACCGTGAGCGCCTGCACCGCCTGGCCTCGCAGCTCGAGGCCGCGGCAGGCATCCGCACGGAGGTGATCGTCGCCGACCTGTCGGTGCGCGAAGACGTCGAGCGGGTCGCCGACCGGCTGCGCAGCCCGGAGAACCCCGTGGGCCTGCTGGTCAACAACGCCGGTCTCGGGCTCAACCAGGAGTTCGTCGGCGGCGACCTGGAGCGTGAGGAGCTGGCGCTCGAGGTCATGGTCCGCTCCGTCCTGGTCCTCTCGCACGCCGCGACGGGCGCGATGGTCGAGCGCGGACGAGGTGCCGTGCTCAACGTGGCGTCCATCGCCGCGCTGCTCGCCTCCGGCACCTACTCCGCGCACAAGGCGTGGGTGCGCACGTTCACCGAGGGCCTGGCCGTCGAGCTCAAGGGCACCGGCGTGACCGCGACCGTTCTCTGCCCCGGGTTCGTGCACACCGAGTTCCACGAGCGCGGCGCGATCGACACCAGCGCCCTGCCGGAGATCGCCTGGCTCAACGCCGAGGACGTCGTGGCCGCCGCGCTCGCCGACGTGCGCCGTGGCGTCGTCATCTCCACCCCGAGCCTGCGCTACCGCACCGCCGCGGCGCTCGCACGGGTCGCCCCGCGCTCGGCGATCCGCGCGATGGGCCGCTACCGCCGACCGCTCGACGGCGTCGACGCACCCACGGGCACCCTCACCGACGACTGACCCCTCCCGGTAGCCTGACGGTCGTGAGCCACGACCTCTCCCCGACCCCGCGCGAGCAGCTGCGCGACCTCATCGTCGACCTCGCCGTCGTGCACGGGAAGGTCACGCTGTCCTCCGGGCGCGAGGCCGACTACTACGTCGACCTGCGCCGCGTCACCCTGCACCACCGGGCCGCGCCGCTCATCGGCCACGTGCTGCTCGACCGGCTCGAGGAGGTCGGCCTCGGCACCGCCGAGATCGACGCCGTCGGCGGCCTCACGCTCGGCGCGGACCCCGTCGCCACGGCCCTGCTGCACGCGGCGGCCTCGCGCGGGCAGGACCTCGACGCGTTCGTCGTCCGCAAGGAGGCCAAGGCCCACGGCATGCAGCGCCGCATCGAGGGCCCCGACATCGCCGGCCGCAAGGTCGTCGTCCTCGAGGACACCTCGACCACGGGCGGCTCGCCCATCGCCGCCGTCGAGGCGGCCCGTGAGGCGGGCGCCGAGGTGCTCGGTGTTGCCGTCATCGTCGACCGGGCGACCGGCGCCCAGGAGAAGATCGAAGCCCTCGGCGTGCCGTACCACTACCTGTACAGCCTGGCGGACCTCGGCCTGGCCTGAGTGGTCGTTGACCGCCGACCTGCACGAACGGGGTCGGCGGCCTCAGGTCGCGGGGCAGTGCTGCCGATGGTCACCCGGTGAGCGACACGCGTGGACCCGGGTCGGTGCCGGGCGCGCGGCCGCGGAGCACGGGGGAGAAGGTGCTCCT